>CANRNQ010000001.1 GCA_947632045.1 uncultured Clostridia bacterium
GCAGCCGTCGCGGAAGCGGCAAAAGAAGCGGGTTATAAGGATATCTACCGTCAGTCCCTTATCCCGCTGACCGAAATGCAGAGACTGATGGGCAAAGACAAGTTTGAGGAAATTCTCGGCGGCCTCATCACCAAAGCGCCGGGCAGACCGACTCTCGTTCCGAAATCGGACAGGCGTCCGGCCATGAACGTTTCAAACGCCATTAACGAATTTTACGAAATCAAGGAGGATATTTAAAATGGCTAACAATTCAAACAGAACCAAGGTTATCACCGGCACCCGCACCCGTCTGTCCTACTTCCACGGCTGGGAGCCCGTATCCATCAACGGCGGCGCGGAGAAATATTCTGTATCCGTCCTCATCCCCAAGTCCGACACTGAGACCGTCAGCGCCATCAACGCGGCAATTGACGCCGCCATCGAGGAAGGCGTGGCGAAGTTCGGCGGAAAGAAGCCCAGCAAGGCTGCGATCAAGCTGCCTCTGCGCGACGGCGATGTCGAGCGCGACGACGAAGCGTATAAGGGGCACTGGTTCATCAACGCCAATTCCACTACGGCTCCGCAGATCGTGGACAGGCAGGTCAAGCCCATCCTCGACAGAAGCGAGGTCTACTCCGGGTGCTATGCCCGCGTCTCGCTGAACTTCTACGCCTTCAACTCCAACGGCAACAAGGGCGTCGCCTGCGGTCTGGGCAACATCCAGAAGGTCAGAGACGGTGAGCCTCTCGGCGGCAAGTCCACGGCGGCTGACGATTTCGCCACCCTCGCCGATGACGATTTCCTGGCTTAAGGAGGTGCGGACATGGAAGGTTCAACCGTAAGCGCAGTCACCGAACTGCTCGTCAACATTCTCATCGGCACTTTCTCCCTGGCGACCCTCACATGGGTGTTCGTCGGGATCCAGACGTTCATCAACGACCGCAGGAACGAAAAGCGTCAGGCTGAACGCGAAAAGCGCGACGCCGAATACCATGCGGAACGCATGAAGGAATTCACGAAGTAAGGCTTCCGGGGCGGCATGGAGTTTCTCCCTCTGCCGCCTCATTTTCATTATGGAGGATCGGTATGAGAAATCTTGAAATCGACATTGAGACGTATTCATCGGTCAGCCTTCAGAAGTGCGGCGTGTACAAATACGCGGAAAGCCCGGACTTTGAGATCCTTCTGTTCGGATACAGTGCGGACGGCGGTGAGGTGCGCGTCATAGACCTCGCTTCCGGGGAGACTCTGCCGGCGGATGTCCTGTCGGCGCTGACCAACGATTCCGTGACCAAGTGGGCGTTCAACGCGCAGTTCGAGCGCGTCTGCCTTTCACGGTATCTGTCAGATATGGGGATCAGCCTCGACCCGTTTCATGACCGGCATCCGCTGTCCACGGCATGTGCCCGTTTCCTAAACCCGGAGACCTGGCGCTGCTCGATGGTGTGGTCTGCATATATGGGTCTGCCGCTGTCCCTGGAAGGGGTCGGTGCTGTTCTGGGCCTTGAGAAGCAGAAGCTGACCGAGGGGCGGGATCTAATACGGTATTTCTCCACACCGTGCGCTCCCACGAAGACAAACGGCGGACGGACAAGGAATCTGCCGGAGCATGACCCGGAAAAGTGGGACAGATACAAGGCTTATAACCTCCGTGATGTGGAGACCGAGATGCAGATACAGTCGAAGCTGTCGAAGTTCCCCGTACCGGATGCGGTGTGGGATGAGTATCATCTCGACCAGGAGATCAACGACCGGGGCATCCGCGTGGATATGCAGTTCGTTAAACGGTGCATCGCGCTTGACGCGGAGACACGGGACAGCCTTACCGCCTCGATGCGGGAGCTGACCGAACTCGACAACCCCAATTCCGTGGCACAGATGAAATCCTGGCTTTCGGACAACGGTGTGGAGACCGACACCCTCGGCAAGAAGACCGTAGCCGCGCTGATCGGCGAGACGGAAGGCGACGTCTCCGAGGCGCTTCTTCTCCGTCAGCAGCTTGCCAAATCGTCGGTGAAGAAATATCAGGCAATGGAGAACGCCGCCTGCGCCGATGACAGATGCCGCGGTATGTTCCAGTTCTACGGCGCGAACAGGACCGGGCGCTTCGCCGGCAGGCTCGTTCAATTGCAGAATCTTCCCCAGAACCATATGCCGGACCTTGACGCGGCGAGAGCGCTCGTGCGGAGCGGTGATACGGAAACCCTGTCCATGCTTTACGACGATATCCCGGACACGCTTTCACAGCTGATACGCACGGCTTTCATTCCGAAGGACGGCTGCAGGTTCTATGTGGCGGACTTCTCGGCCATCGAGGCGAGGGTCATTGCCTGGTTTGCCGGAGAAGCGTGGAGGACGGAGGTCTTCCGCAGCGGCGGCGACATTTACTGCGCGTCGGCGTCACAGATGTTCAAAGTCCCCGTGAAGAAACACGGAGTGAACGGACACCTTCGGCAGAAAGGCAAGATTGCGGAACTGGCGCTCGGCTACGGCGGATCGGTCGGTGCGCTCAAGGCAATGGGCGCTCTTGAGATGGGACTTGCCGAGGAGGAACTTCAGCCGCTTGTGAATGCCTGGAGGCAGTCCAATCCGAACATCGTCCGCTTCTGGTGGGACATCGACTCCGCTGTGAAAAAGGTCGTGAAGGAACGGAAGCCGCAGAGCATCGGCAGGGTCAGGA
This sequence comes from uncultured Clostridia bacterium, assembly GCA_947632045.1. Classification (GTDB taxonomy): domain Bacteria; phylum Bacillota; class Clostridia; order Oscillospirales; family Acutalibacteraceae; genus UBA7067. The sequence goes on from CANRNQ010000001.1 coordinate 2,660, forward strand.
TGTTCTACCAGAGCGGAATGCTGTTTATAGCGCTTCCGTCCGGCAGAAACCTTATCTACGTCAAGCCCCGTATCGGAGAGAACCGCTTCGGCGGCGAGTCCGTCACCTATGAAGGAGTCGGCGGCACGAAGAAATGGGAGCGCATCGAATCCTACGGTCCCAAATTCGTGGAGAACATCGTGCAGGCGACCGCCAGGGACATTCTGATGTACGCGATGAAGACGCTGCGGTGCTGTGAGATCGTCGCCCACGTTCATGACGAGATCATAATCGAAGCCGACCCCCGTATGAGCCTCGACGTCCTCTGTGAGCAGATGGGGCGAGTTCCTCCCTGGGCGGAGGGTCTTCTGCTCCGCGCCGACGGCTACGTCTGCGATTTTTATAAAAAAGACTGATATTTTCCCTCAAACCGTCAGTTTTCACCTCCTGCCAAGGCTACCCGGTAGGAGGTGTTTTTTTATGAACGTAACAGAGATACAGGGCGTGTTCCATCCGGAACAGAAAGTCGAGCGCACGGACGACGATATGCGCCGTGAGTTCTATTACATCGCTGCCGGTCAGATCACTCAGAAACTGCTCGACAAGGGGTTTATCACCCCCGGCGAATATGACAAGATCATGGCGAAAAACCGCGAGAAATTCTCGCCGCTGATTGCGAGATTTATCCCGTAATTGACTTGATATTCCGGGCTTTCAGAGTGATATATACTATACCCCTTTAAGGACAGGAGGCGAGACAATGAAACGGATAACAAAGATCGACGCGGCGGCGAAAACGGAGAAGAAACTCCGCGTGGCAGCATACGCCAGAGTATCCACCGACTCCGCCGATCAGCTTGTCAGCCTGGACGCGCAGAAGGAACACTACGAACAGTTCATAAAGAGCTGTCCGAACTGGGAATACGCAGGTCTGTATTACGACGAAGGGGTCTCCGGCACGAAGATGGCCAAGCGCGACGGTCTGCTCCGTATGCTTGCCGACTGCGACCGGGGCCTCATCGATTATATCCTCGTAAAATCCATCAGCCGCTTTTCCCGTAATACCGTGGAGACGGTGGAGACCGTCCGCAGGCTCAGCGCGATGGGCGTTTACATTTTCTTCGAGAAGGAAAATATCGATACAGGCAAGATGGAGGGCGAACTGATGCTTTCCATCATGTCGAGCCTTGCCGAGGACGAATCCCGCTCCCTTTCGGACAACAACAAATGGAGCATACAGAAGCGCTTCCAAAACGGCACCTACGTGATCGGCACACCGGCCTACGGCTATAAAAACGTGGACGGCAGAATGGTCATCGACGAGGAGAAGGCTGAAGTTGTAAAGCGCATATTCGCATCGGTTCTTGAGGGCAAGTCCGGCACGAAGATCGCGGGTGAGCTGCAGGAAGAAGGAATACCGACAGCGCGGGGCGGCAGGTGGCAAAGTTCCGTTGTTCTCGGAATGATCCGCAACGAAACCTACACCGGCGTCGCCGTTTTTCAGAAGACCTACAAGGATGACCGCTTCAATTCCCGTGTGAACCGCGGCGAAAAAGGAATGTACCGCATCGAGGGACATCACGATCCCATCGTCAGCGTGGAGACCTTCCGGGCTGCAAACTTCGCCGTCGACAACAACGCCAGGGAGAAAGGCATCACCAAAGGCAACAAGTACTCGAAGCGGTACGCCCTGTCCGGCAAGGTGTTCTGCGGCGAATGCGGCGGAAAATGCAAACGGAAAATGATATACGGCGAGGTCTGGTACGGCTGTGAGACGCACATCAGGGACAAAAAGAAGTGCCGGCAGCTCCCGGTGAGAGGCGCGGACGTCGAGGCTGCGTTCGTGAATATGATAAACAAGCTGATCTACGGACGGGATGCAGTTCTGCTTCCCATGTCTGGCAAACTGCTCGGCGGCGGGAACAAAGATGTCATCGACCGCCTTGAGGGGCTGAACGCCGAACTGGAAACGATAGCCGAACGCAGGCAGGCGGCGGACAGGTTCTTCGCCAAGGGACTGCTTGACGCCGCCGTGTATAGAGAGGAACTCGACGCCCTGGCGCAGAAGGAAAAAGAGATCCACTCCCTCCGCGCCGGCATCGAGGGCGACCCCGACCTGGATTTTGACCGTCAGACGGCTTTGAACGAACTGCTCAAATACACCGCCGGGGCGGAACGGCTGACGGCATTCTCCGACGAGGTTTTCACGAAGCACGTTGACCGCGCCATCTTCTTCAGCAGAAAGGAAGTCGGATTCGTCATGAAGTGCGGTCCCGTCTTCCGGGAAAGGATATAAGGCTATGAAACACACACCGTTCGGATATGTGATCGTTAACGGCAGACCGCAGGTGCATGAAATGGAGGCTGCCAGACTGTCCGCACTGTTCTCGTACTATCTTCTCGGTATGTCGCGTGACAGCGCCGCCGAAGTGGCAGGCATCCGGGCGACCCACAGTGAGATAAAGCGCATCCTTCAGAACAGGCACTATCTCGGTGATGACGTTTATCCGCGGATCATCGACGATGAAACCTTCAACGCCGTGCAGGACGAACAGCGGCGGCGAGAGAAGGCTCTCGGCAGAGACAGGATTCAGCCGAAGGAAAAGCCGGTCCCCGTGATATACACGGACTTTTATACGAAAAAATCCACACAGAAATATACCGACCCTATAGCGCAGGCTGAGTACGCATACGGTCGGATCGAAGGCAAGGTGAACAAATAATGGCTATGGCTCAGAACATTACATTTATCCCTGCGGTGCGGACTGTCGGAACGCAGAAGCCCGCGGAGAAAAAGCAGAAGGTGCGCGTCGCCGCCTACTGCCGCGTTTCCACAGATTTCGAGGAGCAGGAATCCAGCTACGAGACCCAGGTGGCGCACTACACTTCCTACATCAACGGCAACCCGGAATGGGAAATGGTCGAGGTGTACGCGGACAACGGCCTCTCCGGCACACGAACCGCGAAGCGCGAGGCTTTTAACCGTATGATAGCCGACTGCGAGGCCGGACGCATCGACATGATCATTACCAAGTCGATCAGCCGCTTCGCCCGTAACACGGTCGACTGCCTCAAGTACACGCGGAAGCTGAAGGAACTGAACATCGCCGTGTTCTTTGAGAAGGAGAACATCAACACGCTCGACGCCAAGGGCGAGGTGCTTATGACCATCATGGCGGCGCTGGCACAGCAGGAGTCCGAATCCCTGTCGGCGAACGTCCGGCTCGGCATCCAATTCCGCAATCAGCAGGGCAAGGTTCAGGTCAACCACAACTGGTTTCTCGGCTATACGAAGGACGAAAGCGGAAAACTTGTCATCGTGCCAGAAGAAGCCGAGGTAGTAAGACGGATTTACCGCGAATACCTGGAAGGAGCGAGTTTCGTGAAGATACGGCGTGGGCTTGAGGCTGACGGCATTCTCAACGGCGCAAAGCACGCCCGCTGGCATGAGACGAACATCAAGCAGATCCTCACCAACGAGAAATACATTGGAGACGCGCTCCTTCAGAAGACCTATACGGTCAGCGTCCTCGACAAGAAGCGCAGCGTCAATGACGGCGCAATGCCGAAATACTATGTGGAGGGCTGCCACGAAGCCATCATCGACAGGGAGACATTCCTCCTGGTGCAGGAGGAGATCGCAAGGCGGTCATCTCTTTACAAGGGTGGCAAAAAGCGCGTCTACAGTTCAAAATACGCTCTTACTGGCAACGTAATCTGCGCTCACTGCGGCAACATCTACAGACGGGTCGTATGGTCCGTCGGAAATGAGAAGCCCGTGGTATGGCGGTGCGTCAGCAGGCTTACGACCGGACAGGAATGCCCCGCGCGAACAGTTCCGGAGGAAGACCTGCACGCCGCGATTGCATCAGCCGTGAACATGGCCTATGCCAACAGGGACGATATCATCCCGGTTCTGAAGGAGAACATTGAGAGCGTTGTCGGCTGCGACGTTGATGAGGAGATTGAGGTCATCGACAATATGATCCGCAAGAGCCAGATGGACCTTCTCGATGCCGGGAGGGACGAAGCCCGCGTCCAGGAGATCGGCGAAAGGATAGTATCCCTCCGCGAAAGGCGGCAGAACGTTCTGACGCAGGCGGCGCTCCGCAAAGACGAAATCGACAGGATCAAAGCCATGATCGGCTTCATTGAGGAACAGACCGGTGAGGCGGAATACAGCGAGATACTCGTCCGCCGAATGATCGAGAAGGTCACGATCCACGATGACAGGATCACGGTCGAGTTCAAATCCGGTCTTACGATAGACGTTGACGCGTGACAGTCACACAGCAATAAGGCACTCGGAAATTTCCGGGTGTCTTTTTCTTTGCGCTGTCTTGAAAAATTCATAAACTTGTGGTATAATGAATTATCTTGTAAGTGCAATCATATTTCACCGGAAACGAGGTGCGTTATGGTAAAGAATGATTTTGATATAGACGTAAAAGTCAAATGCCTGGAAGAACGTGTCACCCAGGCGCAGCTTGCGGAGATGGTGGGGACTTCAGCTCCGTACATCAGCAGACTGATAAACAAGAAGGACGGCATCGTGAACAAGGTGTTCGTGGAGATGCTCGAAAAGCTGGGTTACGATATCCAGATCACGTATGTGAAGAAGGAACAGTAATGGAGGCTCGGACTCTTATGAATAACGAAATAAAACTTGAAACAAAATTGGTCGGCGATATAACCGGAGCCTTCTTTGTTCCATCGTATCAGCGTGGATATAGATGGGGCGAAACCGAAGTTGTTCGATTACTTGACGATATTTATGCTACAGAGGGCAAGAGAAACTATTGCCTTCAGCCTGTTGTGGTGAGAAAGAATGGCGATAGATATGAGCTGATTGATGGTCAGCAGCGTTTAACGACCATCTACCTTATTTATCGTTTTATGAATGAAGAGAGCTTCGGCTTTATTGATGAGCCGAGGTTTACCCTTTCGTATGAAACCAGAGATAAATCAGAGGATTTCCTAAAATCGATTGACGAATCACGCAAGGATGAAAATATCGATTTCTGGTTTCTTTGTGCTGCTTATGGGAGCATCAAGAAGTGGTTTGCCGCAAGAGACAGAAAATCAACCCTCACAAATGTAAACAAGTATTTTGATGAAATTGTTAAAATAATATGGTATGAAGTGGGCGAAACCGAGGACGCTATAGGTTTGTTTACCAGACTGAACATTGGAAAAATCCCATTGACAAATGCAGAACTGGTAAAAGCTATGTTCCTCAGTAAAGGCACAGATGAAAACGTTGATAAAGAAAAACAAGAGGAGATCTCCCTTCAATGGGACAACATAGAAAAGGAACTGCACAATAATTCCCTTTGGTATTTCTTGACAAATACAACGAATACTGCCTATCAAACACGAATCGACCTTGTTTTGGATCTGATTTCGGGTAAACCGGCTGATAATAGAGAGAAGTACTACACGTTTTTCAAATTTGATGAAATGCGACAGACACAAACGCTTGACAGCATCTGGCGCAGAATTCAGCAGACGTTCCTAATTTTGAAGGACTGGCACGGCAACCATGAACTTTATCATAAAATCGGATATCTTATTGCTTCTGGAACTCTAACATTGCAAAAAATATTCGATCTTTCAAAGAACAAAACAAAAGATGAGTTTAGAGAATCCCTTGACGGATATATTCGAGAGAGCATCAAAATAAAAGTAAACTATGCAGATTTAAGCTACGAGAAGCCCTTGGAACAAAAGAGAATTGCCACATTGCTTCTGTTATTTAATGTTGAGTCAGTTCGTAGAAACGGCGAGAATTCTCAGTGGTTTCCTTTTGATAAATACAAGTTTGGCAAGGGTGGTAAAGTTACCTGGAGTCTTGAACACATTCATGCACAACAGTCAGAAGGATTAAGAACCCAGGAAATATGGAAAGAATGGCTTTCACTTCATATTCCTTCTGTAAAATCCGTTAGCAATGAATCAGAAGAACTTGTTTCTCTCATGAACGATGCCCTTGCGAAAGAAAAGCTTGAAGGACCGGAGTTTTTTGCTATTCAGCAGAGAGTAGTGGAACTGCTTTCAGTAAAAGGAAACACAGAATATCTACACTCTATTGCGAATATGGCCTTGCTCAGTTCAACGGACAATGCGGCGTTGAACAATTCAACTTTTGATGTTAAGCGGAATGAGATTATAAAAATGGACAAGGCCGGCCAGTACATTCCGTTTTGTACAAGAATGGTATTTCTGAAATACTACACGCCTTCGGCAGATAATCAACTTCACTTTTGGGGTCATGCGGACAGAGTAGCGTATGTGGATGCGATGAATACGGTTTTAGTCAATTATCTTGAAGAGCCAATAATTCTGGAAAAGGAGGAAGAATAATATGGCCACTACACTTCACTCCTTTATGGATATTTTTGATACAACCTTTGGCGAGGATTCAGAGGCGGTACAACTCAAGAAAATAATCATTCCGATTATTCAGAGGGACTATGCACAGGGTCGAAAAGGAACAGATGTAACCCGTATTAGAGAACGATTCCTTGACTCTTTATATATGGCTGTAACCGAAAAGCCAATCACCCTCGATTTCGTATATGGCGATATTGATAACGAGGGAAACATGACTCCGTTGGATGGACAGCAGAGACTTACTACCCTGTTTTTGCTTCACTGGTATGCTGCCCAGAAAGGAAACGTTTCGGAAGCAGAGTACAGTTTTTTGAAAAGGTTCAGTTACGAAACAAGATACAGCGCCAGATATTTCTGCATTGATCTTGTGGATTACAAGCCGAATTTCAAAACAAAGATTTCCAAGGAAATCATTAATCAAGCATGGTTTCCGCTTGATTGGGAAAACGATCCTACAATCAGCTCCATGCTTGTAATGCTTGACGCGATAGATAACAAGTTCAAGGATGTTCCTAACCTTTGGGAAAGACTCAAAGAAAAGTGTATAACATTCTATTTTCTCCCGATTAAGGATATGGGACTGACCGATGAATTGTATATCAAGATGAATTCGCGAGGCAAGCCATTAACTCTGTTTGAGCATTTCAAAGCGGAACTCGAACGCCAGATTCGCAGCTTGGATGACAATCTTGCAAACCGCATCATAGGCAAAATTGACCGGGATTGGACTGATCTTCTTTGGGAATACCGTGACAGCGGCAACAACTCTTCTGAAGATAATATTATAGATGACGAGTTCTTGCGATATTTCAAATTTATCTGTGACGTGATCTGTTATCGGCAGAATGAGTCACCGCTTGGAAGAAGCAATGATGAATTTGACCTTCTTCAGCGGTATTTCTCGTCAAAGTGTCCGGATGCAATTAAGAACATTGAGACCTTAGAGCGTTTCATGGACTGTTGGTGTAAAATTCCCGGGTATGCTTCACCGACAGATTTTCTGAAATCCTTCATGTCGAACAAGCATGAGCAAGGGAAAATACTGGTAGAGTCCAGATTCAGCCTGAACATTTTTGAGGACTGTTTACGTGCGTATTCTGATAAGACTGGACGTATCAGGCAGTTTCCGTTAAACAGAATTGTGCTTCTATATGCGATTACTACTTATCTTCAGAATATTGATAAAGTAACCGAAGATGACTTTAGAAGAAGGATCCGTATTGTTAATAACCTTATCCGGAATTCCGAAGATGAGGTTTCGGACAGAACTGATAGGAACAGAATGCCCGCTATTTTAGCAGAAGCAGATGCAATCATTCTAACCGGGGGCATTGATGAATCTATCGAAAACAACTTCAATGTTAGTCAGCTCACCGAAGAAAAAGAAAAAATTAAATTCCTTGAAGCCAATCCCAATATGGAAGATATCCTATTTGAGTTGGAGGATCATTTTCTGCTCAACGGGCAAATTGGCATCATAGGTTTAGAGAACCTTACGTACACAAGCAGATTTGAATCTCTGTTTAAGTGTAGCTTGGACAGGATTGACTGCGCGCTTATGGCTCTTGGGGATTATGGTCAAGTGGAGAGAAACAAGTGGCGCTATCAGTATGGCTCCACATATCAAGTCGCTTGGACCGCATTATTCCACAGGAGCGCCAATTCCGGTTTTGAAAATACAAAGAAGATTTTGATTTCATTACTGGCTACTAATGAAGAATTCTCGAACGAAATCCTCAAAAAAATATCTGATGATTTTCTGCAGGAATGCGAGAATAACAATGTTTTTCCCTTTAGATACTATTACATCAAGTACCGCGAGTATCGCCCAGGGTCTTACGGAAAAATGCACAACAACGCCGCTGCAGAGAATCCGTATATGTTCCTGGTAATGCAAACGAGAACACAGCTTTCTCAAAACTCATATTATCCGTATTTGAAGGTTGCTGATGATTCTCATCTTTCAAAGGATGACATGGGACGGAGGCTGATTTTCGGAGACGAGCATATCATTTGTAACAACTCTTCTTATCAAAGACGTAGGAACGAAGATGATTCCGTGGTAGAGACAATCATTGTTCCGCAAAACGAAGATGGAATTGATACCGAGGATAGGATTACTATTCTGAAAAACTATATTAAGGCAAACTTTTGACATCAAGCCTATAGAATATGTTTTTACGGCAGAATAGCAAATCTCCAGTTTGCCGAGGCAATGAAATCGATCCGGGTGTCCTGACTTAACTGGTCAACGGCATATTCCTAACGCCGAGGGTCGTGTGGACAGCGTAGATAACGGCATTTTTATTCACGCTATTGTCCCAAGGCATGTGGAGTGCGTAGCGCTGATTTCGCGGGTGAACACAAAATAGCCGCAAAAGCGATAAGCAACTGACCTTGAATATATCCGCAGGCTTTCATACAGCCACAGCCCCCTTGAGAAAAAACAGCGATTAGGGGGCGACATTGACGTATTACAGGAGAGATACACAATGCTAAATAACATAGAAGAATGAAAGGACGGTGACTAAATGGGAAAATGCTTATATGTATCAGATTTAGATGGAACTCTGCTTAGAAGTGATGAAACAATATCCGAGTATACATGTAATGTGATAAACAAACTAACAGAAAATGGCGGGCTATTTTCATATGCAACAGCAAGGTCTTATGTAACTGCAAAGAAGGTTACAAAAGGCTTGAATGCAAAAATTCCGTTAATTGTATATAATGGAGCTTTTGTTATTGATAATGTTTCGGAAGAAATTCTTATCTCGAATTATTTTCATGATGAAATTAAAGAAGTTTTGACTGAGTTATTTACTAATGACATATACCCAATTGTATATTCATACATTGACTCCATTGAATATTTTTTATTTCTTACTGATAAGTGTAATGATGGTATGCGGGCATTTTTGAATACTCGCCGAGGTGATAAAAGATGGAGAGAGGTTCAAAGCACAAAAGAACTGATACAAGGTAATATGTTTTACATTACCTGTATTGATGCAAAAGAAAAACTTAAACCTTTCTTTGAAAAATATAAAGAAAAATATCACGTTGTTTTTCAACAGGATATTTACACTAAAGAGCAATGGTTAGAAATTATGCCCTTGGAAGCATCTAAAGCAAATGCAATTTTACAGTTGAAAGAGCTATTAAAATGCAGCAAGGTTGTTTCGTTTGGCGATGGCACAAATGATATTGATATGTTTAATATTTCTGATGAGGCATATGCTGTAAGTAATGCGGTTGATGAGCTTAAGCAAGCAGCTACGGCAGTAATAGGAAGTAATAACGAAGATGGCGTGGCTAAGTGGTTAGAGAATTAAATTGTAATTTAGGAAACAGCGATTAGAGGGCGGCGTTGGCGTACTGAAGGAAAGATACACAATGCTAAATAGCATAGAAGAATGAAATGTGGAGGCAGGTATGAGAATCGGCGCGTATCAGTTTAGGGTTACGGGAAATATAGACGAAAATCGAAAGACCATATTAAAGGCAATTTCTGAGGCGGCTTCACAAAAACTTGATTTGCTGGTTTTCCCGGAATGCGCGTTGACAGGATATCCTCCGTATGATATTCCAAATTCCGCAGCGGTGGATTTTAATCGTGTAATGGCTTGTTTAGAAGAATTGCAAATCGTTGCATCGGAAAAGAAACTCTGTATCGTACTGGGGACGATTTTGAAAGAGCAGGAGAAAATATACAACAGCGCGGTGGTTTTTATGCCGAATTGCAAGCCTTTAGTTTATTCCAAACGAGCGCTTTGGGGCTATGATGAAAACAATTTTTCTTCCGGCCACAACGTAGGCGTTTTCCGGCTTTCGGATAGAAAAATCGGTGTTCGAATTTGCTTTGAGGTTAGATTTCCGGAATATTTCAGAGAATTGTACCGGGAGGATACGGATTTGAATATCATTTTATTTTATGATATTTCCAAGCAGGAGGACATACAGCGGTATGAATTGATCCGTTCCCACATTCGCACTCGAGCGGTTGAGAATGTATGCGCTATACTGACCGTGAATACCTCCGCAAGCTTTCAGACGGCCCCGACCGCATTGTTTGGCAGATCCGGTCAGGTGCTGGCGGAACAAGAAAGAAGCAAGGAAGGCTTGCTTCAATATGAGCTCGATTTTTCGCCGCTCGACTTCGGCGAGCAGGGCAGAAAGGAAATCTCAGATTTGCTGACAGGGGAGCGGAGCCGCAATAATAACAGCGGGTTATAAAATTCCGCGCAGCCTAACGCAGAGAAAAAGGAGCGCAATTTATACATTAATATGCAAAATCAACGAGGAGAAAAAACCGATGATACGCTTTGGAATGCCGACGCTTGTCGAGAACAAGACCTTAGAGGAGAACGCGGCTCTTTGCGAAAGCTTGGGGCTTAAATTCATAGAACTGAATATGAACTTTCCGGAATACCAAATAGAATGTTTGGAGCAGACGGATAACCTGCTTAGAATCGCCGAGCAGGCGGGTATTTATTACACCATTCATCTGGACGAGAACCTGAATGTTGCGGATTTTAACAGCCTGGTAACAGGGGCATATCTGGAAACGGTGCGGCGCTGCGTCGAGGTCGCAAAAAAGCTGGAGTATCTGCGTGACCGCTATGGGGATAGCAGTCGCCCCCTCACTCTGAATATGCATATGAATCACGGAATTTACATCACCCTGCCTAATCAAAAGGTTCGTATGTATGAACGCGATTTTGATACGTATATGAAATCATTCGCCGATTTTCGCTCTTACTGTGAGGAATGGATAGGCGACAGCAACATAATGATAGCCGTCGAAAATACCGACGGCTTTTTCGACTACGAGAAAAAAGCCGTTGAATATCTGCTGGAAAGCCCGAGCTTCGGCTTGACTTGGGATATTGGCCACTCTAAAGCGAGCGGAGAGAAGGACGTTCCGTTTATATTAAAGCATAAGGAGCGCCTTATACATTTTCATATTCACGACGGCTTCGAAGCTCCGCCGAGGAATCATCTGGCGCTCGGCAGCGGAGAAATAGATATTTTGAGTAGGTTAAGCTTAGCAAAGGAAAATAACGCCGGCTGCGTCCTTGAAACAAAGACAGTAGAGGCGTTGAGGCAATCCGTAAAATGGCTGAGGGAGAACGGCGTGTAAAACGGCTTAGGTGTATTTTTCCTTAAAATCATAATGCATACGGTGCTCTCAAAAAATATTTGTAATTCCGCGCCTAAGATGTTATTATATATAATATATGATGCGCGATCGTTTGCGCGTTTGGGAGGGGACAGCTTGAGCGAGTTTGAGAAAACGGTTCCGAGCGGACTGCGCGCGCTGATGAAGGAAAACCGTGCGCCGCACGCAGTCGCCATTGAGTCGCCCGATAAGACCGCTCTTGAACGCTGTGCAAGGCTGATAGCTCAGTGGGCGGTGTGCACCGGCGAGAACAGACCCTGCGGAGATTGCAGAGCCTGTAAAAAGCTTATAAGCGGAAATCACCCGGACGTATACTTTGCAAAGCTCGAGGGCAAGCGAAACACCGTAAAAATATCCGAGGTGCGCGCGATATGCGCCGATGCCGTGTATAAGCCGAACGACGGCGACTGCAAGGTCTATATAATACCCGAGGCGGACAAGATGGAGGCCGCGCCGCAAAACGCGCTGTTAAAGCTCATCGAGGAGCCGCCGCAGCCGATGATGTTCATCTTTCTCTGCGAGAACGCGGCGGGACTTTTGCAGACGATACGTTCGCGCTGTACGGTGTTTAAGCTTGATACAGACGAGCGGAATGACGGGCATATAAAAGAGCTTGCCGACAATATAGCCCTGGCGCTGTGCCGCAGCAGAGAGTCTGAGCTGATGTACGCCTGCGCCGTGCTCGACGACAGACAGCAGACGCTCGACGTGCTGAAAAGCCTGAGCGAAACGATAAGAGGCGCGATGTTTTGCGAGATAACCGGACGCTCAAGCGCCGACGCGGTCGTCAATAAGCTATCAAGGTCGCTTAAGCGCAGGGGGCTTATGAATATGCAAAAAAGCATAGCCGAGGCGGCAAAATACGCCGAAAGAAACGTCAGCCTTGCCTTGGTTTCGGCGGCTCTTAGCAAAAATCTCTGGAACGATAAATATTTGTGATATAATACCGAAGTAAGCTTATTAAAGGCTTGTGTAAAATGGAGGATAAAATGTTTGAGGTCATTGGAGTAAAATTTAAAGAGGTAGGGAAAATATATTACTTTGATCCGAATGGGGAGCGCTTCTCTGAAAACGACAGGGTCATAGTCGAAACCGCTCGAGGCGTAGAATGTGGCATAGTCGCTATGCCGAACAGAAAATTAAACGACGAAAAAATAATCCACCCTCTTAAAAGCGTTATCAGGCGAGCAAATGAGGAGGATATGAAGATAATTGAACAGAACAGGGAGAAGGAAAAGCGAGCCTTTAAGATATGCGAGGAAAAAATAGCCAAGCACGGCCTCGATATGAAGCTTGTCGATACCGAGTATACCTTTGACAACAGCAAGGTGCTTTTCTACTTTACGGCCGATGGCAGGGTGGATTTTCGCGCCTTGGTAAAGGATCTCGCGTCGGTCTTTCGCACGAGGATAGAGCTTAGACAGATAGGCGTGCGCGACGAGTCGAAGATGCTCGGCGGGCTTGGCGTGTGCGGCAGGCCGTTTTGCTGCTCAAGCTTCCTCGGCGAATTTCAGCCCGTGTCGATAAAGATGGCTAAAGAACAGGGCTTGTCGCTCAGTCCGGTTAAAATCTCCGGCACCTGCGGAAGACTTATGTGCTGTCTGAAGTACGAGCAGGAGGCGTATCTCGACCTTTTAAAGCGCAGCCCGAAGATAGGCGCGATAGTCAACACTCCGGACGGCAGGGGCGAGGTAATAGACCTGAATCTGATAACGGGAACGCTCAAGGTAAAGATGGACAAATCCCCCGAGGCGGCCCCGCACACCTTTAAGGTCAAGGAGGTAAAGCTCGTAAAGGACGGCTCCATTCGCCTTGACAAAAAGGAAATACAGGAGCTTAGAGAGCTTGAGGATAAATAATATAATTAATAAAGGAGATGGTTTATTATGCCTTTGGTACAGGGAATCTGCAAAAGCTGCGGAGCGCCGATTGAATTTGACGACAGTCTGCAAAAGGGAGTGTGCCCGTTTTGCCATACGCAGTATGTCAAGGACGACGTTATAATCAATCAGCATTATCACATAAACGACGCTAAGCTTACGATAGATAACGACAACATAATCGAAGCGAAGCTTAAAAGCGCCGAAACATTTTTTAAAACCCTCGGAAAGCCGGAAAGCGCAAAAGAGGATTTTACATATGTTATAAACAACAAGCCCTCCGATTATCGAGGCTGGTGGGGAATGGTCAGAGTTATGTCGGACAGCCTTGCAAATGTAAATATCTCTGTAAATGAGTATGAGCTTATAAAGGATTATGCCGAGTCCGCGATAAAAACCGCTCCGCAAAAGGAAAAGTCGGAGATATCAACTGAGTGGAAAAAATACAGCGACGAAGTGACGGCTGTATTTGCGAAAAATGACAGCAGATACAGAGCTAAAATGCAGAGAAAGGCCGTCATAAAGGCAGCCGCTGTCGCTTTGGGAGCGGTGGCGGCAGTATTGGTTTTCCTTTATATGTGGAACGCAAGGCTTTTTACTAATGTGTACGCTAACACCTCGCTGATAATCACGATAATCGCAATACTTTTCGGACACACGCTTGTTCAGTGCCTGCTTACCGCAATAGGCAGAACGCATATTAATTCCGCCTTTACCGCTTTGCTGACGGGTATCAGCGCCTACTTTACTATTCGGGGGATGGTCGGCGGCGACGAGGTCACCACTACGGGCTTTATTTCGATATTGATATTTGCCGCGATAGGCTTGGCGATTACGGCGGCGCTGACGTTTTTAACACACCTCGCCTATAAGATATTCGTAAGATAGAGAGCGATATAATAATCATAAATATTATAAAATTACAAACAAAGAGCTGTTGTCAAAGCACTGACAACAGCTCTTTTAAACAGCAGTAACGCCGACTTGCAACCCCTTTTTTCCAAGGAATATTATTTTTAGCTCCGCTCTCCGCGACAAAAATAATTTACGTGCATAAAAGCTTGATTTAAGAAAAATCCCCTGTTCGAGTGGGTGGAGGTGCAGGAGGAGCGCCAGCTCCTCCTGCAAATAAATAAAATATAAAGCAGCAGTCAAGCTGCTGGTTGAGCAGCTTGACTGCGGTCGGCGGGAGAGGGTCACAGGGGGGAGCGGAGCTCCTGTAAATTTTCGCTTTACGATTGCACCTTGAGGAACTGGTCCTGCATATAGTCGTACAAATCCGAGGGGATGTCGGTGAACTTGTAGCATTTGTCGAGATACTCGTCGTCGGGATAGATGAGCTTGTTGTTCTTTATGTCCTCGTCGAGTATTTCAAACGTCGCCTGATTCGGGGTCGAATATCCCAAATATTCAATGTTGGCCTTTGAAACGTCCGGCTCGAGCATGAAGTTTATAAACTCCTCCGCGAGAGCCTTGTTTTTACTGCTGTTGGGTATGCACATAGCGTCCATAAAGAGGTTGGAGCCCTCCTCGGGGAGAACATAGTCAAGCTCCTCGTTGTTGCTCATCATAACGGCAATGTCGCCGGCGTAGTACGGCGCGAGAGCTGACTGAGAGCCCTCCATCTCGGTGAATACCTTGTCCATAGCGTAGCTCTTTAAAAGCGGCTTTTGCTCCTTGAGATATTCAGCCGCGGCGTCGATGCTCTCCTTTGTCACATTGCCCGGGTCGTAGCCCTTAAGCTTCATCGCAATAGCCATAGCGTCGCGCGAGTTGTCTATCATGAGCATGTTGCCGCTGTATTTTTCGTCCCATAAGGCGGAAAAGCTCGTCGGCTTTTCATCGACCATCGTCTTGTTGTAGCACAGGGCGACAACTCCCCACGAAAACGGCACAGAGTATTTTCCCTCGGGGTCGTAGTCGGTTGTCTTGTATTTATCCATTATGTTCTTGAAATTCGGAATGTTGTCAAAGTCGAGCGGCTGTATCATATTTTCCTTTATGAGCTTTGATACCATATAGTCGGAGGGGAAAATAACGTCGTAGGAGCTGTTGGAGCCCTTGAGGACGTTATACATCTCCTCGTTTGTTTCGTAGGTGGTGTAGTTTACCTTTATTCCGGTTCTCTTTTCAAACTCGTCGAGGACGTTCATAGAGCCGCCCTCTCCAAGGGAAATATAATCTCCCCAGTTGAAAACGTTGATTTCTCCCCTTGAGGTATCGCTTCCTCC
This sequence comes from uncultured Clostridia bacterium, assembly GCA_947632045.1. Taxonomy (GTDB): domain Bacteria; phylum Bacillota; class Clostridia; order Oscillospirales; family Acutalibacteraceae; genus UBA7067. The sequence goes on from CANRNQ010000001.1 coordinate 18,325, forward strand.
GCAGCCGGTGAGTATAGCCGTGCTCACCGCAATTAAAGCGGCAAGGGCAAGACAGATAATTTTTTTCATTTTTTCATTTCCTTTCTATTATTCGTTTTATAATCTCATACGCGAGCCGCCGCTTTTTCTACCCGGCGGTCGCGAATATATACCAGCAATAAAACCGACAGGGTTATAGCGAACAGAAGCGCCGAAAGAGCGTTGATGGTCGGGGAGATTCTGCGCCTGAGCATGGTGTAGATTTCGATGGGCAGGGTCTGAAAGCGCGCGCCGCGCGTGAAATAGGTTATCACAAAATCGTCAAGGGAGTAGCTGAAGGACATTAAAAGTCCTGAGAATATCCCGGGGAGTATCTGAGGGATAACAACCTTTACAAAAGCCTTAAGAGGGTTACAGCCCAAATCGAGCGCCGCCTCGTATATAGCCGGGTCCATCTGCCGGAGCTTTGGCATCACGTTTAGTATAACGTAGGGCACGCAGAAGCTTATGTGAGCCAAAAGCACGGTGCCGAAGCCCATTTCAAAGCCGAGCATTGTCCCCGCGAACGAGAACATGAGCATAAACGAAATACCCGTTACTATCTCGGGGTTGATTATCGGTATATTTGATACATTCATTATAAGACTGCGCTTTATGCCCTTGAAGTTGTTTATGCCGATAGCCGCCATAGTGCCGAGTATGGTCGAGATGACCGCGGCCAAAACGGCGATTATAAGGGTGCTGTAAAGCGCGTTCATGATGACGCTGTTGTTGAAAAGCTCGGAGTACCATTTCAGTGTGAAGCCCTGCCAGACGCTCGTTTTTCCCGAATTAAACGAGTAGAGTATAAGCACCGCTATCGGCAGATAGAGAAAAACCATAATAAGCGCTATGTATACCTTTGAGGGCAGCCTTTTAAATATTTTCATATCGCCGCCTCCTCATCGCCGAAGCGGTTCATTATTATAAGGAAGATGAATATTATCACCATCAGCATAAGCGAGAGCGCCGAGCCGACGTTCTTATCCCTTTGGAAAATGTTCTCTATAACGTCGCCTATCATCTTGTCGCCCGTGCCGCCGAGGTACTGCGCGACAAGGAAGGTGCTCGCCGTCGGGACGAATACCATGGTTATGCCGGAGATTATTCCGGGAACGCTCAGCGGGAAAACTATCCTGCGGAACACGTTAAGCTTGTTTGCGCCGAGATCCTGCGAGGCTTCAATGATGCTGTTGTCCGTTTTCGCCATAACGGTATATATCGGAATTATCATAAACGGCAGGAAGTTGTAGACCATGCCGAGTATTACCGCCCCCTGATTTCCGAGCAGAGGAACGTCAAGCCCCAAAAACTTTACCGCAAGGTCGATAAGACCGTTGTTTTGCAAAAGCAGTACCCACGCGTAAATGCGCAATATAAAGTTCATCCACATCGGCAGCATAACGAGCATAACGAGGATCTTCTGCGCGCTGCCCCGCGCCCTTGACATTATGTAGCTTATCGGATACGCCAGCACAAGACAGATTAATGTGGATATAAGAGATATCCACAGCGATTTTAAAAATATGTTTGAGTAATAAAAGCTCTCGATAAAGGAGCTGAGAGTGAAGCTGCCGGAGGAGTCCGTAAACGCGTAATATATCACCATTACGAGCGGAATCAGCGTAAAAATCAGCATCCATATCAAGTACGGATAAAACGGAGCCTTTGATTTCATTTCTCAGCCTCCCTTACTACGCGGAACCTTGCGTTGTCAAAGTTTATCTTCATCTGGACGTAGGTGGCTATCTGCTCGTCAATGTCGCTGCTGACAAGCCAGTGATGCTCGTCCGTTTCGAGAATTATCTCGTTGTGTATTCCCTTGTATATCACCGATTCGATATAAGCCTCAAGATGACCTGTTTCCTCGCCGCTTATGTAAACGTCCTCCGGCTTTACCGATATTTCAAGAACGCAGCCCTTGTCAAAGCACTGTCCGTCGATTTTTATCGTGCTGCCCTCAAGTAGTATTTCCATTGAGCCGTTGTCAGCGTCGCAGGATACTACCTCCGCTTCAAAGACGTTCTCCGTGTGCGGGAAGAGCTTTTCCATGATGTGTATATTGTAGGGGATTACCCTCATTCCTATCTCCTTGCCGACCTCTTGGGCAACGGTGCTGTGTATCAGCCACATACAGCCGCCGCAGTTTACCGTCATCTCATAGTGAACGCCCTTGAATATCGTTTCTACAACCGAGCCCCTCACCTGACCCTCCTCGGGAGAGGTCACCTCGATGTCCTCGGGGCGTATAACCACGTCCACCGGGTGGTTTTTGTCAAAGCCCTTGTCCTCGCACTCGAACACAGAGTCCTGAACCTGTACCCTGTAATCCTCAAGCATTATACCGTTGAGAATATTCGCCTCGCCTATAAAGTCGGCGACAAAGGCGTTTGCCGGCTCGTTGTATACGTCTGTCGGGCTTCCCACCATTTCTATATTGCCGTTGTTCATAACGACGACCGTGTCGCTCATTCTAAGAGCCTCCTCCTGGTCGTGCGTTACATAAATAAAGGTCGTTTGAAGCTGGTGCTGAAGATTTTTAAGCTCTATCTGCATATCCTTTCTGAGCTTAAGGTCGAGCGCGCCGAGAGGCTCGTCGAGCAGGAGTATCTTTGGCTCGCACACGAGAGCGCGCGCTATCGCGACCCTCTGCTGCTGCCCGCCCGACAGCTTGTGGATAGGGCGCTTTTCGTAGCCCTTCAAATCCACGGTCGCGAGCATCTTCATTACCTTTTTATATATCTCGTCCTTCGGCAGCTTTTTGAGCTTTAAGCCGAACGCCACGTTGTCAAAGACGTTCATATGAGGAAACAGCGCGTATTTTTGAAAAACGGTGTTTACGTTCCTCTTGTGCGGCGGCAGCTTGTTTATGTTTTCGCCGTCGAAGAATACATCGCCGGAGTAGCTGTCAAGAAAGCCGCCGATTATGCGCAGAGTGGTTGTTTTTCCGCAGCCGCTCGGCCCCAACAGCGTGACAAACTCCTTGTCCTTAATGTCGAGATTGATTTTGTTTAAAATAACTTCGCCGTCAAATTCAACGTAAATATCACGCAGTGACAGGATCGTTTTGTCGCTCACAACAGCACCCCCGTTTTAATACCGATTAATTACGATTATATGTAATGTCAATTTTAAATTATATTGTTTTTTTAATTTTTTGTCAATCAAATTGATAGCTTTTGGGGCTTATCAGGCAAATTTGGGGGCGCGCGCTGCGCTTGCGGCGCGGCGGCGGGCGCTTTTTATTCGTTTGAGATGATTTTGCAGTCGGTTATTTGAATAATGAATTAGTTTTGCGCCTGAGTTGAGCCGGTAATAAATAAATTTGCAATATTCCGCTTTTTCTGATATAGTATAATCCAACAGAGCGGGCGGAGAGATGTAAATATACATATTAATAGGTATTTTCTGACGCGTATCAAAAATATCTCGAACGGCCGCGCTTTAATGGAGTGGTATTGCTTTGGAAAACATAGTCATGGGCATATTCATATTTATCTGCGTTTTGCTCTCGGCATTTTTCTCGTCTATCGAAACAGCCTTTTCAACGGTTAATTCGATAAGAATGAGTCATGAAGCGGAAAACGGAAACAGGCGGGCGAAAAACGTCGTGTATATAACCGACAGATACGACAAGGCGCTCACCGCAATATTAATAGGAAACAACATAGTGAATATAGGCTGCTCGTCGATAGCGACGGTGCTGTGCATGAACCTCTTTGGCGACGCGGGAGCCGCGATAAGCACGGGAGCGGTCACGCTGATAGTGCTTACCTTTGGCGAGATAATCCCGAAATGCCTCGCGCGGGAGCACGCGGACGGCTTTGCAATGTCCACGGCGGGCATAATGAGGGTGATAATGACGCTGTTCACTCCGCTTGTGTTTGTGTTTATGAAGGTCAAGGAGCTTGCGCTTAATCTCGTGAGAAAAAGGGACGACCGCCCGAGCGTGACCGAGGACGAGCTGAAATATATAATCGACAGCATCGAGGAGGAGGGCGTGCTCGAGCAGCAGGAGCGAGAGCTTGTGAAGTCCGCGCTCGACTTTGACGAAAAGACGGTGCAGGAGGTGCTCACCCCAAGGGTCGACATGACCGCCATTGATATGGACGACAGCGCCGAGGAGATAAGAAGGACGATAATCGAGGAGAGGTATTCGAGGATACCCGTATATCAAAACAGCATAGACAATATAGTCGGCATACTCCACACGAGGGATTATCTTGAGGCTCTGCTCTCGGGGGAGAATTTCGATTTAAAGGATATTATACAGCCGGCGTATTATGTTTATAAAAACAAAAGGCTTTCCTATGTATTTAACGATATGAAGCACAAGCGACAGAACCTCGCGCTTGTTACCGACGACCACGGCGGAATACTCGGCATGGTGACGACGGAGGACTTGGTAGAGGAGCTTGTGGGCGAGATATGGGACGAGGACGAGGAGATAGAAGCGCCCTACAGGGAAATCGGGGACGATACTCTGGAGCTTTCCGGCGACTATGACCTTGAGGATCTGGCGGAGCTTATCGGAATAGACGAGAGCAGATTTGAAAGCGAGAGCGTTTCGGTCGGCGGCTGGATATTCGAGCGGCTCGGAAAGATACCCGACGAGGGCGAGAGCTTTGAATTTGAGGGCTTCGTCTTTACGATAACTCAAGTCAGCGAGCAGAGGATAACAAAGCTCACGCTCAAAAAGCTTGAGAGAGCCGACGGGGGCGAAGCTGAGGAACGCACCTTATAATTAAGCCGAGGCTCGCATGATTTTTTAATACAAGTATATTTTGCGCCGCCGCAGTCGAAAATAACTGCGGTGGTGTTTTTTTATTATGAAATTAAAAAAGAACGGCGCGCTTTTCGCCTTCGGCGGAACGGCGTACGCCATGCTTGAAATAATATGCAGGAGAAAAACTCATTGGTCGATGTTTATGGCGGGCGGGACCTGCTTTTTGGCTCTGTTTAAGATATTTAAAAAATTTGACAAAATGCATCTGCCCGTAAAATGCGCGGTGGGCTCGGCTGTAATAACGGGCGTGGAGTTCGTCGCCGGCTGCATAGTTAATTTAAAGCTTAAGCTGAACGTGTGGGATTATCGCGATATGAAGCTCAACGTAAAGGGGCAGATATGCCCGTTTTACAGCCTTTTGTGGGGGCTTTTGACCGTTCCCATATCGGCGATATGCAAAAAAATAAAATGAGAAAATAAATTTGCTCAAAACTACTGCAATATTTTTCTTTTTGTGATAAAATGGAACAGGTTATTGAATGGGGCGAGCTCGCCCGTATCTCGGGCGGCGACCCGCGTTGCCTGCGGCAACGCGCCAAAACGCGGCGCGCAGTCTTGTGCTCGGCGAGCGGGATCTTGCCCCCGCCGCGTTTTGCTTGCCCGCTGCGCGGGCAAGAGTCGCCGCCCAATCTCAGCGGGCGCAGCTTTTGGCCTCTGTCGAGGCGCTGCGACCCCGAGCAAGCGTTAAAAGGACCTTTATTTTCTACAACAGGAGGACATATACATATGGCACTCATAACAAAGCGAGTATACGGAGCCGAGGACGTGCTGCCAAAGGACAGCTATAAATGGCAGTTCCTCGAAAATCTGATGAGGGAAGAGGCGCAGAGCTTCGGCTTTAAAGAGATACGCACGCCGGTGTTTGAGCATACCGAGCTGTTCCGGCGCGGAGTCGGAGATACGACCGACGTCGTGCAAAAGGAGATGTATACCTTTGATACAAAGGGCGGTACGTCGATAACGCTCAGACCGGAGGGCACCGCCGGAGCGGCCAGAGCGCTGCTGGAGCACGCGCTTTATAACGACGGGCTGCCTGTCAAGACGTATTATTTTGTATCCTGCTACCGGTATGAAAAAAAGCAGGCGAACCGCTATCGCGAGTTTCATCAGTTCGGGCTCGAGGCCTACGGCACGGCTTCTCCCGCGGCGGACGCGGAGATGATATGCGCCGCGCAGAGCATCTTTGACAGACTCTATATAGGCGAAAGGCTGACGCTGGAGCTCAATTCAATAGGCTGCCCCGATTGCCGCGCAAAATATTACGAGGCGCTCAAAAAATATTTCGAGGGATATAAGGACAAATTGTGCGATACCTGCCTTTCGCGCCTTGAGCGCAACCCGATGAGGATACTTGACTGCAAAAGCCCGATATGCTCGGAAATAGCAAAGAACGCGCCGGTGGTGCTCGACTATATATGCGACGACTGCCGCGAGCACTTCGAGGGGGTCAAGCGCCTGCTTGACAGCTCCGGAGTGAAATATAAAATAAACCCGAGGATAGTGAGAGGACTCGACTACTATACGCGCACGGTGTTTGAGTTTGTGACGGACGAGCTCGGCGCGCAGGGAACGGTCTGCGGAGGCGGAAGATACGACGGACTCATTGAGGAGCTCGGCGGACAGCATATGCCGTCGCTCGGCTTTGCGCTCGGAATGGAAAGGCTGCTCGCTCTGCTCGACGCGTCGGGAAGTACGATTCCCGACTTTGACAAGTGCGGGCTTTACATAGCGACCATGGGCGATAGGGCGCAGGAAAAGGCGTTTGAGCTGGTAAAGCAGGTGAGAAGCTATTCTGTGCGCGCGGAAACGGATATCGTCGGAAGAAGCCTTAGAGCACAGATGAAGTACGCCGACAAGATAGGAGCCGAATACAGCATGGTGCTCGGAGATGACGAGATAGAGCGGAACAAGGCTGAAATAAAAAATATGACGACGGGCAAAAAGAGCGAGATAAGCCTTGATAAAGACTTTGGCGAGGACTTTATACGAGTAAAAATCGAAAATGAGGACAATCCCGGCGCATGTTTTTTTACTAAGGGAAAGTGAGGGAAAAGCAATGGCAGAATTTATGACAGGAATGAAAAGGACGGATTACTGCGGAGACCTGCGGCTTTCCGACGAGGGCAGAGAGGTCACGGTGTTCGGCTGGGTGCAGCGCAGGCGCGACCTCGGACAGCTCATATTTGTTGATCTGCGCGACCGCACGGGAATAGTACAGCTCGCCTTTGACGACAACACGGAAAGAGCGGTCTTTGACAAGGCATTCTCGGTCAGGAGCGAGTATGTGCTCGGGGTAGTCGGAACTGTGCAGGAGAGAAGCGCGAAGAATAAGGAGCTTGCGACGGGCGATATTGAAATAAAGGTGACCGAGCTGAGAATACTCGCGGAGAGCGAAACGCCGCCGTTTGAGATAACGGAAAACTGCAAAACCGGCGAAAGCACAAGGCTCGAGTACAGATACCTCGATTTGCGCCGCCCTGATTTGCAGAGGAACATACTTCTCCGCCACAAAATAGCGAAGGTGACGAGGGACTACTTCGACGAGAACGGCTTTATCGACATAGAAACGCCCATGCTGATAAAATCAACGCCGGAGGGCGCAAGGGATTTCCTCGTGCCGTCGAGAATACACAAGGGCAGCTTTTACGCTTTGCCGCAGTCGCCGCAGATGTATAAGCAGCTCTGCATGGTGGCGGGCTTTGACCGCTATATGCAGATAGCGCGCTGCTTCCGCGACGAGGATTTGAGAGCCGACAGGCAGCCGGAGTTTACGCAGATAGACCTTGAGATGTCCTTTGTCGATATGGAGGACGTTTTGGCAATAGGCGAGGGCTATATAAAAAGGCTGTTCAAAGAGGTGCTCGATATAGACGTGCCAACGCCGTTTCCAAGGTACAAGTATGACGAGGTGATGGAGAGGTACGGCTCGGACAAGCCCGACACGAGATTCGGCATGGAGCTGTTCGACCTCTCGGATATAGCCTCGGAGTGCGGCTTTGGAGTGTTCAAGAGCGCTGTCGACGGCGGCGGAACGGTGAGAGCGTTTACGGCGAAAAACGCCGTGAAGATTTACAGCCGCAAGGAGATAGACAAGCTGACCGAGCAGGCGAGGGGAATAGGCGCAAAGGGGCTCGCGTGGATAAGAATGACGGACGACGGTATAGCCTCAAGCTTTGCGAAGTTTATGACAGAGCAGGAGATGACCGCCGTTTTGGAGAGAGCCGGCGCTGAAAAGGGCGACGTTGTGTTTATAGTCGCCGATACGAGCAGGAGCCTCGCCCTGTCTGTTCTCGGAGCGCTCAGACTCACGGTCGCGAAGCGCCTCGATATAATCGGCAGCGGCTATAACTTCCTGTGGGTGGTTGAATTTCCGTTCTTTGAAAAGGACGAGGAAACCGGAGAGTGGGTGGCAATGCACCATCCGTTCACCTCGCCGACCGACGACTGCCTTGACAAGCTCGACAGCGACAAGAGCCTTGTTTACGCGAAGGCTTACGACATGGTTCTAAACGGCACGGAGCTTTCCTCCGGTTCGATAAGGATAACGAATCCCGAGCTTCAGAAAAAAATGTTTGATATGCTCGGAATGACTGACGAGGAGATAAGCGCGAAATTCGGCTTTCTCACAAACGCCTTCAAATACGGAGCGCCGCCTCACGGCGGAATGGGCATAGGACTTGACCGCCTTGTAATGCAGATGATCGGCGCGCCGACCCTGCGCGACGTGGTGGCGTTTCCCAAGGTTCAAAACGCGAGCGAGCTTATGACGAACGCTCCGTCGCCCGTTGACGACGAGCAGCTAAAGGAGCTTGGAATAGAGCTTGAAGAAAAATAAGCGGCGGCTTTGACCGCCGCCAACGCGTAAACCCGATAGCGGGAGCGCGCCGACGAGAAAAATCGACGGCGCGCTTTTTTGATTTAAAATTCCTGCGGTTTTTCCTCGGGAGGGTGAGTATGATCTTATGCGCCTTGCGCAAAAAATGAAATTCGGGAGGCTGAAAATGTTCAAGAATATAAAGTGCGGCGGCGATTTCAAGACGGTCGAAAGGTTGTCGAAGGGCTGGTCGCTCGATGAAAAATACTTTGTTGAAACAAAAGGCGGGGAAAGGCTTCTGCTGCGAATTTCCGACATTGAACAGTACGACGCTAAGAAAAAGGAATATGAGATAATTTCAAAGTATTCAAGCCTCGGCTTTACGATGTCGCTGCCCGTAGATTTTGGAATTTTCAATGACGGCAAAAACGTATATATGCTGCTCACATGGGTCGATGGCAGAGATTTGGAGGAGATACTGCCCAAGCTGCCGGAGGCCGAGCAATATAAGCTCGGGAGGACAGCCGGCGAAATTTTGAGAAAAATACATTCAATAGAGCTTGCCGAGGAGGATATACCTAAAAATACGAAAAAAGAAAAGAAGCTGCTACAGCTTTTAAGTTACGAGGAATCGGACTTGCGCATTGAAGGCGACGAATACGCTATTAAATATGTAAGAAGCAATATTGACAGGATATGGAAGCATAGACCCGTATATATGCACGGCGATTATCACCCGGGAAATCTTATATATACGAGCGGCGGTTCCATTGGGGTGATAGATTTTAACCGCTGGGAGGTCGGCGATCCGTACGAGGAGTTTTACAAGCTCGAAAGCTTTGGTACGGAGCTGAGCATACCATATTGTATAGGGCAGATAGACTCTTACTTTGACGACTCCGTTCCCGAGAATTTTTGGCAGGCGCTTGCGGTTTATGTGGCGCACGCGTCTTTGCACTCCATAAAGTGGGCGGAAAAATTCGGACGCGAGGACGTGGAAAAAATGAAGCGCAGTTGTCGCAGGGCGTTTGACGATTATGACGGATTCAGGCTGTGCGTGCCGCGCTGGTACGCAGAGGCGGGGGCTTGCCGAGCGAAGCTTTGGCGTTAGAGAAGGAGGCATTTGGGGCGGCGACCGCAAATTTCCGCCTCGCGGCGGAAATTTGCCGAAAACGCGGCGGCAGGGGTGATTTTGACAGTCAAAGCAGCCTTGCCGCCGCCGCGTTTTTAGGCCTGCCGGAGGCAGGCCGGGTCGCCGCCCCAAATGCCTCGCCCTTAAAAAATTTGAAGAATAAAAAAATAAAAAATAAAAAAATGAACTCTTTCGCGTTCTCAATTGTATATTAAGTGAAAGCTTTCAAAAGCAGAAAAGAAGGTGATGGATTTGAGAGAGGACTTTGAAAATTATACCCTGCGCTACGGCAAGGACCTCACGCGGCTTTGCCTGTCGCTTTGCGGAAACTCTCAGGACGCCGAGGATCTGTTTCAGGAAACCTGGTGCAGGGCGATAAGAAATTACGCAAAATACAACAGCTCTATGCCCTTTGATAAATGGCTCTTCGCAATATGCGTAAATACATATAAAAACTCCGTCGGGCTCTTTTACAACAAAAAGCGGATCCATTTTAAGTCGGACGAGGAAAAAACAGCCTTTCTCAATTCAATACCGGACGCAAATGAGGATAATTCAGATGATTACATCGAGCTGCATGGGATCATTTCGTCACTTCCGAAAAAGCTTAAAATTGTGATAGCGCTTTACTACTTCAAGGACTACGGTATAAGGGACATAGCGCAGCTTTTGAAGATACCCGAGGGTACGGTGAAGTCGCGGCTGCACAATGCAAAGGCGGAAATAAAAAGGAGGCTTGAAATTTATGAGAAACAGCGGTAGCGTAAATAACGATCGTCTTGATGAAATGCTCGAAAACTATTACGGCAGAGATATTAACGAGAGCTTTGCCGTGAGATTGGAGGAAAAGACAATGACAAAAAGGAATATATACAGATACGCGCTCGCGGGCTTGTGCGTGGCGGTGCTGCTTTCGGCGGGACTGTTTGCAGGCAATATTTTCGGCGGCACGTCAGACAAAGCGATACCGGTCGGCTTTTCGATCACGGCGAAGGCGGCGGATATACCCGCTTCACAGCCTAAAAAGATAGACTCGGTCGCTAAGGCCGTGTGCGAAAAGAATTACGGAGCGTGCGGAGTGCTTAAAACGGACAGCGAGGCGCGCTTCGGCGAGGACGGAATACTCATAGACGACGCAGACGAATACGGGACAAATTTTCCCGAAGAGGGCGAGAGGATAACGACGGTAGCGCAAAAAACGCTCTATTTTCGCGGAATGAATATCAACGTGTCCGGCGATAACATTTCATCAATCGATTTGTCCTGCCAAGACGGCAAATTCACTGTTGTTGATATGGAGGCTATGGCAAAATACAAAAACAGCGGAAACGACGGCGACATTGATAAATACTTTAAAAGCAGCAAGGAGATAAAGGGTATACAATATAAAGAGGGCGGCGATAACGCTATTGATATTTCGTGGCTCCCCTCCGACGACAGGTTCAACGCGGAGATCATGAAAACCGAGGGACTGGAGGAAATAGACTATACCCATATGGACGATGTGCTAAAGGTATCGGAGGCGACAGATAAACTGCTTCAAAGCGCCGAGGATTATAACAGCTATTTTGGCGACGCTCTGACAATCACGGTACATTACAATGACGGGACGAGCGAAAGCGCGAATATAGAGGTGAGCTACGACGATAACGGCGGCTTCCTCGTAAACTACAAATAAGCGCGAAGCGCGGTAAAGGGTCTGAAGCGCAGCGAAGAAAAAGGAGCATTTGGGGCGGCGACCGCAAATTTCCGCCCTCCGGCGGAAATTTGCCGAAAACGCGGCGGCAGGGTGCGAGCTTGACATTAAAGACTCCGTCAGCGCCGCGTTTTCCCGCCCTGCCCGCAGGGCAGGGCGGGTCGCCGCCCCAAATGCACTGCCCGAAGGGGAGTCACGCGAATAGTATAATGGTATAATATATAATAGTATAATAACAGTGCGGTGCGGTCGGAAAATTTACGCGCCGCACTGAACTTTTGCAGAATTGCACCCCGCAAATTTGCACAATATACCGATTTTAAGCCACAATAAAACATCAAAATTAATGAATTTGCAGGATTTAATAAAACGGCTTGCATTTTACGCTCAAAAGTATTAAAATAGGCTTTGGTTAATATTATGAATAATTTTCGTAAGGGGATAATATTATGACAGCATACAGTGAAATGAGCAGGGAACAGCTCAAGGCGGCTGAAGCGGAGCTGAAAAAGGAATACGACGAGTTTAAAAGCAGGAACTTAAAGCTCGATATGTCAAGGGGCAAGCCGGGCAGCGAACAGCTTGACCTGTCTCTCGATATGCTGACGGTGCTCAATAAAAAGGAGCAGTGCCTCGTAAACGGGGTGGATTGCAGAAACTACGGCATTCTCGACGGCATAAGCGGAATGAAGCAAATATTCTCGGATCTGCTCGAGTGCGAGGAGGACGACATAATGGTCGGCGGCAACTCGAGCCTAAATATGATGTTCGACGCAGTGGCGTGTATGATGCACGCCGGCTTTGACGGCTGCGAGCCGTGGGAAAAGCAGGGCGGAGTAAAGTTCCTCTGTCCGGCGCCGGGCTATGACCGCCACTTCGGCATAACGCAGTATTTCGGCATAGAGATGGTTCCGGTTCCGATGACCCCGACAGGACCGGATATGGATATAGTTGAGAAGCTCGTCGAGAGCGACGAGAAGATAAAGGGAATATGGTGCGTGCCGAAATATTCAAACCCGCAGGGCATAACATATTCCGACGAAACCGTAACGCGCTTTGCAAGGCTGAAGCCGGCAGCAAAGGATTTCCGCATTATGTGGGATAACGCCTACTGCGTTCACGATGTAACGGATAAGCCGGAAAAGCTCTTGAGCATAGTTGCAGAGTGTAAGAAATACGGAAACGAGGATCTGCCGATACTCTTCGCCTCCACCTCAAAGATAACCTTCCCGGGTTCGGGCGTTGCGGCAATGGCGACCTCGAAAAACAATATGTCTATATTTAAAAGAAGGTACCAGTTCCAGACGATAGGCTACGATAAGCTGAATATGCTGCGCCATGTGCTGTTCTTTAAGAACGCCGACGGAGTGAGGGCGCATATGGAGAAGCACAAGGCAGTTTTAGCGCCGAGATTCAACACGGTGGTTACAAAGCTCAGCGAGCAGCTCGGCGGGCTCGGCATAGCGAGCTGGCTCAACCCGAACGGCGGCTACTTTGTAAGCGTGGACGTTATGAACGGCTGCGCCAAGAGAGTGGTAGAGCTGTGCAAAGAGGCGGGGGTCGTTTTGACGGGAGCCGGAGCGACCTATCCTTACGGAAACGACCCGCAGGACAGCAACATAAGAATAGCGCCGAGCTTTCCGCCGGTGTCCGAGCTTGAAACGGCGATGGATTTATTCTGTCTGTGCACAAAGCTTGCGGCAATTGAAAAATTGCTTGCACAATAATTGAAGTCATTTTATATTGGAAATGCACAAATTTAGTAAAATTTACGCTATAATAATAAGCGCTCCATTGACATTTTAATAAAAAAAACGTATAATAAACTCTGTTATGTTCGTGTAAAAGCGAAATGACAGAGTTTCGTTTTACACGGAGCCTATATTCAGCATTGGAGGATACATACACATGAAAAGAGTGTCTAAACCGGTATTCTTCATCACAGCAATCATTATTCTCGCTTTGAGTTACTTCGCCATCTTTGGCTTTACGACTCAGTACGGCGATATAAAGACGACCGTAATCAAGGGAATCAATGATATACGCTGGGGCATCGACATCAAGGGCGGCGTTGAAGCAACCTTCAAGCCTGCGGGCGATGTTGACGCGACTGATGAAGAGATGGAGGCCGCAAAGGCAGTTATTGAAACAAGACTTGTTTCAAGCAACATTACAGACTATGAGCTCTACGCCGACAGCGCGTCAGACCGAATCATAGTTCGTTTCCCTTGGAAAGAGGACGAAAAGAACTTTGACCCTGAGGCGGCGATCGACGAGATCTCAGCAACAGCGCAGCTCACGTTCCGCCCGGGCAACTCATACGCCTCAACGGACGTTGACGCAAACGGCGACGTCGTTTACAAGACGCCGACCGGCGACACCGAGCAGATACTTATGGAGGGCAGCAACGTCAAGAGCGCAAGCCCCGCCATAGACCAGGAGAACACGGGAAACTACTGTGTAGCGCTGAACCTAAAGGACGCGTCGGTGTTCAAGAATATAACGGAGCAGTATCTCAACCAGACCGTTTCGATTTGGATGGACGATATAATGATCTCCGCGCCGACTGTTTCAAGCGTTATTTCAAACGGAGAGGCGACGATAACGGGAAGCTTCACCGCGCAGGAGGCGACGGATCTTGCGAACAAGATAAACGCCGGTGCGCTTCCGTTTAAGCTCGAAACGGCAAGCTTCGGAACCATAAGCCCGACGCTCGGAGCCTCGTCCCTGACGGCGATGGCCTACGCCGGAATCGCGGCGGTAATACTTATCGCCCTGCTTATGATAATCGTGTTCCGCCTGCCGGGATTTATCGCGACGATAGCCCTCATCGGACAGGTTGGTCTTATGATAGCCACGGTTTCGGGCTTCTTCACGGTGTTCTCAAGCTTCACGATGACCCTCCCGGGTATTGCGGGTCTTATACTTTCGATAGGTATGGGCGTTGACGCAAACATCATAACGGCCGAGAGAATAAGAGAAGAGCTGCGGGGCGGCAAGACGATAGATATGGCGATAGACAAGGGCTCAAAGAACAGCTTCTCGGCTATCTTTGACGGTAACGTAACGGTTATCATAGTAGCCCTCATACTCCTGCTTGTTTTCGGCCCGACGAATATCCTCTCGGGTATCTTCGGCCAGTCGACAACGGGTACTATCTACGCCTTCGGCTACACGCTGCTCATGGGCGTTATCTCGAACTTCGTAATGGGCGTATTTGCTTCAAGACTTATGCTCAGGTCGGTTTCGGGCTTTAAGCCTCTTCGCAAAAAATTCTTATATGGGGGTGTCGGCAAATGAATAACACTACGGTACAGACAGCTCCAAGAAGAGTAATCGACTTTGTCGGCAAGAAAAAGATATTCTTCGGAATTTCCCTTGCCATATTCGCGGTAGGAATTATCTGCAACATAATTTTCGGCACTCAGCTTGACATACAGTTCACCGGCGGTACTATAGCCAAATACAGCTACACCGGTCAGGTGGACGAGGAGAAGCTGAAGGAGGTTGCGCAAAACGCGACTCCCGACAATCAAATAACCTTTTCCATATCAAAGAATATGCTCGCGGGCGAGGAGTCGTCTGACGACGACTACATAGTTTCCCTCCAGTTTACGGGCACTGATTCAATTTCTTTTGAACAGCAAAAGGCCGTTACCGAGGCGCTCAACAAGGAGTTTCCCGATAACAACTTTGAATACAGCGAGTCAAGCTCGGTTGAGTCGAGCATGGGCTGGAAATTCTTCCTAAAGTGTATAGTAGCCGTTGCAATAGCCTGCGCGCTGATGGTTCTGTACGTTACGTTCAGATTTAAAAAGATAGGCGGTCTTGCGGCAGGTATGATGGCGCTCGTCGCGCTTTTCCACGACGTGCTTATAATCTACTTCCTTTATATTATCCTGAGAATGCCGCTCGACGGAAACTTCATAGCCGTTGTGCTTATGATTCTCGGTTATTCTCTTAACGATACAATCGTTATTTACGACAGAATAAGAGAGAACAGAAAGACTCTCGGCGGCAGAACGCCTCTCGGCGAATTGACAAATATCAGCCTTACTCAGGTTATCAGAAGAACCATACTCACCTCAATTTCAACCCTCATGGCTGTTGCCTGCGTATTCGCGGTCGGCATAATCTTCAACCTCGACTCGGTTACAAGATTTGCCCTGCCGACAATGGTCGGCGTTGTTTCGGGCTGCTATTCGTCAATTGCAATAGCAACTCCGCTTTGGGTCGTTTGGGAGAACCGCAAGAAAAAGAAATAATTTATCAATACTTGCAGGGGGCGTGGCGTTACGCTCCCTGTGCTGCTTTAAAATAAAATTCACGAAAGGAAGACAGATTATGAAATTTCTATCAACAACAGGCAAACGCGCAAGCAGGGCGCTCGCCCTTGTCCTTTCACTCATGCTCCTGCTCACAATGACGGCAGTTCCCGCCTTTGCGGCTGACAGCGCCGCCGCCACCGCCGTCACCGACCCGTCGCTTTTTGCTTATTACGATAACAACGATGGAACTGTCGAAATTACCGGTTATAACGGCGACGATAAAGACACTATGACAGAACTTGATATTCCCGCAGAGATTGACGGAAAGAGTGTAACTTCAATTGGAGTTTGGGCTTTTAATGACTGGACAAGCCTTGAAAGAGTAACAATTCCTGAGGGCATAACTTCAATTGGAATTTTTGCTTTTGCTGATTGCACAAGCCTTACGAATGTGACAATCCCAGATAGTGTAATTTCGATTGAAGGTTCGGCTTTTTTTGGTTGCACAAGCCTTAAAAGCGTGACGATACCGGAGGGCATGACAAAAATTGGATATACAGCTTTCTATGATTGTCCAAATCTCAAAAGCGTGACAATTCCCAAAAGCGTTACCTCAATAGGATATTATGCCTTTGGATGTTATTATATCGAGAAAACAGGAGAGGGTATTAGGGTCGACGGCTTTAAGATAACTGGCTATAAAAATTCAGCTGCATACGCCTATGCTCGTGACAACGGCTTCGAATTTGAAAGCCTTGGAGAGGTAAGTCCGTTTGCATATAACGAGCTTGAAAATGGAACACTTGAGATAGTTGGTTACTACGGTGATGACAGGGACACAATGACGGACATTGTTATCCCCGCAGAGATTGACGGGAAAAGTATAACCTCAATCGGAGACTCTGCTTTTAATAACTGCAAAAGCCTTGAAAGCGTAACAATTCCTAATAATGTGACGATAATCGAATCTTTTGCTTTTAGTGACTGTAAAAATCTTGCCTATGTTTCGCTTTCAGATGGTTTAACTGAGATTGGAGATTATGCGTTTAAAAACTGTCCAAATATAAAGGAAATAACAATCCCTAATAGTGTATTTTTGATTGGATCCTATGCTTTAGGATTTTATGGGGAAAAGGAGGGCGCGTTAAAAGTCGATAATTTTATAATAACCGGCTATAAAAATTCAGCCGCATATGCCTATGCACGCGACAACGGCTTTAAATTTGTAAGTCTTGGTGAAGTTGATAATGCTTTCGCTTACAGAGAGGTCGAAGATGGAACTCTTGAAATATTTGATTATTACGGTGATAAAGCTGAACTTACAAAGCTTTACATACCTGCCGAGATTGATGGCAAAAAAGTGACCTCGATTGGACTTTGGGCTTTTGATGATTGCATAAACCTTAAAAGCGTAACGATACCCAAAAGTATTACTTCAATAGAATATAATGCCTTTGGATATTATTATGATATGGAAACTTACGATACTAAAAAGGTCGACGGCTTCACAATCACCGGCTACGCCGGCACAGCCGCGGAGGATTACGCGAATGAAAACGGCTTTGAGTTTATCGCGCTTGAGGAGAAAAAATCCGGCGATATCGACGGCAGCGGAGCAGTAGACGCGAAGGACAGAATGACTATAACACGCTACATAGCCAAATGGAAGGGCTATGAGAGTATAGACAAGACTGCGGCTGACGTAAACTCCGACGGAGAGGTCGACGCTGCGGACAGAATGATAATCACGCGCCACATAGCAAAGTGGAAGGGCTATGAAGCTCTTCCGTACACCGCATAAGGCGCGCTTTAGCGCTCTGAAAATAATATTTATTACAGTGCAATCTGTAAAGCCCCTTTTGTAAAAACGCAGGCTCTCGCCACACTACGGCGGGGGCTTGCTTTTATTTGCGGCAATAAAGCCCGCTCCCACTTGTTTTATGATATTTATTCCGCTATAATAAATAACAGTGATATTAAAAAAGGACAGGATAATATGTCGATAATAAAATGTGACAATATATCAATGAGCTACGACGGAGTCACGGTCTTTGACAATCTCAGCTTCGACGTGAAAAGCGGCGATTATCTTTGCATAGTCGGAGAAAACGGCTCGGGCAAAAGCACCCTGATGAAGGGCCTTCTCGGGCTAAAGCAGGTGAGGGACGGCAAAATAGTCTACTCCGACGGGCTGAAAAGGAATGAAATAGGCTACCTTCCGCAGCAGACGGGAGCGCAAAAGGATTTTCCCGCCTCGGTGTATGAGGTCGTCATATCCGGCAGGCTGAATAAGCGCGGATTGAAGCCGTTTTATTCGAGCGCGGATAAGGAGAGCGCAAGGCTCAATATGGAAAGGCTCGGAATAGAGCAGCTCAAAAACAAGTGCTACAAGGAGCTTTCCGGCGGACAACAGCAGAGAGTCCTGCTCGCCCGCGCTCTGTGCGCGACAAGCAAGCTGTTGATTCTCGACGAGCCGGTCACAGGGCTGGACCCGATAGCGGCGTCCGAGATGTACGACATTATAAGCAGGCTCAATAAAGAGAACGGCATAACAGTAATAATGGTGTCGCACGATATAGTAGCGGCGGTGGATCACGCCGACCATATTCTCCACCTGAGCAACAAGGAGGTCTTTTTCGGAACGACCGGGGACTATACTCACAGCGAGCTCGGCAGCAGGTTTTTGTACCACAACTGCCACTGCGAGGGCTGTGAACGCCATTCGCGCTATCATCACGACAGCTCGCATATACACAAATACACAAATAGGGCGGAGGTGCAGCGCGGTGAATGATCTTTTTGAGATGCTCTCGTTTTCTTTTATGCAGAGGGCGTTTATAGTCGGAATACCCGTCGCGCTCTGCGCGGCTCTGCTCGGAGTAAGCCTTGTGCTTAAACGATACGCCATGATAGGCGACGGCTTGTCCCACGTCGGCTTCGGAGCGCTTGCAATAGCCTCCGCGTTCAACCTCGCCCCGCTCTGGGTGTCCGTGCCCGTGGTAATAATAGCGGCGTTTTTGCTCCTGAGGCTGAGCGAGAGCAGCAGAATAAAGGGCGACTCGGCAATCGCGCTTATATCGAGCGGAGCCCTCGCAATAGGAGTGGTGGTCGCGACGGTCGGCAACGGAATGAATACCGATTTGAGCAATTACCTGTTCGGCAGCATACTCGCGACAAGCGAGAGCGACGCTATAATGAGCGTTTGCCTGTCGGTCGTTGTTTTGGCGCTGTTTATTTTCTTTTACGGAAAAATATTCGCGGTCACCTTCGACGAGGGCTTTTCAAAGGCAACCGGCGTGAACAGCGGGGCTTATAATATGATAATCGCCCTGCTTACGGCTCTGACTATCGTCGTGGGTATGAGAATAATGGGAACTCTGCTGATTTCAAGCCTGATAATCTTTCCCGCTCTGACCTCAATGAGAATTTGCAGGACTTATAAAAAGGTGATAATCTGCTCCTCCGTCGTTTCCGTCGTCTGCTTCGTCGCCGGAATAGTAAGCTCGTATTTCCTCGAAACGCCCACCGGCGCGACGATAGTCCTTGTCAATATGCTGATGTTTTTCGCCTTCTCCGCTCTGTCGTACCTTGCAAAGCGCAGAGGATAGAGCGCTGTTTGTCGATAAACCTGATTTTGGCAGGCTGAAAATAAAGTTTTCGCCCGCCTTTTTCAAAAGGCGGCGGTTTCCAAAGGCAGAGCCTTTGGTCGCAGCCCGCAGGCTGCGAAATCCCCTTGCGTTTCAAAGCGCGAGAGGGAGCAAGCCCCTTGTAAATAAAACTAATTTTAAAGCTGCGGTCGGCGAGAGCTTCGCTGAAAATAAAAATATATACCAATTCTTCTATCGGGAGTGACAGTAATGGATGAATTAAGTCTTTTGCACCCAAAGGGCTCAAAGGCCGTTTACAGAACGCTTACAAAGGAGGCCGTAAACGATTTGTCAGTCGATTTCCTTTGCGAGGCGCTTACAAAGGACGCGTATGAAAATAACTGTATAAAACAGCTCTTGACGAGCATAACGGACGACGAGGAGGTCATAAGGTACAGGCGCGACGTGTTCGACGATTTCCTGCGCTTTCCCCAGCTTAGGTCCGACCTGACGGCTCTGCTCGCAAAGCTAAACGACCTCAAGGAGATAGAGAGGTTCAAAAAGGACACCGAGGCCTCCTCGCTTTGGCAGATAGTGAACAGACTGCGCGAGATGGGCGGATATGTGGATTGCATAACGCAGATAAAGAACACGCTTGAGAGCATAGACGTGCGCTCTCAGGGGCTTTTGGAGCTTAAAGCGGCTGTTCAGGCTGTTTATAACGACAGCGGCTTCCCCGTTTTGAAGCAGGATATTGAGGATACAATGGCCATGGCGAGAAGGCTGAGGAGCATCACCCTCGGCGTGAATCTCGACGATATGCTGCGCCCGAAGAACGTCGGCGTTATATCGCTGAACGACAAGGAGTTTTCCGACAGCGGCATTTTAAAGCGCTTTATAAAATTTGCCAACCGCGACAGCGAGCTTCACCACGGCAACGATGTTTCGGGCTTTGTGAGCTTTCACCCGGCGAACCCCTCGAGCGCGTCGGTCGGCTTTGGACAGCTTGTTATAGGCGCGCAGGGCGAGCTTAATCAGGTCTTCAGGAGCGAGGTCACAGGAGCCGACCCGCTTTCGGACGCTTTGAAAAAGGTAGTCACGGATATACTGCGCCGCACCGTCACCGAGATGAAGTCAATGCTGAATAAATACGTCGGAATAGAGGGCTATTCCTTCGTGTCGCTCATGTCGGAAATACTGTTCTATATAAGGTTTTCGGAGCTTTGCGAAAAAATAATGGAAAAAGGTCTGCCGCTGTGCAAGGCCGAGGTGCTAAATAAGGGAGAGCGCTCCTGCGACATTAAGGATATATATAATATCAAGCTCGCGATAAAGGCGGTGCGCGGCGAGGATATAGATATAGTAACTAACGAGTTTACCTTTGACGACGAAAAGAGGATATATATACTGACCGGCCCGAACAGGGGCGGAAAGACGACGATAACCCAGGCGGTCGGGCTTGCGTTTTTGCTCGCGCAGAGCGGCATATATGTTCCCGCGTCGTCTATGAGCTTCAGCCCCTGCGACAATATATTCACGCATTTCCCCGCCGATGAAAACGACACCGTGGATTTGGGCAGGCTCGGCGAGGAGAGCAAACGCCTTTCGGAAATTTTTGAGGACGCGACCGAATACAGCCTTATACTTTTAAACGAGAGCCTTGCAACCACTAATGTGGCAGAGGGACTTTATATAGCGAAGGACGTTGTAAAGGCCATGCGCTACCTCGGAGTAAGAGCTGTTTTTAACACTCATATGCACGATCTCGCGAGGAATTTAGACGAGGTAAACGGCAGCGTCAAGGGCGACAGCCGCATAGCGAGTATGGTCACCGGAGTCGACAACGGCAGGCGCTCGTTCAAGGTGTTCATCGCCCCGCCGCAGGGAGTCAGCTACGCGAGGGATATTGCCGAAAAATACGGCGTTACCTTTGACAAGATAAAGAGCAAAATAGACGAAAAGAGCGCAAGGTAAGCGCCGCCTGCCGAAGCGCTGGAGCAAGGCTATAAAATTATGCCTTAGCGAGAAAAGCGGTGTTAGCCTGTAAG
This sequence comes from uncultured Clostridia bacterium, assembly GCA_947632045.1. Lineage (GTDB taxonomy): Bacteria > Bacillota > Clostridia > Oscillospirales > Acutalibacteraceae > UBA7067. The sequence goes on from CANRNQ010000001.1 coordinate 39,674, forward strand.
CCAAAAATTGTATTAGTTCGCAGCCGAAATGTAATATGTCACAGTTTTATTTGGAACGCTCTGGGCAATGCTTACAAAAAATAACGATAAGGCGGAATTTTTAGTGACAAATTAATGCAATAATGTTATAATTATCATTAATCTTGTTATATGGAGGCGTTAAAAATGGAGGATAAAAAAATCCCTTATAAAATTTATCTTGAGGAAGGCGAAATGCCAAAGCAATGGTACAATGTGCGGGCCGATATGAAAAATAAGCCGGAGCCGCTTTTAAACCCCGGAACATTACAGCCTATGACGGCGGAGGAGCTCGGCCACGTTTTCTGCGACGAGCTTGTTAAGCAGGAGCTTGACGACACGACGGCGTATATAGATATCCCCGAGGAAATTCAAAGCTTCTATAAAATGTACCGCCCGTCGCCGCTTGTAAGGGCGTATTGCCTTGAGCGAAAGCTCGGCACGCCGGCGAAGATATATTATAAGTTCGAGGGCAACAACACCAGCGGAAGCCACAAGCTCAACAGCGCTATTGCACAGGCATATTATGCGAAAAAGCAGGGGCTTAAGGGCGTTACGACAGAAACCGGCGCGGGTCAGTGGGGCACGGCGCTATCTATGGCCTGCTCTTATTTTGACCTCGACTGCAAGGTGTATATGGTAAAGGTGTCTTACGAGCAGAAGCCCTTTAGACGCGAGGTAATGCGAACCTACGGAGCCTCGGTCACTCCGTCGCCGTCTGAAACGACGCAGGTCGGCAGAAAAATATTACAGGAGCACCCGGGCACGACCGGAAGCCTTGGCTGCGCCATTTCTGAGGCGGTCGAGGCGGCGACCTCAACCGAGGGATACAGATATGTACTCGGCAGCGTGCTTAATCAGGTGCTTTTGCACCAGTCTATTATAGGGCTCGAAACGAAAATAGCCCTCGATAAATACGGCATAAAGCCTGATATAATCATCGGCTGTGCGGGCGGCGGCTCAAACCTCGGCGGACTCATCTCTCCGTTTATGGGCGAAAAGCTCAGAGGCGAGGCTGATTACAGGATAATAGCTGTGGAGCCCGCTTCATGCCCGAGCCTAACAAGAGGTAAATTCGCCTATGACTTCTGCGACACGGGCAAGGTTTGCCCGCTTGCAAAGATGTATACCCTCGGCAGCGGCTTTATCCCGTCGCCTAACCATGCGGGCGGACTCAGATATCACGGCATGAGCGCAATACTCTCTAAGCTATATGACGACGGCCTTATGGAGGCCTGCTCGGTCGAGCAGACGGCCGTGTTTGAGGCTGCCGAGCAGTTTGCGAGAGTTGAGGGAATACTTCCGGCTCCGGAAAGCAGCCACGCCATAAGAGTCGCAATAGACGAGGCGATGAAGTGCAAGCAGACCGGCGAGGAAAAGACCATCGTGTTCGGACTTACGGGCACGGGCTACTTCGATATGGTCGCGTATGAAAAATTCCACAACGGCGAGATGAGCGACTATATCCCGACCGACGAGGATTTAAAGCCGGGCTTTGACAGTCTTCCGAAGGTTGACAAATAATAGGCGCTTGTTAATTGATATAGAAGGAATTGATAATAGAAGGTGGGTTTTACTATGCTTGAAACAGAAAAACTCGCGCTTACGGACGATTGGGATAAGACCTTCCCGAAAAGCGACAGGGTGAGCCACCGCAAGGTGACCTTTCGCAACCGCTATGGGATAACGCTTGCAGCCGATATGTATACTCCTAAGGAGCTTGACGGAAAAGCAGCCGCCATTGCGGTTTGCGGCCCCTTCGGCGCGGTAAAGGAGCAGGCCTCGGGACTCTACGCCCAGATGATGGCTGAACGCGGATTTATAACAATAGCCTTCGACCCGTCGTTCACCGGCGAGAGCGGCGGCTCTCCGAGATATATGGCCTCGCCCGACATAAACACCGAGGACTTCCAAGCTGCCGTAGATTTCCTCTGCGTTCAGGATAATATAGACGAGGAGAAAATCGGTATAATCGGCATTTGCGGCTGGGGAGGAATGGCTCTTAACGCCGCGGCTATCGACACAAGAATAAAGGCTACCGTCGCGTCCACCATGTATGACATGAGCCGCGTGAACTCAAAGGGATATTTTGACGCTGACGACAGCGCCGATAAACGCTATGAATCGCGCAAGGCTCTCAACGAGCAGAGAATACGCGATTATAAAAGCGGAGCCTACGAGCTCGGCGGCGGAGTGGTGGATCCTCTGCCAGACGACGCTCCCTTCTTTGTGAAGGATTACTACGCTTATTACAAGACCCCGCGCGGATACCACCAGCGCTCTCTCAATTCAAACGGCGGCTGGAACAAGACCGGTTGTATGTCGTTTATGAACCAGCCTATACTTTGCTACTCGAATGAGATACGCAGCTCGGTTTTGATAGTGCACGGAGAAAGGGCGCATTCCTGCTATTTCAGCAGGGACGCATACGCCGCGATGATAAAGGATAATCCTTACTCCGACAATAAGGAGCTCATGATAATACCCGACGCCGTACACGTCGATCTGTACGATAACCTTGAGGTCATACCCTTCGATAAGCTCGATGAGTTCTTCAAGAAAAACCTAAAATAATTTGGGGCTTGTTTTTAAAAACAGCCTCGCTTACGGCAGCTTTACCGGCGCAAGTCGGTAAAGCTGTTGCTTTTAATATTGGCTATAATTAAAGGGTGAGCCGGCGCTCACCCTTTAATTCCTCCTATCGCTTTTTCAAAGAGCTGTTTCGGTTTAAATTCATCTCGCGTGATAAAAGCCTAATGAAGAAAACCTCCTTAAACGAGAAGGTAACGGTTCGGCGAGAGGGTGTAAGCCCAGGCTCTCAGGTCAGCCTGCTCAGACAGGAGCGATAAATTTGCTCGGTCTGCGATATAACGAAGGGAGGTATTTTATCAAATTGCATTTTGCCGTTTTTTCTGTTGTTGAGGAGCCAATCGCGCAAAAGCTGTTTGTCATATGATTTTGGGGACGAGCCCACACGGTAGTCCGAAAGCTCCCAAAACCTGCTTGAGTCAGGGGTGAATATCTCGTCGGCTAACACCGCGTGTCCGTGCTCGTCCATTCCAAATTCAAACTTTGCGTCGGCAATTATCAGTCCTCTTGACAGAGCGTATCGAATGCAGACCTTATAAAGCTCCATGCAAATTTTTTCGATATGCTCCGCCAAGGAAGCCCCAAGCTGTTTTTTAAGCTCCGACATGGAGATGTACTCATCATGCCCGCCGTCGCGCTTTATAGCGGGAGTCAGTATCGCCTCCGGAAGCCTTTGCGCCTGAGCGCAGCCCCGCTTAAGCTTTGCTCCGCAAAATTCACCGCTTCTTTGATAAGCCTCCCACATACTGCCGAACATATAACCGCGTACAATAAACTCAAACGGCAGCATCTTCAGCTTTTTGACCATAACCGTGCGGCCGCGAAAATATTCCCTCCTGAAAAACGGCGGCATATTGCAAACGTCCTCCTCAAGGATATGATTTAAAACGATGCTCCTTGTTTTATTAAACCAGAAATTCGAAAGCGTGTTCAGCACTATGCCCTTGTCTTTAATTGTTATCGGCAGGATATTGTCAAAAGCCGAAATCCTGTCCGTAGTTACGATTACGAGCTTATCCTCTGAAATATCATAAATTTCGCGCACCTTTCCGCTGTATATGGGCTCCATAATTTTCCCTCCTTTAAGGCCTTTGAGCTATAAGAGTGTCCATGCAATGCTTGTGCGGCTTGCCGCCGCTGCTGCAATCGAATATGTTTTCTCTGCAATCGCGGAACAACCAATCGTGATAGTATCCGAACAGCTCGCCCGATATCCAAGGGTATCTGAGATCTTCGTTTCGGCCGTCGTCGGGAGCACGGGTTATAAACGGCTTTTTGACAAATACGTTCAGAGCGTTGATACCACCCGAAGCGGTGTGAGCCTTAAAAGAATCGCACAGCTCTTTTCTCGGCTGCGGCGGAACGAAATGAAGCAGACCGCTGCTGAATATAATATCAAATTCGGAGTCGGGGCGATAATCAATAATATCCGCCTTAAAGAAATTTACATTTACGCTATTGTGCTCAGCGAGCCTTTTGGCCTTGTCAAGACCGACCTCCGATATATCGATGGCCGTAACGTTGTAACCGCATTTTGCAAAAAACACAGCGTCCTTGCCCTCGCCGCAGCCGACGTCCAAAATACGGTACGGCTTTATCGGTGGGAGCAGCTTCATAATATCATAGCAAATGACGTTCGGTTTGAGTCCCCAATAATACTCCTCGTCGCGGTACCGATTGTCATAGTCCGCCGCCGCTCCGCTGTAACCGACAAGGGCGTCGACCGTTGTGTTAAGCACCGCCGCAAGCTTTGGGAGCAGCTCAATGCTTGGATATGCCGTGCCGTTTTCCCATTTGCTTACAGCCTGAAAAGAGATATTGAGCGACTGCGCGAGCCGGTTCTGCGTCACGCCGAGCTCCCTGCGCTTTTTACTGATAAATTCTCCGAATCTGTTGTCCATTTGACAATGCCTCCCGTTTGATTTTTTTACACGAGCAGAGTCTGATAAGTCTGCATTATCGGCTCTGAGGGGCGGAGAGTGTTTGCAAAATCCCTGTCTTTATTAGAACATAAAATACGGATAATCTCAATAACTAAAAAGGAGAGTTTTTATACTCGACTCAACCGTTGATTGAAACGCTCAGGCTTTAACTTTTTTATTTACAGCAGAGGCGAAGCTCCTTTTGCGCCTTAGCCATATCGAACAGGAGTATATTTTAAATTCAGCTATCTGCGCCGTCCCCAAGCCGTTTTTCAAGGTTTTTCTCTTGATTAGGCTTCTATGCCCGTAAATTAACCCCGTCGCAGAGAGCGGAGTAAAAATAAATATAGCTTTTTAGACAAACAGGGGGGATTGTGTTATACTGTATCTATTAAAGGTCAAAGGCTTGATAAGCCCGATTTATCTTTTTGGCGGGCGAGTTGTGCTTAAATCGCACAGGACAAGCGTTTGCTAAAGCGCAGAAACGGAGAATATAAATTATGAACAACAGCGACAAATCGGCGTTCATCGCCATAATAGGCAGACCAAATGTTGGAAAAAGCTCTATACTAAATAAACTGCTCGGGCAGAAAATAGCGATAGTTTCGCATAAGCCGCAGACGACCAGAACGAGGATAATGGGGGTGCTCACAGAGGGTGAAACTCAGCTTGTATTTATTGACACTCCCGGAATGCACAAGCCAAAAACCGAGCTCGGGAAATATATGGTAAAATCAGTGAACGAATCGGTCGCGGGGGTGGACGCGGTAATGCTTGTTGCGGAATGTGACAAGGCTCCGGGCGATACCGAGAGGGAGCTTATTGAAAGGGCAAAAAGCCTTGGACTGCCCGCGGTGCTCGCGCTTAACAAGACGGATACTTTAAAGAGCAGGGACGAGCTGATAGGCGTGATCGCGGCATATTCAGGGCTATGCGATTTTGAGGCGGTGGTGCCGATATCGGCTCGAACCGGCAGCGGACTTGACGAGTTGAAGGACGAGCTGAAAAAGCTTTCGCAGGAGGGCGGACATTTCTTCGACGACGATACTCTGACCGACCAGTCAGAGAGAGTTCTCGCCGCCGAAATAATCAGAGAAAAGCTTCTAAGGCTTCTCGACAAGGAGATACCGCACGGCACGGCGGTGGCGGTCGAGCGAATGAAAACGAGAGAAAACAGCGGCATACTCGACATAGACGCGACTATATACTGCGAACGCGAGAGTCACAAGGGCATAATAATCGGCAAGGGCGGCAGTATGCTTAAAAAGGTGGGCTCGTATTCAAGGCAGGATATGGAGAGCTTTTTTGACTGTAAAATAAATCTAAGGCTTTGGGTCAAGGTCAAGGAGGACTGGCGCAATCGCGAGAATATTTTGCGCTCCCTCGGCTTTGACGACAACGATTTTCAGTAATTTGGGGTGAAAACTTTGATTTTATCCGATGGCTGCCGCTTTGTTATCGACAGGCTGAGCGGAGCGGGATATTGCGCTTATGCCGTAGGCGGCTGCGTCCGCGACTATCTAATGCAGGCACAAGCAAAGGATTACGACGTTGCGACCAACGCCTTGCCTGACGAGATACTCTCGATATTTTCAGACTGCCGAAGCATAACAAACGGAATCAAGCACGGTACCGTGACCGTGATAGCGGACGGCGAGCAGATAGAGGTGACGACGTTTCGCAAGGACGGACTATACACCGACTGCCGCAGACCCGAAAGCGTTGCTTTCGGCGTAGAACTTGCCGACGACCTCGGACGAAGGGATTTTACAGTGAACGCCATGGCTTACAACGAAGCCGAGGGTATAGTAGACCCCTTTGGCGGGCGGCGGGATATAAGCGACAAGGTCATTCGCTGCGTCGGCGAGCCCGACAAGCGCTTTAACGAGGACGCTCTGCGCATAATGCGCGCCTTGCGCTTTGCGAGCGTATGCGGCTTTTCCGTCGAGGAAAAAACGGCGGAGTCGATCCATAGAAACAGGGAGCTTCTGAAAAAAATAGCGGCGGAGAGGATCTTCCCCGAGCTTACGGCCGCATTGTGCGGCTGCGGCGCTGTATGCGTCCTCGATAAATTCCGTGATGTGTTCGCCGTGATAATACCGGCTATCAGGCCGTGCTTCGATTATTATTTGAGCGGCGATAATCACGGACAAACCCTTTGGGAGCATATGCTTAGGGCGATAAAGGCCGTCGAGCCGAGGGAGGAGCTGCGCCTTGCCGCTCTTTTGCACGATATAGCAAAGCCCCGACTAATAAGCGACGGCAATCCAGAAAGCGGGGGTTCCGCACACGCCGGAGAAAGCGCGGAGCTTGCGGAGCATATTTTGCGGGCTCTGAAAGCGCCGAGGAGGATTATCGACAGGGTTAAAATCCTCATAAATTATCACGATTACCCCTGCGACGACGGGCGCTCTGTTAAGCGCCTTATGAGGGATATAGGCGGCGAAAACGCCCTGCTCGTATTATCGCAGATAAGGCGAGCCGATATTGAGGCTCAAAATGGCTTAGACAAGCAAAAAAGGCTTGAACGGCTGAAGAAATGTGAAAATATGTGCCGCGAGTTCATGAGCTCCAAAGCTTGCGTCAGCATAGGCTCCCTCGATATAAGCGGAGATGATTTGATTTCGGTCGGCTTTGCCCGAGGTAAAACGATAGGGGCGGCTTTAAGCTACCTTCTTGACGCTGTTATAGACGGCGGGGTCGAGAACAAGAAGGATATGCTGCTTGCATATGCGAAGACACGCCTTCCTTTTTTTACTGCCGCGCCCTAAGACCGCCTCTTGCAGCCCCTTTATTCGTTCAAAGAATATTGCTTTGGTTATAAGTATTAAAGCCACACTGCGCTCGGCGGGAGAGCCTTGGAGCGCTCGAGCCCAAAAATTTACAAATCGTTAATTCATATATACCGAATATATTGTAAAATAAGGGTTGATAATTACAGCAAAAGGGGAGTTATCGCCGTTGTTTGGTTATATAAGGCCGCAAAAATCCGAGCTGCTGGTCAAGGATTACGACGCTTACAGAGCGGTCTATTGCAGCCTTTGCAGACAGCTTGGAAAAAGCTACGGCTTTTGCGCAAGCCTTATTTTAAGCTATGACTCCACCTTCTATGCGATCTTGGCCATGTCGATTAGGGGAGAGTGCAACTCATATAAAAAGGGCAGATGCAAGGTGAATCCCACCAAAAGGTGCGACTATTGCAGCTCGAAAAGCAAATCGCTCGAGGATGCGGCGGCGCTCTCGATAGCGGCGTTTTACTACAAGCTTGAGGACGACAGGCGCGACGAGGGATTTTTTAAACGGCTCGCCGTCCGGCTTGTAAAACCCTTTGCGAAAAGATGGCGCAAAAAAATGATAAAATACGGCTACTCGGACTTTGATCTGCTCTTTTCCGATATGCTCAAAAATCAGCTCGAGGCGGAGCGGGAGCCAGATTGCTCTGTCGACCGAGCCGCGCAGCCGAGCGCAAAGGCGCTGTCGCAGGCGGCGCGAATACTCTCCGACGACGAAAATCAGCGCAGGGTGCTTGAAAGCTTTGGCTACTATCTCGGCAAGTGGATATATCTCATGGACGCTGCCGACGATCTTGAGGACGATTTAAAGCGCGGCGGCTTTAACCCCTTTATAAAGCACCTTTCGCTTGACGGAGGGTCGAGCGAGGGCTTAGACGCCGCGGTGTATGAGGGCATAAACGAAATTATAAACGAAAACGCCTTTATGCTGCTGAGCTCCTTCAATCTAATAGAGCTGATGGGCAACAGGCGAATACTCGAAAACATTGTTACGCTCGGGGTAGGCTCGATGCAAAAAGCGGTGTTGTTTGATAAAAAAGCCGAAAAGAGCAAAAATAAAAACAGCGATAGCAGCAAAAGCAGCAATAACGGCGAAGTTAGAAATAACGACGATGACAGCGATAAAAGCAACACCTGAGCTTTTATATTTAGATAATCAAAAACCGGAATACGAAGGTACAAAGGAGCTTTAACATGGCAAACAGTCCATATGAGGTGCTCGGCGTATCGCCGAATGCGACCGACGAAGAAATAAAGGCCGCGTACAGAAATCTTGCAAAAAAATATCACCCCGACAATTACGCCGATTCTCCGCTTGCCGACGTTGCCGCCGAAAAGATGAAGGAGGTCAACGAGGCCTACGACACGATAATGAATTCGCGGCGCTCGCGGGGAGCGGCAGGCTCGGGCGGCGGATATTACAACGCAAATCCGTCCGGCTCGTCGAAATACTACGACGTGAGGACTATGATAAAAAACGGCAGAATAGCCGACGCAGAGCAGATACTCGACGGAGTTCCCTTTGACATGCGCGACGCCGAATGGAATTTTCTTAAAGGGACGGTGCTTTTGAAGAAGGGCTGGACTCAGGAGGCTTATAATTGCTTTCAGACCGCCTGCAATATGGATCCCTCGAATATGGAGTACCGGCAGGCGTTGAATTTTGCGCAGAGCAGGCGCTCGGGCGCATACGGAGGCTATAATACAGGAATGCCGCAGCAGAACGTCGGAGGCTGCAGCGGCTGCGACATATGTACCGGACTTTGCTGCGCCGATACCTGCTGCGAGTGCATGGGCGGCGATCTGATACCCTGCTGCTGAGTTTTCGCGACAGGTCTTAGCGGCGACCGCAGCCTTCGCCCGAAGGGCGAAGGCTGCAAAAAACGCGGCGCAGCAGGGGGCTTTTCTTTGAATATAAATTATCTAAGCCGCGTTTTTCCGCGCGGCTTCGCCGCGCCGGTCGCCGCGTATGCGCCGCCGCCGGCATGGCCTTAAAATCAAAGCGCCGCCCCCCAAGATTCCCGATGAGAGCGCGGCTAAAACGGTAAAAATAATATTCTTTGAGCGAACAGGAATGTTGTTATGAAGGAAAAAAATCTCTCTCCAAGCTATAAAATGGCGCTCGGCGGTATCTTTTCCGCGCTCGCCGTGGTTTCTATGCTCATTTCGTATATAGTCCCGACGGCGACATACGCCTGTCCGGCGCTCGCCGGAGTAATGCTTATCCCCCTTGTAATAGAGGTCGGAAAGGGCTGGGCGCTTTGCTCGTATGCGGCGGTATCGCTGCTGTCGTTTTTGATAGTGGCGGATAAGGAAATAGCGCTGTGCTTTACGGCGTTTTTCGGATTTTACCCTATTCTAAAGGCGCTGCTTGAGGAACGGCTCAGCAAATATCTGTGCTGGACGGTAAAGATAGCCTCGTTTTCCGCGTGCATGATAGCCGTGTTTTTCATATCCATACTCGTGCTCGGTATTCCGCGCGACAGCTTCACCTTATTCGGAGTCTACCTTCCGTGGGCGTTCCTCGCGCTGGGCATAGTTATATTTGTGGTATACGATATAGCCCTCACGCGGGTCATAAGAGCATATGTGAGCGTGTGGAGGGATAAGATATTCAAGCGGCTGAAATGAACGCCTAATAAGAATATAATGACATATACATAATACCTTGGAGGAATGAAAATGGCTAAAAAAACAGGATTTATCGGCGCGGGCAATATGGCGAACGCGATAATAAACGGAATGTTGAGAGCGGGAGCGGAGGCGCAGAGCATAGTCGTGTTTGACGTGAATCGCGAAAAATGCGCGGAGCTTGCTAAAAAAGGCGTGACAACGGCGGCGACCGGAGCGGACGTGATTAAGGAATGCGATTATACGGTGCTCGCGGTGAAGCCGCAGCAGCTTCCGGCGGTTTTCGACGAGATAAAGGAGGCCTGCGACGAGAGCAAGGTCATTGTGTCGATAGCGGCGGGAGTAAGCACCGACTATATAAGAAAAAGCCTCGGCGTAAGCTGCCCTTGCGTGCGTGTTATGCCGAACACGCCGCTGCTTCTCGGCTACGGAGCGACGGCGCTTTGCAAAACGGCCGACGTGAGCGATGCGGACTTTGAATTTGTGAAGTCGCTCTTTGAAAACAGCGGAATAGCGGTCGTGATAGACGAGGACAAGATGAACGCGGTCATATCGGTGAACGGCTCAAGTCCGGCGTACTTTTACCTTTTCGCAAAGGCGATGCAGGAGTACGCGGTCGAGCAGGGGATAGACTCAAACGAGGCGATGCGGCTGATATGCGCCACGATGAAGGGCAGCGCCGAGATGCTTTTAAACAGCGGCGACGACGCGCAAACTCTGATAAAGAAGGTGTCCTCGCCGGGAGGTACCACGCTCAAGGCGCTCGACGTATTTTACGAGAGCAAAACCGAACAGACGATAAAGGACGCAATGGCGGCGTGCACGAGGAGAGCGGTCGAGCTTTCGGGAGAATAAAAATTAAAATTTCATAATATGACCCTTCGTTTCATACACTTTAGTATAAGCTTAAAGGAATGATGAAATGAAGGGTCTTTTTCTTATCTCGAACAGGGGAAGGCGAAATATAGCGACGGAAATTTCTTACTGCGCAAAAAGGTACGGAATTATGATTTTTCTATCGGCGTTTTTATTCGCGGGTATAATATGCGGCTGCATTTTGGCTCAGTATGGGGACGAGCAGACGTTGAACGCGCTTGATTTTATATTCATAAGCAATTTTAAGGGCAGAATAGCCCAATCGCTTTTCGAGGGCTTCAAGGCGTCTATGTGCGCCTACTTTCTGTTTTACATATCGGCTCTGCTGCTCGGGCTGTCGCTTTGGGGGCGTATAGGACTGCCGCTTGTGATATTTATAAAGGGCATAGGCGCGGGACTATGCGCGGGGTATCTGTTTTCCGTGTATTCCTTTCAGGGAGCCGTGTTTTATGTTATCGTCATGCTCCCGGGGCTGTTCCTGTCGTCGCTGTCGCTTTTACTGCAATCAAAGCATTCGTTTTGCTTTTCAAAGGAGCTGTGGCTTTTCTTCTCGCCGAGAAAAAAGCATACCGATATGCAAAAGCCGGAGCTCATGGGCTTTATCCAAAGGAGCGGGATAGTCTTGATAATAACGGCTGCCGCCGCGCTGACCGACGTGTTATTTACCGCGTTTTTTTCGCATATGTTTACATTTGTCTGACTTTGTGCTACAATATTCTCGTCAATTTCTACAAAGAGGACGAGAAAGGAATACTGCTAAATGACAAAAAGAAAAAATAAGGGAAAATACGCCGGCGCGTTTAAAAAATATACTCAGTCGCTTCCGGCGCTGGTTATGGCAAACATCTTGTTCGCCATTCCGCTGTTTATATTTTTTGCTCTGATAATTCTTGTTGAAAACGTGGCAACGCCGATAGTTCCCATAAGGTTTCTGCCCATATTTTTGCTCATGCCCTTTTACTGCGGCCTTTGCAAGGTCACCAAGGACATAGCGAGCGGCAAAGAGAATGTTCAGGGCGCAAAGACGTTTTTTAAGGGATTAAAGGATAATTTCAAGTTCTCCGTACTGCACGGGCTTATATTTTATATAGTGTCGATGATAGACTTTTTCTCGCTTGTGTTTTATTATCAGGCCGGAAGGACTAACGGATTTATGTATATAGGCTTCGGACTTGCCGTCGCCATAACGGTGGTTTCGGTTTTCTGTCTTTTTTACGTTCCGATTATAACCGTAACCCTCGATATCCCCTTCAGGTATGTTTACAAAAACTCGCTCCTGATGTCGATAGGCGAGCTTCCGAAAAACTTCATTGCCCTCATCGCCTGCGTCGCCTGCGTCGCAATAGTTACCACTCTGTTCACCTTCACCGGAAATTATATCGGGGCCTATGTTTCCATAATTATACTGATGCTGTTTATAGTTCCCGCAACCTTGTCCTATGTCATAAGCGCGATACTCTATCCCTCGATCGAGAGCATTTTGATAGAAAAGGGCGACCATATAAAGAACGAGCCCGATCCGGACAAGATGAGCCGCGAGGATATGCTTAAAAAGCAGCTCGAGGAAAATCCCATCGACCCCTCGATTCTCGAGGGCGACGAAAACGAGCTTGTTTTTTACGGCGGCAAAATGGTGAAGCGCTCAAGCCTTATAGAGATTTATAAGACCGTAAATAAATAAAAGCGCTTTGCGCCTGCGGCGCTGCGGCGGGAGCGATATCGGGGCGCAAGCCCCCAAAAATAAAATTGGCAGCCTGCGGCTTAGAAAAATAGCCGCAGGCTGCTTTAATTAAGGATAATGATGGGCGAGTTAATATTGAAGGCGTTATAAAGCGCAGAACCGCTTGAAAGCGAGCGACTGCCGAAATAGGGCCTATAAAGCCGCGACAGGGTCATAGATATGACCGAGCCGATGGGCAGGTCGGGGCTTTTGATTTGCGCATAAAAATATTTTCCGCCTTCATTATATTAATTTACTACATTGAAATGCAAAACACAATATGTGCACGAGAAAGTGCACAGTAATATTTTTCCACAAGAGCCCCTCATACGAACGCTCTTGCCCCGCGCTTTGAAAAATAAAAGGATCGAAAAAAACCTCCAAAAATCTTCCGAAATCTTCTAAAAATCTGTTGCCACAGCAACTTGTTTTGTGCTATTATCTTGGTACGATGCTTGTTAAAGCTCGACTCTTGCCGCGCCGAGAGCAGGAAAATACTCCTGCGCCGCAGAAAAGTACTCATAAAAATGTTCAGCCTCGAAAAAAGTACTCAAAACAGTTCAACCTCAAGCTGCGGCAACCGACCGATACCGTTGCGGTCGTAAGCTCAGTCCATAAGACGCGAAGAGAGCAGCTCGACAAACATCGCCTTACCGCGGCAATTCCGATGCGGAGAGCTTACCGAGATGCAAATTTTAAAACCGGCAACCCATAGTAGCCCGTGTGCAAACCAAAATATATGGAGATGTGAAATTGCGAATGATAGAATAAAAGCACGGTGAAGCCGACCGCTGTAATCAGAGGCCTTAGACTTAAAGAAAAATCAAGCCTAAGACCGCAACGGAAAGAAAGGTGAGATATTTTTGATTTATGTTGACAACATAACAAAGGAGTTTAAAAAAACCATAAAGCAGCCGGGTCTGCTCGGCAGCTTTAAATCTCTGTTTAATCCAAAAACGGAAAAAATCAAAGCGGTGGACGGTATCTCCTTTCATGTGCCGAAGGGGGAGATACTCGGATTTATAGGCCCAAACGGAGCCGGAAAATCGACCGTCATAAAGATGCTTACGGGAATACTTACTCCAAGCTCTGGCACCTGCTCGATAGACGGCAGGATACCGCAGAAGGACAGAAAAAACTATGTTCGCGAGATAGGCGTTGTCTTTGGACAGCGCACTCAGCTCTGGTGGGATCTGCCGCTGACGGAAACATACGCCGTCTTGAAGGAGATATACGAGGTCGAGGACAGCGCGTATAAGCGAAAGATGGAGCTTTTAAACGAGGTGCTCGATTTGCAGGACTTCATAAAAAGTCCGGTGCGCACGCTGTCGCTCGGACAGAGAATGAGGGCGGATATAGCGGCGTCGCTTTTGCACAGCCCAAAGGTGCTCTTTCTCGACGAGCCGACTATCGGGCTCGACGTTGTGGTAAAAGACAATATAAGGCGCGCGATAGCGCAGATAAACGCCGAGGAAAAGACGACGGTTATACTCACCACGCACGACCTGAGCGACATTGAACTGCTCGCAGACAGAATAGTTATGATAGACAAGGGAAGGAATGTTTTCGACGGCACTGTGGGCGAGCTTAAGCAAAATTACGGGCAGATGAGAGAGCTGAATTTCGAGCTTCAAAGGGCTGAGGATAAGGCTCTGCTTGATTATGGAAAACACTTTGGACTCGGAGAGGACGACCTTAAGGTGATAAGCGACGGCGTAAATGTCACCGTGCGCTTCAATAGCGAGCTTGTGCCCGTCGGCGATATGCTCTCATACACTCTTTCACAGGTGCACCTGAGCGACATAAGCGTCAAAGACGCTGATATAGAGGAGATAATACGCCGCCTGTATAAAAAAGAGGTGAGGATAGATGCGTAGATTTTTCAGAACCTATCTCCCCTTTTCGAGGGCGGGGGTACAGATGATGCTCGCATATCGCTCGGATTTCCTGTTTCACCTGATAGGCGAGATGCTTATGTGCATAGTTATGTACTTTGTCTGGTTCGCGGTTTTTGAAAGCTCTAACGGCTCGACCTTTATGGGCTTTTCTATGACGGATATGACCGTGTATCTCTTTATATCGTTTGTGACGAGCTATCTTACATACAGCGACGGCGCTATCGCCCTCGGCGAGGAGATACGCGACGGCTCAATAGTTATGAGAATGATAAAGCCGGTGAGCTTTGACATGACATTCCTTTTTCAGGAGCTCGGCGGAAGATGCATCGAGGTTATTATAGCTCTCGTTCCGATGTGCGTGTGCGTAGAGGCTTATAAATTCTGCGTGACCGGCAGCGTTATGTTCAACCCCGTGTGTTTCCTGCTGTTCCTGCTCAGCACAGTTTTGGCCTATCTTGTTTCCTTTTACTTCAACGTCTGCTACGGCTTTACCGCGTTTTTCCTGAAAAATCTATGGGGCTCAAACGTCCTTAAGGACGCAATAATCAGCTTTTTGTCCGGCTCGAGGATACCGCTTGCGTTTATGCCGCCGCTGCTTCAAGGGCTGCTTACGTTTTTGCCCTTTGCCTCGCTCAGCTATATTCCCGTTATGATATATATGGGTATGTATGATGGCATGACCATATTTAAGTCTATGCTTTTGCAGGCGTTCTGGCTTTTGGCGTTTTGGGCTTTAAGCAAGCTTATATGGCGGCTCGCCATGAAGCGCCTATGCGTACAAGGGGGGTGAGCGCGTGCTTAAAGAAATAAAAAGACTGCTTAAAATGCACCGCATATTTATCGCTCAGGACCTTAAAAAGCTGATGGAGTACAAGGTGGATTTCCTCACCGGAATGCTTGGCTTTATTGTTTATCAGACGATAAACCTCATCTTCCTCTGGGTAATTTTCAGCAACATACCGGCTCTAAAGGGCTGGACGTATGAGCAGATAATATTCATTTACGGCTTCTCGCTTTTGCCTAAGGGGATAGACCACCTCTTTTTCGACCAGTTGTGGAACGTCGGCTATTCGTATATATCGCGCGGAGATTTCGACAAATATTTGACCAGACCGCTGAATCCGCTTTTTACCGTGATAGTCGAGAGGTTTCAGGTGGACGCGCTCGGAGAGCTTATAGTGGGCGTTGCTCTTATGGCCTCCACTGTGGGCAGCGTGTCGATACAGTGGAGCGTGCTGAACGTGATTTTGTTTTTGCTCATTGTGCCGTTTGCGACCCTGATATACACCGGCATAAAGATAATAACGACCGCCGTTGCGTTTTGGACAAAGCGCAGCGGGCAGATAACCCACGTTTTTTATCTTGTGAATGATTTTGCAAAATACCCGACTACCATATATAACGACGTTATAAGGAATGTGATAACCTACATTATCCCCTTTGCCTTTACCGCCTTTTACCCCGCGAGCTATTTCCTCACCGGGGAAAATCCTCTGTTTAATCTCGGCGGAACAGTTGTAGCGGCGGCCGTTCTTATGACCGTCGGTGTGCTGCTCTGGAACAAGGGTATGTCCGTTTACGAAAGCGCCGGAAGCTAAAACAGGGGGAGCGTCGCTCCCCCTAAAATTTTCCTCTCGCGATACAAAAAATTGCACCCGCTCACAGCAGCTTTGCCGACTCGCGCCGGTAAAGCTGCTTTTTAATAGTTGCTTGCCTTAAGCTGAAAATAAGACTGCGGGTGCGAGCAAACGGGGCAGAGCTTTGGAGCCGACTGCCCGACCACAATGTGACCGCAGTTGCTGCATTCCCAAACCGAGATGCTGCCCTTTTGGAACACCTCGCCGTCCTTAACATTCTTTAACAGCGCCCTAAATCGCTCCTCGTGTCCCTTCTCGATTTCTCCTACGCTTTCAAATAAATAGGCTATCCTCGTGAAGCCCTCCTCCCTCGCCTGCTCGGCGAAGGTCTTATACATATCCGTCCACTCGTAGTTTTCACCCTGAGCGGCGGCTTCGAGGTTTTCGGGAGTAGTGCCTATTCCGTCGAGCAGCTTGAACCATATCTTGGCGTGAGCCCTTTCGTTTTCGGCTGTTTTCTCAAACAAGTTGCCTATTTGAATGTAGCCCTCGCTTTTTGCGACCGAGGCGAAGTAGGTGTATTTGTTTCTCGCCTGAGATTCGCCGGAAAAGGCAGTCATAAGATTTGCCTCTGTCTTTGAGCCCTTAAGCTCCATAAATATCACTCCATAAAATAATCTTTATCATCAAGACGAGCCAAGCTTACAAGGCGGGATAATATATTGCATATCATAATCATATATCACAGCATATATCACATCTATCGCAGCGAGTTTACAGCACTCTCAAATTCCTCTGCGCTCATGGTGTAGTTTATGATATCGAGCAGGGCGTTTGTAGTGATATATTTTGGGAGCTTTAGCTTTTCAAGCAAAAGACGGCGCTTTTCGGCGCTGTTATCCCCGCCGGTTAGCCCGTAGTTATAAAGGTCGGTTTTCGTTATCGCTCGGGCGTTTTCCCTGGACTCCCCTTCTATAAACGTCGCTCCACAGCTTTTGAGGGCTTCGAGTATATATTCGTCGCGAACACCCTCAACCCCGAGAAGGTTTTCCTTAGAAGCTCGAGCCTTGCGCTTTTCCTTGCCGAGAAGCTCGGGAATATAGGCGTTTAATATTCTTCCGTTTTCGGCTATGCCCTTTATATGATTGCGGATAACAAAGCCCGCCGAGTCGCTGTCTGTGAGGATTATTATTCCACGACTAAGCGCAAGACGGCGCAAAAGCTCGGTCTTTTCCTTGTCCTTGAAAATTCGAAAGCCGTTTGTCTTGATGATAGGCGCGTCAATAATTCCGCTCAATTTTATTTTGTCATATTTTCCTTCTACTATAACCGCTTCTTTTATTTTTATCAATTTTTCTCCTCCGTGCGTATAAGAGTCAGTCGGGCGACAAGCTGTTCAAGCAGTATCTCAGGGTCGGCACTTGAGCTGTTCATAAGCGCGTTCGTTTTTGCTATCGCGTTCAGGCTCGCCCTAAGTCCGGAGGAGGAAAGTCTTTTTCCGCTCCTATAAGCCCTTTGCAAAGCAAAGGCGCGCCGCCCGTAGCCGAGCTTTTTCGCGGCGGAATCAAGGCTTTCTCCGCCTTCAAGGGCGGCTCTCGCCCTGTAAATATCAGCATAAAAACCGCCGAGCACTGAGATTATCGACTGCGGCGTTTGCTTTTGCGATATTAATATGTTTATCTGCTCGATGGCTTTATCAGGACTGCCGCTCAGTATGTGCGAGGCGACGTCAAAAATTTTCGCCTCGGGATTTTTTGTGACGAGCAGCTCGACGTCGCCTCGGGTTATTTCCCCGTTTTGCTTGTAGGCGCACAGCTTTTCAAGCTCGTTTTTCAGCAACGCGAGATCGCGCCCGCAGTAGGAAACTATGCGCGCAGCGTCGTATTCGTTGAGCTTTACGTTACGCAGACTTGCCCAGTATACAAGCTGCTTTTCGAGGGCGGTATCTGTCAGACGTTCAAAATTTACGACAACGCCCACCTTTTCAACCGCGGTTAAGAGCCTCTTGCCGCCGCCCTGTGCAAACGAAGGCGAGGTCGCGGGATAGGCTATTAAAAGCGTTGTGTGCTGAGGAATTTCACCGAGGGAGGAGCTCAAGCCGTCAAGCTCGCCGTCAGACACGCCTCCAAAGTCGTAGTCCGTCACCTCGACAAATTTTTTATCGGCGAGAAATGCCGGAGCCGAAAACACAGCGTCGTATATCTCTTGCACGCTGTTGTCCTGACTTAATGAAAGCAGGCTGAAATCGTCCGGCTCTTTGCCCGCGAATTTTGCGCGGAGCTTGTTTATATAGTAGCGCAGCTGCGCCTTTTCATCGCCGTAAAAAAGAAATACTCTGCAATCCGGCTGAGCGGATTTTATCTTTGCTCTAAGCTCGTTTTCGGTTATTTTAGGCATCTTAATCTCCCTTTTGGGTATATAATATTTTATCGCTAAGGCTCACTCTTACGGCCGAGCTTTGCAGCAGCGAGATCGTGTTTTCATTGTAAATGCCGCGCGCGGCGTTTTCCTCGTCGTCTTGCTCGTTCGCGGCTATTATAACCGTGCCCGCGTCGATGGTATCGTCCGGCAGCGGCGCGGTGGTCACAAGCATCGACGGCCGACTGTATTTTTCGGGGATATATGCCGCGTATTCGGGGTTTGGCAGGAGCAATATATACTCGTCCCTGAGCTCTATAACCGTTATCGTCGTTTTCTCTATCGGTATAAGCCTTATTTTAACGCTGTCCCACAGCTCGATGTTCTGCTGTGAATCGTAAAGCGTTATGTCGGATTCCTCGTAATTCTTGATTATGGATCTGTTGTAGTCGGTGTTTTGAATAAATATATTATCGGCGGGTCGGTTTTCATATATCGTGTTAAAGAGCGCTCCACATTCTCTTGCGCCGCCCTTTATGGCAAGAATACAGCGCGGGTCGGTTTCCTCAAGCTCCTCTAAAAGCCTGTATTTGCCGCCGCTCCCGCCGCAGGATATGGCGGCTAATTCCCCGTTTTTCGTGAGCATTGCGCTTATCCCCTTGCCTGTCGGCAGCAGGATAAGACCGGCGTTGCCGGCGTTCAGCGCGGTAAAAATCGAAAGCACGAGCGAGAATATGACGACCGCGCAGAACGAAGCCTTTAATACGCCTGCCGCCGATTTTTTGACTGCCCCGAAAATCGCGACCGCCGAAACGAGAATTATCGTTAGCTCCAATGTGTGCGGCATTGAAATGTCGAGCTTCGCGCCGGGCAGCGAGGCTATGCCCATGACGGTTGAGGAAATAATATCCGCAAAAGCGCCGGAGATAAGGGCGAGCGGATATGTGATAAACGCGAGAAAGGGTGCGAACGACGACAGCAGTAGCAGGAGCGACGATGAGAGCAGTATGGGCGTTATGTAGAAAAGAATTATATTCGTTATTATGAAATATGCTCCTATGTATTTAAACGAGATTATCAGTATCGGGGCTGTGGCGAGCACCGCCGCCATAGTTACGCATAAAGGCTCCACGATTAAAATATCCGTCAGTCTGCCGAGAGCTCCGCTCAAATACGGCCTTGTTTTATTTGCCATGCAGGGCGCGAGCGTTATTATTCCGAGCGTCGCGAACACCGAAAGGAGAAAGCCCATGTCATAGACCGACGCAGGATTTATCGCCGTGATTAGCAATACGGCTCCGCCAAGGCTGTTGAGGGAATCGCCGTTTCTCGCAAAGAGCCTGCCAAGCAGGAAAATTATACACATTATTCCGGCCCTGACAACGGAGAGCGACAGGCCGGTTATGAGCATAAAGCACAGCACTGCGGCGATAGAGGCCGCCGAGGATAAGCGTCTGCGCCGAGTGAGAAAATAAAGGGCTCCGTATACAAAGGCGACTATGACCGACATATGAGCGCCAGACACTACCGCTATATGCGCAACGCCGCTCAGCCTAAATCCATCGTAAACCGCGTCGTCGAGAGAATCTTTATTGCCGAGCAGCAGAGCGTCTATGACGTTCGCCTGCCTTTGAGGGAGAAGCTTATACAGCTTTTCCGAGCATTTTCCCCTTATCTGCGCGGCGGCTGAAAGCAGGGGGTTTCCGCCGGCTTCGTTTGTCGGCGAGGCTACTTCGCTCACAAGCTGAACCGCCGCTCCGTAGGAGAGATAGTAACGCTTGTACTGTCCCGATATTTCCTTTATTTCTCCGCTCACCCTATAAATTTGATACGGCTCAATGTCGTTTGCAATAAGCTCAGCGGCGACTGACTCGTCTTCGGATATTTTAAGAGTGCCGACTGCCCGACTGCGGCTTGTTTTGTCCTCAGCTATAAATTCCGCGTTGGTTACTTGAACGCCGTTCAGCCTTGCGGCCGTGTCGGCAAGCTTTAACGAATTAAGCCCTCCGGCGAAAAGTCCGAGGGTGAGAAATATCAAAGCGGTAAGCGCCGCCGCTTTGCGAAGGCGTTTTATGAACAGGCACAAAGTGAAGGAGGCTGCGCTGAGCAGACAAAGAATAAGAGCGATTTTATATCCGAACAGCGAAACCATAAATACGCCGGCGCCGAATGAAAAGCCGGCGGCAGTAAGCGGTCGTTTCACAAAATCACTCTTTTCCGTGGCAGCTTAAAATAGGCGCGGCGAGGAAAGCCCTTTGCCTATTTTGCGCAGAATTTTTTTCAGACGAGTTCAGATGATTTTCTCACCCATAGTTTTGCCGCCGAGCAGATGAAAGTGCAGGTGCATCACCGTCTGACCCGCGTCCGCTCCGCAGTTGTTTATTATGCGGTATCCGTTTTCAAGCCCTAACTCCTTTGCAACCTTTGGGATAACCGTAAAGATATGCGCGACCTCTCCGGCGTTTTCCTCTGTTATCTCGTTTACGCAGCATAGGTGCTTTTTGGGTATGAAAAGCACATGAATCGGCGCTTGAGGGTTGAGGTCGTAAAAGGCAAGGCAGCGGTCGTCCTCGTAGACCTTTTTTGACGGGATCTCACCGTTTGCGATTTTGCAGAAAATACAATCCATAAAAGACATCTCCTTAGATGAAAAATATACAAATAGTAGAAATATACTATTGATTGTTTATATATACGGGCTGTAAAATAATACGAAATGTAATACTTGTTTCGACTGCGGCGCTCCGTTTGTTTTAAGCTTTAGAGAATGTGTAAAAGGCGCGGCGGGTTCGGGCGGCGACCCGCGCGGCGCAGCCGCGCTGAAAACGCGGCGGGGCAGGGGCTCTGCTCGGGCGGGGTAATTTAGCAGCCGCGTTTTTGCCCCGTTCCCGCGTAGGCGGGAACGGGGCGGTCGCCGCCCGAACCCGCCGCTTATACCTCAGCCGCAAAACATATAAATAAAATCAAGCGAGCGCCGCCCTAAAAGGCGGAAATTATTCCTCAGTCATAAACAGTATCCCGAGTGTGTTCGGCCCGCAGTGAGAGCTTATCGTGCAGCTCGCGCGGGTGACGTAAATCTCTTTAAAATAATTTTTGCTCTTGATAAGCTCATAGACGGAGCTTTCAATTTCCTTGCTTATTCCGGAGTGCGTAATAAATATCCTGTCGCGCTTTATGTTGTTGTACTGAGCAAGCCTCTCCTCAACGTATTCCTTAAGTACCCGTTCGAGCTTGCCCCTGTACTTTTTGCCGACGGTCATAGAACCGTCGCGGTTGTTGACCTCTATACAGGGCTTTAGGTTAAGCAGATTTGCCCCGAGCATGGCGAGAGTGGAGCACCTGCCTCCGGCGCGGAGAAAATTTAGGCGGTCGATAATGAAGCTGCCGTGAGTTCTCGACCTCATAGCCGAAACCTTCTTTGCAATCTCAGCTCCCGACATACCGCTCTGCGCGGCTATCGCCGCCTCGATAACGAGATGACCCGAGGCGGTGGAAAGGTTAAAGCTGTCGATCGGATAAACGCCAGAAAGCTCTTGAGCTGCGAGAACGCAGTTCTTGGCGGAGGCCGAGATTGCGCCGCCGAGATTAATGTGTACTACCTCGGCTCCGCTGTCGACAAGAGGCTTAAAAAAGCTCAAATACTCGCCGATGCTTATGGCGGAGGTCTTCGGCAGCTTGCCCGTGTCGTAAAAGCTTTGATAAATCTCGTCGGGCGTTATGTCCGCCATGTCGTCGCGGGAAACGCCGTCCAATATTATGTGCAGCGGGATGGTCCGTATGTCGTACCGCTTTATCAGCTCCTCGCTGAGGTCGCAGGTGCTGTCGGCGGTGACGATTACTTTTTTTGACATAGCCAAATCTCCTTTGTCGCATAATTTCTATTGTTTTTTTCAACGCCGTATGTATAATTATATTATATAACGGTTTGGACAATTTAGCAATAAAAGGAGAGATGTATTTATGATTTTCAGGCATAAATTCGGAAAACCGCTTGAAACCGGAGCCGCAGTCAATTTTGACGGAGTCGAAATTGTCGACGATGAAGCCGTAGAATACTTTTCGGTGGAAAAAAGCGGCGGAATAACCTTCAGACGAAGGCTTGGGGAGGATACCGCCGTTTACGGCCTCGGAGAGAACGTGAGAGGGATAAATAAGAGAGGCTGGCGCTATGTCAGCTACTGCTCCGACGACTCGATGCACACGGAGGACAAGCAGTCGCTGTACGGGGCGCACAATTTCATCGTTGTAGACGAGGAAAAGCCCTTCGGAGTGTTCGTCGATATACCGGGAAGGGTCGCGTTCGACGTGTGCGCGGATAAATATGACGTTCTCGAAATAATTGCGGAGGACGACAACCTTTATTTTTATGAGATAACGGGCGACAGTATAAGCGATATAGTGCGCAGCTTCAGAGCGATGATAGGAAAGAGCTATGTTCCGCCGCTGTGGGCGTTCGGCTATCAGCAGTGCCGCTGGAGCTATCCGACCGAGGACTCCGTAAGAGAGGTGGCGCGCGAATATAAAAGGGCGGGCATACCGATAGACGCGGTGTATCTCGACATAGACTATATGGAGCAGTATAAGGATTTTACGGTCGATAAGGAGAGATTTCCCGACCTTAAAGCGCTTGCCGAGGAGATGAAGGAGGAGGGTATACACCTTGTCCCAATAATAGACGCCGGAGTCAAGATTGAAAAGGGCTACGACGTTTACGAGGAGGGCGCTGCGAACGGATATTTCTGCAAGGACGAAAGCGGAGATGACTACGTCACGGCAGTTTGGCCCGGCAAGACTCATTTTCCCGATTTCCTGAACGCGGAGGCCCGCCGCTGGTTCGGGCTTAAATACAAGCGGCTCACTGATATGGGAATAGACGGCTTTTGGAACGATATGAACGAGCCGGCGATATTCTACTCCGAAAAGGGGCTTGAGAGGGTCTGGACGACGCTCGACGCGGTGAAGGAGCAGGGTAATATAGGAATGTCGGGCTTTTTTGCGGTGCGCGATGCATTCGGCGGACTTATGAACAGCGAGCGCGATTACAAGGCGATGTATCATAATATGGGCGGAGAAACCGTCTGCCACCACAGGGTGCATAATCTGTACGGCTATAACATGACGCGCTCGGCAGCCGAGGCTCTGAACGAGATAAGGCCCGACGAGCGCACACTGCTGTTTTCGCGCGCGTCGTATATCGGTATGCACCGTTACGGCGGAATATGGACGGGCGACAATCAGTCGTGGTGGAGCCATATACTTATGAATCTAAAAATGCTGCCGTCCTTGAATATGTGCGGCTTTTTATACACCGGAGCGGATCTTGGGGGCTTCGGCGGAAATACGACGAGAGATCTGCTGCTGCGCTGGCTTGCGCTCGGTATATTCACCCCGCTTATGCGCAATCACTCGGCTCTCGGCACGAGGAACCAGGAATGTTACCGCTTTGAAAACAGCGATGATTTCAAGGGGTTGATCTCCCTGCGGTACAGGCTGATACCGTATCTTTACAGTGAGTTCAACAAGTCAAACGAAAGCGGCGATATGATGTTCAGGCCGCTCGCCTTCGACTATCACGACGACAAGCGCGCTCGCGGAGTCGAGGATCAGCTCATGCTCGGAGGAGAGCTTATGATAGCTCCCGTATATGAGCAGAACGCGCGCGGCAGGTATGTGTATCTTCCGGAGGATATGCTTTTTGTGCTTTTCGACGGTGCAGACCGCTTCGAGGCAAAGAGGCTTGAAAAGGGCGACCACTACATTGAGGTCGGGCTGAATCAGGCGCCGGTGTTTATTAGGCGCAACAGGCTTCTCCCGCTTTGCCGCGCCGCTCAAGCTACAAGCGCGCTCGACAGAAATACTCTTGAGCTGATCGGTTGGACGGACGGAGCCGCCGAGTACGAGCTTTACACTGACGACGGAATATCAAAGCCTGTTAAGGGCAAAAAGCTCGTTCGGCTTCGCGCCGAGAATGGCTTTGTCAGCGCGGACGACGACTCGATAGCTGTTTCGGACGGGGGCGTTATCTTTGAGTGATAAACCGCAGCGGCCGAGGTATTCCCTCGGCGAGGAGATATTCAATTCCGTTTCTCACGGTGCAGGCGGAGGACTTGCGATAGCCGGCACGGTAGTGCTGATAGTGTGCGCCGCCGTTTATTCCGACGCGTGGGCGGTCGTCAGCAGCTGTATTTACGGCGCGTCGCTCATCGTTTTATACACCATGTCCACTCTCTATCACGCTATAACTAACGAACACGCCAAGAAGTTTTTCCGCATTATGGATCACGACACGATATTTTTTCTTATCGCCGGAACCTATACGCCCATAACGCTCGCCTTTCTGCGCGGCTGGCTCGGCTGGGTGCTGTTCGGGGTCGTTTGGGGCGCGGCGATAGTCGGGATAGTGTTAAATTCGATAAGTATAGAGAAGTTCAAAAAGCCCTCCATTGTCTGCTATGTCGCGATGGGCTGGGTTATAATCCTCGCTATAAGGCCCTTGATAGCGTCAGTGCCGACGATTTCAATGATATTTCTCTTGATAGGCGGCATACTCTACACGGTCGGAATTGTTTTTTACGTTATAAAAAGGATAAAGTATTTTCATTCCATATGGCATCTGTTTACGGTCGCCGGCAGCGTTTTCCATTATTTCGCTATTCTGCTTGCGTTTGTCACCGGAGGATAAGGCGTTTTGGGTTTGCCTTTGCTGTCGCGGCTGCCCGCTCTTAATTTGTGCGCGGAGAGTAAGCTCGGGCGGCGCCCGCGCGCGGCTGCGCCGCAGCCGCGCCGGGAAAACGCGGCGCAGCAGGGGCCGCCCCTTGTGAAATGCCCGAGCCGCCGCGTTTTCCGCGAATTTCCGCCGAAGGCGGAAATTCGGCGGGCACCGCCCGAACCCAACCGCTTAATGCGACCCGAATACACAGGCGCGACAGCAGAGAAATAAATACCGGACAACAATTCTCCGTTTTAAACAAAGATTAAAATGCTTCCGATAAAAATGTTGTGCGAAAAAATATCCCGTAAAATTAAGTTCATATTTTGATAGTCAAAATATATAAATGTTTTTCCGCCAAAGAACGAAAAACCGCAAATCGGCGCAGTTGTTTTAAAACGCGAAAAAATGCAAAGCCTAAGTATATGAAAAATCAAATCGATTGAGCCCTCTTCGGGGGCAAAAGGATATTGACAATTTTTTAACAATCTCATATAATAAAAACAGATTGGAAGCATATACTTCCGCCTGTTTAAATGTTTAAAAATTAATGATCGGAGGAGAAATCCATGGCTAAAAGAGTAACGGCAGTGCCGGAGATTATCGACAATATCGAGGCTTTAACTGCTAAAATGAACGCTATGAGAGAGGCTCAAAGGGAGTTTTCTACCTATTCGCAGGAGCAGGTCGACGAGATCTTCAAAGCGGCGGCGATCGCGGCGAATAAAGAGCGCATCTCACTCGCAAAAATGGCGGTTGAGGAAACAGGTATGGGCGTTGTAGAGGATAAGGTCATCAAGAACCACTACGCGGCCGAATACATCTACAATAAATACAAAAACGAAAAGACCTGCGGAGTCATCGAGGAGGACAAGGCGTTCGGAATCAAGAGAATAGCCGAGCCGATCGGACTTATAGCGGCGGTCATTCCGACGACTAACCCGACCTCCACAGCGATATTCAAGACGCTTATCTCGCTCAAAACGAGAAACGCAATAATCATAAGCCCGCACCCGAGGGCGAAGAAATCGACGATAGCGGCGGCCAAGATAGTTCTTGACGCGGCGGTAAAGGCGGGAGCCCCTAAGAATATAATAGGCTGGATAGACGTTCCGTCGCTTGAGCTTACGAACGAGGTAATGAAGAGCTCCGACACAATACTCGCCACAGGCGGCCCCGGAATGGTCAAGGCGGCTTACTCGTCCGGCAAGCCGGCGCTCGGAGTGGGCGCGGGAAATACGCCGGTCATAATCGACAGCACCGCGGATATAAAGGTAGCGGTAAACTCCATCATACACTCAAAGACCTTTGACAACGGAATGATCTGCGCGTCCGAGCAGTCGGTGACGGCTCTCTCCGACGTGTATGCGGCGGTCAAAAAGGAGTTTAAGGACAGAGGCTGCTACTTCCTTAAAAAGGACGAGCTTGACAAGGTAAGAAAGACCATAATCATAAACGGAGCGGTCAACGCCAAGATAGTCGGACAGAGGGCGCACACCATCGCGAAGCTCGCGGGAGTAGAGGTTCCCGAAAGCACAAAAATACTGATAGGCGAGGTTGAGAGCGTAGACATAAGCGAGGAATTTGCGCACGAAAAGCTCTCGCCGGTGCTTGCGCTTTACAAGGCTAAAACCTTTGACGAGGCGCTTGAAAAGGCGGCGAAGCTCGTCGCCGACGGCGGCTACGGCCACACGTCGTCGCTGTATATCCACCCGTCTGAAAGTGAAAAGATAGCAAAGCACGCTCAGGCAATGAAGACCTGCCGTATTCTCATCAACATCCCGTCGTCGCACGGCGGCATAGGCGATCTTTACAACTTCAAGCTTGCGCCGTCCTTGACTCTCGGCTGCGGCTCATGGGGCGGCAACTCGGTGTCTGAAAATGTGGGCGTAAAGCATCTTATAAATATAAAAACTGTTGCCGAGAGGAGAGAGAATATGCTTTGGTTCAGAGCGCCGCAAAAGGTTTACTTTAAGAAGGGCTGTATGCCGGTCGCCCTTGACGAGCTCGGCACGGTTATGGGCAAGAAAAAGGCCTTTATAGTAACCGACCAGTTCCTTTACAAGAACGGCTATACAAAGGGCATCGAGGAAAAGCTCGACGAAATGGGCATACAGCACGAGTGCTTCTTTGACGTTGCCCCAGACCCGACTCTCGGCTGTGCGCTTGAGGGCGTTAAGCAGATAAGAGCCTTTGAGCCGGACGTTATAATCGCGCTCGGCGGCGGCTCGGCTATGGACGCGGGCAAGATCATGTGGGTGCTCTATGAACATCCCGAGGCGGACTTCTTCGATATGGCCATGCGCTTTATCGACATAAGAAAGAGGGTTTACACCTTCCCGAAGATGGGCGAAAAAGCGTCGTTTGTCGCTATCCCGACCTCGTCGGGCACCGGCTCTGAGGTTACTCCGTTCGCTGTTATAACCGACGAAAAGACGGGCATAAAATATCCTCTGGCGGACTATGAGCTTATGCCGAATATGGCTATAATAGACGCTGACAATATGATGGACCAGCCAAAGGGACTGACAAGCGCGTCGGGAATTGACGCTCTCACGCACTCGCTCGAGGCGTATGCTTCGGTCATGGCTACGGACTATACGGACGGACTCGCTTTAAAGGCGATGAAGAATATATTCGAGTATCTGCCGAGGGCATACGAAAAGGGAGCCGACGACCCCGAGGCTAGGGAGAAAATGGCCGATGCATCGACAATGGCAGGCATGGCGTTTGCAAACGCCTTCCTCGGAGTATGCCATTCCATGGCGCACAAGCTCGGCGCGTATCATCATCTCGCCCACGGCGTAGCGAACGCTCTGCTCATAAATATAGTAATGAGATACAACGCCTGTCCGGTTCCGACTAAGATGGGAACCTTCTCTCAGTACAAATTCCCGCACACCCTCGAGAGATATGCGGAGTGCGGACGCTTCTGCGGATTTACCGGCAAGGACGACGCAGAGGTGTTTGAAAGCTTCTTAAAGGGCATTGATGAGCTCAAGGAGAGGGTAGGCATAAAGAAAACTATTGCCGATTACGGAGTTAAGGAGGAGGACTTCCTCGCGACCCTCGACGAGATGGTTGAAAACGCCTTTGACGACCAGTGCACAGGCGCAAACCCGAGGTATCCGCTCATGAGCGAGATAAAGGAGATGTACCTCGAGGCATATTACGGCAAGAAAAAATAATGCGCCGTCAGCGCCGAATTGCGCTTATCGCTTCGGCTAACGAATAAATAAAAGGGGTGTATTTATGACCGAAAAAGAAAAGGCTGCCGCAGGTATGCTCTATGACGCGAACTACGACGAGGAGCTCGCAAATGAAAGAATGAACTGCAAGGAGCTTTGCTACGAATACAACAGCCTGCGTCCCTCTCAAACGAAGGAGAGGGAGGAGCTGATAAAAAGGATAGTCGGCAAAACAAAGGGCAGCTTCCTCATAGAACCGAGCTTCTGGTGCGATTACGGCTTTAATATTGAGCTTGGCGAAAACTTCTACTCAAACCACGGCCTCGTGATACTGGACGGAGCAAGGGTGAGCTTCGGCGACAACTGCTTTATCGCGCCTCAGTGCGGCTTTTACACGGCAGGCCATGCTCTTGACGTTGAACAGAGAAATGCGGGACTTGAGATCGCCTTGCCCATAACCGTCGGAAACAATGTGTGGATAGGCGGTGGAGTTTGCGTTTTGCCCGGAGTGACGATAGGCGACAACACTATAATCGGCGCCGGCAGCGTGGTCAACCGCGACATACCGTCCGGAGTGGTCGCCGCGGGCAATCCTTGCAGGGTTATAAGAAAAATAACCGACGCGGACAAGCAAAGATATAAAAGGTAATAAAAGTATAAAATTAAAAATAATAATAAAATAAAAGCGAACGCAGGGCCTGAAAACCCTGCGTTCTGTTTATCTTTGTCTTGCCGACTAAGGCTGTCGCCGCTCCCGCCGAATGTAGCCTGCTTTGACAAGCAGCTTGACTGCCGCTTAATTATATCTGTTCGCGCAAAGCCTATTCCTTAAGTCAAGCCTTTGTGCCTGTGAAGCACATTTAAAGCAAAATAGCTTTTCGAGCGATCAGGAGAGCAGTTTAAAACTAATATTCAAGCGGCAGTCGTGCCGCCGAGAGCGCTCGGGGGCGCAGCCCAAATAAATAAGCGGTTATTTGGTGAAGTATACTGTGCAGCCTTCGCCGTCGACCTCGAGTTCGCACTCAAGATTTGCGCTGTCTGCGGAGCCTGTAAGCAGCATTGAAACGGTCTTGCCGCTGTTATATGAGAGCGTCAAGCTGTTGCCGCTGACGGAATATGTGCCCACAGCGGTTTCGCAGGTCGTGTCGATAAAGCTAAAATCCGGATTTAAGCTTAGAGTGCCGCCAAAGCTGAAGCCGTCGCCAAAGACCGAGTGTAAGGATACCTTTTTGTCGGGGTCGTTAGTTTTGTGCGCGGCGTATGGAGCCCATGAGCCCACAACGGCAGCGGCAATCTCGTCATCGCCTTGGGCTGCGTCGCCGACTTCACTGTCCGAGTCTTCTCCGTCGGAGGAGAGTTCGCCATCGGAGCTTTCGTCGTCGCCGCTGTTTTCAACGTCATTGTTGTCCTCGCTGTTTTTATCGTCCTTGTCGTCCTCGTATACCGATTGTGTAGATGATTCGTTTGAGGAGTCGGTTCCCGAAGAATCGCCGTCTGAATTTTCACCGCCGACGCTGTATGACTGCTCCGCTGAGGGTGAGTTAGAGCTGTTGCTATTCGAACATCCGGCAAGCTGGCAAAGCGCCAGTGAGCATATAATGGAAATCAATAAAAACCTTTTCATTTTTTACCTCCTAAAACGGGTTCAAGCTTTAATATATCTTACCTACAACTATGTTAAAACAATAATAGCACAAAGTAAAAAAATATCAAGAGCGAAAATATGTACGAGGCAAAAATATTTCGGCGATGTTTAAAATACGGAACAGCAGGTCAAAATTAGAAAAATAATTTCAATTTTTTGCTCAAATTGTCGTTTTTATCTTCTATAATTATACTCGGAACGGATGTTCTCTATAAACCCATCGGGGTTAAATGATCGGAGGTAAGACGATGAATTATTTTGAATGGTCAGATGAATACCAGCGCGAGGCGGACAAGCTTCAAATCAAGGTCAAGGCTCTAAAAAAAGAGCTGAGGGAAAGGCAGAAAAATCACAAGGATGGAATAAGGGCGCTTTCAAGCAGAATAGCGATCCTCTATTCTATGTATATCGACTGTAAATATACGGCTTCCGTATTGAGGAAAAGGGGCGAGAGGCTGAATGGCTAAGAAATTATCGCTTGACGAGTTCACAATTGGGCTAGCCGGAATGAAAAAATATGGCGAACGCGGTAGCAATAGGAGCACAATAGAGAAAATGCAAAAATTCATCTCAAGGGCTATTGATATTGAGCTCACCGAAAACGAGAAAAAATATCTTATCGGATATTATATCGGAGGAAATAAGATGCGCGAGCTCGCCGCAGAAAATAATGTGAGCGTGGCAAACGTGTCAAAAACCATAAGACGGGCTCTCAATAAGCTGCGAGCCCGCTCGGTATACATTGATTTGATCTGAGCTTGTTATTTAACGGCAGGCTATCCCTTGATATGCACAAAAGCAGGGGATAAGCTGCTTCGCGGCGAGCTTCAATATTTCCCCACAAAAAACAGCGGCAAGCCAAAACGGCTTGCCGCGATGTGGCAAATCTACCGCTCGTGGATACAATGCACCATGTTTAATTGACATGGTGCATTTTTTGCGGCCGTCAATCAATACCCGTGGGACAATGGGGACAGAAAGGACGCAAAGTATTAAACCTATCAAATCATGCTGACAGATCGCAGGATCTATCGGAACACGGCTTGTTTATTCCACCGAAGCTATCGTAATGGCATATTCCCCGTTTTGTTTCACATTGATTTTGAGAATTCTCCCGTAAGGATCATTCCAGTCAACCAGTTCCGGAATGACACAACATTCACCGTCTGTCAGTTCAATCAGCTTGCTGGCCAGACAGACAAACTTTTGAAAATCTTCCACACTTCTCGCCTGAAAATGGTTCATACAATAGGAAAATTCCGTTTCGGTATCGGTAAGATTATCGTCTTCGCTCAATGTTTCCAGCTGCTTCACGATATCCCGTACGGCAACCATGTCCACTCCTTCCAGTGTTTCCGGTTGATAAATGACGACCTCTCTCGGTGCATACCAGTGACCACTGTCCGGAAAATCGGAAATAGGTTCATCCTGAACTACCCCTTTATAAACGCGGCCGTTCCTTTCTCCATATGCACTGAGTATGCCGGCACCATCCCCGCAATCGGCATTGTTGTACATGGTATAAAAGATATTTTTTGTTTCTTCCTCGTTTGCCTGTTCCAGATATCCGGAAATGACCAGATGATCATATGCGGATTGAGGGTCACCCCCTGTCCAGCGATAATGGTAATCCATCGACAATTTTATGGCGGTTCCGGCTTTTAAGCCGGAGTCATCTGCCAAAGCCCGGATGATGTCATGAAAATCCGCACGGACGGTATCTCCGGAAAAAACATAATTCTTTTCCCCGCAAGAGAGGAAAATCTTTCTGACCCACGCAGAATCATCCAGCATTTTCCATCCGAGCCATGCCAGATGTTTCCTTGCCAAATCTACCATCGAATCGTTTCCCCCCGCGATTTCCCGGATCTCCAGATATTCTTTTACATCATAATAAACGCTCATGATAAATCCTCTTTTCGATAATATTTATCAGCTGATGGTTATATTATACAGAAATAAACATCTTGTGTAAATAGTTCGGCTTAGACGTGAAAATTCGTCATATAATACAATATAATGTGTTAAATGACTATTTAAAATGCAATATATTGTTGTTTTGGAATGCCTGATAAAAAAACACGTCTGCGCGATACACTGACGGTTTTTGGTAATTTTGACTAATTTTGAAGCAAGAATTATACCTTGTTTTGAATTATCGTCATGGGAGTTCCTCTCCTGTGCTTTACCCAAAAAGGCGACTGCAGCGCCCGCAGGTCAGTGCGACGCGGGGGGCTCTCCCGGGTGGAACCGGAAGCGCCCCCGTAATGATAAGAGAATCGCAGTAAGAAAAAGTCCTGTCGCCGATTTGCTCCACTCAGTTGGGAATATTTATTGTTGTAAGATTTGTGCAACCATAAAAGACCAAATTCCAGATTTTGGTCACGCCGTACGGGATATGGATTTCTTTAAAATTTATACAATAGGCAAATATCTGCCTGCCGCTTTGCGGCGTACGGTCCGATGTATTCACTTTCACAAGGCTTGTACAGCTATTGAAAAACAAAATCTCCAATTTGAATCACACTGTCGGGAATGCTTACTTCCGTTACGCTGTCCGGCATAACCGCTGACGCATCATTTTTGCAAAAATCATAGAGTGCGTTTTTCACTATTACAAACCCATTTTCATCTGCAAGTCCCGTGCATTCCTTGTGTCCAGTTAGGAAAGGAATTGCTGAAAGCTGTTTGTTTTTTCCTTTTATGATTGGATAATATTGGGTCAAGGCATACTCCAGCGGCTATTCCTCCGCTACAAATGGAATCCTGTGCTGTGCTGCATGACGCTCCGCACAGGAACCGGCAAAGCCGTAAATCGTCAGGTTGGCACAATCGTAAAAAACCGATATGCCAAGTTTTTTAACACTTTTGGGAATGCGGATTTTTGTAAGGCTGCTACAGCCGGTAAAAGCGCTGCTGCCGATTTTCGTAAGGCTGTCCGGAAGATGAATTTTCGTAAGCCCCGTACAACCGTAAAAAGCACATTCTCCGATATTGGTAACCCTGTCTGGGATATGGATTTCCGTAAGGTTTTCGCAGGATTTAAATGCAAAATCGCCGATTTTCGTAAGGCTGTCCGGAAGATGAATTTTCGTAAGGCTGGCGCAGCGGGAAAACGCCAATTCATCGATTTCCGTAATGCCGTCAGGGACCGTGACCTGGGAACCGTCAGAGCAGTACTGATATAGTTTGTCTTGCACGATCACAAGACCGTTTTCATCTGCCAGCCTCGTACAGCCATAAAAGGCGCCGTTTCCGATTTTTTTAACGCTGCCGGCAATGCGGACTTCGGTAAGCCCTGTACAGCCTTCAAAAGCAATCTCTCCGATTTTTTTAACGCTGCCGGGAATCCGGATTTCGGCAAGCCCTTCACAGCCGTAAAAAGCGCGTCTATCGATTTCTTTGACGCCGTCCGGGATTGTAATAACCGCACTGCCGGAGCAATCGGTATAAAACCTGCCCTTTACGATCACAAAGCCGTTTTCATCTGCAAGCCCTTTACAGCCATGAAACGCCTCTTCACCGATTTTTTTCAGACCGTCCGGAATGTGCAGCTCCGTAAGACTTTCACATTCGTAAAATGCATAAGACTCAATGCTGGTTACGCTGTCCGGAATAAAGACTTTTCTGAGATTTTTACAGTGGGAAAACGCGAATCTGCCGATTGTTTTGACGCCGTCCGGGATTATGACCTCCGTGAGCGTGCCAGATTCCCGAAATGCGGCTTGCCCGATGTCCGTAACATGACCGGGAATGTTCACCACGCTGTCTCTGCCGTTGTACTCGA
This sequence comes from uncultured Clostridia bacterium, assembly GCA_947632045.1. Lineage (GTDB taxonomy): Bacteria > Bacillota > Clostridia > Oscillospirales > Acutalibacteraceae > UBA7067. The sequence continues at coordinate 73,384 of CANRNQ010000001.1, forward strand.
TTAAGACGCCTTTTTCGGAAACGGTGAAGCCGCTTAGCCTTTCCTGGTTGAATGAAAAGGCAAACCCGCCGTCCGGTCCGGCCTCCGCAAAGACGCTGGAATTTGCAAAAGCATCGTCCGCAACGCTTAAAATGCGGCTTTCGGTTTGCAGTTCCTTTATTCTGCCGCAGCCCGCAAAGGCCCCGCTCCCTATTTTCATAACGCTGGGCATCACGACGGTTTCCAGACCGGAGCAGCCCGTAAAGGCCTCGCTCTCTATTTCCGTAACACCGGGCATCACGACGGTTTCCAGACCGGGGCAGTTTTCAAAGGCCTTGCTCTCAATCGTGTGGACCGAAGCGGGGATATGGATCTCCGTCACCTGCTTGCAGCATGAGAATGCACCCTGGCGGATATGCTTAAGCGTGGAAGGCAAAACGATCTTCTTGACGCGGCAGTCGGAAAACGCTTGCTTCCCAATTTCTGTTACCCCTTCCGGCAAAATAACGGCATCCAATTCCAAAGAGGGGCCGACGCTTCTCTCAAAAGCCCGATACCCGATTTTCTTGATCCCTTGAGGCACTTCCACCGTTTTGTGCGTCTGGAATATTTCATGGCGGACCAGCGTGCTGCCCTCCGTCCAAAACTCATTCTTGGTAGGCAGGGGAAAGGCGGTGAAGCTGTCCGTTGCATCCATATAGGTTTTGCAGTTTGTTTTATCCTCATGGTAGGCTTTTTCTACAAGGCTCTTCATATTGGTCCAATCATCGCCGTCGAGCCGGAAAAATTTTTTCAGGCAGTTGTAGATCAATTCCTGGCGGTGGAGACGAAGATTGTCGTCTACCCGCTGGCGCAGATTCCTGGAATCCCCTCCCTGGCAATTATTCAGGGAAATCCCGCTGCCTGCCGCCTCCTGTACCATCACGATTTTCGCGTCTCCGAGAATCTTCAGCTCCCCAAGGCTTTCAGTGGAAAACAGCCCCTGGGCCAGCGTGCCGCCCTCCTGTTTCCCTTGCTCCACCAGCGACTTGATGTAGTCCGCCAGTTCTTTGCTGTGGATGGAGTATGCGACAAAAGAGCTGCTGCTGGAGTTTGTTACAAAGTCCAATCTGATTTTCACGCAAAATTCCTCCTATATGTTTTATTGTATCTCTTTCGTATTGCACAAAACGATTTCCGGCATCAACGGGCATCCGCCCATGCAAAGATCCCTTTTCGCGCAGTCGGGGCAGGAACGGCGCATTTTATCCCGAAACCGCTCAAAGGGCTCGTTGTTCCACGCCTCCCCAATGGTCGTTTGGCGCAGGGAAACGGCGTAGCGGCGGTCCTGGTCGAAGCTGCATGGCACCATGACCATATCCGGGCCGATATAGCAGCTGAAGCGCCCGCCCTCGCAGGTGTCCAGCGATTCCGGCAGGAGCGTTTTGCAGAATTGGATTGCCCCCGGGACACTGCAGCTGTCCATGCCGATTTTGAAGGGATGGGGTACGTCAAACAGGCGGAAGAACCGCACGACCCGGTCGTCGCCCATGGACAGGACATTTGCCTCCGTTCCCTGACCGGCAGGCTTGTGCAGCAGGAATATGACGGCGTTGATTCCCTCGGGGAAATCGTTATGTACCAGCCGCTCTATCGCTTCATCAATACTGTTTTTTCCCAACACATAGTGAATATTGGTTTTCACACCGGCATCCAAAAGCATTTGGACGGCATTTTCGGTGTATTCGCTTCGGTACCAGCTCACAGCCACGGCGCCGCAGTATTCTTTACAGAGGGCGGCGATCTCCTTGGTCATGCCGTAGCCAGATGTGGTAAAATTCGGGACGATCTCATTTTCTCTGCAAATTTTCAAAATTTCTTCAAAGGCTTCGTGCTGATCCGGATCGCCGCGGCCTCCCAAGGCAAACTGGTTGCACTTTCCCCGGGATTGCTCCGCAACTGCCCGAAAGTCCTCCACGGACATATTGGGCTGCGACACAAGCATCCCGCTCTGGTAGCAGCCGATGCCGGCTTTGGCGCACAGGCCCGTCCTGCCGTGAATGCAGTGCCCCATGATTCCTACATCGATCAGATGGGGGTACGAGGCCATAAAGGGATCCCGCCCTGTGTCTTTTCCCGCATCATCCAGTATGCCTGTCCGGATGTACGCGCCGGTTTTGCTGTCAAAGGCATATCGAAACCGGTATTTTTTATCTTCCACTACATATTGCATTTTCTCACCTTCGAAAAGTTTTCCTGTTAAACATTTTGTTTCGTTTTGTTATCTCATAACATGATTCATCTCTTTCATAACTCTGTTCCAGTAACCTTAAAACCGTCCTCCGTCCAGTTCCAGGTGGCGAATGCGAAACAGTTCTGTATTTGCCATAAACCGTCGCATACTAAGTCTGCTTCATCTTTGATCGGCAGAATGACTTCATTGATTTTATCGAGAAAATCCTGAACTTCCCGTAGACAAGGGCAATTCCATTGAATACTATTACAAAGGATGTGATTATCTCCGTCATCCCAGGCATTTTCGCAGTATTGAATTTCATTCTGCGGAACATACTTGCGCACAATTTCATGAAGTTTATTTAACTGGTGCGGGTATTTGTCAAAATCAAAATCCGCATACAAATTTAAATCCCAGGACCACCATTCTTCATCAAAGGTTTTTTGAACAATTTGTTCATCGCATAGCGACTGAATGTCGATTTCTTTGCCACCCATTATTGCCTCATGCAAAAAATTACCGCTATCAGGATAAAAGACAAATACCTTATATTCAAATGCATTTCTGCGCTTATATTGTAACAATGTGTCCAGCATTCCGGCCCCTGTCCATGGGGCATCTTTGCGAATCATATTGACTCGTCCGACACCGTTTTCGTCAAGTTCATCATTAAAGAGTTCCCGGAGAACTCCGCTACAAGTCACATCTATTGTGAACTTGTCCGCTCCAGGCAGAGCGTTGTTCAGAGCGGCAATAAACCTTTCTGTATCTTCTGATGTATATTTTTCTTGCCCGATCGTTAGCGTGGCGTTAAGTGTCACAGGGTAATCTAATTCCAGTTGTATTGCTTTTTCAGGCGCCCTTTCGATTGAAAATCTAACTAAACTTTTCAAATACTCTTGCAAAAAGTCTATTATATCTCGTTGGTTTGGTTTGGCTTTAAAATCAAGATACTCATGCATTTCTACATTGCCTTCAACAGAATATTCAACCCAGTTGTAGTCCTTCATCTCAATATATTTATCACGTTCAAGCTGGGCACTATATTCTTCAACATACGCAAGAAACATTTCCTGCGCTTTTCTGTCAATGTCTTTTTCATCCACATACCGAGCCTCCGGGAAAGAAGCAACATGCTCCTCAAACGCAGGGTAGCTCTCAATCAGGCCAAGCATACAAGCCGTTTCTCCGGCCACAAAGTGTAGATCCTCCAAAACATCAATGGCTTCTTCTGGAGATTCTTCCTCGTCGCCATGTACTGCTCTATTTCCGCTTTTTCGGATGAAGTGAAATGCATTCATGACGTGTCTGTTATGAATAAATTCACGAACGACGGGGTCGCTCAAAATGTCCGCAAAACTCAGAAGTCCTATCTGCTCATTGTGTGCAGCCAGATAAATAAACTTAGCCAGTAATTCCGCACTCTTCCTGGCTGTAAATACACTTTGTACCGGCATGGTCATGGCAAGCTTTTCAGCATTGTTACAATTCTCATATATCGAACCCAGACCACGAAGATCCTTTAAAAAATCAAAATTCATAAAAAGTCCTCATTTCTAATGGGTTTGCTTATTATTCATCAATATCATTCCAGAAACCGATTTCCGGGTTTTCATATGTACCAACGATTACACCACGATCCAGAAATGCATTTCTCTCCTCACAGCATGTTTCCGGCAATAAGCCGCATGCGTGGCATGCCGCGAGATTCAAAGAATCACGTCCTTGACCTCTGCTCATGATGCATACCGGGTCATTTGAACAAGTCTTTGCGTTTGCAATTGCTTTTCTGAGAATCCTGGGGAATGCATCCGGTCTGCCTTGACGAACCAGTCCACCCAATGTACCTTCCGCATCGCCACTGGCAGTATAGATGAAAATACCCGCCATCTTTTTTCCATCGGATTCCTCGGCGCAGTATAGGCGTTCACTCAGAGAAGCAATGCTATATCCACACTCAAAACTCAGCTGAGAAATTAGCAGGTGAGATAGCGTGTGCAACATAAGGAATTTGGGCGTTATCGTGCGTGGATGATTCTTCCCGATAAACGATGTCGCATAGTTGTGGTTCAGCCTAGCTGCTCTCTCAACGACTGCCGGATGGGCTTCAATCCAGCTATCGATATCTTCTTGGTTGAACTCGATAAAGATGCCTTCACCACGTACTTCATAAGCAGGGTACCACCGAGTATCGGGTTCCTTTACATCTACAAAACCGACATCATTACTGGTCATTGCCGGCTGAATTCTGGAAAACCCAATCAATGCATTTACTACACGCACTTTGTCGACGAGGGAAATGGCTTTAATATGAGGCAGATCATACTCGGAAATGTCCATTTCTTCACGGGAGAAATCGCCCAACCCCGAGCTGGCTGCGCCTACTTCTCCAGACAATGCGGTATATTCCTCCACACGATACTGAATACTGGTCACATCTACATTTTCGGGCATCGGCTCCAACCATTTGCGAATCAGGATTTTCTCCACTTCTGCACGGGGCGCACCGATTTCAAGCGCAATTTTATCCACCCACTTCGGCAAACGCCGGGTTATTGTAGCGATCCTTTCCTCAGGGTCCTCATCGCTGATAATGGTCATGCAATCATCATAAGCTTTGCTTTGCTCAATTTTTGCATTCAACTTATCTGCATACGGGGGAATAACCAACGAACTATGCACCACGGGGAAGTAAACGGACGATGCACCTCTCTGCACGGTTTTGGGATAGCAAACACACTTATCTTTGGTATGTCGAAACGGATGATTTCCATCACATCTGAATTGATTGGTCCCCAGGTCTTCGTCCAGCTTTTGAAAGCAATCCTTATCAAAGGCACCCTTTAATGTAGCGATAGCACCACAGGAGCAACTTACGCTCAAGCCCTCAAGCCCTTCCGTTCCAGATGCGCCGGTCTTAAACTTCAACTCCGGATTTCCGCAAATCGGTTTCTTGGCCTTTGCATGCACCCACTTTACCCAAGGGAAATCATTCAAATGACCGCTTTCACACACCGTGACAATACGCGCCACGACCAAATCCTGGCGGCACTTGGGGCATTGCATATGCTCAACCATATACTCGTCCCGTTCAAGCGTTTTTGCCTTGGCGTTTTTCCTGTACTCGGCCACCCAGTTTTTTAATGGCTGGAATTTTCGGCACTTAGGGCAGAAATACCATTCAGGAAAACGGGAATACGCAATATTGGTGGGTAACGCAAAGTAGTCCACACCCAGGGCTTTTGCAAAACGATCATCATAGATCCTACTCTTTCCGCTCCAGTACTCCGGCGCAGCAGTAACCAATGTCTGATCCGGAAAGTCCACCATAGCACCTACGCCATATTGCAGAACTGCCTGAGCGGCACGAACGGAGTGGGTAACTTTATTCAATTCTATCTTTGTCTTCACTTGTTCAGACATTGTTATCCCCCCAAACTACAATACTACCCAATACCGGAGTATCCACATTTCGCATTGAGGTCAAAGTTTCGATGGCATTGTCCTTTCCTGCAGAGTTGTATTGTTTAAGCAATCGACGTGTATCTCCCGCAGGCGGATTGACCATGAACTTGCGCCCAAAATACAACGGAACAGACGGATTCTCTCCGTTGCATTCATCCACATAGGACTGCCAAAGATCGAAGAACTCCTTAATCTCCGTTCGGATTTCATCTACATCGTCCTTTGCCTGCCCCTCGGAGCGTTCGTTAATTCCGGTCACCCGGTCTATGACAAACGCTTCGATTTTCTTTATTGTTTCCGCAAAGTACTCCTCATCGAAGTTAATGGCATCCTTATCTTCGCTCATTCCGGCCATTTGGCGCACCATCGAAATAAGCACAGCATGTAAGGCCCGTTCACGTGCCGGACGAGAGAACGGAGTCGCTCCGGTCGGCTCTACAAAGCGATAGAAAGATTCGTGGTAAGAGCGAAATCGTTCATAATGGGAGCGGTCGCGACTCTTTGTGGCATCGTACTGCACAAAGACTACACCGGGGAAGGAACGTCCCACTCGGCTGGAGGCCTGGATATATTCACTGGTAAGTTTGGGCTGTCCGATCATCAACATAACATTCAATCGTGCAACGTCAATGCCAACGGAGATCATGTTTGTGGCAAGCAGCACATTAGAAGCATATCGCTTGGCGGCTTCATTTTCTTTGGAATACTCGATCTTTTCCAGCTTATCCAATGTCTCATTTAATTCCGTGGTGGAAACACGGCTGGTAAGTTCGTCCGCACTGACGATAAGCCTTCTTCCCGTAAACATACGATTTGCCGTACGAATGATAAAATCCTTTACGTCATCGTCCACCAGAGTTGAAGCCTTGCCCAAATCCTTCAAGCTGTTAAAATATACCGTCAATGTCCACAGCTTGTCTTTAACCTCTTCCGGAAGATCCATGGTGTAAACCTTCTGCATAAGCGCAGCCATAGCACGGATTTCCATCATAGCCTTGGTTTTTCCGGAAGGCATAATACCTACATATTTACGTCCGTAAACACCCTTTTCGTAATCAATTACAGACTCTTTTGCAAAGAAAGCGTCCTCCGCATCCAAGCCGGGAGCCGGGAACTGCACAACTTCACGATTATACAGCACGGAACACTGCTCTTTTGCTCTACGAATTGTAGCGGTGGAAGCAATGACTTTGGGATACACGCCCTTTTGACCGCAAATTGCGTCCACTGCGGTTTCATAAAGGCCAACCACCGTACCCAATGCCCCCGAAATCAAGTGCAGCTCGTCCTGGATAATTAGTTCCGGAGTGCGATTATCTTTTCCGATGCCGAAGAAAGCACCAATTCGTCCGTCCCAAGGAAGCATAGCAAATTTGTCCACCGTACCAAACAACAATGTCGGAGGTGTTTCGTAAAGTTCGTCATCGATAATTTGAATAGGAAGTCTCTTGGTAAAAGCACAGTCTTCATGAGGGCAGAACATATAGAAATGTTTACCGCTCATGTTATAGCCCCATTCTCCAACCAGACGGCCATTTTTATCATCCTTGACCATCTTTGTTCCGCACCACGGACACTTCAGCACTTGAAACTTATTATGACGTTCTTTTTCATTACGAACATAATATGGACTGCTCACACTCTGCAGCTTTCCCAAATGGTATTCCGCACTATTTGAACGCTCACCGGTTCCAACATTTTTGTTGGGAATATGCGATCCACCAATCCAGAGACCAATTGTGATCGGTTCTTTTCCTAGAGGGTAGACAGGATACTTATGTCTCTTTTGGGCACAATCTTGTCTAATATACTCACAAGCACAAATAAGTGTCGCTGCACGGGTAAACTGCTGTGCCGCCAAAAGGCGGAGAGTATAACGCATAATAACAGCCGTGCCGTTGGAGTTTTTGGGGTGTGCCAGCTTGCGATAGAAAATTGTAAACGCAGTCAGTCCAAGGTATGCCTCGGTTTTACCGCCACCGGTAGGGAACCATATCAAATCAACGATACTCCGCTCCGGAGATTCATCATCAGTTATAGAGTTGACATCCATCAGTAAAAATGCTATCTGGAAAGGTCTCCATTTGCAATTGCTGTCGCTCTCCTGGCTGTAATCCATGCCATAAAGCCTGTCTGCAATTTCTTCGTCCCCCGGGTAACGATCGGCGTTGGTTTTGGCCATATCTCCCTGCATCGCAATATGAATTCTCTGCATAAACATTGCACGATTTGCCAACAGAAAGGCTTTGTACGCGTTGTCATTTTTTGCCAGAGTATCAATGCCAGCATACATTCTCTTATATGCGCGTTTACATTCACGGATATTATTGGCGGCAGCAGATACATATCTGGGATCGAGTGTGTCAGCCACCTTTTCCAGACTATCAACCCAATTTTTATACAGGTCGACCAGGTTCCGCATGGATGCAAGTTTGGTAGTTCTGTCGGATGGATCCAGGTCGGACAAATACTTCATGGACAATTCTTCGTCTTTGATGAGGTCGTTCTGAGGCAAGGAAAAACTCATCGACGGAATCTCTATTATCGGTAAGAAATCGCTCCATATAGCCCCAACTCCAGACGCATCGATTTCCCAGTCTACGGATGTACCCAAGCCGGTTCCGTATATTTTTTTGTGACGGTACAACAAATCCAGCGATTGTTCTTCTGAATCCATTGCGGTTACATCCGCATTGGGATTGCTTTCTACAAAAACGAAATCATTATTCTCAGAGGATACTTTCATTTTGGCCTGGAAAATACAGCGATTTGCTTTCACAGGAGATTCCTTCCTATCGTTCACCAACATAACGGTAATTGACCACAAATTATCTCCAATTTTCCGTCTCAAAGCCACCAGCTTTGCATCAGTGCCATCCAGGTTGTGGTTGGCTTCGTCATCGGCATAATCCCCATGGCTAAAGTCAAGCACAAATTCCGGAATTTCATGCGGAACTCGCACATACCCCATAGCACAGTAGTCAACAAAACGGTAGACTATTTTCTGAAGAATGTGGAATTCATTTTCCGGAATCGTATCGCGCTCAAAAATGCTACGGGCTTCCTTGGCCGTTACGGAAGAAATCAGCCGCAGCGCATGGGTGTCCTTGTCATACACCATAATATGCGCCAATTCAGGCGGTACTGTATAGGTGTCAGGAGTATCCGGCAGATAGGGAATCATACAATCCGGAACTTTGGCATTTCGGTATGTGGCAAATGTCAAACTTCCCCTGACGATATTTGTATTTCCGCTTGCGATGAATGTAATACCCATGGACGAAGGCATGTACTGTGTAGCCATTCCGATTTCTTCGTCCAAGCTTTCATCGGCAGTTTCGTCAAATGCATAGGTTCTCTGTTTCTTTTGTTGAACGGGGTCGGCACCCGGATCTTCGACAGAAACCGAACCGGAGTTTTCTGCAGAATTATCAGATTCCTCCAATTCAACAGTCTCATCATTATCCTGGTTTACAGCATTTCCTTGTGGGAACAGAATACCAACGGAATAACGACTGGTAGGGGTGCTGGAAATAAGTTCATGCTCTCTGTCAGGCAAAGAAAACTCTGATCCGGGTCCTAAAAGTTCATCCCTAATTATACCGATATACTCTTCCCGGGCAGAAATCATTGTCTGTCTAATCTCACTGCCTGTCACATCAATACCTCCGCTTCTGTAATGGGTGTATTCACCAGATTGATGTTTATATTTACACTTTCGTCCAGTTCCGTAATATACTCAAGTTCCAGTGTTTCCGACAGACTGTCCACGTTGTCATATACGATGCTTAGAACGCTGCCTTCCTCAGGTATGTTGCCACTGAGTTTATCGTTGATAGCCTTTGCGATTAATTCGAGAATCTTTCGCCGGTCGTGACGCACCGCTCCACACGCCTCAAAAAAGCCATGAGTATCTGCCAGCAGATGAGGATCCTGTGTTACGATTGCAATATACTCCATGGTACGTTCTTTACGGGGGCCAACAATGTGACTGTCATTGATGAGCCATTGCCGAATAGTGACCTCCTGCATAGAGCTTCCTGCCTCTCTCATTTTCTGCGCAACCTTTCGATAAGTAAAGCCATTGGTTTCCTTATACTCCCGCAAGGCTTCTTTCCAATATTGAGACTTTTCGTAAGCCTCAATTGCGCCTTGCCCCAAACGCCCATCGCGGAGCAGACGCTCATAGATGAAGTCAACAATATTCTTGGTGTAATCATCACGCTTAACAAACACCAGCACATCTCCGGGTCGCAATTGCTCCGGGGACTTTTCAATCACATTTCCTGCCATACTGTCAAAGACAACCGCAGAATAATACTTGGAGAAGAATATTTGCTCTCCCGAAACGAAAGTGCCTACATGTTTAACTTCGGACACCGGGACATAAACGCCTCCCGCACTGCTGCTCTGTGCCAATTTGCGAACATCAAATGTATTAAAGGCTTCGATATATTCGTCCAGGGCGGAGAACTGCTGTACTTCCTCTTCCATCTGCATTTCCGGAGAAGAGTCATCCTCCTCTGGCTCGTCTGCCATATGGGTTGCACCGATTCTTCGATTCAACTTTCGCTCGTACTTTGCGAATTTCTTTCGTCGGAATGTAAATACCTTTTCCTCACATCCATATAGAAGGACATCGACGTTACGTGCAGCCAAACATTGTAACGGATCAAACCGCTTATTATTCAGTTCTCCGACACATAAAACCGCATCGTATTTTTCCCGGCTATCGAAACGATTTGCCGTTACACAAATTACATTTTCAACAGAAAAGTACTCAGGGTATACCATGCGAAGTAAGTCGGCATAATATGCCTTTGGTACAATGATTGCAACCTTGCCGAGTTTATGTTCGTTCAAGTATTCCCTCAGGGCATTTGCCTTTGGGCAGATTTTCAATCGTTCACGATATTTTCGTTCCAGTGCATCCGCCACAACCATACACAGTTCTTGCATAGACCCAGCTTGATCCGCAATATCCCATAATTCCTGAATGCGTCCGTAGGGTGAAGTAACCGCTTTGTTAATCTGTCCGTTACAAATGGCATTTTCCATTATTTCTAACGGAAAAACTGCGGAATTAAGAAGATTCAGCAGGCCATGTGCAGCCACCACGAAGTCGTCTTTGACTGCATCATTCCAATTGGACTGTTTTATGACAAAAATCGCATTTTTTATGGTTTTGTATTCATCCCAACTCCAACCTTCACCTACGGGAATTGCCGTAACAGTATTGTGTATCACATTCATAATCTGCCGGTGGAGTTCTTCGGTAAGCGGGTTGTCATTGCGAATCATTTGATTGCTTTTGGATAGCATGGTTTTTGTACAAGCAAATACGGAAGCACCCTCATACATCTCCAAGATATGTTCACCCATCCCGGCTTTGATTGGGGATGTAACATGAACAAAACGCAGTACTTTTCTTCGAAGCAAATCGGCAAGTTCAGACCCGTTCTCGGTTATAGACGCACCACCGATGACCAATAGACCTACTACTTTATTTCCGTTTCTATCCAGAACCAAATCCCGTGCCGTTGAAATTTTACCGGTTACTTTCAAAACCGGTTCCGCTTTTGTCGGATTCAGACCGAACTGATACTCTTCACCACTACCGGTATAATACGCCGCCGGAATAATGTCCAACAAACCAACTTCTTTGCCTTCGCCATATACGATGCAGACTTGTTTGTAGATCTCGCCAAATGAGTTGCGATCAGCCACAATAACGATTGAAACATCGATCTGCGTAGGGATTTCTTGAATATCCACATCAAATGCAAAAGCCAAAAAATCCTCACGATTTGTTTTTTTCTTTCTAATACCGCGTCCGTCAGTAATCTGCGACTCGCCGTAGTAAGGCTTTATCAGGTGTTTATTCTTCTCTAGGGGAAGGTAACTGATCGTTTTCCCGTTTTTTCCTTTTCCGTCCTGCTCAATCACCATGCAAAGCCGACCGTATTCAATGCTGGTACCTTTCCAGCGATACCTCTGACCATTATACATAACCATATCATCTATCTGTAGAGCAGAGATAATATCGTCATTTGTAGACAGATTATAGGATAGACACCCCAGAGCGACGGCAACAACGGAAATAACATCAAAGCACATAGATCCTGTATGAAGAGCAAAATTGACTGTTCGCTCCTTTGATACCAATGAATCGGCAAAAAAAGACAGATATTTTTCAATGATTGCTTCCTTCGATATCAGCGCATCACCATAATAAATATCGCACTTTTTCAGAATAGCATTTGCCAGTTTTTCTGCCGTCACGGTCATACACCTCCGTTTACGGTTCTTCTCCGTGTAAGATAGCCAAACAATCAAGCATAAACCGTGCCATCTCCTCAATTACCGGAATTGTGACGGAGTTGCCAAACTGCTTGTACTGTTGGACTGCCGGAATTCCCTCGGGGAATGAAAACTCGTCCTCCCCCTCATCGTTTACGAATCCATAGTTTATAAAGCCTTGAAGTTTCCCCCACTCGGTGGGAGTCATAACACGAATGCCTTTATCGTTGAGAGGGGTTTTCTTCCCTTTAATAATCTGTCCTGCAATGCCTTCTTTGGGATCGTATATCAAATTACGTTCACGGCCCGAACCTCCTGTTGCCAACAATGTGTTGGCTATAGGTCTCTCAATTCCTTCCGCATTTACAATCCGATAACCAAATCCGTAGCCTTTTCCTTCTTGACGCTCTCGATGCTTGACGAGTGTCTCCAAATATCCCGATGCCATATAATACCTTGCCGGAACATCATGCTCCAACAAATCATTCAAATCATGATATAGCTCAACCGCTCGGGTACGAGGCATTTCCGTTGGCAGCATAGCCAGTCTCTCCGGGGCAAAACGCTCCGTATCAAAACCGATTATATATGTACGAGGGCGATTTTGCGGAACGCCAAAGTCGCGGGAGTTGCGAATAAAGGATTTCGGCACATATTTGAGTGTCCCGTCCGCTTCTTTTGTGACACCAATTACATGGTACCCCAAATCATTTACAAGCGTTTCGATGATGGTTTTGAATGTTCGCCCTTCGTCGTGAGAAACCAAACGATCTACATTTTCCAAAAACAATGCAAATGGTCTGGTTCTCCTAATAATGTCGGAGATATGAAAAAAAATCTTGCCCTTTTCTTCGTTCTCAAATCCTTCCTGCAACCCGACCCGGCTGAATGTCTGGCAGGGGAATCCGGCCAAAAGCACTCCATATTCCGTGTTTTCCACCTGCTGTTTAAATTCATCGCCAGTCAAATCGTTTTCGGGATTGTCCCCATATAAATGTTGGTATGTTCTGCAAGCGTACTTGTCAATTTCCGAAGAAAGTACATTCACAAACTGCCCTGTAAGCTCAAAGCCACGACGAATGCCGCCGATACCTGCACAAAGGTCAATGGTTCTATACGGACGGGCAGGAAAAACTCGCAATTCATCTAAAATCGCTGAAATACAGTATTCCAATTCTTTTTCAATTTCATGCCCCCAGAATCGTAAGACCGTCCATCCCTGTTCTTGCAGTTGTGCTGTTACTTCGGTATCCCTCTGCATATTGCGCTCTATTTTAGATATCCAAAAATCACGATTGCTTTTGATTTCGTTTTGTGCTTCTTCCCAGTTATATCCGTGCCAAAAATCCCCGTCACAGAATATTGCAATTTTCCGAGCAAGGAATGCGATGTCCGGCTTTCCAAAAATAGTTTTATTGTTTCTGGTAAATGTGGTAAGCCCCTGGCGGACAAGTTCCTCACACAGAAGTTTCTCTAGAGCGGTATCACTATTGCGCACCCGGCTCATATTAAAATGTATTTGTTCTTTGCTCTTTTTCCGAGCCATTGTGCATCACTCCGGTATTATATATTGCCATTTCGCAACATGGCATTATCCAATAGTGGTATCCCACAACGCCATATTAATAATATCAGCAATTATGTCCTAAAAAACGGACAGTTATGATTCTTTTATATACTCCATGATATCCCCGAAGTCTGTATCTAGGGCGGCACAGATTTTTTCCAATACTCCCATCGCTACGGGTTCGTCCCTGCGAAGCTTTGTCATGGTATTGGGAGCCAATCCGGCAGCTTTACGTAAATCGGCTTTACTCATCTTCTTGTCAACCAACAATTTCCACAGTCTGTTGTACGAAACGGCCATGCAGAACCCCCCTGAGATCATTACATATATAAAAAATAATATCACGTTTTGTCATATTTTTCAAGATGCTGTCGCAAGTTTTTGCGATTGTTTATCAAAATAACTGATATGTACGCTTTTGTGAACCACTCATTTATGCCGATAGTAATACTCCTTGGATTTGAGTTTGTTTCTCACACTCTGGCACTCCAGTGTCCCGCAGTATTTCTGCCGATTCCCACGCTTAATGAATGCCTTGCCGCAAGCCTGGCAAAAGGCGATGTTGGTTTTGCCGCCGTAGTCATCCAAGGCGTTGGCATTCACCGCCATAAATCTGGCAAGACCGAAATATGCCGCGTCCACGACGGATTTGACCACAGGCTGAAGCTGGATCTGTCCGATGGAAAGATCATATTCCAGTCCCATTTTCAGTTTCGGTATGTTCTCGATGAAATCCTGCAATACCAAAGGACGGTGAACGGAATCCGCCCGGTACCACGCATGGAGCAAATTTTTTTCATCTGGTACACGAACTTCCCCATAGATCCGCTGCGCATCGGCTATTTTGCCTCCCATCAGACTGCGGATAGCAAATAGGGTCATAGTGTCGGTATAAAGCTGTTCCAGATCCTGTACCATCTCCTTCACGGAAATGCTGTAGCATTCGATCACATTGACCAGCATATCCCAGTATTGGTCGGCACCATTATTGACCTGTTCCAATACGGCAACATCATCCCCATAGTGATAGTAAGGGTGAATGTTCTCCAGACTCCAGCGGATCAGGATTTCGGCACAATCCTTCAATGGCTTGTCCCGGAGTTCCAGGTTCAGATTACACAACTCGATCAGCAGTTCCTGCCCAGAAGGATACCCCTTATAGGTAATGGGAAACTGCCCTGAGGTATATTCCGCAAATATCGTCAACATATCCTCCACGGTTCCAATTCTGTATGAATGAAAACGGAGGGTATGTTTTTTTATGTCCCCAATACCACCAATCTCATAGTCATCCAGCAGTTTCTTCAGTTCCATCTCTTCACTCCTCTTTTTTACCGATAATCTTACCGTTAAAACTTTGTATTTCGTTTTATTTCTTACCGATAGAGAAAGGATTTATGCTCCTATTATATGCGACAATATAGATGAACACAAGAGAAAGGAGCAAAATTGATGAAAAAACATTCTTGTAAGGCGGTATTCAACCTAAAAGAGGCGGCTTCTTACCTCGGAATCAGCGTTCCCACCCTGGTGCGCCTGTTGAAGAGCGGAGAGATTCCCTGCCGTCGGGGAGGACAGCGGTGGCTGATCGCACAATCTGTCCTGGATGATTGGCTGAAGCAGAAAAGCTGAGAAGGGAGTGAACACTATGGCCCAAACAATACCGATTACCGTGTACACGGCAGATTGCACCGGAAACGCATCCAACTGTCTGTACCCCAACAAAATTGAAATCGCGGACGAAGCATCCGCGAAGTTAGCGTTTTCCAAAGACATGGTCTGCGCCCGGTACAAAAACAACTATCGGAACACCGTATACTTTGAGGTTGCCAACGCCCTGCCCGGGGACTGTGACAATGACCACTCCGACGAACCGGCGGACTGGGTCACCCCGGAGGACATTGCAGACCTCTTTGCCGATGTTTCCTATGTGCTGCACTACAGCCGCCATCACATGAAGCCCAAAGGAGATAAAAGCGCCCGTCCCCGGTTTCATATTGTGTTCCTCATTGACCCGGAGCGGGATGCAGACCGCTATACGGCTCTGAAGCAGCGCCTGTTGGCGGCATTTCCATTCTTCGATGCCAACTCCATGGATGCCGCCCGGTTCCTGTTCGGCACGGAAGATCCCCAGGTCATCTATCACCCCGGCACGATTACCCTGAATGCCTTTCTGGATGATCTGGAGAACGAACAGGCTTTTGCCAACATGGGGCACACCATACCTGAGGGGAGCCGTAACAGCACCATGTCCCGGATCGGAGCCAGGATCATCAAACGGTACGGCGATACTGCGGAGGCAAAGGATCTGTTTTTCCAAGTTGCTCAGCAATGCTCCCCACCCCTGGAGGATCGGGAGTTGGAAAGTATCTGGGCAGGAAAACGACGGCTCTATGCCAAAATCAGCAAGCAGCCCGGGTATATCCCACCAGATACTTACAATGGTCTTGGCCCCGTAGTCTGGGACGCGCCCATCCCCTTTGACGAATATGACCTCCCCACATTTCCCGTGGACGCATTACCGGAAGTCATTCGCCGCTATGTGCTGGCGGTGGCGGAATCCACCCAGACCGCTGTGGATATGGCGGCGGTAGAGGCTTTGGGCGTTGTGTCTCTGTGCAGCCAGGGAAAATACTTCATCCGGGGCAACGCGGACTGGATAGAACCCCTCAACACCTACACGGTCGTCATTCTCCCGCCTGCGGAGCGAAAATCCTCGGTGCTGTCCATGATGATCCACCCGGTGGAAGTATATGAAAAATTGGAAAACGAACGGCGCAGTCCGAAAATCGTCCAAAGCCAAATGGAACTGAGCAAGTTGGAAAAGGAGAAGCGCAGTTTGGTGGAGCGGGCATCCAAGGGCAAAGCAACCGAGGAAGATATCAAAAGCAAGGCCAAAGAAATAGCCGAATACGAACCGGTGAAACCTCTCCGACTCTTCGTGGACGATGTGACCTCTGAAAAGCTGACTTCAGTTCTGGCCGAGAACAACGGTTGTGCGGCGGTGGTTTCCGCAGAGGGCGGTATCTTCGATATCATCAGCGGCCTGTACAGCCGCAATGTAAATATCGATGTATTTCTCAAAGGTCACAGCGGTGATACCATCCGGGTTGACCGCATCGGGAGAGCCAGCGAGAGCATCATCCACCCGGCATTGACCATGGTGCTGGCAGTGCAGCCGGAAGTGCTGAACGGACTGATGAGCAACAACACCTTCCGTGGTCGTGGTCTGACCGCTCGATTCCTGTACTCCATGCCGAAATCCACCGTTGGCAGTCGTTCTTTCTCCACGGAACCAATCCCGGAAGGTGTCAGAGTCAGGTATCAGGATCTGATCGAGGCCATTCTTTCCAGCGACAATGAGCAGCAGCCAATCAGCCTGGACGATGGGACCGGGGAAATCCTGGAAACCTTGTTCAACGAGGTGGAAGGCCGGCTGAAAGGTGACTTGGCAGAGATCCCTGACTGGGCGGGTAAGTTCGTGGGTTCCGTCCTGCGTATCAGCGGCATTCTGCACGTCATGAAATATCCTAAGGATTCCATGTTCGACCCTGTCGACAGAGAAACCATGGAGAACGCCGTTACCATCGGCAGATACTTTCTCGAGCACGCCAAAGCCGCATATTCCCTCATGGGTGCCGATGCCGTAAACAAGAACGCCCGGTATCTGCTCTCCGCCATCAAACGGGAGCGGCTTACGGAGTTTTCCCGCCGGGATGCCATGCGGCTGTGCCGCCGGTTCAAGACCGCCGAGGGTCTGCAGCCTGTGCTGGATCGGCTGTGCGAATACGGCTATCTTGCCGCCAAGCCACTGCCACCCGCCCACGGAGCGGGAAGAAAACCCTCGGAGATTTACCTGACCAATCCGGCTGTGCTGGAGGATGGCACAGGGGAGGGGCGGTCATAATCTCCGGGGCTTCTTGTCCGGACAACGGGCGTGGGGTCTCACGCACAAAATCGCGAATTCAAAAGGGTAATTACCCGAAATCAAACACAGGAGGTTTCAATATGACCAAGCATGAAATCGAAATCCTGAATGTCATGCGCAGCCGTGGCAAAACCGCCATGGACATCGCGCTCACCCTTCAAATCTCCGTCAATACTGTCCGATCCTACATCCGCCGCCACCCGTTGGAAGATGCTGTCCGGGTCGAATGCCGCCAGTGCGGAAAGCTCATTCTCCAGGTGAAGGGCAGAAAGGCCAAATACTTCTGCTCCGATAAGTGCCGGAACGCCTGGTGGAACGCCCACCCGGAGAAGGTGCAGCGGAAAGCCTATTACCATCTGACCTGCGAATACTGCGGAAAGGAGTTTATCAGCTATGGAAACCGGAAACGCAAATACTGCTCCCGCTCCTGTTACGCCGACGCAAGAAGATCTCATTCGATATCGGATACTCTGCGCAATGCTGGATAATCTCTGCCGGGAGGGAGAACTGGATATCCAAACCCATGACCGGGCAAACGCCGTTCTCGCCATGAAAACCGGCCTGAAACAGGACAGTATATTCATTTGAAATTCGTCACGATATGGACTTGCTATATCCCCCGAAACGAGCAATATATGTAGCTGACGATACTTGATACAAAGGAGAATACCATGCCAAGAACCGTAGAACAAATCCAATTTGCACCCCGGATGCCCAAGCCCCTCCGGGTGGCGGCATACGCCAGAGTGTCCAGCGGCAAGGATGCCATGCTTCACTCCCTGGCGGCCCAGGTGGATCATTACAGCACCTACATCCGCCACCATCACGGCTGGGAGTATGTGGGCGTTTACGCCGACGAAGCCAAGACTGGCACCAGAGACAGCCGGGAGAATTTCCAGCGGATGCTCACCGACTGCCGTGCCGGAAAGATCGATCACATCATCACCAAGTCCATATCCCGGTTTTCCCGAAATACCGTGACCCTTCTGGAAACGGTACGGGAGCTGAAGGAACTGGGCATCAGCGTTTATTTTGAAGAACAGTCCATCGACACCGCCACCGCTGACGGTGAACTGATGCTTTCCATCCTGGCAAGTTATGCCCAGGAGGAAAGCCTCTCCGCCAGCGAAAACCAGAAGTGGCGGGTGAAACGAAACTTCGAAGAAGGCATTCCCTGGCGATACTTCATGCTGGGCTACCGCCGGGAGAACGGTAAGCTGACTGTCATCCCGGAAGAAGCGGAGATCGTCAGGAGCATCTTCGGTGACTATCTCGCGGGAAGGGGTGTTACCGCTATCGCCAAAAGGCTGAACGAAAGGGGATACGCCACCCAGAGCGGCTGTGTGTTCCACAAGAGTGCCGTGGAACGAATTCTCCGAAACTATGCCTATACCGGGAATCTCCTGCTCCAGACCAAATTTCGGGAGAACCATCTGACCAAAGTCACCCGGAAAAACCAGGGTGAACTGCCCCGGTATCACGCAACGGACACCCACGAAGCCATCATTCCGCTGGAAACTTTCAATGCCGTCCAGGAGGAGATCCAGCGGAGAAAAGAGAAGTATGCGCCCGCCAAGCCACAGCGAACATCCCCCTTTACAGGACTTATCACCTGCGCCATATGCGGCAAGCACTACCGCCGCAAAACCACCGCCACGGGACCGGTCTGGATCTGCTCCACCTACAATTCCTACGGCAAATCCTACTGCCCCTCCAAAGCCATCCCGGAGGAAAAGCTGATACAGACCGCCGCCCTGGTTGGGCATACGGGCGAAATAACGGGGATTACAGCCCACAACGATAATCTTCTGGAGTTTACTCTCAAGGACGGAACCAACGCCGTGAAGCGGTGGCAGGACCGCTCCCGTGCCGAGAGTTGGACAGCGGAAATGCGACGGGCCGCCGGAGAGAAAACACGGGAAAGGACACAGCGCCATGCCGAAAGCTAAAAATGTTACGGTCATCCCCGCCACACTGAATATCCATACCAAAACACCCACCAAGGAGCGGGTTCGCCGCCGGGTAGCCGCTTACGCCCGTGTCTCCACGGACAGCGAAGAACAGCTCACCTCCTATGAAGCCCAGGTGGATTACTACACCAGGTTCATTCAGGAGAATCCCGACTGGGACTTCGTGAAGGTCTACACCGACGAGGGCATCAGCGCCGTCAACACCAAGCGCCGGGACGGCTTCAACCGCATGATCCGGGATGCCCTTGCCGGAAAAATCGACCTGATTGTGACCAAGAGTGTGAGCCGCTTTGCGAGAAATACCGTGGACAGCCTGACCACCATCCGCAAGCTGAAGGAGGCTGGCTGTGAGTGCTTCTTCCAGAAAGAAAACATCATGACCTTCGACTCCAAGGGTGAACTGCTCATCACCATCATGTCCAGTCTGGCTCAGGAGGAAAGCCGCAGCATCTCCGAAAATGTCACCTGGGGACAGCGGAAACGGTTCTCTGACGGTAAAGTCAGCATCCCTTACGGCCAGTTCCTGGGCTACCGCAAAGGTGCCGACGGACTGCCGGAGATCGTCCCGGAGGAAGCGGAGATCGTCAAACGCATCTACCGCCAGTTCCTTCAGGGGAAATCCACCAATGCCATCGCCACCATGCTGACGGAGGAGTGTATCCCTACTCCCGGAAAAAAGACCGTCTGGCAAAGGGCCACCGTGGAGAGCATCCTGCGGAACGAAAAGTACAAAGGCTCCGCACTGCTTCAGAAGTCTTTTACGGTGGATTTCCTCACCAAGAAAACAAAGATCAATGAGGGAGAGGTCCCTCAGTATTATGTGGAGGACAGCCACCCCGCCATCATCGAACCCTGGGAATGGGAGCAAGTTCAGGTGGAGTTGGAACGGCGCAAAAACAGCCGCAACCGGCACTATCAGACCAGCCCCTTCTCCGGGAAGATCATTTGTGCCGACTGCGGAGATGTTTTCGGAGCAAAGACTTGGCACTCCACCGACCGCTACCGCCGTGTTATCTGGCAATGCAACGGCAAGTTCAAAGGGGAACGCAAATGCGAAACACCCCACCTGACCGAGGAGCGGTTGAAGGAACTGTACCTGGCTGCCCTTGGGGAGTATCTTTCCGACCGGGATGCCGCCATCGACCAGCTCCGCTATGCCCAGCGAATGCTCACGGACACGGACTTCATTGAGGAAGATATCCGGGCGTTGGAAGAGGAATTGACCGCCATCACCGGGATGCTGCGCCTGTGCATCGCAGAAAACGCCGCCAACACCATGACCGAAGAAACCTACCGTACCACCCACGCCGAACTGTGCAGCCGTTTCGAAGAAACCGAAGCCAAGCTGGCAGCACTGCAAAAACAGCGGGACAAAATGAAGGCGGACGCCATCACCATTGGAGGCATGATGTTTGAACTGGGTGAACCGGATTCCCTGCCCGTAGCCTTCGACGAAAAACTCTGGCACGGCACCATCGACCATGTCACCGTCCACGCTGACGAGCGTGTGGTGTTCCGGTTTAAGGACGGGAAGGAAATCGTAACGAGGCTATGAAATATTGCAGAAACAGAACCGGGTCAACAAGGATAATCCTGCCGACTCGGTTCTGTCCTTTTTGTCCTTTCTGTCCCATGGGTATCATTAAAAAAACGCCCATATCCGGGGTTACTCCCAGCTATGGACGGTTCTATATATAGAGAATACTAATTTATCGTTTCTATCTTATAACGATTGTCATTTTACCAAGTCCTGTCTTTTCAGCCTGTGACCGCATCAAATCCGGGCATACAATTTGCTTATTGCTGGAAATGTTCGAAATATCCCCGGTTTCCTTCCAAAAACATCCCCAGAACGGCAATAAATATAAAGTTACCGTTGCTGATATTGTATCAACAACGGTAACTGATTTGGTTGCGGAGGCAGGATTTGAACCTACGACCTTCGGGTTATGAGCCCGACGAGCTACCGAGCTGCTCCACTCCGCGATATTTATTTTGCTTTTTTAGAGCGCTTGATTATAATAACACATATGCTCATATATGTCAATACCTTTATTTGATTTTTTGGTTTTTATTTGGACTTGAGCCCAAAACCCGCTCTCGCCGACAGCAGCTTTACCGACTTGCACCGATAAAGCTGCTGCTTATTTAAGCTGAAATCGGCGCTCCCCTTAAAAGTCCCTTTTTTAGCGCAAACGCTTGCTTGAATTAGGCTTTTATACCCGTGAATTAGCCTCAATGCGGAGAGCAAAGCTAAAATAATATTCTTTAGAATAAAAAAGGGGAGAGCGCCTACTTTTTTAAACGGAAGCGCTTTGCTGCTTTTTCACAATATCGTCCTTCGATTTATATATGCTGTTTTCGGGAACGTATCCCCTGACCATTGAAACAGGGTATATATTTGTGCCCCGCCCTATAACCGTACCCGGATTAAGCACCGAATTACAGCCGACCTCTACGTCGTCGCCCAATATAGCGCCGAGCTTTTTGCGATTGGTGCAGAGCTTCTCCTCGCCGGAGCAGAGCCAAATGATAGATTTGTCGGATTTTAGATTAGACGTTATCGCGCCCGCTCCCATGTGCGCTCTGTATCCAAGTATAGAATCGCCGACATAGTTATAATGCGGCGTTTGAACGCCGTCAAAAAGAAGCGAGCCCTTGAGCTCGGTCGAGTTTCCAACGACCGCGCCGCGCCCGACTATCGCAACGCCCCTTATAAAGGCGCAGTGGCGTATTTCCGCGTCTTCGCATACAATCAGCGGCCCCGTTATAGACGCGCTCGGGGCGACGGTCGCGCTTTTGGCTATCCATATATCCTCGCCTATCTTGTCATAGCTGTTCTCCGGCAAGGTTTTGCCAAGCTCAAGAATAAAGTCCCGCAAGCCGTCGAGCGCCTCCCACGGATATGTAGTTTTTTCGAGCAGAGGCTTTGCGATGGTCTTGTCAAGATCGCCAAACAACGCCTTTGTTGTCGCTTGTTCAAACATAAAAGCTTATCTCCTTAATGTTAGTATTAATTTTATTCGACTATTCGTCATAGTCGAAAAATCCCCAGCTGCCGTCAGACAGCCTTCCCGCCGCGAAATTAAGCGATATTCCCTCCGCCTCTATTCTGTATGCTGAAAAGCTCAGCGGCTTTCTCGTGTTCGGATCTATGACTATTACAACGTCGCCTATCATTATCCATTTGTATTTGAACACGTCTATGCCTCTTATACAGAATTTTTCGCTTTGCGAGCTTCCTATAAATTTATGCTTTTTCAAATCGGACGCACTCTCCTTTGTTATTTAATTCGCGATTTTGTGCTTTCCTGCGTGCGCCGGCGCAGCGCGCCGGCGAGGGGCGGCGACCGCGCGGCGCAGCCGCGCGGAAAAACGCGGCAGGGTGCGGCTTTGACAGCTCAAAATAAACTGCTCCGCCGCGTTTTTCGGCAAATTTCCGCCGTAGGCGGAAATTTGCGGGTCGCCGCCCCTCAAAAGCACGCTGCCCATTCAATATTATTATACTGCCGCTTGATTTAAACTGTCACTCAAAGCTCCAGCCCGCTCTGAGTTTTTAAAAACGCCATCGCCTTGTCAATTATTTGCTCAACTCCACCCGCGCTGTCACTCTCGACATTCATCGGCATTATAGGGTCGTGAACGCTGAGCCTGAGCATAAACCAGCCGTCCCCGTCCCCCTTTGTAAACGATACGCGCACTCCTTCGCAGCTGTCGTCGGCAACTATCCAGTTAGGCTGTGACCTTGCGTATTTGTCGAGCTCTTCAAGTATCCTGTTCCCGCGGGCTTTGAAGTCTTTTTCAAGTATTTTAAAGCGAAGCTCTCGGCTCTCGACGGGCTCCCTGAGCTTTTCTATGAGCGACTCAAGGCTTTTGCCCTCGCGCTTGAGGCACGCCATCTTGATTATGAGCTTTGTGCAGAGATACGCCCCGTCGTCGAGAAAGTAGTTCTCCCTCATGGCGGCGTGCCCCGACGTTTCTATTGCAAGCGGGCAGTTTACCCCCTCGCCGTTCAGGCGGATAGCCTCGTTTATGACATTCTTATATCCTCGCTTAAAGCGGCAGTGTGTTCCCGCAAGCTCGCCCTCGATGAAGTCCTTAAGCCCCGCCGAGGTCGTAGAATCTGTGACGACCGTGCCGCCGGGCTCGTTTTCAAGAGCTATCGCCGCCGCCATCGCCACAAGGCGGTTGCGGTTTATTTCACGGCCTGTGCAGTCTACCGCTCCGCCCCTGTCAACGTCCGTGTCAAATATAACTCCCATATCGGCGTTTGAGTCGAGAACGGCTCTGCTTATCGAGGCCATAGCGTCGCTGTCCTCCGGGTTCGGAATGTGGTTCGGGAACATTCCGTCCGGTTCGAGAAAACAGCTTCCGCTCGTGTCCGCGCCGAGGGGCGCTAAAACCTTGTCGGCGTAAAATCCGCCCGCGCCGTTTCCGGCGTCCACGACTATTTTAAAGCCCTTGAGCGGGTGCTCGTGATCCTCGGCGTTTACCTCGCGGCATATCATATCCCTAAGCCGCGCCGAGTAAGCGCTCATATAGTCGGTCGGAATTATCTCGCCTCTGTCCGAAGCGGCCGGCGTATCGCCGTTTTGAGCGTATAGAAGTATCTCCTCAATATCGCTTCCCTCAAGGCCTCCGTCTATCGTGAAGAATTTCAGGCCGTTGCGGTTAAATGGGTGGTGGCTCGCCGTTATCTGCAACGCGCCGTCGCAGCCGAGGTCAACCGTGGTCATAAACATCGACGGGGTCGAGGCAAGTCCGCAGTCAAGCACCCTTACTCCCACGCTTTTCATAACGTCGGCGCAGTACCCGAGAATAGCCGGACCCGATATGCGGCTGTCGCGTCCGACGGATATAACAAGGTCGTGCGGCGACTTGTCGCACTTTTTTGAAAGCCAAAGTATAAAGCCCGCGCACATGGCGCGCACTGCCGGCTCGGTGAGGTTTACGCTCTGCCCCTCTACGCCCTCGGAGGCGACTCCTCTGATATCGGTGCCGCTTTTAAATTGTTTCCACTGCTCGTTAAGCATAAAAAATTCACTATCCTCTCAATCAAGATTTCCGTGCAGGCAATTATTACTAAAGATTTACTTTATAATTATACACATTTTCAGCGGCAATTTAAATAGTAAAAGAGAAATTTGTAAATAATAACATTGAGAAAAATATATTCCGCTCAGCGGTGAGGCGAGGGAGGAAACTATGGGGCTGCCGCGTCTGCGCGTTTTCACCTTGTGCGAAAGCCGCAGTATCGGGCGGCGACCGCAAATTCCCGCCTGCGGCGGGAATTTGCCGAAAAACGCGGCGGGGCAGGGAGCCGCCTCTCGCCGCAAAATCTTCCGCGCCGCGTTTTTCCGCGCGGCTGCGCCGCGCAGGTCGCCGCCCGAACGTAGCCTCCCGCTCGATTTGGCCGAGAAACATAATGCGGCAGCCTGCCCGCCGCACCGGCAAAAGCTCAATCAAACGGAGATATAAAGATATAAAAATATAAAATTATAAAAGTAAAAAAAGGAGGAAAAACAGCTTGACCTTGCTTGAAATAAAGGGAGTAAGCAAAATATACGACCAGGGCGAAAACAAAATTAAGGCTCTCGACAAGGTGAGCCTTAAAATAGAGGAGGGGGAATTTGTCGCGATAGTCGGGGAAAGCGGCTCGGGTAAATCTACGCTTATGAATATACTCGGCTGCCTTGATACGCCCGACAGCGGAGAGTATTATTTGCAAAATAAAAACGTGGGCCTGCTCTCCGAGGGAGAGCTCACGAAAATAAGAAATAAAACGATAGGCTTTGTCTTCCAAAGCTTCAATCTTATCCCAAACCTTAATGCGCGTGAAAACGTGGAGCTGCCTCTGAGCTACAGAAAATTATCAAAGAGCGAAAGGCGTAAGCTTGCGCTAAAAGCTCTCGGCGAGGTGGGACTTTGCGACAGAGCCGAGCATAGACCCTCGCAGCTTTCCGGAGGGCAGCAGCAGAGAGTGGCGATAGCGAGAGCGATAGCGGCTCAGCCGCCGCTCATACTGGCGGACGAGCCGACGGGTAACCTCGACACGAGGAGTGAAAACGAGGTCATAAGGATACTGAATAAGCTCAACCAAAGCGGAAAAACGGTGGTCGTTATAACGCACGGCAAGAAGCTCGCGAGAATAGCGGGGAGAAGAATAACGATAAGGGACGGCAAAATAGCGGGAGGAAATTGAACTTGCCCGTCGAAAATCGCCGTGTAAAACAGCGGCAAAAGGCCGCTTCGGACAAAATGCCGGGCAAGTCGGTGCGCCGCAATAGCTTTTTTAATTTTTATATTGAAGCGTTGTCCAAAAATACAAAAAGGGCTCTCTGTGTGAAAAACACACGGAGAGCCCCTGCTTGCCGAAAATATAATCACAAAAACATCGCTTGAAATCAAATGAATTTTACCGCCGTGCCATAGGCGAGTATTTCCGCCGCACCCTGAGTTATGGAGTTCGTAACATAGCGCATACACACTATCGCGTCCGCGCCGATTTGAGCGGCCTGCTGTATCATGCGCTCGGTCGCTACCTGACGGGCGTTTGAGAGCATTTCATTGTATGAGCTAAGCTCCCCGCCGACGAGGTTCTTGAAGCCCGCCAGGAAGTCCTTCCCTATGTGTACGCTCTGTACGGTGTTGCCCATTACAAGCCCAAGCTCGGTGAAACGCCTGCCTTCGATATCATCTCTTGTGGTTAACAGCATAAAAATACCCCCTGAGTTTTATATCCTTATCGAATTATAGCATATATAAAAGAGGAAAAACAAGCAAAAATCGAAAATAGAAAATTATAAATTCGTTCCGTCAAAGAGGAGCTTTTCTGATATTGACCGCCGTCAGCGGGAGCGCCTTTTCTTAAGCCAAACGACGAGGAGCGCCGCGCCGAGCAGTAGTACGAAGGCGGCGATTACTATTATCCACACAAGGCCGTTGCCGTCTGAGCTTGAGCTTGAATTTGAGCCGGAGGCGCTGTTTACAGCGTTTTTGTCGGCTGAGCTCAAGTCGGAGGAGTCCTCTGTTTTATCGCCTTTGCTTTCTGAGCTTGAAGCACCGTCCTCAGCTTCGTCAGAGTCGCCGCTTATCTGCGCCGAGGACGAGCCCTTGTCGTTTGAAGAAGAATCTGATGCTTCGGCTCCGCCGGACTGCGTTTGCGCGCTGTTTATTTGAGATTGCAAGGAGGACGAAGAGTCCTGCGATGGGGCGACAACCTCTATGACTCCCTTTGAAAGCTCAAATACGACGCTTTCTATATCATAATTTAAAATGTCCTGATCAAGCGTTATTTCCGATTTGCCTGAAGCGGGCATTTTTTTGATCTCAAATGTGAGGGTGGCCAAAACTCCGTTCACCTTAAAATTTTCCGGAGCCAAATCATTGACCCAGCATAAGCCGTAGGGGCTGGTTTCAAAATTATCGCTGTGGGTTACTCCGTCGAGCAGACCGCCGTCCTTTACGCTTTTTAAGCTCAGCACGTCCGTGTCGTAATTTACATAAAGATTTGCCGATACAAAGCCCGGGTTCCCCGACATGGTCACGCTGATATCAACAGTATCTCCCAACTGCCCCTTGGCCGAACCAAGGGCTATTACGGGCTTTTCCGCTGCCGCCGCCGTCATGCAAGCGGGCAGCGCCGAAAGCAGCGCGAGCATAAACGTAAGAATCAAATTGAAAATTTTTCTGTTCATAAAACACTTTCCTTTACACTGTTTATAAAATTCTCCGCCGTCGGGAAAGCCGCGCTGTTTTTACCCTTCGCTTTTCGCTTTGCCGTTCGGCCTCTGCTTATCCATCGGGCTATCCGACCGCTTCGCTTTACGCGCCTTATACGGCCTTGCCGCTTTTTATCTGCTCTATATACTCTCTCACGTCGTCGGGAAGCTCCGTTTTGGGCTGGTCGTAAATCCTTCTGCCAAGCTCGCTCAGCCTGCTTTTAAGTCCGCTCAGCCTGTCGCTCGTTTTTATAAGCTCCTCGGCGCAGTAATCCGCGCTGCCGGAGTCCCCTGCCTGATTGTAAAGATATATGCCCTGTATAAGCATATAGCAGTACTCCTCATACTCATCATAGGCAAAGGGCGCTATATCGAATATTTTATTTTTATACTCCATAAGCTTTTCAAAGTCGCCTTGAGAATACGCCTGCCGCGCCTTTGCGCTGTAAGCTATCTGCACATATTTGTTTTGAGAAATTATCTTGTCGGCGTCTTTGCTCTGTGCGTCGATATCCTCTTCGCCTATCAATACGGAGATGTTGTTTTGAGTGTTGAAGGGGCACATAGCCTGAGCCGGTTCGCACAGCCCGAAATATGAAAGGCAAAGCGCTATTGCAAAATAAAGCGAAACAGCGCCGGAAATTATCAAGGCTGCTGCAGCGGCTGTCCTGCCCTTGAGCAGGCGAAGCTCCTTGCCTGTATCGAAATCGAGAAGAAGCAGCAGCACGAAAAACATGGCCGTGAATTGCAGGTCGAAGTCGAACATACAGTGCAATACAAAGGTTATTATGATTATCCTTTTTGCGGCGGTCGCCCGTGTGCTGAATATGGATCTTATTATTCCGGCGACAAAAAGCGCAAAGGGAACCCAGCCCACGTCGAGCATTATTTGCAAGAGGTCGTTGTGTATATACATTACGGAATACACTCCGGTCTGTATGGACTGCTGAATATAATAATAGCCCATATAGCCGAGTCCGAATGGGTTTTTGAGCAGCACGGGCAGCGCGTCGCACCAGTATAAAAGCCGGCCGACAAAGGTGCTGTCATCAAGCGAGAGCGATAGATACCTTGAAAACAGGGGATTATCTCTAAGCACCGGCAGCAGAATAAAGATAGCGGCTGCCGCCGCCGCGCAGACGGCGACTATAACTATTTTATGCTTTTTCCCCTTTTTGAAAAAGAGTATCAGTATATTTGCCGCCACCGCAAGCACAAACACCGCTCTACTGCCCGTAAGGAGCATAAGAGCGACAAGTGCGGCCGCGACCACTGCGTCTGCAAGCCTTATTTTTTCCTTTGACAGCGCCACAAGCTCGCCCGTCAGCAAAAACAGGGCAAAGGAGTTGGGGTATTGAAAGAAGCCGCCGAGCCTGCCCGCCACCGTAAAGTAGCCGTTAAAGGCCGGTATGAGCATAAATATTGCCGACAGAGCTCCGAGCGCAAGGGCGAGATACGGCAGAGCGTTCAGCGCCGCCTCCTTCATATTTTTGTCCTGCATCAGCAAAAGCATAAAGAGCGCTGCCGGCAGAAATTTTAAAAATCCTATAAACGCCATGCCGGAATCGAGGGCGTAAAATGTTGTTATAAGATACCCGAGCAATATCGCGGTTATTGATATGCTGACTATATTTACATTAAGGGTAAGCGCCCTTGATCTTATCAGCCTGACCGTCAGCACCGCTGAGATTAGCGCCGAAAGAGCGCAGCTTATATACTCGTTAAAGCCGCCAGACAGCAGACAGGCGAGCAGCAGCAGCGCCTGAGCCGAATTTGAATTTTTTTTGCAAAAGGCCTTTATTTTGTCCATACATACATTTCCTTTCCACGCCGCCGATTTTATTTCGGCGGCGCAGAAGCAGCAAGCGGAACGCCTTCGGCGACCGCCTGCTGCCTTGATTTTATTTTAATTTTTTACCGTCTATTGAGTGCGGGGCGGAATTTTAAGCCGCGCCTTTAACATAGGGCAGCGTTTCGTATCCTACCCACTTCGCAATATGACGCGTCAGCACCATTCTGTCCTTAGCGTCAATAAGACCGTCGGCGTTTACGTCCGCCGCAGCCTCGTTTATGCTTTCATAGCCTTGCCACTTCGCTATATGGCGAGTGATAAACATTCTGTCCTTAGCGTCTATCGTTCCGTCGCCGTTCACGTCGCCCTTGTCGCGCCCTATACCGAGAAGCTCGGCAGCCTTGTCAAGCTGATTTGTGCCGTCCTCGAGTGTAAATGAGGCGAACTTGTTGTCTGCGGCAAGAATATTATAAACGTCCAAAGCCGTTGTATCAAAGCTATTAACGAGGTTCGCAAGTGTATCTGAAGTCATCTTGTCAGGATTAACTGCGAGATTAATTGCTAAGTAATTCTTGATAAACATAGCAACAATGCTTGCGCCGTCCTCTGTCGGACATATAACCTTGCCGACTACATTGCCGACTGAGGTGATTTCAATGTGAGGACCCGAAGAGGCAACGCCCTCAAACTCCGTTGCGGCCGCATATTTGTATGAGTCCACAGGATTCTCAAGCATATTGTTTTTATCTGTTTTTGCTATCTTGCCTATGCAGTCATTGTTGAGAACGCAGGCATAGGTTTGAGCGCCTGTAGAAATGCTGAAGATAATCAAATCATAAGGGCCCGTCGGAATATAATATTTAAATACGTTTTCGCCCTTTTCGGGTGCGCGTGTCATTTCCTCGCTTGAATCTTGCCAGTCATAAAGCCAAGAGCCGTCCGAACCGTAAACGTGACAATATGCCTTGAAGATACGGCCGTCTGTCGGCCACGGGCATTCCCAATAAATCGTACCGCCCTTGAAGAATGGCCTGCCCTCCTCGCCCAAGGGGTTTATACCGAGGAGCTCGGCGGCCTTGTCAAGCATTTTTGTGCCGTCGCTAAGTAAAAATGTTGGAAATTCGCTGTCCGCTGCAAGAACAGCATAAACATCCAGAGCCGTTGTATCAAAAATCGGAATAAAATCGGCGAGCATATCGGCGGTTATTGCGTCGTTAAAGCCGAGATAGGTTTTGATAAACGCGGCTACAACATGTTCGCCATTCTCAGTCGGGCACATAAGCTTTCCGGTTATATTGCCGATTGAGGTGATTGCAAGGTGAGGCCCCGAGGAGGCAACGCCCTCGAACTCTGTTGAAGCCGCAATTCTGTTTGAATCCAAGGGATTTTCAAGCATATTGCTTTTATCGGTTTTTGCAATCTTGCCTATGCAGTCGTCGGTAAGAACACATTCGTATGTTTGAGCGCCTGTCGAAATGCTGAAGATGATCAAATCATACGGACCGGCCGGAATATCATACTTAAATACATTTTCACCCTTTTCGGGTGCGGCTGTCATTTTTTCACTTTCAGTCTGCCAGTCATAAAGCCAATAACCGTTCGAACCGTAAACGTGACAATATGCCGCGAAGCCATAGACGTTTGTCGACCACGGGCATTCCCAATAAACTGTACCGCCTCTAAAGAACGGCATACTGTTGTGCGGAAGATTTATACTACCGATCGGCGGTTCGTGAGGCGTGTTATCGGGCGGCTCAGGCGGCATGACCTCCGGCGGTATATAGGTATAGTCCATATCAAAGTAGGGGCTCTGCGCCTCGCCTAAGTCGTTGAGAATAAGCTCGCCGTCCTCATCTGTAAATCCCTTGTTTGTCATATCGCCGGAAATCGGGTTATAGAACTTCCAGTTTGTGACGGCTTGTTTACTTGTAATACCCGTGAGGGGATTTTCATAAAGCTTCCAGTCCCTTACATAGGTGATACAGCCGCACAGATCAGTAACGCCTGTTGCATAGTTACCCCTATATTCGCCCGTTGAGAAGAACTCATCACTATCATAAATATCGTCGGGAATCTCAACCTTGCTGCCGAGTACGTTAAATATTGCGTCTTGAACCTTGACGTCCTGGGTCTGCTGTGCGGCCTCGTCCTTAGCGGGATCATAGTCGTCATTGGTCGGAAGTCCGCCGTCTATACCGTTGTTCCAGATTATAGTGTTAGCGTCCGATCTGCAAAGAGCAAAATACACCTTGCCGAATACAGCCTCCGTATTAGCTGCGTACTCGGCAATATCCTCCTCGCTTGCGCTCGGATTCATATACTCATAGTAAGTAATCATATAATCTGCGAGATTATTAGCGGGGTCGCCCGGCCAAGCTGTGTTATCCTCATATGACCCTCCGTAGAACCAGTAGAAGCCTATCTCAAAGCCCTCGTTCTTATACTTTGCGATAGCAGGGTCGAGCCACTCGTCGGGAGCAAGAAAATAATAAATCTTGTAAAGGCCGTCCCACTCCGGCCTGTTCGGGTCGGAATCGTGAAAGTCGTTGAGTATCATGCCCTCCGGCATGGGGATACCCCTTTGCCTTTCGCTGCGGGCAATGCTTGTCGAGCTTGCTTTATCGCTTTCCGCCGCCGCTGCCGTTGTCGGCGCGACGCAGAAAATTCCGAGTATCAGCGCAAGCGCAAGCAAAATGGACATACATTTGCAATTTTTAATTCTCATAAGTTTCCTCTCCTTCTTCAATGTTTTTTTATTTATAGGGTAGCCCGCCGCGGCCGCCCGTTCCTGAAAAATATTGATTTGAATAATAATTACCGAGTAGCCTCTCAAGGCTTCGCCTTTCAGGAAACTCGCATTTGCCGGAGCTTTTAACACGGAGCCATATCTCGAAGCCTATATTTTGTCAAATCAAAGCTATATATTAATAAGTTTTACATATAAAATATTAATACTTTTTTCATATATTGTCAACATTCAAAAAAGGGCCCGCACAGCCCTTTTAAATCTCATTTTTAAATCCTCTCCATGGAGTCAGCTTGTCGCCGCTTACAAGAAAGCTCGCCTTGGATATCGCGGCGAGGGGGTCGTCGCTGTGCGAATCGGAATAAAAATTATCTATGACTCCGTTTGGAAAGCAAAGATAAAACCGGCGCAGCTTTTCCTCGCCGTGGCAGTTTTCCCCGTCGTAATCCCCGCTTTTCGGATCCACTCTGGAGGCGATAAGGTTTTTAACCCCTAAGCGGCGGCAGGCGGGTCTTAAAAGAAACTCCGGCGAAGCGGATATGATAACGTCGTCCCCGCGCCTGAGCTCGAGATAGAAGCTCTTTATTTTATGTATATTCTTGTCCCAAAATTCCTCGGCAAGGGTCTCTGCGTCGACGCGGCGCAAAAACGAATACATTCTGCGCTTGAAATCCGTCTTGCTGCCGGATTTAAACAGATAATACCGCGCGGCGGCCGCCGCAGTATTGAACAGCGAAAAAAACAAGGCCGGTTTTTTTCGTATGCAAAACAAATAAAAATCAGCCGTGCTGTCGTTTTTGTATATTGTTTTGTCAAAGTCGTATACGTTCATTTCCTCTCTCCGGGTTTTGATTTATCTAAAATTATAAATTACGGCCTTCTCTGCCCGTAAAATTAAAGCGCAGGGCATTGATTATTTCAGAACAGGCGGTATAATATTATAAGCTGTAAGCTTGATTTTACGGAGGTTTTATTTATGGTAATTCTCGCGTCCGCGTCCCCGCGCAGGCAGGAGCTTTTGTCGCTGATATGCACTGATTTTACGGTCGAGCCCGCAGGCATTGACGAGGCTGTAAGCGACGTAGACAATATAGAAAATATTCCGGAGCTGCTTGCGCTGAAAAAGGCGGGGTATATATTCAACAATTTAAAAAGCGCAGGTCAAGGCGATATTGTAATAGGCTGCGACACCGGAGTCTTTATTGACGGCAGTATGCTCGGCAAGCCGAAGGACAGAGCCGACGCGCACAAAATGCTGCGTATGCTTTCCGGCAGAGAGCATAAGGTAATAACCGGCTGCGCGCTGCTGAGCGAGGGGAGAGCCCTGTCGTTTTCCGTTGCCACTCGAGTAAGCTTCTATGAGCTGACGGAGGAGGAAATAGATGAGTACATAAGCACCGGCGAGCCCATGGATAAGGCCGGAGCATATGGAATACAGGGCAGGGGCGCGGCACTTGTAAAGGGTATAAGCGGCGATTTTTACAATGTGGTAGGACTGCCGGTCGCCGAGCTTAAGAGAAGGCTTGACGAGATAAGCCGGCGTTAAAGTCTATAAAGTCTATTTTAATTAGAGTCCGGCTTACGCCGCAAAAATAATATAACGTAAAGGAAGCGTTTGGAGCGGGCGCGGTCAAATAAAAAGCTTCACTCCGCGCGCTTTTTATACTCAATATCGGCGCTTATTCTGTAACACAAGGTCATAAGACTGTCGGACATATGCACGTTTTCAACCACCGCGTCGGGATAATCCGCAGCAATGTCGTAGTGACTGAAATTCCAGTAATACCTTATGCCCAGCGAGTAAAGCCTTTTGCATATATTCTGAGCCGCGTCCTTGGGCACGCAGAGTATGGCGAGGTTCGGCCTGCGCCTTTTGCAGAACTCTTCAAGCATATCGGTGCTCTCTATTTTCACGTTCCTGAGCGTTGCGCCTATGAGCCTTTTATCTCTGTCAAATATTCCTACAAGCCCTATACCCTTTGGCTCAAAGGCCATATGCGCGGCAACGGCTCGACCGAGGTTGCCCGCGCCGACAAGCACGGCGGTCTTTGGCTCTTTGAGCCCGAGAATGGACTCTATCTCATTTTTAAGCTGCTCAACGCTGTAGCCGTAGCCCTGCTGGCCAAAGCCGCCAAAGCAATTAAAGTCCTGCCTGACCTGTGAAGCGGTAAGCCTCATTTTAGCGGCGAGCTGCTTTGACGATATTCTCATAACTCCCTCGCAGCTAAGCTCGCTCAAAAATCTATAATAACGCGGCAAACGTCTGATAACCGACATTGATATCCTATCACTTTTAGCCATAGGCTCACCCCTCTCAAATTCATATACATTATTATAATCCATTTATTCGGTGAAATAAAGAGCAAATTGTTAATTTTTTAACAGTTTTTTCGGCGACAGAAGAGCCCAAATTTAGGCTAATAATGCCAATTTCAGAATGTTGAGTAAAATTAATTTGTGTAAAATGAATTAAATTCTTGATTTTGGTTTGCCACTTTGCTATAATAAAGAAAATAGGGAAAGTGACTTTAATTATAGCCGCCTCCGATGGCGGTTGCCTCCATGCGGAATATGTACTGAAAATAATATATATTCTCCGGACGAAAGAGGCTGCAAGCGCCAAAGCGTTTTGCAAATAATAAAAATTAAAGCCGAGGCGGACACAGCCGCATAAAAACAGCTTTATCGCGAAGCGGCGGAACGTCTGATTTTCGTTTTGCTTTTAATTTTTTAATTTTTTATTTTCTTTATTTTTGCTTGGGAAGGGTGGTGTAATTATGTATTGTGTCGCAGTATGCGATGATGAGAGGATTTTTCTCGAACAAACACGCGATATCCTCCGCGAAATATTAATCGAGCACAATGAGGAATTTGAGATAGACTGCTTTGAATCGACAAAGGATTTGGAAAAAAGCGCAAAAAAATACAATCTCTATGTTCTTGACATTATGATCGGCGACACAAACGGAATTGAATACGCCGAGCTTCTGCGCCAAAGGGGCGTTGAAGCAGACATAATATTTATCACCTCAAGTCCGGCTTATGCCCTTGCCGGTTACAGCGTTCACCCCGTCGATTATATTTTAAAACCGGTCAATATCGACAAGCTCCGCGAGCCCGTGCTCAGGTGCCTGCGCGAGCGCCATTATCTGCCGTATATTGTTGTAAATTCAAAGGAATACGGCAAAATCAAAATAAACACAAGCGACATAACCTACTGCGAGGTCATGCGGACGGATATTGTCATACACTGCATAGACGGCAAGAAGCTGACGCTGTACGGAACCTTCTCGTCGTTTTGCAGCGACGAGCTTCCGAGCGATATATTTTACCGCTGTCACCGCAGCTATGCCGTCAATATGCAATATGCCGAGCGCATAAACAGGTATGATTTTTCGCTGTCGGACGGCTCGGTGGTGCCAATATCAAAAAACAGCTATAACGACGCTAAGCGGCGCTTTGAGTCTAATCTCAACGGCGAGACCTCCGCGATAAATTAAAGGGCGTTTTGCTCCTTGCCGTCTGCAAGCGGGCCCGCCAGTATCTATTTGAAATTTAAAATGAGTTTTTAAAAGCCGTATCTACCGGCCTGCATCGCCCAAAAAAGCCGCCGCTGTCGCGCGGCTGCGACATTCTGTTAAGCGGAGGCTATATGCTCGGCTTTGCTCGAATTATGCGCAGTGATATGTGCTATGATTTTTAAATGCAGGACAAGGTTTAAAAACGCGTCCTGCATTTTACTTTTATTTACTGTAACATCTGCATAATTTACGCCCGGTTTTTGCATAATTTCAATAATAATATTGCAAAAAAATTTCCCGTCTGTACCGTTTTTTTGCCCAATTGTATCAAACCTATTGATATTTTTTTGGAGCGGTGGTAAATTAAAAGCAGTTGGAAGAGGTAAGCCCTGAATTACATCTTACCGCTTTTTAAATTGTGCAAAAGGGCGGCAATTTTGCCGTCCTTAGGGGCTAAGAGCTTGGGCTTGCCTTTCTCCGGCTACCTTTGCCGAGAGTACGACGGTTTGACTGCTTACATATATTACACACCCTGACAAAGCCTGTGCGTTGCACGGGCTTCGTTCCTTTATGTAAAAAAGGGCTTTGATAAGGGAGGAGTAGAAAGACTAAAAAATTCAGAGGTAAATTAAATATGACTTCGACGCAGCTTTATTCTGTGAAATAGATTAAAGTCAAAGTAAATCGTTTTTACATATATAAAGGCCTCCTATGACAGAGATTTTGTCTGACATAGGAGGTCGCTTTTTGCCTTTATATCCAAGCTGCCAAGGACAGCCGGAAATTTATTTATTTAAAAATTAGCCCTTGAGTGCTGCCTGAGCCGCCGCAAGACGAGCAATCGGAACTCTGAACGGCGAGCATGAAACATAGTCAAGGCCGATCTTGTGGCAGAACTCAACAGAAGACGGATCTCCGCCGTGCTCTCCGCAGATGCCGAGGTGCATATCGGGACGAACCTCTTTGCCGAGCTTTATAGCCATTTCCATGAGCTTGCCAACGCCTGTCTGGTCGAGCTTTGCAAACGGATCGCTCTCAAAGATCTTAGCGTCATAGTAAGCGTTGAGGAACTTGCCCGCGTCGTCGCGCGAGAAGCCGTAGGTCATCTGAGTGAGGTCGTTTGTACCGAAGCAGAAGAACTCGGCTTCCTTTGCAATCTCGTCAGCCGTAAGAGCGGCTCTCGGGATCTCAATCATGGTGCCAACCTCATACTTCAAATCTGCGCCGGCCGCCGCAATCTCAGCGTCGGCAGTTTCAACAACTACGTTCTTAACGTATTTAAGCTCCTTAACCTCGCCAACGAGCGGAATCATGATCTCCGGAACGATGTTCCAGTCCGGATGAGCCTTCTTTACGTTTATGGCAGCGCGGATAACCGCAGAGGTCTGCATCTTTGCAATTTCGGGATAAGTTACCGCAAGACGGCAGCCGCGGTGACCCATCATCGGGTTGAACTCGTGGAGAGAATCAATGATAGCCTTGATCTGCTCAACCGACTTGCCCTGAGATTTTGCGAGAAGCTCAATGTCGGCTTCCTCAGTCGGAACGAACTCGTGAAGCGGGGGATCGAGGAAACGAATGGTAACCGGATTGCCCTCGAGAGCCTCGTAAAGAGCCTCGAAGTCGCCCTGCTGTATCGGGAGGATCTTGTTGAGAGCAGCCTCTCTCTCCTCAACCGTGTCAGAGCAGATCATCTCGCGGAATGCTTCTATCCTGTCGCCCTCAAAGAACATATGCTCTGTGCGGCAAAGGCCGATGCCCTCGGCTCCGAGCTCGCGAGCCTTCTTAGCGTCTGCGGGTGTGTCGGCGTTTGTTCTTACCTTGAGAACTCTGAACTTGTCGACCCACTCCATGATTCTGCCGAACTCGCCGGCGATAGTAGCGTCAACGGTCGGAATAATTCCGTCGTATATGTTGCCGGTCGAACCGTCTATTGAGAGGTAATCTCCCTCGTGGTACTCCTTGCCGGCAAGTGTGAATTTCTTGTTAGCCTCGTCCATAACGATCTCCGAGCAGCCGGATACGCAGCAGGTGCCCATGCCTCTGGCAACAACGGCGGCGTGTGAGGTCATGCCTCCGCGAACGGTGAGGATACCCTGTGAAGCCTTCATGCCCTCGATGTCCTCGGGAGAGGTTTCAAGACGAACTAAAACTACCTTCTCTCCTCTTGCATTCCATTCCTTTGCGTCCTCGGCTGAGAATACGATCTTTCCGCAGGCAGCGCCCGGGGAAGCCGCAAGAGCTTTTGCAACAGGGGTTGCCTGCTTCAAAGCGGCAGCGTCGAACTGCGGGTGGAGAAGAGTGTCGAGGTTTCTCGGGTCTATCATCAAAACAGCCTCCTGCTCTGAGATCATACCCTCGTCAACGAGATCGCAGGCGATTTTAAGAGCGGCCTGAGCCGTTCTCTTACCGTTACGGGTCTGGAGCATATAGAGCTTTCTGTCCTCGATGGTGAACTCCATATCCTGCATATCTCTGTAATGATTTTCAAGTGTGTTGCAGATGCCGACAAACTGCTCGTAAACCTCGGGCATAACCTCCTTGAGCTGGTCGATCTTCTGCGGCGTTCTTACGCCGGCAACAACGTCCTCGCCCTGAGCGTTCATAAGGAACTCGCCCATGAGGTGCTTTTCGCCTGTTGCGGGGTCGCGCGTAAACGCAACGCCTGTGCCCGATGTGTCGCCCATGTTGCCGAATGCCATCATCTGTACGTTAACGGCCGTACCCCATGAATACGGGATATCGTTGTCGCGGCGATATACGTTTGCTCTGGGGTTGTCCCACGAGCGGAAAACGGCTTTGATAGCTCCCATGAGCTGCTCCTTCGGGTCAGTCGGGAAGTCAACGCCGATTTTTTCTTTATACTCTGCTTTGAACTGCTCGGCAAGCTCCTTGAGGTCCTCGGCGGTGAGCTCGGTATCCTGCTTAACGCCCTTTTCAGCCTTCATCTTGTCGATGAGCTCCTCAAAATACTTCTTGCCGACCTCCATAACAACGTCGGAATACATCTGGATAAATCTTCTGTAGCAGTCGTAAGCCCAGCGCGGGTTGCCCGACTTCTTAGCCATAACCTCAACAACGGTTTCGTTAAGGCCAAGGTTGAGGATAGTATCCATCATTCCGGGCATAGACGCTCTTGCGCCCGAACGTACCGAAACGAGAAGCGGATTCTCGGTGTCGCCAAACTTTTTGCCCGTGATCTCCTCCATCTTTGAGATGTACTCCATGATTTCGGCCTGGATCTCGTCGTTGATCTTTCTGCCGTCTTCATAGTACTGTGTGCAGGCCTCGGTTGTGATTGTGAAGCCCTGAGGTACCGGCAAGCCAAGGTTTGTCATCTCGGCAAGGTTAGCGCCCTTACCGCCGAGAAGCTCTCTCATCTTTCCGTTGCCCTCTTTGAACAAATAAACATACTTTTTGCCCATTGGAATTACCTCCTGAAAATTTGTGCGCAATAAAGCACATACAAAAATATTGACTTCTCAGTCTAAGTGCTATTATACCAAATGATTGACATTTTGGCTATACCTTATTCAAATTTTTTACAGTTTTTTCCGAAAAAACAACTGAAATTAACTATGCGTCAATAAATAATTACCGTTAAAATGTATGAAAATGGCGAATGCGTCAATTTAGTTCTTGCAAAATCCGGTTTATGTGCGATAATTATTATATTAACAAACCGATAATATATTGTTTTTGCGGGTGAGAGATCGCACGCAAATAAAGGGGAGCGTTTGATGAGCAAGCTTAGCGCGATAATCCTCGCCGGAGGCGAGGGCAAGCGAATGAAGTCGGATAAGCCAAAAACCCTTTCAAAGGTGCTGGGCAGACCGATTTTACAGTGGGTGCTCGACGCATTAAAGGACTCGGGCATAGACGAAATATGCGTTGTCACGGGCTATAAAAGGGAATATATAGAGGAATACCTGAAGTCGCTGCCGTATAGCGTCGAAACTACGTTCCAGAGCGAGCGCCTCGGCACGGGGCACGCGGTCATGACCGCTAAGGAATTTCTGAAGAAAAATTCGGGCGAGGTGATCGTCTTAAACGGCGACGCTCCGTTTATGGATCCCGACACGATAAAAATGGCGCTAAAACAGCACAGGGACAACGGCTGCTGCGCCACGGTGATATCGGCTATGGTGGACGACCCGACGGGCTACGGCAGGATAGTAAGAGATGAAAACGGCGCGATTAAAGCGATAGTAGAGCACAAGGACGCGGACGAAAAAACTCTCATGATAAACGAGATAAATTCCGGCGGCTACTGGTTTTCGAGCGACGCTCTGCTGAACGTCCTTTCGGAGATAAAAGCCGACAACAAGGCGGGCGAGTATTATTTGCCGGACGCGATAAAGCTTTTGCTTGAAAAGGGCGCAGCGGTCGGAGCCTGCACCGCGAAAAGCGCGGACGCCGTTTTGGGCGCGAACGACCCGCAGCAGCTCGAATATCTCAACGAAATAGCAAAAAGGCGATATGGCGAAAAATAAAGGAAAAAATAAAGATATGTATTTTATGCAGCTAATGCATTTTATAAAACAGGGGGTTATCAAATGAATTTTCACGGCAAGGATATTAAAATCTTCACCGGAAGCTCAAACAAGGACGTAGCTCAGGGCATCGCGGGCTGTTTAGGCCTGCCGCTCGGAAAGTCGGACTGCTCCACCTTCAGCGACGGCGAGATCTCGGTATCTCTACACGAATCCGTAAGGGGAAGCGAATGCTTTATTGTTCAGTCTACCTGCGCGCCCGTAAACGACAATCTCATGGAGCTCCTCATCATGATGGACGCTATGAAGCGCGCGTCGGCCGCGAGGATCACCGCCGTTATCCCGTATTTCGGCTACGCAAGACAGGATAGAAAGGCAAAGGCGAGAGATCCAATCTCGGCAAAGCTGTGCGCCGACCTCCTCACCTGCGCCGGAGCCGACAGGATACTTACCATGGACCTTCACTGCGCTCAGATACAGGGCTTTTTCAATCTGCCCGTTGACCATCTTCTCGGAGCGCCGCTGCTCGCAAATCATCTCAAGGAGCAGATAGGAACGGACACGGACGACTATATCGTCGTATCTCCCGACCTCGGCTCGGTCACAAGGGCGAGAAACTTTGCCGCAAAGATCGGCTGCCCCCTTGCCATAATTGACAAACGCCGCCAAAGAGCGAATGTTTCCGAGGTAATGAACATAATAGGCGACGTGAGAAATAAAAAGGCGATACTCGTGGATGATATGATAGACACCGCCGGAACGCTCTGCAACGCGGCTCAGGCGATAGTTGAAAAGGGCGGGGCCACAAGCGTTGTAGCCTGTGCGACCCACGGCGTGCTCTCGGGGCCGGCTATCGAGAGGATAGAGAAGAGCATAATCAAGGAGGTAATCCTGCTCGACACGGTTCCGGTGACGGACGATAAGCTGATAGACAAATTCACTATTCTGCCGACCGC
This sequence comes from uncultured Clostridia bacterium, assembly GCA_947632045.1. GTDB lineage: Bacteria > Bacillota > Clostridia > Oscillospirales > Acutalibacteraceae > UBA7067. The sequence continues at coordinate 114,037 of CANRNQ010000001.1, forward strand.
CCCGATATTCGCCGAGGCCATCGAGAGGATATACGCCGACAAGCCGGTTTCGCCGATGTTCGGCTGATAAAAATATTATCAAAAATTTAAATGACTCCAATGCGGTAATTCCTTGTGGATTTATCGCATTTTTGTCGTATTCCAAGGAGCTGCTGCAATATGATAAATCCCTTTAAAAAAACCGGCGGGGCCGACTTTATAATAGTCGGGCTCGGCAACCCCGGGCGAGAATATGAGCGCACCCGCCACAACGCCGGCTTTATAACGCTTGACCTTTTGGCCGAAAAATATTCGATAAGCGTGAGCAGACTCAAGTTTCACGCGCTTACGGGGCTCGGGAGCATAGACGGGATAAAGGTAATGCTGTTAAAGCCGCAGACCTTTATGAACAAAAGCGGCGAGGCGGTCAGAGAGGCAATGAATTTTTACAAATTACCCCCCGAAAGGGTTGTTATAATATCAGACGATATCTCGCTCGAGCCGGGCAGACTGCGCATAAGGCGAAAGGGCAGCGACGGCGGTCAAAAGGGGCTGCGCAGTATATTCGAGCTTTGCGGCACAAGCGACTTCCCGCGCATAAAGATGGGGGTCGGCGCAAAGCCGGAGCGCTTTGACCTTGCCGATTGGGTGCTGTCAAAGCTCACGGCGGACGACGAAAGGCTCTTTATCAAGGCCGCGCAGTCGGCGTGCGACGCGCTTCGTCTGATTATAAACGGCGAGACTGACAAGGCGATGAATCTTTATAACTCATAACAACGCGGGGACGGAAAATGAAATTTATTCAAAATGAAACATCAGGGCTAAGAGAATACAAGCTGCTTAAGGCGGCGGTCAAATCGCACAGAGGGGCGGTGGTCGCGGCGGGGCTTACGACCTCTCTTAAATCGAATATCATACACACCCTTTGCGCCGAGCTCGGCTCAAGGGCTTTTGTCATTGTTGACGACGAGGCGCAGGCGCAGACTCTCGCAAACGATCTCGCCTCTATGGGCGGCAAGCCGCTCGTGTATCCGGTGAGGGATTTCAACTTTAGAAATATGCAGAGCATATCAAAGGAGTACGAGCACAGCCGCATAAACGTGCTGAGCAAGATGCTCGCGGGAGATTACACGGCCGTGATAGCCTGCGCCGACGCGGCGGCGCAGTATACGATACCGCCCTATGCGCTCAAAAAAGCCTCTCTTGTTTTAAAAAGCGGCGGGCAGGCGAGCGTTGAGGATATAACCGAGGCGCTGCTGCTTGCGGGCTACGAGCGTTGCTCGCAGGTAGAGGGAGCGGGTCAGTTCGCCGTCAGAGGCGGAATAATCGACTTCTTTATGCCCGATTCGGAAAATCCGGTCAGAGTGGAGCTTTGGGGCGACGAGGTTGATACCTTAAACTACTTTGACGTTGAAACCCAGCGCAGGACGGATTATATAGAGGAGATAAAGCTCACGCCGTCGTCCGAGATACTTGTCGGCGACAGGGAGGAGCTTGCGCAGAGAATAGAGCATAAGGCGGGACTGCTAAAGGGAAAAAACGCGCCCAAGTCAAGGGAGATACTTTTCCGCGAGGCGGAGGATATAAGAAACGGGGGCTTTTCCGGCTCTCTCGATAAATTCATAGGGCTTGTATATGATAAAACCGCAACCCTGTTCGACTACGCCGATGAGAACTCGATTTATTTTATGTCCGAAAGCGCGAGAACGCGCGAGAGGCTGCGCTCGTATGAGAGGCTGTTTGAGGAGGAGCTTAAGGAGTGCTTTGCCCAGGGGATACTTTGCAGAGGCTTTGAAACATATTCGATAGACAAGGTCGCGATGAACTCGATATTTTCAAAAAACAGCTTCGTCTATCTCGACAACTTCGCCACCTCGGGCTATGAGCTGAAAATAGAGGAAATAGTCACGTTTAACCTAAAGCAACTGTCGCTGTGGAGCGGCTCGGTCAGGGTGTTGACGGAGGATCTAAGCGAAATGCGCGATAAAGCCGGCGGCACGGTCATACTTGCCGGAACGGAAAAGGCGGCGAAATCGCTTGCGGCGGAGCTTAGCGAAAAGGGCTACAACTCGGAATATGCAAACGACGTTGAAAAGCCGCAAAGGGGGTCTATATACGTTTTGCCCGGCGGGCTTTCCGCCGGCTTTGAATACCCGCAGACGGGCTTTACACTAATTACACACGGCATATCGGGCAAGACCAAAAGGCGCAGACGCGCAAAGGATAAAAACTCGCGCAGAATATATTCGCTTTCAGAGCTGTCGGAAGGCGACTATGTGGTTCATTCAATGCACGGCATAGGAATATTTATGGGCATACATAAGATAGAGGTTCAGGGGGTAGTCAAGGACTATATAAAGGTGGAGTACGCCAAAAAGGACACCCTCTATGTTCCCGTTACACAGCTTGACCTCATATCAAAATATATAGGGCCGAGCGAGAACTCGGCGGTGAGGATAAGCAGGCTCGGAAGCGGAGATTGGCAGAGAACAAAGGCGAGGGTACGCAAGAACGTAAAGGATATAGCGGAGGAGCTGACGCGGCTTTACGCCGAGAGAATGGCTGCGCCCGGATATGCTTTTTCGCCCGACGGCGAATGGCAGCGCGATTTTGAAGCGGGCTTTGAGTATGAGGAAACCGACGACCAGATGCGCTGTATAGACGAGATAAAAAGGGATATGGAGCGCACCGCGCCCATGGACAGACTGCTGTGCGGAGACGTAGGCTTCGGCAAGACGGAGGTCGCGCTCAGAGCCGCGTTCAAGTGCGTTTCAGATTCAAAGCAGTGCGTTTTGCTCTGCCCGACTACTATACTCGCCTGGCAGCATTATCAGACGGCTATGAACAGATTTGAGGGCTTCCCCGTAAGGATAGAGCTTTTGAGCCGCTTCCGCACGCCGAAGCAGCAGGAAAATATAATAAAGAAGCTTTCAAGCGGCGAGATAGATATGGTGATAGGAACTCATCGCGTGGTGCAAAGCGACGTTAGCTTTCGCAACCTCGGACTTGTAATAATAGACGAGGAGCAGCGCTTTGGTGTGGCTCAAAAGGAGAGGTTCAAGGAAATATGTAAAAACGTAGACGTTCTCACGCTTTCGGCCACGCCGATACCGCGAACTCTGAATATGGCCATGAGCGGCATACGCGATATGAGCACGCTTGAGGACGCGCCGCAGGACAGACACCCGGTGCAGACCTATGTTTTAGAGCACGACGACGGTATAATAGCCGAGGCGATAAGGCGCGAGCTGCGCCGCGGGGGACAGGCGTTTTATCTGCACAACAGGGTCGAGTCTATCGACAGCTGCGCTGCAAGGCTGCGCAGGCTTGTGCCGGAGGCTAAGATAGCCGTGGCGCACGGAAAGATGTCAGAAAACGAGCTTTCGGATATATGGCAGAGAATGCTTGAGCAGGATATAAACCTGCTTGTTTCGACCACTATAATAGAAACGGGCATAGATTTGCCGAACGCAAACACGCTTATAATAGAGGACGCCGACCGCATGGGACTTTCACAGCTCCATCAGCTAAGGGGCAGGGTCGGCAGAAGCACAAGGAGGGCGTACGCGTATTTTACCTTTAGGCCGCAGAAGGTGCTGACTGAGATATCGCAGAAGAGATTGAACGCGATAAAGGAATTTACGGAATTTGGCTCGGGATTTAAAATAGCCATGCGCGACCTTGAGCTCAGGGGAGCCGGAAACGTGCTCGGAGCTCAGCAGCACGGGCATATGGAGGACGTAGGCTACGATATGTATCTGCGCCTGCTCGGAGAGGCCTTGAACGAGGCAAAGGGCGAAAAGCCGGAAACGCCGGAGGAGCTCGAGTGCCTTGTGGACGTTCAGGTTCAGGCTCATATTCCCGAAAGCTATATAGAATCCCTCGGGCAGCGGCTCGACATATATAAGAAAATATCGGACATACGCAGCCGCGAGGACGCGCGGGACGTCACCGACGAGCTTATAGACCGCTTCGGCGACCCGCCCAAGGCGGTGCTCGGACTTGTCAACGTAGCCTTGACGCGCTCGCTTGCCGCCTCAAAGGGAATATATGAGATCAAGCAAAACGGCACGACGATAATGCTCTATACAAATAATATAAAAACGCCCTTCGTCGGCGAGGTTATAAACAAATTCAAGGGTTCGGCCTTTTTAAACGCGGGAAACAAGCCGTATATCGCCGTTAAATTTCAAAACGGATTATCGCCCAACGAGATGCTGAAGGACATATTTTTTGACTTTGAAGCGGAAAAGCAGAGGTAAAATAGCGCCGGAAACGGGAGAAAATATGAATTTGTTTTAAATACCGACGATTTTATATAGACAAATTGATTAAAAAAGAGTATAATATTATCGCTTTTTGAAATTTGAAAGGACGGTCAATAAAAATGAAGATACTGAAAAAGGCGGCTGCCGCAGCTTTGGCGGCCGGATTGCTCGTTACAGCGACAAGCTGCGCGGACACAACATGGTCCTATAAGGACGACAAAAACACCCTGCCGATAGGCGCTTATATTTATTATATGACGGGAGCTTACAGCTACGCTCAGCAGACCGCTCAGTCAGAGGTGGAGGTAAGCACCGACGCTGAGGGCGCTACCGAGGCGACGGAGGCCGTTGACGTTATGACCGCAAAGATCAAGGACGAAAACGGCGACAAGGAGATAAGCGGCAAGGAGTATATACTCAACACGGCGGATAACAGCTGCAAGTCGCTGCTCTATACTCTCAAAAAGTTTGATGAGCTCGGGCTAAAGCTTACGGACGACGAACAGACCCAGATAGACAACCTCGCCTCGCAAAGCTGGGTATATAACGGAAAGTCATATGAAAAATTCGGCATTTCGCAGGATTCCTACAAGCTCGCTTATGCGGAGTTCAATGTTAAATACGAGGATGTATTTAAGGCGATGTATAACAAGGGCGGCGAAAAAGAGGTTTCCGACAGCGATTTGCAGAAGTACTACACGACGGAGTATGTGGATTATTCGTACCTGCCAATGAACCTCTACACCACAGAGGAATCGACCGACGAGTCTTCGGATTCGTCAGCCTCGGCGACCAAGGCTTTAAGCGACGACGAGATAAAGAAGGCCAAGGAAAAGTTTGAGGAATATTCAAAGCAGTTAAACGACGGCTCAAAGACGTTTGAGGACATTGACACGGAGTTTATGAAGGATCAGGGCGCTTCAACCAGCTCCGCCACAAGCAACCAGGAGATACTCGACCAGTCGTCGGCTCCGGCTGATATAATCACGGCGGTAAAGGATCTTAAAAACAAGCAGTCTAAGGTCATCACAGTCGGCGAGGGCGACAGCGCCGTTATGTATCTTGTATACAGAGGCGACATAAACGATTATGTGGACAACCTCAAAAACGAGGATACTCGCTACACCGTGCTTACTAAGATGAAGAGCGAAGAATTTAACGACTATATGAACGAGCAGGCGAAGAAATACGAGGCTCAGAAGAACGATTCCGCAATGTCGACATACACTCCGGAGGAGCTTGAAAAGAAGATGAAGGAGCTTCAGGCTGAAAACTCATCGACTGCGGCATAAAAAATAAAAGACAAAAGATTTATCCCCATAGCTTTGGGAGGATCCCGGGTCATAAATGCGGTATCTGCAATTGACGTCGGCGCGCTCTACCCTTGCTATGGGGATTTTTTTGAATATGACCGCCCGAAGAGGGCGGGCTTTAGAGCTTTTCGGGGAGAGGGCCTTGGGTTAAGGCGCACCCTCGGGGTATTTGGGCTGTCGCGGCGGCTCGTTTAAGCTTAGCTTACGCGTCATACTTTTCGGGCGGCGACCCACGCGGCTCCGCCGCGTGGAAAAACGCGGCGGGCAAGCTTTGCTGAAAAGGCGCATTCCACCGCCGCCGCCCGCGTTTTTCGGTTCCGCGCCGCAGGCGCGGAACTGTCGCCGCCCGAAGCCTTCACCCTTCACCATAATTACGGGCGGGCAAAGCGACAGCCCACCCAAAGCTCACCGTGAAAATACTCGCGAGCTACAAAAGCGTCCGCCGACTGCGCCAAAACAAAAAAGCCAAAAATAATCCCGCCGATCTTTTCGGCGGGATAGCTTATTTTGCCTTGTCAAATATCTTCGTTATCTTATCGCGGCGCTCCTTGTGAGCCTTGTCCGGATTGTCGCCTGTTGATTTCGGATCGTTATAAATCATCATATACTTGTCATTATCCGAAAGCTCGGCGTAAACGTCCGAAATTCCAAGCATATTGAATTTGCCGCTCTCCTTTATGTCCGATATTATTTTAGAGGCTGTGTCGCTAAGCTTATCGGAGTTAAATTCGTAAATTTCCAGCAGAGCGTTGCCTCCGTCAAGCTGTATCGCAAATCTGTATCCGCCCTCCGCGCCTATAACGTCGCTCTGCATAACCGTCGCCTCCTCGGGGATAAGCTTGTCCTTGTTCAAATCGGCGCAAAGTTGCTTGAGACCGGATTGCTCGATTTTCTCTATCTTGACGGTTTCGCTCATGCTCTGCGGAGCCGTCGCGCAGCCGGTAGACGAAAGAATACAAACCGCAGCCATGAGCGCGGCGATTATTTTGGCAAATTTTTTCATATCGATTTCCCCTTCAAATTTTAGTTGCTCTTTGTCGCTTATTCTTTTATCCGCTTTGTAAAAAAGCAGATTTGGCGTTAAACTTATACCGTACAATTATATCGTAAATGAACGCGAATTACAAGTGAAATAAAAAGATTTGGTAAAAATTCCTCTTGACAAGGCGCGATAAGCATATTGTTGATTATTCCGGCGGATTGTGGTAACATATTAAGCGAAGACTTTTTTCAATCAGCGAAGAATTTATATAAATAAATCTTAAAATCGAAAGGACGGTTCAATATGGAATACATTTTTTCGGACAGAGTAAGCAATTTAAAACCATCGGCTATAAGAGAAATCTTTAAGTACGCCGCCGACCCCGAGGTCATCTCCCTTTCCGCGGGAAACCCATCTCCGGACGCGTTTCCGGCAAAGGAAATAGCGGAAATATCCGCCGATATTTTAAAGAAAAACCCGATAGCGGCGCTCCAGTACAGCGTGACGGAGGGCTACACTCCTCTGCGAAACAGATTAAAAACCTACCTCAAGAGCAAATATAATATAGGCAGCGAAAACGACTCGATACTCATCACCTCCGGCGCGCAGCAGATAATGGATCTTGCGTCAAAATCTCTCATAAACGAGCACGACGTAGTTATATGCGAGGCTCCAAGCTTTATCGGTTCGCTCAACACCTTCCGCTCATACAACTGCCGGCTCAGAGGAGTTACGGTAGAGAGCGACGGTATGAATATGGACGAGCTTGAAAACGCGCTCAAAACGGAAGAAAACGTGAAGCTGATATACACGATACCAAACTTTCAAAACCCCTCCGGCGTTACCATGAGCTTTGAAAAAAGAAAGAGGCTTTATGAGCTCGCTAAAAAGTACGGGGTCATGATAATCGAGGACAATCCCTACGGAGATTTGCGCTATACCGGCGAGGATATTCCGGCTATAAAGAGCCTTGATAAGGATAACATAGTCATTTACGCAGGCTCCTTTTCAAAGACGATAGCTCCCGGACTGCGCGTGGCGTTTGCTGTGGCTCCAAATCCCGTTTTCCAGAAGATGGTTGTCTGCAAGCAGGGACAGGACGTTCACACGAATATATGGTCGCAGATAGTTGTAGACGAGTTTATGGCGAGGTACGACTATGAGGAGCATCTTGAAAGGCTGCGCAGAATATACAGCAAAAAGGCGGACTATATGTCCTATCTGCTCGACGCATATCTGCCGCCTCAGATGAGCTACAATAAGATAGAGGGCGGTCTATTCACCGTCTGCACGCTTCCCGACGGCATAGATATGCAGGAATTTTGCCGCGAGCTGGTAAAGCGCAAGGTATGCGTGGTGCCGGGAAACGCGTTTTTGACGGACGAGAACGAGCCCTGCAATAATTTCAGGATAAACTTTTCAACGCCGACGGACGAGCAGCTTAAAAAGGGAATAAAAGTTATAGGCGAGCTTGCAAAAGAGATGATTAAATAATCGGCGTTTTTTAGGAGGTAAGATTTATGGAACAGCAACCGGCACAGGAAAAGAAAAAGATAATATTCAGCGCGATACAGCCGAGCGGCACGGTGACTCTCGGCAACTATTTCGGCGCGCTTAAAAATTGGGTCAGCCTTCAGGACGAATATAACTGCGTGTTTGCCCTTGCTGATCTTCACACAATAACGGTAAGGCAGGAGCCCGCAAAGTTTCGCTCCCGCATATACGAGGTTTACGCCCTGCTGCTCGCCTGCGGGATAGACGTGGAGAAAACCCTCTTTTTTATACAGAGCCATGTTTCGGCTCATGCACAGCTCGCTTGGGTGCTCAACTGCTACACTCAGTTCGGCGAGCTCTCAAGAATGACTCAATTTAAGGACAAGAGCGCAAAGCACGCCGATAACGTAAACGCCGGACTTTTTACATACCCGAGCCTTATGGCCGCAGACATTCTTCTTTATCAGGCCGATATGGTTCCCGTCGGAGCCGACCAGAAGCAGCATCTGGAGCTTACAAGAAATATAGCCGAGCGCTTCAACGGCATTTACGGCAACGTGTTTAAGGTGCCCGAACCGTATATACCAAAGGTCGGCGCCCGCGTTATGTCGCTTCAGGACCCGAGTAAAAAAATGAGTAAGTCGGACGAGAACGCCAATTCCTACGTTGCCGTTCTCGACAAGCCCGAGGTCATAATGAAGAAATTTAAGCGCGCCATTACCGACAGCGAGGCTAAGGTGCGCTATGCCGAGGGCAAGGACGGAATAAACAACCTCATGGGTATTTACTCGGCGGTAACCGGCAGGAGCATGGACGAGATAGAAAGCGAGTTTGACGGCAGGGGCTACGGCGATTTCAAGACTGCGGTAGGCGAGGCGGTAGTAGAGCATTTGCGACCGATACAGGAGAGCTTCGAGCGATACATAAACGACAAGGCTTATCTTGAAGACTGCTACAAAAAAAGCGCCGACGCTGCGCGCAGGATAGCGCAGAGGACGCTCGACAAGGCGATGAAAAAAGTGGGCTTTGTAATCGGATAGCGTGTGGCTCAACGGCGGCGCGACGGTTACTGCGAGCGTTTGGGTGCGTCGCGACTGCGCGTTTATGCTTTGCGGTAGAGCGAAGGCTATTCGGGCGGCGACCGCTCCTTTCCGCCTCCGGCGGAAAGGAACCCAAAAAACGCGGAGGAAAGTATTTTGGCAGAGGCAGCGCCCTGTCCCCCGCCGCGTTTTTTCGCCCGCGCCGCAGGCGCGGGCGGGTCGCCGCCCGAAACCCTTACCACCCGCAATGCGATTTGAGAGAATCGGCGCGGCGCGCATAAATAAAACCGCCTAAGATTCAATGCAGCCTGCGCCGCCTGCGGAAATATCATAAAATCTTATTTATTCGAACCGAAAAGAGGTGAAGCGGAATGGCTTTGCTTTCATTGCAAAACCTTGAAATGGAGTTTTCGGAAAGAAGGCTCTTCGGCGGCGTTTCTCTCGAGGTGGGAGAGCGCGATAAAATAGGCTTTATAGGCGCTAACGGAGCCGGAAAAACCACGATATTCAGAATAATAAGCGGAGAGCTTGAGCCTACCGCAGGCGCCGCTGCAAGGGGCAGGAACTGCGTTATAGGCTATATGGAGCAGCACGCCTGCAAAAATCCGCACAGCAGCGTTTATAACGAGCTTTTATCCGTCTTTGAGCCTCTTATAAGGCTGGAGCGCGAGCTTGAACAGGTCACGCGAGAGATAGAAAACGGCGGAGACGCGCAGTCGCTGACGCTTAGGCAAATGGAGCTGCGCGAAAGGCTTGAGCGCGACGGGGGACTGACATATAAAAGCCGCGCGGCCGCCGCGCTCAACGGCCTCGGCTTCGGAAACGAATATTTTGAAATGCCGATAAGAAAGCTCAGCGGAGGTCAGCTTTCAAAGCTCAGCCTTGCAAAGCTTTTGCTGAGCGGGGCAAACCTGCTTCTTCTCGACGAGCCGACAAACCATCTCGATATAGCCTCGTGCCGCTGGCTCGAGGGCTTTATCAAGGATTTTGCGGGAGCGGTAATAGTTATCTCGCATGACAGATATTTTCTTGACAGCGTTACAAACAGGACGATAGAGCTCGAGCACGGAAAAATAAGCTCATACAAGGGCTCTTACAGCGAGTTTATGAAGAAAAAGGAAGCGGAGAGCGAGGCGCGGAAAAACAAATACGAGGCGGATTTAAAGGAGATAAAGCGAATCGAGGGAATAATAGAGCAGCAAAAGCGCTGGGGACGCGAGCGCAACTTTATAACGGCGGCGAGCAAGCAAAAGCAGGCGGACAGGATAAAGAGCCGGCTTGAAAAGCCCGAAGGCGAGCTTGATACCATACGCTTCAGATTTACCCCTAAGGCGGAATCGGGAAACGATGTTTTGATATGCGAGGGACTTTCAAAGTCCTTTGGAGAGAAAAGGGTTTTTAAAAACGTAAATTTGCACATACGAAAGGGCGAGAGGGTGTTCCTGCTCGGAGCCAACGGCTGCGGCAAAACTACGCTGTTTAAGACCCTGCTCGGTCAGTATCCGGCGGATTCCGGTCTTGTCAGCTTCGGCGCAAATGTTCAGACGGGATATTTCGACCAGATACAGGAAAATCTTCACTTTGAAAAAACGGCGCTCGACGAGGTCTGGGACGATTTTCCTCAGCTGACACAGACTCAGGTGCGCACCTGCCTCGGCTCTTTTTTATTCAAAGGCGACGACGTTTTCAAGGAGATAAAGAGTCTGAGCGGCGGCGAACGCGCAAGAATCGCTCTGCTAAAGCTCATGCTCAAGGGCGGGAATCTTCTGCTGCTCGACGAACCGACCAATCACCTTGACACGGCCTCGCGCGAAGCGCTGGAAAAAACTCTGCTCGATTACAGCGGAACCATGTTTATTATCAGTCACGACAGATATTTTATAAATCGGCTCGCTACAAGAATAATAACGCTTCTCCCCGACGGCACTCGCGAGTATATAGGCAACTACGACGATTATCTTGAAAAAAGCGACGAGGCAGCCGAGGCTGCCGTTCAGGTAAAGTTGAAGAAGGAGGCAAGCGCGGCCGCGCTTGATTATAAAGCCAAAAAGGAATACGCCTCCAACAAGCGCAAGCTCCAAACGGCGATAAAAAGATGCGAGGATGAAATATCGCGCATTGAGGCCGAAACCGAGGAGGTACAGCAAAGGCTGTCTGCACCCGAAAGCGCGTCCGATTTTCAGCTTTTGACCGAGCTTACGGGCAAGCTTGAGGAGCTGAATGAGCTATTGACAGAAGGAATGAACGAGTGGGAGGAGCTTACGACGCGCCTTGAAAGCGAGTTTGCGGATTAAAGCGTAAACTGTACCTATAAAAAATGAGAAAACTGTGCATTTTATAACGCACAGTTTTTTGCTATTATTACAGCAGTTTCCGGAAATAAGTTTTTTACAAGGGGTAATCAAGATGACAAAACCAAACAACTCGCTTAAACGGCTCGCTGTAACCGCTATGTTTGCCGCCATGACCATGGTGCTGACATATTTTATAAAGATACCTACTCCCGGCGGCGGTTATATCCACCTCGGGGACAGTATGATATATCTTATGGCCTGCTTTCTTCCCACGCCTTACGCTATGGTTGGCGCAGGAATAGGCGGCGCTCTCGCCGACTTAACCGGCGGCTACTTTACCTATATCATACCTACGTTTATAATAAAAATGCTGATCTCTCTGCCCTTTACGAGCAAGGGCGAAAAAATGCTTACTCTGCGCAACGCAGTTATGACTGTTCCGTCGGGACTTATCACAGTTTTTGGCTACTACCTTACGCGGATAATTCTGCTCTCGGTCGACAAAGCGACGGCTCAGGCGGGATTTTTCGGGGCTCTGTTCGACGGCTCTACATGGGTGGGGGCTCTTGAGAGCATACCCGGCGACACGATTCAGGCGATAGGCAGCGCCGTTGCCTTTATACTTCTCGCTCTTGCCTTTGACGGCGCGAGGATAAAGCGTAGATTGGGCGGGACGATTTAGATTTAATTAATATTGACCGGCTGCCGCTTTGCTGCGCCCTTGACGCTTTGTGCGGGTATCATGGGTTCGGGCGGCGACCGGCAGCTTCCCGCCTGCGGGGCGGGAAGCTGCAAAAAACGCGGCGGCGGATAGGTTCTGCGACAAGAAACTGCTCCCTCCACGCCGCGTTTTTCCGCGCGGCCTGCGGCCGCGCCGGTCGCCGCCCGAACCCGACTTGCACAAGCACAAGGCTAAGGGCGTGTTATCGGCAGCCGTATTTTTTTCGGGCATTATACAAGCATATGAAAGCATATACTTGGAGCAAAAGGATACGCGCTGCAAATTGAAAATTTATCTACCTGCTCAAACTTCGACAAAATGAAAACGCGGCATATAATATAATGATGACTGCGCGGATTTCGGCGGAGCACCCGGCAAAAGCTACGCAAAAAAAGAATTACCGACAAACAAAAACGCCGCACATCGTGCGGCGCGGATCTGCTTAAAATCAATGAACCGAAACGCTCTCGGAATGTAGAGCGGACGTGTTTTCCGGCAGGGCGTATTTTTGCTTGAAGCTCTCGTATTCCTGCCTGTATTGTCCAAACTCGTATCCCCTTATCTCGTGCAGATACTCGTGAGTTTCAAAGCTCTCCTTATTCACCTGTATCATACAGACGGCAATATTAGAGCAGTGGTCGGATACGCGCTCGTAATTCGTTAAAAGATCGGTAAATATAAAGCCGAGCTCTATCGTGCACTCGCCGTCGCGCAGGCGGTTTACATGGCGCTTTTTGAGCTTGTCCCTCAGGTTGTCTATTACCTGCTCAAGCGGCTCTACCTTATCGGCGAGAGCGTAGTCGTTATTGACAAAGGCGGTAAAGGCTATGTCAAGTATCTCCCTCAGAGCGTTGGTCATTACCTTTATCTCCTCGCTCGCCTGCGGAGAGAAGGTTATCTTCTTCTGCTGAATCTCCTTTGCAACGTCATAAATATTTACGGCGTGGTCGCTTATCCTTTCAAAGTCGCCTATGCAGTGGAGAAGCTTTGAAACCTCCTTGCTGTCGCCGACGGACAGAGTTTTGCTGCTGAGCTTTACAAGATAAGTGCCGAGTATATCCTCATAATTGTCAACGGAATCCTCGTGATCCTTTATTTTCTGTGCGATCTTTTCATCGTAGCCGTTTTCAATTAGCGACAGAGCCTCTAAAATAGTGCGCTTTGAAAGGGTAGCCATCTTGATAGCCATGTTGTGGCACTGTTCAGTCGCAAGGCCGGGAGTGTTAAGAAAGCGCTGGTCGAGGAAGGGAGCGTCGTCGTCCTCGGCCTTGTCCTTTATGGTGAGGCAGGCAAGCTTTTCGAGCAGCCGTGAAAACGGGAAGAGCATGACCGTAACTATCACGTTAAAGCAGGTGTGTATAACGGCTATATCGGCAGGAGAGGCTATGCTGTTTATGAAGTCAAAGCTGAATATAGCGTTTAAAGCGTAGAAGATAACGGACACAACGAGAGTGCCTATAATGTTAAAGTAAAGGTGAACGAAGGCCGCGCGTTTGGCGTTCTTTTTTGCGCCTATACAGGAAAGCAATGCGGTAACGCAGGTGCCTATATTTTGCCCCATAACGATAGGGATAGCGGTCGAAACGCTGATTATGCCCGTAGATGAGAGAGCCTGTAAAATGCCGACCGAAGCCGACGAGGACTGAATGACAGCCGTTAGCAGAGCGCCTGCAAGTATTCCGAAGAACGGATTTTGGAAGATTATGAGGAAGTTGGCAAAATCGGGATTGTTTGCGAGCGGCGACATAGCCGAGCTCATAGAGGTCATACCGAACATTAAAACGGCAAAGCCCACAAGTATGCTTCCTATATTTTTCTTTTTAGCGTCCTTAAAGAACATTATAAGTATTATTCCGATTATGGCGACGATGGGCGAAAAGTTTTTAGGCTGTATCATCTGCATGATAAAGCTGTCGCCCTGTATTCCGGTCAGACTGAGTATCCAGCCCGTAATGGTCGTGCCTATATTTGCGCCCATGATAATGCCGATCGCCTGATATAGCTTCATAATGCCGGAGTTTACAAATCCGACGACCATAACGGTCGTAGCTGACGACGACTGAATAACGGCGGTCACACCAGCGCCGAGCAAAAGCCCCTTTATGGTGGTGTTTGACATTTTTTCCAGAGTTTTTTCAAGGCGTCCGTCAGAGGTCTGCTCCAGCCCGTCGCCCATGACGTGCATTCCGTAAAGAAAGAGCGCGAGGCCGCCTATAAATGTCAAAATAGAGAAAAAATCCATAAGCTGTATCCTTTCGGTATGTAGCTGTGCGCAGCCGAAGCGAGTGTATATAGAGGCTGCTGAGTGTATTTACAAATATTTTAATATTATGATAAACAGGGCAAGTAAAGGAAAGATGTATCTTTTGTAAAATCTATGTAAAGTAAGGGGAGGGGGAAATAAAATTTTGAGGGCTTATGGGATTTGAATTTGTTTAAAATTATATTTATTGGTCAAAATGCAAAAATTAATGAATTATTCACGAAATGTCTTTATATTATTTTCACAATTTGCTATAATTAGTAATCAGAAAGGAGGGGAAAGCTTTAAAATGAATATTATTATGCTGTTAAAGCCGAAGTGTGACGTCGCTTATATATACGAAAACAACACGATAAGGCAGGGGCTTGAAAAGATGAGGTATCACGGATATACAGCTATACCGGTCATAGCCCAAAACGGCGAATATGTAGGCACGGTGAGCGAAGGAGATTTCCTCTGGCACATTCTTGAAAACAACGACTGCAATATAAAGACTCAGGAAAAGCACACTATAAAGGATATATTGAGGAAGGGCTGGAATCCTGCCGTTACGATAACTACTTCGGTAGAAACGCTTCTTTTGCGAGTTATGGATCAAAACTTTGTTCCGGTAATAGACGACAGAGGAGTGTTTATGGGAATAATAACCAGAAGAGATATAATCAAATATTATCATAATCAAAAGGCGGTAGACGACGCGATAGCATCGCTTATCAAGGTCAGCGTCTGAGTGCGATATAAAAGATGATAAAAGATAAATAAATAATGGCGGCACAAGCTGCCGCACAAATATGCCGCGGTTATTTTGAGCGGACATATAAAAGCTCGGGCGGCGACCGGAAAATTTCCGCCGTCGGCGGAAATTTTCTTAAAAACGCAGCGGGGCAGGGGATTGAACCTTTAATAAAAATTTCTTCCGCTGCGTTTTCCGCGCGGCTGCGCCGCGCCGGTCGCCGCCCGAGCGCCGCCCCATTTAAGCACAGGGAAAAAACGAGCCATGCGGCAGCTCCCCCCCTTGATATAAACAGCGAGGAACGGCCATATTTCAAAATGCCGGCAGCTAAAAACAATCAAAAAATTGAAAAAAAGTGTTGACAAAAGTATGTGTAAGTGGTATTATAGACGAGCGTCAAGTGAATAACTTGAATGTGCTGGTGTAGCTCAGTTGGTAGAGCAGCTGATTTGTAATCAGCAGGTCGGGGGTTCAAGTCCGTCCACCAGCTCCAAAGGCTATTTGCATTTAGGAAATAGCCTTTATATTTGGGAGATTTCCCGAGTGGCCAAAGGGGGCAGACTGTAAATCTGTTGCAAGTTGCTTCGGTGGTTCGAATCCACCATCTCCCACCACGTCACGGCAGGCCTTTGCGGCTTGCCGTGACTTTTTTTATCCAAAAGACACGCCTTTTAAAAATTCACACGCCCGCAATTTGCCCTATTGAGCGCACAATGCTTTTTCGGGGATATTTGAATTTATTTTCTCTTTGTGTTGTAGGAGATTTAAAAATGTGATACAATAAATTAAAATAGGGGGTTTTATTATGAGCGAATATGTGTTGTTTTCCGACAGCACTCTCGATTTACCGTCAGAGGTGTGCGAAAAATATGATATAAGGGTGATCCCTATGGGAGTCACGGTCGATGAGAAATTTTATAAATATAATATAGATGAAAAAGAAATAAGCTGCGCGGAGTTTTATTCAAAGCTTGAGTCCGGAGCCTCGTGCTCTACCAGCCAGATAAATTACAAGGATTTCAAGGACTCCTTTGAGCCCGTGCTAAAGGACGGAAAAGATATACTTTATATCTGCTTCACCTCCGGAATGTCGAGCACCTTTGGAACCTGCAATATAGCCATAAACGACTTAAAGGAGAAATATCCAGACAGAAGGATCATAGCGATAGATTCGCTGTCGGCGTCGATAGGCGAGGGCGTTTTGGTGCTTAACGCCGCAATTAAAAAGAGCCACGGAACCGATATGAATACGCTTGCAACTTGGGTGAAGGAAAATCGAACAAGAGCGTGTCACTGGTTTGTTGTCGAGGATCTTGACCAGCTAAAAAAGGGCGGAAGAATTTCCGCCGCCGCGGCGACCTTCGGCAAGGCGCTCGGAATACGCCCGCTTATTTCCGTGGATATGGAGGGCAAGCTCACGGCGGTTGCGAAAATCAGAGGACAGCAAAAGGCCTACACCGAGATAGTCAGCAGGCTTGTGGCTGACGGGAAAGATACGCAAAATCAGACCGTGGTTATAGGTCACGCGAACTGCCTTGAGAGAGCGGAAGAGCTTCAAAGGATCATCAAGGAGAAGAAGCTTGTGAAAAAGGTTATAATAGCCAACATAGGCCCCGTCATAGGCTCTCATGTCGGCAGCGGTATGCTCGCCCTCGCTTTTATGGGAGAAAGAAATCTTTAAAAAACGGTGATAAAAATGAAGGCGTTGTTAAAAAGTCTTGCGGCAATTTTTGTGTCGGCGGCAATCTGCGCCGCGACTCTTGAGCTATGCGCATGCGGAGATAAGGTGGATATCCTCAAGGCGGGGGAATCGCCGGATTATCAAAAAACAGCGACAAACGACTCGTTTGAGTATGACGCTTTTAACGACCATATAGCGATAGTAAGCTATAACGGCGCGCAGAGCAGAGTGGAAATACCGTCAAAAATAGAGGATAAACCCGTTACTCAAATCAGCGCGAACGCATTTTATAACTGCAACGAGGCCATCAAAACCGTCGTAATACCTAAGACGGTAACGGTGATAGAGGCGGGCGCGTTTACGGGGAACAAAATAGAAGACTTTAAAATAGACGGCGGAAGCAGCAGCTATATCGAAAAAAACGGCGCGATACTTGACAGCGCCGAAACAAGCCTTCTGGCCTATGCCTGCGGCAGCAAAAACGAAAGCTTTACAATACCTGATACGGTCGAGGAGATACCGTCGGGAGTGTTCTCAGGCGCGCGTGGGCTTAAAAGCCTTGTAATACCAAAATCGGTGAAGAAAATAGGCACATTCGCGCTTATGAATACCGGCCTTACTAAGGCAGCGCTCACCGGAGTTGAAAGCCTCGGTATGGGGGCGTTTTGGAACTGCCTTGACCTTGTTGAGCTTGAACTGCCGGAGTGCCTTATGCAGATAAGCAGTCCGGAGAGCGTTTGTCAAAACTGCAAATCGCTAAAAATCGTAAAGGGGTATGACTCTACGCCGGCCGAAAGGCTGATCAAAGCGGAGGGAGTAAAGGCCGAATATATCAGCCTCGGATAAAAACCTGACGAAAAAGCAAAAATTTTGGGAGTAAACCGCCGCTGAAATTATCGGTAGTTTTTTGTGAATATTGTACAAGTATTTTCAAAAAAACCGCGAATTTAGAGCCCAAAGAGGGCAATTTACGGCGTATAATTCTTGATGAGAAATATAATTTTTATTTTGTCATTTGATTTTACATTCTGTTAAAAATTTCTTGCAGACAAATCGAAATTTTTATTATATAATAACTATTGTGCTTAAACACACTGCGGTAATACATAATAAAGGTTGTTTTAAAATGTCTTTGGAAAAAAATAAAAATTGCGCAGACCAAGCGCCGCTTGTGCGGAAAACGACCGACAAGCCAAGGCGCATCAATAAAAAGCGTGCGGCGCTCGGCGTTGCCGCAATAGCGGTTGCCGCGGCGGCCGCAGTCAGCATAGGCGCGTCGGCTTCATTGGATTTGAGCTCGGGGAGCAGCACCGATATTTTGCAGCTCAGCGGCTTTAAATACGATAAGGACGACTACAAAGCGTCCTCGGTGATGGCGGCGCACGATAACCTTGTGCGCACTCGGGTGCTCGCGGCCAAGTCGAACAATCCAGACGAGCAGTCGGCGGATATAGCGAAAAAGCCCCCGACTGTAAGCTTGAACAAAAAAAGCCTCACCTTTAAAAAGCTAAAGGATACGGCTACGCTTGTGCCGAGCTTCAGTGAAGAGGACGCCGAGGTGAAATACAAGTGGTCGAGCGCGGACGAAAAAATCGCGAAGGTCGATAAAAACGGAACCGTCACTCCGGTTAAAAACGGCAGCGTGAAAATCACCTGCCTTGAAGAAAACAGCGGGGCAAAGGCTGAGTGTACGGTCAATGTAAAGACGGTCGAGGTCAAGGGAATAAGGCTAAATCCGACGGCGGTTACCATGAATTTAAATGAGTCAAAGACCATAAAGAGCAAAATAACAAACGACGACGCAGAAAATAAAAAGCTCAAATGGTCAAGCAGCGACGAAGGCGTTGTTAAGGTGGACTCAAAGGGCAAAATAACCTCTGTTGCGGCGGGCACTGCGACTGTGACCTGTGCGGCAGTTGACGGCTCCGGCGTAAAGAGAAGCGTCAAGGTGACAGTAAACGATGTTGTCGCCCTAAAGGAAATACAGCTCAATTACATAGATATTCAATTTTGCGGACTCGGCTGCGTCGAGCAGCTTTCGGTTATGTCGTATCTTCCCGAAGCCGCGACCGATACGAGCGTAACGTGGTCGAGCACAAACGAAAATGTTGCGGTCGTGGATCAAAACGGCAACGTATATCCTGTCGACAACGGCGTGTGCGATATAATCGCAACGGCGAACGACGGCAGCAAGGTAAAGGCGAGCTGCCCCGTGACCGTTTCGGGCGTTGTAAATTACGTTCCGGTCGAGCCCGATTACCATGTGGTTATACCCCAAAACATAAATATCAACGAAACAGCCAATTCAATAGTTGAAGAGGCTGACAAGTATGTCGGCTGGCTGCCTTATGTATGGGGCGGAACAGATCTCACAAGCGGGGTCGACTGCTCGGGCTTTGTGTGCGCAATATACGCAAAGTTCGGAATAAACCTCTGGGGAATAAGAACAGACCTGATTTATGCGGGACGCGAGGTAAGCCTTGAGGAGGCTCGCGCGGGCGACATAATAGTTTATCACGGACACGTCGCCATATATGACGGAAACGGAGGAAAGATTCACGCTCCGACCGAGGGATATATGGTTACTCATGATTACGGAATAGGAAATTATCGCTCGATAAGAAGAGTAATAGAATAAAGCATTAAGCTAAGCCCTGCCTCTCGGCGGGGCTTAAATTTGTCGAAAGGGCTGTTTTTGGCGGAGCCTTCGCCGCAGCTGTCTGAGCGCTGCTTTATTTATTTACACTTGCAGCTTCTGCACGATAAGGAGCTTGAAGTTGCTCCGCTTGGGGCTTTGGCAATTTGGACTCTGCGCTATCCAAAACCTGCTTCATACGATTGCCGGAATGTTGAACTGACGGTAAAACAGTGATATAATATAAAGCATAGCTATTAAGACATAACGATGCCGGAGCTGAGGTAAATGAAAAAGATAAAAAATAAAAATGCGATAGTGCTCATATCCACAGCCGTTTTATTAGCGGTTGCGGCGTTCTTTTACATATGGGTAAACGGTCAGACCTATCAGCTTCGCGGAATGTTAATTGAGCACGACGAAAACGTAGACGTCAGATTCAGCGACGAGGGCATAGTCGAGTGCGTCAATATTTCCCCGGATAACAATCTTATAACATTTAAGTCCCTGTCGCCCGGGGAAACGGACGTCGAAATAATTTACAATGATTACGGTTCGACCTCGATCGTTATGAGAGTAAATGAGCTCGGGATCATTTTTTGCAACGGCAGCGACTTTCGGGGGCTCGAGGGAATAATCGGCGCAGCGATAATTTTCTGCGCGGTGCTCATGGCGATCATGATAAGCTCGTATGTAAAACAGAGCAGGATATCGATTTTTTCATATAAAAATATTTTTTATCTCGGTATGGCGCTGTTTTCTCTGAACCTTATTATAACGCATTTCATGATGTGTATGAGGAGCGACTGTACGCTCTCGGTTGAAGATATGACGACCTTCGCGGTGGTGGATATGACCATAGTGTCGACTCTGATGTTTGTTTTTTTATCAACGCCCTTGATAATTATAGTCGCTGTGGCGCTGTCGACAAGCAATATCTCTCTTGTGCGCCACGAGGGCTTTAGACCGGCAAATCTGCTGGGGATAATATTCAGCGTCTTTATTATAGTCGGCGTGTTTTTAACGCTGTTTTCAAGCAAAATACTCGACGCGCTCTTTGCTCCCGCCGAAGGCGTAAACGCAACCTTGAAGCAAATCGAAACCATGGTAAGCATCTTTATATGCGTGACCCTGTGTTATATTGAAAATCTGCTTTTCGGAGCAATCGTTTGCGGAGTCAAGGCGGCGCGGCATGAGCCGGAATATGACAAGGATTACATAATAATACTCGGCTGCGGAATAGCGAAGGACGGTTCCCTGCTGCCTCTTTTGAGAGGAAGAGTTGACAGAGCCATTGAATTTTATAAAAGTCAGAAGGCGGCGACGGGCAAATCGGCGGTATTCATTCCATCGGGAGGTCAGGGACCGGACGAAATAATGTCGGAGTCGGAGGCTATGCGAAATTATCTTGTTGAAAACGGGATACCCGAGGACGAAATAATAATGGAAAACAAGTCGACGACCACATATGAAAATATGCTGTTTTCAAAGAGGATAATCGACTCGATAGAGCCGAATAGCAAGGTGGCGTTTTCAACAACGAATTACCACGTTTTCCGAAGCGGGATTTTCGCCGAAAGTCTCGGTCTGCACGCGGAGGGAATGGGAAGTAAAACAAAATGGTACTTCTGGCCGAACGCTTTTTTGCGCGAGCTGGTTGGAGTTATCGTTTCAAAGATAAAAATAAATATTTTGGTTTTGCTGCTGATAGCCGTCGTTGCGGCAGTGTGGGCGTTACTGTTCGACGCGCCCGCCTGAAATCGTCGCGAAATAAGACGATGTTGCTGAAACCGTACTGCGCACTGCCGCAGGCTTAATTAATAACAGAACAAAAAACAGAATAGAACGGAAAAGAACAGGAGGAGATTTATAATGCTCAAGCTTGGCTTTGGCCTTATGCGGCTGCCGACCTTAGGCGGAGATGAAAAAAGAATCGACATGGAAAAATTCAAGGAGATGGCGGACGCCTTTATTAGCGCCGGAGGAACCTACTTTGACACAGCCTACCCGTATCACGGTGGTATGAGCGAGCAGGCGTTCAGAGAAGCGGTGGTTGCGCGCTATCCGAGAGAGAGCTTTACGGTGACGGATAAGCTGCCGATATTTTATGTTCAGCGCGCCGAGCAGATGCAGGAATTTTTCGACGAGCAGCTAAAGCGCTGCGGGGTTGAATACTTTGACTACTACTGGCTGCACGCGCTCGGAGCGGAAAATTACGAGACAGCCCAAAGGGTCGGAGCCTTTGAGTTTATAGCCGAGAAAAAGAAAGAGGGCAGGATAAAGCATATCGGATTTTCGTTCCACGACTCGCCCGAGCTTTTAGACAAAATACTTACCGAGCATCCGGAAACGGAGTATGTTCAGCTCCAGATAAACTACCTTGATTGGGAGGATCCGACGATAAGAGCGAGGGAGTGCTATGAAACGGCGCAGCGCCACAACAAGCCGGTGATAGTTATGGAGCCGGTCAAGGGCGGCTCTCTTGCGGAAATAGCAAAGGAGGCGCAGCTGCTTTTGAAAAACACCCAGCCGGATATGTCGGCGGCGTCGTGGGCGGTGCGCTTTGCGGCGACTCCGAAAAATGTTATGACGGTGCTGTCGGGAATGAGCAATATGGAGCAGATAGACGACAACCTGAGCTATATGAAGGATTTTAAGCCGCTCGACAGCGCGGAGATAAGCCTGCTTATGAACGTCGCGCAGATAATCAGCGGCGGTATAGCAATTCCGTGTACGGCGTGCAGATATTGTGTTGAAGGCTGTCCGAAGAAAATCGCAATTCCGGAGTATTTTGCGATATATAATAATTTGAAGCGCTTCGGCGCGGGGCAGGGCATAGTGGCCTCGACCTATTATTCAAATCTTACCAAGGAGCACGGCAAAGCCTCGGAGTGTATAGGCTGTGGGAAGTGCGAGAGCCGCTGCCCGCAAAGGCTTAAGATTCGGGAATATTTGAGGGACGTCGCCGAGGCTTTGGAGTGATATAGCCCCGCCGCAGATAAAAAGCGGCAGCGCGTCGCTTTTGTAATTATGCGAATTTTATAATTATGTAAATGGGAGCTGCAAAATTTTGCCGACTGCATATTCTGAAAGCAGGGGGAAATGCTTTTTATAAGAATATGTGAGGTGGGGGAAATGGTATCGTTTATTTTCGGGGCGGTATTCGGCTGTTTTGTCGGCGTTTTCGTGACCGCCCTTTGCAGCGCCGCGTCAAAGGCTGACGAGCAAAGCGAAAGATTCATAGAGAAAAATAAAAAGGATAGAGGGTGACCCTTTGGCCGCCCTCTATTTTGTCGATTAAGTGTTTTTTTGCGCCCTCGGCGCTGCTTGAAGCTGTGATTTGCAGCCCTGATTTTTTGCTCAGGGCCTTTGCTTGATAGGAATTTCGTGCCCGTAAAGCGGGCTTGAAAAATAAGCTGATATTTTACTCGCAGCCGCAGCAGTCGGATTTAACAGAAAACGATTCGCAGTCCGTGCATTTAGGAACTGTGGGATTCGGTTCGTGGGTGCCGACCTTAATGCTGTCGAGCGAGCAGTAGTTTTCAAGCGTGTTGTTGTACTTACACTGTGAAACGGTGCAATGAATACTCTTATTGGCGTACGAATTGTCCATTTTTTGTCACCTCGTATTGTTTTGATAGAGCTAAGCCGAGGCTTCGGCCGTCGCTTTATCTGATTTTATTTTTATACGCTCGCGGGCATTTATGCACACAAGACGAGCCTTATTTTCATAATATAATAAAAAGTGCCGTGGAGTTGATCTTATGCTGATTGCGCTGCGTGACATAATTTTTATCTTTCTTTCGCTTCTTGGCTTGATAGATTTGTTCAGAGTAATAGTCTGCCGCTTGTTTAAAACTAAAAGCGATAAAAATTTAATTATTTTGGTTCCCATACGATCAAGCAGCGGCGACGCTGAAATTTTGCTTAGGAGCGCAGCCGCAAAGGCTATGTGGGTGTATTGCGGCGCGATAGAGCGTGTGATTTGTCTTGACTGCGGCGCTGATGAGGAAACCAAGAGGATTTGCCGTCGCATATGCGACGAATACCCCTTTATGGAGTATAAGGACTCGATAGAGTGAGGTAGGGCGAGGAAGAAAGCTTTTAGAGCTGAGCGCTTTCGGGGCGGCGACAGGGACTGCCGCAGGCAGTCCCGGAAAAACGCGGCAAAGAATTTTTTTAGGGCGGTTCACACAGCTTGCCGCCGCGTTTTTTGTAAATTTCCGCCGCGGGCGGAAATTTACGGTCGCCGCCCCGAAAGCGCAAAAAATGACGGCCGCCGCAAAACGACAGCCGTCAAAATTTTTGACAAAATTATTTATTTTATCAGCCCTTAACGGCTCCTGCCGCAACGCCCTTTATTATGTGCTTCTGGCAAAGGAGATAGAAGATTATAACCGGAATTATGCCGAGAAGTATAAGAGCCATTGTCGCGCCAAGGTCAACCGTGCCATAGCTTCCCTTTAGGTACTGGATATGAATAGGAATCGTTCTGTACTCTTTTATATCGAGAACAAGATACGGCAGGAGGTAGTCGTTCCATACCCACATTATCTCAAGTATTCCGACAGAAATCATAGTCGGCTTGAGCATCGGGAAAACTACCGTGAAATACGTTCTTAACGGACCGCAACCGTCTATTGACGCCGCCTCCTCTATCTCGACAGGTATCGACTTGACAAATCCTACAAACATAAATATCGCAAGTCCCGCGCCGAAGCCGAGATAGATTATCGGTATCGTCCAAGGTGTGTTCAGGCTTAATGTGTCGGCCGTTTTTGACAGTGTAAACATAACCATCTGGAAGGGAACAACCATAGAAAATACGCAGAGATAATAAATTATCTTGCAGAAAATCGAGTCAACGCGGACTATGTACCACGCCGCCATTGAGGTGAACAGCAGGATAAGAGCCGTGGACAGCAGAGTGATAACAACGCTGTAAAGAACGCTTTTATAAAACGGGTAGTTGCCAAAGGTCATACCCTTGATGAAGTTGCCAAAGCCTGCCCACATTTCGCCGAAGGGCAGGGCGAAGGTGTCGGTTTTAACGAAGGTGTTGAGCTTGAATGAGTTGACAAGAACCGCAAGCACGGGCAGAACATAAACTACGCTTATGACAGACATAATTATAGTCAGAATCATTTTGCCCTTTTTAAACTGCTTTTTCGGGGGTTTTACGTTGGCGACAGCCTTTTCGTTACTCATTACTGCTGCACCTCCTTCCTGCGTGTGTAAGCGAGCTGCGCAAGACCAAGACCCGCTACAAGAACGAAGAATATTACGGCCTTAGCTTGAGCCGTGCCGCGTGCTGCTGTGCTTGAGCCGTAGAATGTATTGTAAATATTGAGCGCGAGCATTTCCGTCTGCTTTACGACAGAGCCGCCCTCCTGCATTACTATCGGCAGACCGCTTGTGAGAGCGAGGTTCTGGTCGAACAGCTTAAAGCCGTTTGTCAGGCTCAGGAAGGTGCAGATGGTTATTGACGGCATTACGTTGGGGATTATTACCCTGGTAAGCGTCTGCCACTTTGTGGCGCCGTCTATCTTAGCCGCCTCGATCATATCCTCCGGAACAGCTTGAAGTCCGGCAATGTAAATTATCATCATATATCCTATCTGCTGCCAGCACATTAGGATTATAAGGCCCCAGAAACCGAAGGTGCTGTTTAAAACGATAGATGTACCGAAGTGTGAGAGTATACCATCAAATATCATTGACCATATATATCCTAAAACAATGCCGCCTATCAGGTTAGGCATAAAAAATACAGTTCTGAATAGGTTGCTGCCCTTGATTCCCTGAGTGAGGGCATAGGCGACAGCAAACGCCAAAACATTTATCAGCACAAGACTCACTATTGCGAAGAGAGCCGTGTACCAAAAGGCGTGAAGAAAGGTTGCGTCCGAAAACGCGGCGATATAGTTGTTGAAACCGTCAGGCTTTGCGTCGGATATGAGCTGGAATTTGCAAAAGGAGAGGTATATACCCTGTATAAACGGCCAGATAAAGCCGATTGCAAAGGCGGCTGTGATTGGGCCTAAGAACAGCAAGCCCCATTTTCTCAAGGGGCGGCGCAGAGTGCTGCCGTTTTTTTTCTTAAACAAAAAATCATCTCCTTTGGTGTGAGATCGTCTACGGAGAAAACATAGGGACGGGCGCTTTCGCCCGCCCCTATTGTATAGGCTAAAATACGAAATTAAATTTTATCAGCTTTATCAGCCGTTTGCCGCTGCATACTGAGTTGCCCAGCCGTCAACGAAGGCGGTCTTAACGCCCTCCCAGTTAGCGTCTGTCTGATCAGCATTGTATGCGTTAAGAGCGGAAACGAGAGCCTTACGATACTCATCAACGTTAGGCTGATAGTTTGTCGCCCAATCCATTACATAGTTGCCCTCAGCTGTATAGTCGGCAGCGTTCTTGAGGAATGCGTTTGTTGATTCCGGAACCTGCTTGTAGGGAAGAACGCCGAGCGCGTCAACGAGCTTCTGAGCGGCGTCCTTATTGGTTACGCACCAATACATAAAGTCGAGAGTTGCCGCCTGGTTGTCGGCTGAGGTCTTGGAGTTTACAGCCCAGCAGTTCTCTGTACCGCAGTTAAGACCGGCCTTTTCTTCGCCTTCAACACCGCAGTAATACGGGATCATAACCGCATTCGGAACGCTGTCCTTTATTGTTGCCCACTCCCAAGAGCCCTGAACGTGAAAAGCTGCTTTCTTGTCGCAGAATTCCTTTGTCGCATCGTGACCGCCTGTTGCGAGATCCTTAGGATCTGTCAGGCTGTTCTGTGTGCAAAGGTCGTAAAGGTTCTTGTAGTTCGGGAGATATTCGCCTGTGATTGAGGCAGGAGTTTCTGTCCAAGGTGTGCCGCCCTCTTCGTAATAATACTCGAGGTTAGCCATATGGCCTGTGAAGCGCCATGATGAATTGTCGTCCATATCGCAGGAGGTGAAAGCGTCGAAGCCGAGCTTATCCGCGTTTTTGTGAATGTCCTCAACTACTGTCTTGAGGGTATCAAAGTTCTTGATGTCCTCCATCTTGTGGCCCGCCTGCTTTACGAGATCCGGGTTTGCTATGATGCCGTAGCTCTCATAGCAATAGCCTATCGAAACAAGTCTTCCGTCCTCGTCATAGAGGTTGTAGGCGTCCGTGTTGAGCTCGTCGGCAATCTTTGTGCCCGTAAGGTCAATTGCGTAATCCTTCCACTGCTTTACGCCCGCCGAGTTGCCGATAATGTACAGCGTAGGAGCGTCCGATTTCTCCATCTCGGAGGTGAGCGTCTGTGAATAAGAGCCCGCCGCCGCTGTCGTTACCTTAACGGGTATGCCCGTCTCGTCGGTGTACATTTTTGCAAGCTCCTGAGCGGTCTCGTCAAGCTCCGGCTTAAAGTTCAGCCAATAAACCGAACCCTTTGAAGCGTCGCCGCTTGCAACTGCCGATGAGTCGGGAGCGCTGGAGTCGCCGCCCGAGCTTGAACCGTTTGAGCTTGAGCCGCTGCCTCCACAACCGACGAACGCTGTCGCCGCCATACACGCTGCCATGCCGAATGCCAAAATTTTTGATAATCTGCGCATAATCATGTTCCTTCTTTCTTTCTGTTTTACCTTTAAAAATTATTCTACTAACCGCAAAGCGGTCGATAGTCAAAATGGGGGAAAAGAATATATGTGCAATATCAACTAAAATGCACGATTCGTTTAATCCTTTTCGTCCATATAATAGCACAGCGATTTTTAAAAAGCAATATATTTCTAAAAAAAATTTATATAAATTCGGGAAATTTATTAAAACTATCAATTTTGACAGGTTCGCCGCGGACGAGCTCTCCGTTTTGTCCCTTTCTCTTTCTCCTCGTTCGCCCTGTCCTGCGGCAGTTGACAAAGCGACAGCGCAGTAATATAATTTTAGAAGAATTTTACCGTCGGCGCAGGCTGTCGGAGCTGTGATTTACTCACCTTAAAACGAGAATACCGGAGAATGTAATGCTTGAAAAAATATCAACGGATTTTGTGGGAAAGATTTATTCCGCTTTGACCTATGGCGGCGGAGATATAAATTTTCTTTGCAGCTGTCTAAGAATGCAAAATCACGAGGAGGCGACAAACAAGCCCGTGAATTTTGCAATGAAGCTTTTGAAAATCAATATTATGTGCCGCCTCCCGTTTTTAAGGGGAAGGGCTTTTTCAAAGACGCTCGGCGAGGCTTATCTTTCCGAGGCCTTTTTGCGACCGCCTGTTGTGGAGCTTGCGACGGGCGTGCTCGACAACCGCAGGATCATAACCGATATATTCGGCAGCGCGGTCGTTATAATGAAGAGCGGCGCGGAGCTTTTTTCTGCTCTTGAAAAAATCAGCGGCGTGCGCGGCTTTGCCGCATTGAGGGCAAGGCTTGACGACCCGACAAAGCCGATAGAGGATATATATAAGGTTATAAACGACAGGCTCGGCTGCCGCGTCGATTTTAATGATGAGCTTGAGCTGTTTAAAAGGTACTGCATTAAAAACAGCTACGCCGCCCGCTTGCTCGACATTGCAAACGGCAACGGCTTGAGGCTCACCGCTTATATAAGGACAAGCTATCCCAAGGATTTTATTTCCGCCTTGCTAAGCGGCTTCGGCATTTTTCCCGACGAGCTTCTGACCACGGCTTACGATACTCCGCCCGTTTTGGACGAGCCCGATTATACCGGTATAGTGAGCGGGAATTTTAAGCGCTTTATAAAGGGTTACATCAAAAGGGGCTGTCAGCCTTTTTATTATCCCGAGCCGCGTTCGCTTATGGAAAAAATCAAAAAGCCGAGGCTCAGCCCGCCGTTTGCCGGCATATACGACGGACTCTGCGGACTGAGGATATTCAGCGGCGCAAAGCAGCAGAGCTTTGAATACGAGCTTGCGTATCTTTGTCTTGCGCCCGCGATATTCGGTTTTGCGCTTTCCGCTTCAAGGGCGGCGGGGAAAAGAAGGGTCATATGCGTGTGCGGAGAGTATTCGCTTTTTGCCGAGGTCTTAAAAAAACTCCTGCCGGACGCGTCGTTTGACCCGAGCTTTATACCGAGCAGCGCGGGGGCCGATGATTTTGTGATATACCCCTTTGGAGGGAACGATTTGGCTCAGGCCGACATATGCTCCTATCTCGGTATTGCTCCGAAAAACACGGAGATGCTTTTTAGGATATTGCGCGGGGCGAGGGGCGGCGCGGGCGACAAAGCGCTCGACATATCAGCGATGAAGGAGATTTACTCCGCCGTATTTGATTTTGCCGACGATTTCATATCGTACCTCGGGCAAAGCGGGGAGGATTTGAATATTGACGGTTCGGATTGCCTTGCTCTTTACCGCTGCGGAGAAAGCGGACTGAAAAGGGCTTTGGGGCTTTGATGGGGTGTTTCCGGCTGTCGCAGTTATATTCTCGGAGAGCTTGAGCGGGAAACGGGGTTTCGGGCGGCGACCCGTGCGCGCCTGCGGCGCGCACTTAAAAACGCGGCGGAGATTAGTCGATTGACAGGGGAACAGCCCCTGCGCCGCCGCGTTTTTCGGCAAATTTTCGCCGGAGAGCGAAAATTTGCGGTCGCCGCCCTAAACCCACCCTGCCGCAGCAGCAAAGAAAAAACGGGCGCTGCGACAGCCTGCATCATACCCTCGCGCAACAAATTAAGCGCTTCCCAAAAAACACTTTACCTTTAACGAAAGGCGGGCACAGAATGGTTCTTTATCATGTGTCGACCACATACCAGCTCCTATATAGCATAGCGCATAAGCTAACGTATCACGCAAACGAGGAATCGGAACTGCTGATGATAGAATATATCAGGCCGCAAAACGAAAGGGAGGCTTTTCGCCAAAAGCTGCTCGAGCGCGGCTTTTTCACAAG
The DNA here is from genome assembly GCA_947632045.1 of uncultured Clostridia bacterium. Taxonomy (GTDB): domain Bacteria; phylum Bacillota; class Clostridia; order Oscillospirales; family Acutalibacteraceae; genus UBA7067. The sequence goes on from CANRNQ010000001.1 coordinate 143,310, forward strand.
GGTGCGCTATGTGCCCGAACGACAATTTAAGCTGCAAAAGGGCATAGCCCTCGATGAGAACAGCACGGAAAAGGAGATAAATACGGTCATAGACAACTCCTGCCGCGCGCTGATAGGCTGGTTTGACGAGGATATAAAAAAATACGACAAAATATACGTCGCCTCCGATCAGCACGCCTTCGGCGTTTATCTTGTAAAAAACAGGATACCGTATATATATATGGAGGACGCGAGCGGAATGCTCTCGGAGCACGAGAGATATATTTTCATAACAAAAAGAAACAACCTGACCGACCACATAATCAGCCGATACCTTGGCGGAGCGGGAGAAAATGAAATGATAACCGCAAAGCTGTGCGACCTCGACAATCAGCTCGAGGGCTTCTCCGACCCGCTGGCGGTTGATTTTTCAATATATAAGGCGCTGAAAAATATGATACCCGACAAGGTACCGTCAATACTCGGCTTTTTCGGCGATATGAACGAGGCGATAAGCAGCGACAAAAAAATCTGCCTCTTTCTCACGCAGGATCTCAACACGCTGAAAATAAAGGACATAGACCTACAGGAAATGACGATGACAATGGTCGCGGACTATATGTGCCCCGAGCACCAGCTCGTCATAAAGCCCCACCCAAAGGACCGCTGGCAAAACTACTCCCGAATTTTCCCCGACGCAAGGCTGCTGTCGCGCGGAGTGCCGTCAGAGCTTCTTCCCTTTGCGATAGACGGCGATATCGACACGGCGCTGACGGTCAGCTCCACGTCGATAAGAGGCATGGTAAACTCGGTAAAGCACGCCTATTACTTCACCACCGAAGCCGAAACCGAGCCGGAAAACCTCAATCCGATGTACGCGGCGGCGGAGCTTTTGCTTGAGCTCGGGATAAAGGACGGGACGTCAATTCAAAATATTAATGAAGAGCAGATGAAAAACTTCCTCGAAAGCCGCGATATTTCCCTTGGCGGCGGAACCGCCGTAATAGACGGAGGTGTAGAGCGTGTCGAGAATATAGACTCAAACGGCGAAAAAATCACGCTGGTGCTCAATCTCGGAAACGTGCTCAGCTTTTCCCCCGACTGGGATTTTGAAAAAATGTATCTGATAAAAGCAAAATACTCCCCTCGGGAAAACAGCCTGATGCCGGAGAGGGAATATCTGATTTACGCAAAATGCGGAGATGACAAAATCTGCGAGCGGCTTAAAAATCTTGACATTCAAAGAAAGCTCAAATATTCAAGGGCGACGGTAAATATAACGGCGAAGAGATTCGACGGGGAGATAATAAAAAAGCTCGCCGCAATACAGCAAAGAGATATGGAGTGGGAGGATAAAAATGAGTAAAAAAACAGTTGCGTTCGTACCGCTAAAGCTTAATAACCAAAGACTGCCGGGGAAAAACACAAAGCCGTTTAAAAACGGCAAGCCTCTGCTGTGCTATATCCTGTCCACGCTCGCCGAGGTCGAGGGCGCGGACGAAAAATATGTTTATTGCAGCGACGAGGCAGTAAAGCAGTATCTTCCGGAGAGCATAAAATTTTTAAAGCGCAGTGAAGCGCTCGACCAAAGCTCAACGCCGATAATAGACGTGCTGACCTCATTTGCGCGCGACGTTGACGCAGACGTTTATGTCCTGACCCACGCGACCGCGCCGTTTATAAAAAAGGAAACGATAGAAACGGCGATAGACAAGGTGAAAAGCGGTGAATACGACAGCGCCTTCACCGTAAAAAAGGTTCAGGAATTTCTGTGGATAAACGGGGAGCCTAACTACGACACGATGAAGATACCGCGCACTCAGGACATAGAGAACACCTACGCCGAAACGACGGGGCTTTACGTTTACACAAAAGAGCTGATACAGAGCGGTAGGCGCACCGGCGATAGGCCATTCAGACTTGAGGCGGACTTTGTCGAAGCCACCGACATAAATCAACCGATAGACTTTGACCTTGCGCAGGTCATATTCGACAAATATATCAACACAAATACCGAAAGTGAAAAAGTATGATAAGAATAAAGATACTTGACTGCACGCTGCGCGACGGCGGCTACATCAACAACTGGAAATTCGGCAAAAAGGCTATCGGGAACATTCTGTTCAATATAGCGAAGTCAAACACCGATATAATAGAGTGCGGCTTTTTGTCTGACAAGCCGTATGATGCGGAACGCTCGATTTTCAACTCCGTCGAGCAGCTGAACTCCTTTATAACAAAGGACCCCGACTCCGACACAATGTACGTCGCGATGATAGCGATAGGCGAAAAGGAGCTCGACCCCTCATATCTTGCCGACGCGGAGCAAGGCCCCCTTGACGGCATACGCCTTACCTTCCACCCCGACTGCATAGACAAGGCGTTTAAATGGGCCGAAGTCATAATGAGCAAGGGCTATAAGCTCTTCATGCAGCCGGTCGGAACGACAAACTACACGGATAAGCAGTTCCTCGATTTGCTCGAGCGGGTCAATGAGCTGAAGCCCTACGCGTTTTATATCGTCGACACCCTCGGGGTTATGTATAAGAAGGATCTGCTCAGACAGGTCATTTTGGTTGACAACAATCTCGCTCCCGAGATAAAGCTCGGCTACCACTCGCACAACAACCTCCAGCTCGCGTTTTCAAACGCACAGGCTCTCGCCGAGTACAAAACGGATCGCGACGTTATAATAGATTGCAGCGTAAACGGCATAGGCCGTGGAGCCGGCAACCTCTGCTCCGAGCTGTTTATGGACTACCTTAACAAAAATCATTCGGCGCATTACGACGTTTTACCGGTGCTCGAGATAGTCGAGCAATATCTTGCGCCCATATATATAGACACGCCTTGGGGATACAGCTCGGCGTATTTTCTTTCAGCCGCAAACAACTGCCACCCGAACTATTCGTCCTATCTTATGGCGAAGCACACGCTTTCCATGCCGGCGATAGGCAATATACTCGAGCAGCTGCCGCGCGAAAGCAGGCGCTTTTTCGATAAAGGCCTGATCGAGGGGATATATCAGAGCTATCAGGCGAACGCCGTTGACGATATGAAAACCGTGGGCGCGCTGAGAAAGGAATGGGACGGAAAAAATATACTCGTGCTCGCCCCGGGAAGAAGCATCACCGAGAAAAAAGAGCTTATTCTCGATTATGTAAAGCAAAATTCGCCTTATATCATTTCTGTCAATTTCATACCCGATTATATAAAGTCAGACCTCGTCTTTGTCGGAAACGGGCGGCGCTGCCGCGAGCTTGCGGACGAGCTTGATGTGAAAAAAACGGTGTTTACGTCAAATATAAAAAATCTGCCCGAGGGCGCGACGGTGGTGAATTATTCGGAGCTTATAAACGCCTCCTACGACGCATCCGACAGCTCCGGCATTATGATACTCAAGCTGCTCATAAAGGCCTCGGTTCAGAGCGTGGCTCTCGCCGGCTACGACGGCTTTTCGGCAAGCTCCAGAGGCAATTATTTCGACATTCGTTTAAGCGGGATATACGACCCGCAATCGCTTTGCGAAAAAAATCTTGCCGCCAGACAGCAGCTTGATATGCTCTCCGAAAAGCTGAAAATTAAATTTATAACGCCGTCGGCTTATGAGAGCGGCGACTGCGGCGAGCAGTAATTTTACCACTGGAGGTTTTACTAATTGAAAACTATTTTCTCAAAAACAGATACTCTTGCGATAAAAGGAATAGCGATCCTGCTGCTGCTTAATCACCACAACTTCCTGTCTGCGGATCGCTTCGATAACTACAATGTAAGCTTTTTTCCATTCTCGGAGCAAAGCGTGGTTTCCTTTTCGGTCGCCGGAAAAATCTGCGTAAGCATATTCGCGTTTTTGAGCGCCTACGGTCTTACGCTGTCGCTGAAAAAATACGGCGGCGAAACAACTCTGCGCGCCGGACAATATAGGGATTATCTTGCCCCAAGGCTGATAAAGCTCATGTGGGGCTTTTGGTTCGCGTTTGTTTTTTGCGCCGTTGCCTGCGCGTTTATCTCGCCGCAGCATTTCTCGGTGTATTCGACCAGCGCAGGAAAATACGGGATTATGCGGGGGTTTACTAACGCCGTTATCGACTTTTTCGGCCTTGCATTCCTTTTTGACAGTCCGACCCTGAACGGCACATGGTGGTATATGACCTTGGCAATTTTTATTGTTATCATCGTTCCGCTTATGGCCGCGTGCTGTAAAAAGTTCGGAACACTTGCTGCCGTGCTTATCACATTGTTTGTTCCGAGGCTCATAGTCCTCGGCACCGATTTTAGTGTAGGCGGCCAAAGCAATGTGCTTAGATATATGTTCGTAGTTTTGCTCGGCGTATTATTTGCACAAAACGATATTCTTGCCCTCCTAAAGGAGTTCTCAGTGACAAAAAACAGAGTTCTGAATAAAGTCATTAAATTCGTCGTCGCAACCGCTATTCTCGCTCTTTTTTATGTGTTGCGGGGCGCGTGCGACCCAATCTCGGGATATACCTATGAGCTGCGCGACGGCATAATTCCCGTTTTTGTTCTCTATTATTGTTATGAGTTCATAATAGATATTCCCGTAATAAGGCAGGTGCTTTTATTCATTGGCAAATATTCAATGGACATATTCCTGACGCATTCGTTCATCAGGAATTACCTGTTTGCGGATTTCACATATTCGTTTAAAAACTGGCTGCTCATAGATCTCGTTCTTCTTCTCGATTCACTTGCGGTGGCTATAGCTATGCACTTTATAAAGAAATTCACGCGCTACGACAGACTTTTGAGCGTCGTGCTGAAAAAGGTAAGCAATAAAATTTCAAAAGGAGCGGTACAATAATGCGAAAAAATAACGGCTTCTTGTTTTCATTCGTCATTTACGCGTCCAACGACGATTATAAAAAAACCGTCGAGAGCATAATCTCTCAAAGCGCCGGCTTTGAGAAAAACGTTCAGCTTATTATATCCTTTTCAAAGGACGTCGGCGACAAAAAATACATAGAGGCTCTGCAAAGCCGCTTTCAAGACAATATCACAGTCCTCGGCGAGTGCGATAATATAATGGAGGCATACAGGCGCTCTAAGCCGCTTGTTTCGGCGGAATATGTAAACTACGCCGAATGTGGCAGCGTTTACGGCGAAAATACGCTCACAGAAGTAAAGGCTTCGTTTGAGCAAAACGGAAGCGCCGTCAACGTTGTGCTGGCAAACAGTGATTCGGAGGCGGCAAACGGCAACACCTTGCTTCTTTCGGAAAGTCTTCCCGCCGACGCGGACGCGGTCGACCTCATGGACAGCTTCCAGATTCCCCTGATTTTCTTCAACTACTGCTTTATAAAAGGTGAAATTACCCTCAACTTCTCGTTTGACATTTCGATAGAGGAGCTGTTTATCTGCCGCGTTATGATCGAGATGTTTGAGTGCGCTCCGGCGTTTGCGATAACCAAGCAGCCGCTTGTTATCCCCTACCCGTCAAAAAATTTCTGTATGCGCCTGTTCGCCGAATACAGAGAAAACAACAGCCTTTTTAAGGTGTATAAGGAAAGCTTTATGGAAAAGCTGCTCGACAGATATTCGGGCGAGCTCATGCCTATCTATGTTCAGTACAATATGCTCATGTTTTCGGAGTGGTGCGCCGTCGAGCCGTTTGCAAAGGAGGTCGCGGAAAGAGCTTATTCAAGCGAGGAATTTCTCGCGCTTTTGACGCGCTTTATTAAAGAGGTAGACGACAGAGTTATAAGGACGGACAAGCGCCTCCAGTTTGCGCACAAGCTGTTTTTCTTCAGGTTGAAATACGGCGACGCCGCAAATATAATCCTTATGCCGAGCGACAAGAGGCTGTATTTCGGCAACACACGGCTTTCTCTCCTTTCAAACAACACTACGAGGATAGAATTTGTCGAGCTTCACAGGGACAAGGTGAAATTTCACATCAGGGCGAAATTTTTCGGCTGCGGCAAGGAAGGCTTTGGTATGTACGCCCTTGCAGACGGCCGTGAAAAATTTGAATGTAAAAATATTGGCAGAGATTTTGATACCATATGCTGGGGCGAGCCGGTGTATGAGGGAATGACCTTTGAGCTTGAGATAGACCTTCAAAATATGAAGCGCCGCCGCAAAATAGAGCTTTACTGCGTTCAAAACGGATATGTGGCAAAGCGTAACAACATCAGCTTTGAAAAATTTTCCCCGCTTTCGTCGCTGGTGCCGCACTGCTACTATTACAAAAACGGGCGGATCTTGAGCTACGACCGCGAAACAAGCGTTATAACCGTTGAAAAGGCAAATGGCTTTAAGGCCTTCGGCAGGGAGCTGAGATACCTCGCTTCGCTGCTGCTCACACCCAACGACTACGCAAAGCACGCGTTTTTAGCCCGCATATATTACCGCTTCCTCAAGCTCGTCCACAGGAAGCCCATATGGCTCATATCCGACAGAACGGATAGAGGCGACGACAACGGCGAGGCCTTTATCAAGTACTTAAATTCCATAAACGAGAAAAAGGCGGACTATTATTTCGTAATAGACAAAAACTGCGACGAGGGCAGGAGAATTTCAAAATTTGCGAAAACCATATCTCCAAACTCGAAAAAGCACAAGTTCTATCATCTCCTTGCGGAATATATAATTTCGTCGCAGGGCAACGTCCCCGTTGTGAATCCGTTTCAGGGCGGCAATATATTTTACAGGGATATACTGTGCAATATGAAATTCGTATTTTTACAGCACGGCGTTACAAAGGACAATCAGTCGGCATGGCTTACGCTTTACAACCGCAATATGTACGGCTTTGTCGTAACGACTCATCAGGAGTACAAATCCTGCTTCGACTATGACTATTTCTATTCCGAGGACAGAATATGGCTTACCGGTATGCCGAGGCTCGATTTGCTCTATCACGATGAAAAGAAGTATATAACCTTTATGCCGACGTGGAGAAAGTATCTTATGAAGCCGAACGCCGACCCCGTCACCGGAATGTGGATACTCAGGGACGACCTTGGCGAGAACGAGTTTTGCAGCTTTTACAACTCTCTTTTTAACGACGAGAGGCTGCTCTCCGCCGCTAAGGAATACGGCTATACTCTGTGCTTTAAGCCGCACCCGATAATAGAGCCGTATATTGACAAAATGTTCGACTTAAACGACAATATCCGGCTTCTTAAAAGCGACACGGCGTACAGAGAGGTGTTCGCTCAGTCCGACCTGATGCTGACCGACTTCTCCTCGGCTGTGTTTGACTTTGCGTATCTGAGAAAACCGATAATATATATGCATTTCGATCTTGCGACCTTCCGCGCCGGAGGACACTCCTACACCGAGGGCTACTTCGACTACGAGCGCGACGGCTTCGGCGAGGTGACCTATAACCTCGATGAAACGGTGGAATGTATAATAGACTATATGAAAAACGACTGCAAGCCCAAGGAAAGGTATCTTGAGAGGATAAACAAGACCTTTGCCTTTAACGACAAGGATTGCTGCAAGAGAATATATGAGCGTCTGACAGACAGGAACGGCGAATGATTATGAAAAGGCTTGTGATTTTTGACCTTGACGGCACTCTGCTCGATACCTCAGAGGGAATAATACACTCCTACACCGAAACGGGCAGGGCTTTGTCGCTTGTACCCAAAAATGTTGAAAATAAAAAATGTGTGATAGGCGGCCCGCTGAATGTCGGATTTGACACTCTCTACGAGGTCGGCAGCGGCGAGCTGATGGATAGGGCAGTGGAGCATTACAGAGAGGTTTACAGCGCCGAGGGGATAAATATGTTCTCGCCCTACGACGGGGTGCGCGAGCTTTTGGCCGCTCTGCGCGAAAACGGGATCTCGACCGCGGTCGCCACGCTCAAGTACGAGCCGTTTGCGAAGCGAATGCTCGGGAACGCCGGAATTGCGGGATATTTTGATATTATATGCGGCTTTGACAGAACCGAAAAATGCACAAAGTCATATATCCTGAATCATGTTATCGAGGCTATGGGCTTTGACAGGTCCGACTGTGTGCTTGTCGGAGATTCGCAATATGATTCAAACGGAGCCTCTCTTGCCGGCATTGATTTTATCGGCGTTACCTATGGCTTCGGCATAACGAAGGTTAAGGCTTTTGAGTTTGACAATATTTTTATTGCCGACTCTCCTGAGCAGGTTAAGAATTTTTTGCTTTCGCGATGATTAAATAATTGAATATGAGCAGAGCTTGCCCCGCGCGTTTTTATTAGGCGCGGGGCTTTTTGCGCGGAATTTTTGCGCGTGAGCAGCTCCGACGCGTTTTTAGCTGCCGCGCTTCTCGTTTTATCGCTGTGCTTGAGGCGGGTTTGCTTCGGGCGGCGACCGCGCATTTCCGCCTGCGGCGGAAATGCGCCGGAAAAGCGCGGCGGCAGAGATTGATGACAGGGGCAGGGGCTTGCTCCGCCGCGCTTTTCAGGTGCGGCGGAGCCGCACCTGTCGCCGCCCGAAACCCATCTCCCCACTCAAAATTTCAGACGGCAAAGCGGCGCGGCAGCCCTGAGCGGCTGCAACAGCACGATTAAAGCCGAAAGCGCTCACTATTTGTGCAAAATACACAATATTCAGACCTTACAATTGGTTAAATAGGTGAAAATATGGTGCGGTCGCAAAATCTTATTGCTTGCTATGTGTAATTGTGCTATAATTACAGTGCAATTAAAGAATTAATTGTAAAAAATGCCCTCTTCGACAAAACGAAAACCTAAAAGGCATTGAAAGGAGCTGCAAATATTGAAGCAGTACGACGCAAAAAAAATACTTAATATCGCATTGGCCGGACATTCCGGCTCAGGCAAAACCTCCGTTGCGGAGGCTATGCTCTATGTCGCCGGCGCGAGCGACAGACTCGGAAAAATATCCGACGGCAACACAGTCCTTGACTGCGACCCCGAGGAAATAAAGAGAAAGGCGTCAATAGTAACGGCTGTTGCGCCGCTTGAATGGAAAAACTATAAAATCAACCTGATAGATACTCCCGGCCTGTTTGATTTTGAGGGAGGCTTAAAGGAAGGTATGCGCGCGGCGGACACCGCAATGATAGTTGTATCCGGCAAAAACGGCGTAAACGTCGGCACGGAAAAGGCCGTAAAGGCAGCAACTCAGGCGGGACTGACAAAGGTGTTCTTTGTAAACGGACTTTGCGACGAGAGCGCAAGATTTTACCGCGTGTTTGAAACTCTGAAGGCTCAGTTCGGCCCCTCGGTTTGCCCCGTTGTCGTTCCTTATATCGTAGACGGCAAGGCAAACTGTTATATAAACCTGCTCGAATACAAGGCGTATCTCTATGAAAACGGCAAGATGACACAGACCGCTATGCCGGATATGGGCGATCGCCTTGAGGGTCTGCGCACGGCCATTAACGAGGCGGTTGCGGAAACGAGCGACGAAATGTTTGAAAAATACTTCAGCGGCGAGGAATTTACTCCCGAGGAAATCATAGTAGGAGTGAGTACGGGCGTTAAAAACGGAACGATAAGCCCGGTGTTCTGCGGCGACGCTCAGAACACCTTCGGCATAGACCAGCTCTTAAACGGCATAATTTGGCTTGCGCCGAGCGCCGCAGACAAGGGAGCCGAGCTTGCGCTCGACCAAAACGGAGAGCCTGTCGAGCTTGCGGTAAACGAGAACGCGGCCTCCGCAGCCTTCGTGTTCAAGACGGTCGCCGACCCGTTTGTCGGCAAGCTGTCATATTTTAAGGTGATAAGCGGAAAGGTTTCTCCCGATACGCCGCTCGTCAACATGACTACCGGCGAGCCCGAAAGAATAAACAAGGTCATGGTGATAAGGGGCAAAAAGCAGGAGGAACAGCCCTATATCGGCGCAGGCGACATAGGCTGCGTGGCGAAGCTGCAAAACACAAAAACGGGCGATACCCTATGCTCGCCCGCACGAAAGGTAATTATAGATAAAATCGACTATCCCGCTCCGTGCTACTCTATGGCAATCTACCCCAAGACAAAGGGCGAGGAGGACAAGGTAGCGCAGGCTGTTATGAAGCTTATGGAGGAGGATCCGACGATAAAATTCGAGAATAACACCGAAACAAAGCAGATGATCGTTTCGGGACTCGGCGAGCAGCATCTCGACGTACTCGTTTCGAAGCTGAAGAGCAAATACGGGGTTGACGTTATTCTTGAAGAGCCAAAGGTGGCATACCGCGAAACCATACGCAAAAAGGTTCAGGCTCAGGGCAGGCATAAAAAGCAGTCCGGCGGTCACGGACAGTTCGGCGACGTGTGGATAGAGTTTGAGCCCTGCGATTGCGAAGATCTCGAATTTGCTGAAAGAGTAGTAGGCGGAGCCGTTCCTAAGGGATATTTCCCTGCCGTTGAAAAGGGTCTGCGCGACTGCATAAAGAAGGGCGTGCTTGCCGGTTATCCGGTGGTTGGACTCAAGGCTACGCTTTACGACGGCTCCTACCATCCGGTGGACTCGTCGGAAATGTCCTTCAAAATGGCTGCGGCGATAGCATATAAAAACGGACTGCCAAACGCAAGCCCCGTTCTTTTGGAGCCCATAGGAACGCTTAAGGCTCTCGTGCCTGATAGCAACATGGGCGACGTAATGGGCGAGGTAAACAAGCGCAGGGGCAGAGTTCTCGGAATGAACCCCGGCGAAGACGGAATGCAGCAGGTCGAGGCCGAGGTGCCCATGGCCGAGATGCACGACTTTGCCACCTATATACGCCAGGTAACCCAGGGCAGGGGCTCGTTCTCGTTCGAGTTTGTGCGCTATGAGGACGCACCGGCTCAGGTTGCGCAGAAGATAATCGAAAACGCAAGCGTTGAATAAGATATTTTCTATCTGTCATAGTTTTTCATTTTCTCTCCCCAAACGGTACAGGGCTCGCGCCCTGTACCGTTATTTTTGAGTTAGCAGAGATGCGGCTTCGGGGCGGCGGCCGGCAAATTTCCGCCCTCCGGCGGAAATTTGCGAAAAACGCGGCGCAAAACATTCTCCGACGAAAATCAACGCTCGGAGCGCCGCGTTTTCAAGTACACGCCTGCGGCGTGTACGGGCCGCCGCCCCGAAGCCGAGTTAAAGCGCTCAAATAAAATTCCTCAAAAGAACAATAAAAAATCGCAAAAAAAATAGAGGCAAAGCCTCAAAACAATAAGCCTGCCGGCGTATGAAGCTTTAAGCTCAATATGCGCCGACAGGCGGAAACAAAGCCTACTTTACTATGCTGACGTGCGGCAGAGGTATGCGCTCAAGAGCCTTCTGCGCACCATAGAGCAGAGCCGTCACAATAGGAGTCGTTATCGCCGCAGTTATGGCTCTCGTGCCGAACATGATCCATGGCGCGGATACAGGATACACGGCGAGTATGCTAAGCGTCGTAATCCCAAGACTGCAAACCACGGCGACCGTCACACAGGAGCAAATCGTTCTCGCAAGCCTTATCCTGCGCCTGTAAAGGAACAGGCCGGCAATAAAGCCTACCATCATCTCACTGAAGGTTATGCCGAGGTTCAACGGCCCGGTCGGCTTGACTATAAGCGTGACAATATCCCCCAGAGCGCCGACGATCGCGCCGGGCAGCGGCCCGAAAATAAAGGCGACGATATAAACCGGCAAATTAGCGATAGATACCCTGATAGTGTCCGTGCCGACGGCGATAAAGCCGAGCGCCACCCTGAGCGCGAGCATAACGGCGCAGATTGCAAGGGCGTGAAGACTTTTTAGCTCGGCGGCGGATGATTTGATGTTTCTTAGCGTCTGCATAAATTTTTCCTCCTTAAAATGGCTGCAATCAAGGAGAAATTAAAAATGCGGAGAGGAAACAGAACGCTTCATCTCCGCATAGGTCATCTTCCTTAAATAACAGCGGGATGCGAAATTTGTACCGCAGGGAAAACCCCTTTTCGTCCGCCCGACAACTCCCCGTTCGGGCGGCACTGCGCGTCCGAAGACGCTACGCACAAAAATCTACTCTGTGGGTCGGTATCAATGGATACCGACTATTGATAATATTAACAGATTTAACGCGCCGTGTCAACTATATTACTTTTGGTATTAATAGGAGAACCGAGGATTTGAAAGCCGAGAGGCATATAGAGGCCTTTATTGTTGATTTGAGAAAAAAGCGGAGCAATTTCTTGTGCATATTCAATCAAAAGTCATTGAAGTAATTGTAAGTGTGGTTAAAATGCAGTAAATCCGCCGTCTAAGATTGTGCATAAATTTATTAAATCAAAATAGAAAAAATTTTACATTGTGGTATAATTAATATGGCTTATTAAAAGGATTTTCTTAGGGATTATACAAATAGTATATTTTAGTTAGGAGAGTGCAATAATGGTATTCAAAAAGGTTCTGTCAATGGCAATGGCGTCATTGCTCACCGTGTCGGCGGCGCTCGCCGCAAACGCGGCCGAAACGTCTGTGTCAGCCTCCGGCTACTCTAATCAGAGCGAGGGCTACGCGACATACTCAGGAAACGATCTCGGAGCCACCTATTCCAAAAACTCGACCACCTTTAAGGTGTGGGCGCCGAGCGCGACTAAGGTTCAGCTAAAGCTCTATGCCACCGGCTCGGACGACGAGCCGGGCGCGAACGATATCGCCACTCAGGATATGAGCAAGGACAGCTCGACGGGCGTGTGGTCGGTAACAAGGTCGGGAGATCTCAACGGTACATATTACACATACCTCGTCACCGCAAACGGCTCCACAAAGGAAACTCAGGACGTATATTCATACGCGGTCGGCGTAAAGGGCGAGCGCTCGATGGTAATAGACTTGAGCACGACCAATCCCGACGGCTGGAGCGAGGACAAGCACGTCCTCTACGACGAGCAGACCGACGCGAATATATGGGAGGTTCATGTGCGCGACTTCTCCATATCGCCAACATCAGGCGTAAGCGAAGCGCACAAGGGCAAGTTCCTCGCGTTCACAGAGGGCGGCACAAAGGTAAACGGCAGCGGAGATACGTCTACCTGCGTCGACTACCTCGTTAAGCAGGGCGTAAAATACGTTCATCTCAATCCCGTGTTTGATTTCGGCTCGGTCGATGAAACAAAGCTCGACAAGCCGCAGTACAACTGGGGCTACGACCCGGTAAACTACAACGTGCCCGAGGGCTCGTATTCAACTGACCCCTATAAGGGCGAGGTCAGGATCAAGGAATTTAAGCAAATGGTTCAGGCTCTGCACGACAGGGGCATAGGCGTAATTATGGACGTTGTATATAATCATACGTTTTCAACCGACTCCTGCTTTGAAAGAACCGTTCCCGGGTATTATTACAGAATGAACGGAACTAAGTTCTTAAACGGCTCGGGCTGCGGCAACGTCACCGCCTCCGACAAAACGATGTTCAGAAAATTTATGATAGACTCCGTTATGTACTGGGCAAAGGAATATCACATCGACGGCTTCCGCTTTGACCTCATGGGCTGCCACGACATAACGACGATGAATCAGATACGCTCAAACCTCGACACGATAGACAAAAAAATCCTTGTTTACGGCGAGCCGTGGATGGCGGACTGGAACGACAACGGAATATCGCAGTCAAACGCCTGCATCATGGACAACGCTAAGTCTGTCAGCGAGAGGGTAGCGATGTTCAGCGACAAGATAAGGAACGCGTTAAAGGGCGGCACCGACGACGCTACCACGGGATATATTCAGGGCTCGACGACGGTCACAAACGATATAAAGGCGGGAATGATGGGCGGAGCAAGCTCCACCTTCGGCGCATGGTCGCGCCAGCCGTCGCAGTGCGTTACATACAACTCGGCTCACGACAATCTGACGCTGTGGGATAAGATATTAAAATCAAACGGCTCGTCTGATTACGACGGCACAAACGCGACGTTTATAGCGCAGAACAAGCTGTCTGCGGCGATAGTTTTAACGTCTCAGGGCATACCGTTTTATATGGCGGGAGAGGAGTTTGCGAGAACCAAGCACGGCAACTATAACAGCTACAACGCTCCCGATTCCGTCAATCAAATCGACTGGAGCAGAACCACAAAATATAAGAGCCTTGTCGATTATTACAGAGGCCTTATGCAGATAAGGGATTGCTACTCCCCGTTCAGCGACGGAACGATGACCTCGGGAAATTCGACGTACTTTACGGAAAACGGCAGCGTGCTTGCCTACACTATCCAAAACAAGACCGCCAATGCCGCGCGGGAGTGGGGAACAGTCGCGGTTCTTACAAACAATACAGCTTCGCAAAAGAGCATAACGCTCAAGGGACAGTCTACACTGCCGTCAAGCTGGGTAATCGTCGCAAACGGCGAATCGGCGGGACTTAAAAATCTCGGCACGGTCAGCGGCACAACTGTAAACGTGCCGGCGCGCAGCGCCATGGTGCTTGTTGACTCCGCGACCTTTAACAGCAGAAATATTCAGGAGCCGGTTTATTATACCGTGACCACAAAGCACGTAAACAAAAGCAGCGGAGCCACGCTCAAGACGAGCGAGGCGACATACAGAGCCGGCACTACCTACCGCACCTCGCCGGACAGCGACCTGCTCTTTGACTATAATCTCAGCGGAGCGCCCGACGGGGAAACGACAGGCACGGTAAACGGCAACAAAACCATAACATATTACTACACCTCCGACGGAGTGAACAGCTACGACCTGACGGTAAAATTTGTCGACCAAAGCGGCACAGAGCTTGCCAGCGCTCAGACGAAGAAGCTCAAGGAGGGAACCGAGTACCTCTGTGACTTTGAATCCGTATCGGGCTATGAGCTTGACACGGAAAATCTGCCGAAGAACTCAAAGGGAAGAATAAGCGCCGACACGACCGTAACATATGTCTATAAGAAGGTTCAGTCCGAGCCGATAAAGGTACACTACTACAACTCAAACGGCTGGTCGAAGGTTTGCATTTACGCCTATGACGATTCAGGCGAAACAACAAAGCTGCTCACCGGAGATTGGCCCGGAACAGCAATGACCTCCGACGGCGGCAATATGTATTCATACACAATAAGCGGAGCAAGCTCCGCAAAGGTTATGTTTACCGACGGCGCGGACACAAATACTCAGCAGGAGCCGGGAGCTAACCAGCCGGGATATGAGGCGAACGGCGAGATATGGGTACAAAATCAGACGTTATCGTTCAACGCCAAGGTCGTAGTTAGCTACATAGACGAAAAGGGAAACAAGCTCGCGGAGGATAAGGTGATTTCGGGACAAAAGGTAACGTCGGGCGACAAATACACGACCGAGGGACTCAGCTCGCAAACGACGGAGCCGATAATAATCGGAAACGCGCAGGGAAGCTGGTCGGCCGGAGTTAAAAACGTAATTTATATGTATCCGAGCGGCGAGCCCATAGGGGACGTAATTCTCGGCGACGTTGACCAAAACGGAGAGGTAAAGCTTGCCGACGCTATACTTATACAAAAGACTATGGTAACGGGCAAAGACTTTACGGGCAATGTAAAACGAGCCGCCGACGTTGATAAAAACGGAATTGTAAATTTGCGCGATGCAATAATAATTCAAAACTACACCATAGGTCTGATAAAGAAGGATCTCGGCATAGGCAAAGCGGTATAATAAAAAATAAAAGGCAAAAAATCAAATTTGGGCGCGGTCGCGAGGCCGCGCCCTTGTTATATTCAAAAAGTATTTCGCCTGTGCAAAAATAAGGCTCGACTCAGCCTTCGGAAGAAATGTATAAAAATTTCTTTTTGAATTTGTAGAAATGTATGATTTTGCCTTTGAGCTGTTTAAAAGTATTGTTATTTGACGGGGCGCACGTTATAATTTTGTTGCATTATGCAAAAATAAAGGAGGAGAAAATAATGGTAAAACTGCATAGGAAACTGATAAGCGCGTCTTTGTCGGCTCTTATTGCCGTATCGGCTGTCGGAACGGTAATGGCGGCAAATACAACTCAAGCGCCAATTTCATCCGCCGCGGAAACAGTCGGCAAGTACGCGACCAATCCAAACGGCACCGGCAAAAGAGGAAATATCAAAATCGACGGAAAAATCGACGATTGGTCCGAGGATATGCTCATAGCTCAGGGAGCCGGCTGGGATATTGCGCCGAGGTGGAAGGGCAGTCATGAAAACTGCGTTATCGACTGCTATTCGCTGTATGCCGCATGGGACGACGATAATCTTTATATCGGCTATCAAATGGTAAATTCAACCGACACATGGGCGACTCCGGGCGAGGGCTCGCTTATGGACGGGGGAAAGATGAGGGACATTCATCTTGGCGTTGCCTTGAGCATTAACCCGAACAATCCGACTATCACCGGCAAGATGACAAACGGCGAGTGGCTTTGGGGCGATAAAGTCACATTTACCAACACTCACGCCGATATGGTTATGATGATGAGCTCTACTGTCGGCAACGGCACGCCGGCCCTGTTTAAGCTTGCCGATTCGCAGGGCAATTTGTCATACGACGCAGAGCACTGCATTAATTTCGCGACCGCCGGAATTGAATATAAAATGGCGGACGATTTTCTGCCGTCAGAGCTTTGGATGCTCGATGGTATTTCGACCACTCCCGAGCAGGAGGTCTATGGCGGCAAGGGCGTTTACGCCGACGCATTCAAGACCGGCAAGGGACACGACAAAAAATACGATTCCTTCTATGAGATGAAGATACCCTTCAGCGCAATAGGCATAACCGCAAGCCAGCTTGAAAGTCAGGGCATAGGGGTTATGCAGTTTGGCACGCGCGGCGAGTCTCCTATCGACTGTATTCCGCATGACCCGTCAATGTTAGACAACGCTATGGGCAGCTACAGTCAGGATTCGTCCACCTCGAAGGAAAAGGAAGATCAGGACGACATTTCCGTTCCGTTCGCACGCGTGGGCGGCGACGGTTCACAGCCTATTCCCACAGACCCGAATCCGACCGAGCCTGACGATAAGTCTATTCTCGGAGACACCGACGGCGACGGAGCAGTCAATCTCAAGGATGCTATTGATATACAGAAATCGCTCGTAACCGGAAAAACGTTCGCGGGCGACGAGCTAAAGCGTGCCGACGTTGACAAGAGCGGCAGCGTCAATTTAAGAGATGCGATGATTATTCAAAGGTACACGCTGAGCCTTATAAAGAAGGATCTCGGAATCGGCAAAGCGGTGTGATTTGGCAATATTATTTTAAAACATTATTTTATAGATAAGCTTTCTGAAAGCAGAAGCATATTTAGAGCGCCGGTCTTTCCCAATATGGGATAGGCCGGCGCTTTGCCGCGTTTACGCATTTTAATTTAAATATAAAGAGATAGGACATATCAAAAGCCTTGCACGGCAGGCGAAAGCTTATTGCGATGCTTCCCTGACTCCGCGCCGCCACGTTCCGGATGTGTGCTTTACGGGGAGTGGTCGGGCGGCGGCCGCCCAACGCCGCGGCGTTGGGCGAAAAACGCGGCGGGGCAGGGTTCAGTTCACGTTTCGGTGATGTGGGCGCCGCGTTTTTCAGCGCGGCTCCGCCGCGCGGGCCGCCGCCCGAAGCTCGGTCACGCGCTCAAACCTTAAAGGCATGACGGCGCGGAACGCCGTAACCAAAGGCCTATAAATCCTATATATAAAAATAAAAAAGGACGAGCAACGCTCGTCCCATGTCG
This sequence comes from uncultured Clostridia bacterium, assembly GCA_947632045.1. GTDB lineage: Bacteria > Bacillota > Clostridia > Oscillospirales > Acutalibacteraceae > UBA7067. Next base: position 160,860 of record CANRNQ010000001.1, read on the forward strand.
GTTAACAATTTAAAAATCCGTATTTAAAAATCCGTATTGATAAACCTTAGTGCGCCGTATATCTATCAGCAGAAATATACGTCCATTCTGTTGCCTTCAAGCTCGCCGTTTACTACAAAATAAGCAGCCTGCTCCTCGGGCTTTACATAAACCTCAAGAGTCTTGATAGCAGCCTTGCCGCCGTTTGCCTTGTAGGTAGCCTTGACGTTCTCAACTACCTCGTCAACAGCAACCTTAGCGCCGTTGAACTCAATGTATACGGAGGTCTTAGCCTCTTTAGCCGTTGTTGTCTTCTTGGCAGCGGGCTTCTTAGCAGCGGCTGTTGCCTGCTCCGGAGCAGCCTTTTCCTCTGTCTTAGCTGCGGCCTTTGTTGCCGGCTTGGCTTCAGCCTTAGCGGCAGTCGTAGTCTTGGCAGCTGCTGTCTTAGTTGTTGCCTTAGCGGTTTCCTTAACCTCTGTTGCTTTTGTTTCAGTCTTAGCTGTTGTTTTTTTAGTTGCCATGGTTTATTGCCTTCCTTTCATGCTTACGTTAAGTGCTTTTTGTCAAACCGACCATGAAATTATTATATGCCCCTTTTTTTAGTCTGTCAAATTAATTTGCAATTAAAATCGCAAAAAATAAAATTTTCTGTTTGTCATACAATAAAACGGTGGCGCGAAGAATTAATTTATTTATTTTACCAATAAAAAACAGCAACATAAGCCTGTTTATTGCACAGCTTATTTAATTATTTTTGTTCAAGAGGTAAAAAATATCGCTTCGTCAATGTATTATCACCAAAGATCACAGACGTTTTTTGGTGAAACAACATAAAATATTAAGGATTGAAAGTATTTGACATTTTACGCCAAAATGCTTGTGATAAAAAATTTATAATAATGACAAAGGAGAGTGGTCGGGAATGATAGAATTTTGTCTTTTAATTTTTGCCGTCTGTTTAATATATGAAATTTGGGACATGATGTTCCCGAGTGAAGATGAGTACAGAAAAAACGGAAATAAGACGGACGGAGAGGAACGGGTGATAGATATCACCGAGCGCTTTGAGAGCGAAGAAATTCGCAAAGGATCCTGATGGATTTTTCGGCGGCGTATTCTCTAAATTTCAAAAAATCCACGAACTCGTTGTCCCTTACGCTGTCGGATATGGCGCGCGTGATGCCAAAGGGAACGTCGTTGCGAAAGCACACCTGAGCTATCGCGCCTCCCTCCATCTCGCAGGCTATCGCGCCGAAGGCAGAGTTTATTTTTCTGCGCCTTTCCTTCGCGGAAACAAATACGTCGCCGGTCGCTATTCTGCCTGTTTCGTATTTGGTGTTCTCGACCCTTTGGCACGCCGATTCGAGAGCGCGGATTATTTTATCGTCAGCCTTGATTTCAATAGCCTTGCAATCGTTAAACTGAATCAGCCCGAGAGGCTCGCCGATCTCGGTCGCGTCCATATCGTGCTGCACAACGTCGCTGCAAATAACGACGTCGCCTATCTGCGTTTCTTCACTTAGCGCGCCGGCTATACCGCTGTTTATTATCATCGACGGCGCAAACAGGTCTATCATCACCTGAGCGCACATGGCGGCGTTTACCTTGCCTATGCCGCATTCGCAGGCGACTATATCGTTTCCAAACGCCTTACCCTTGTAAAAGGTCATTTTTGCCCTTGTTATGGCTTCGGCGCTCTCCATTTTTTCTATCAGTCCCTCAAGTTCGATTTTGAGCGCGCATATAATTCCTATCATATCAATTCTCCTCTTTTTTTGTTTTGACCATCTGCGCTTAAAGCGCGCAGACCCTTTGCGTCGGTATTATCCTAAATTTCCCGTTATATACATTATAATGGACAGTGCGGCGAGCGGAGCCGTTTCCGCGCGCAGTATCCTTTTTCCGAGCGTTGCGACTGAGGCTCCGCACTCGCGCAGAAGCTCTATTTCCTCCGGAGCAAATCCGCCCTCGCTGCCGATAAATATTCCTATTTCACCGGCAGAGCCGTTTATGACCCTCGACGGGGATTCACCCCCACATTCGTAAAACACGACGGAGCTTTCAAGCCCGGCCGCCGATTCGGCGGCTTTTTTTATGTCAGTTATGTTTTCAACAGTCGGTATAATGCCGCGCCGCGACTGCTCCGCTGCGTGCAGGGCTATCTTCTGCCAGCGCATAACCTTTTTTGCCGCCTGCTTTTCGTCGGGGCGGGAAACACAGCGCGCGCTTATAAACGGCACGATGCGCGACACGCCGAGCTCGACCGCCTTCTGCACTATGAAGTCCATTTTATCGCCCTTTGGAACGGCTTGGAAAAGCGTTATGGAAACGCTCGGTTCGTTTTGGCATTTTTCCTTCCCGAGCACCCTCGCCGTCACGCTCGTCTTGTCGACGGCTTCTATGACGCAGGGATATATATAGCCGCCGCAGCATATGGTGAGCTCCTCGCCGACCTTCATTCTGAGCGAGAGCGCAATGTGCCTTGATTGCTCTCCAGTGAACGTATAAAAATCCTTCGGTTCAAGCTCCGAAAAAAACCACGCCATTTCTACACTTCCTCCGAAATTTATGTTATAATATGTAGTGGTAAATTTATTTTAGCAGAACGGGGTAAAAAGAGCAATAATTTGTCGGCAAAAGATATGGCTTTGGCGGGCTTTTGCCGAGAGAAAAAATAAGAGGAGGAATATCCATGGAGGTAATGTCCGGAAGAGAGCTTTATTCGCAGCTTCGTATTTTCAGAGAGAGGCGGCACAAGCCGACGCAGGAGCTGACGGAGACGCTCATAAAAAAGCGCAGGACGATAGCTACGGCCGAAAGCTGCACGGGAGGCTTGATCTCAAAGATGATAACCGACACGGCGGGCGCGAGCGAGGTTTTTCACTGCGGGGTGTGCTCGTATTCCAACGATATAAAGGAAAGCATACTCGGGGTGAAGCATGAAACGCTCGAAAAATACGGCGCGGTTTCGTCGCAGACCGCGCTTGAGATGGCGCAGGGCGTAAGGAGGATAGCCGGAGCGGATATAGGGCTTTCCACCACCGGCATAGCCGGACCGGGCGGCGGCAGCGCCGACAAGCCGGTCGGACTTGTCTATATCGGGCTTTGCACCGAGCGCGCAAGCGACTGCATACGCATGGAGCTTTGGGACGTGGCGGTGACGCGTGAAGAGGTGCGCAACCTTTCGGCAGCGGCGGCTGTGCTTGCCGTGTACAAAAGTCTGCGGAATAAGTAGGCGCTGAGGATATTTGGCTTTTTTAGTGACGCGGAGAGGGATAGGCTGTCGCGGAGGCACGTTCCCACCCCGTGCTTAGAGAGGGGCAGGGTTCGGGCGGCGACCGCCCATTCCCGCCTCCGGCGGGAATGGGCCGAAAAACGCGGCGGAAAGATTACGAAAACAGAGGCAGCCCCCTATCGCGCCGCGTTTTTCCGCGCGGCTGCGCCGCGCCGGTCGCCGCCCGAACCCCACGGCTGCGCTCAAAATATTCGTGGCGCTTCACCGCGACAGCCAAAAGCTTCCGACTTCTAACCGATTTTAAAATGGCTCTTTTCCTAAGACCGTGAAAGTGATATAATAAAAACGGTGATAGGAATGGCAGGATTTGAAAATTACGAAGAA
>CANRNQ010000002.1 GCA_947632045.1 uncultured Clostridia bacterium
GAGCCGGCTCGGTTTCGGGTTCTGTTTCGGGTTCAGTCTGAGGTTCTGTTTCAGGCTCGGTCTGAGGCTCTGTTTCAGGCTCAGTCTGAGGCTCGGTTTCAGGCTCGGTCTGAGGCTCGGTCTCGGGCTCTGTCGGTGGCTCTGTCGGTTCAAGCTCCTCGGGAATCTGAAGTATGCATACAATGTGCTTCTGGATCATTATAGCGTCGGCTATGGAAATTTCAGAATCCATATCAACGTCAGCGGCAATATAATCAGTTCCGCCGAGCGTTACTATCTGAACTAAATGCTTTTGAACAAGTATTGCGTCGGCTATTGAGATTTTGCCGTCCTTATTCACGTCGCCGAGAGCTATCGGTTCAAGGGTTATGTCATGCTCATTGGCATATACTGCCGCCGCGCTGCCCTTGATTCCGTAAATTGTAAGGTTGGTGCAGCCGTCAAAGGCTTTGTCGCTGATTGCATTTACAGACGCGGGGATTATAACGCTCTTGAGGTTTGCGCAGTTTGAGAACGCTTCTTCGCCAATAGAAGTAATTGTGCCGGGGATATAGATGCTGTTGATATATTCATTGTCCTTTAAGACCCCTGCCCCAATGCCTGTTACCTTTTTACCGTTGATCTCACTCGGGATTTTTTCAAACGGCTCTCTGCTGTAATATCCCGTGATCTCAATAGTCTGATCCTCGTTTTCGGTATAAGTGATTTCATCATAAGTGATTTCATCATCAGCAATTTCATTGACGGTTACATTGCAGCTTGCAAACGACGGTACCGTAACCTCGCCAACCGTCTTTTTGACCTCGATCTTATAGGTTCCGGCATCCTCAGGAGTAGCCTCGTCAATTTTGAGCACCTGCTCCGTTTTATCTTCAAGCGGAGCATCGTCTTTGTACCACTGATATGAATATGTCGCCGCGCTGTCGGGCTCTTCTATCTGGGGATTTAAAATTAACGGAGAAGACTGATTGACAAACGCGTTTTCGGGCAGTAAAACAACTGCGGGTGTAATAGTGTTCTGAATCGGTGCTTCGCCCTTATCGCTCTCGGCCTGCTGAACGGATTCTGCTACAAACTGAGCCTCTACAACGCTCTCGCGCTCCTCAAGCTCTTCATAGCGAAGCTCGTACTCCATTGTCTTACCGTCGCCGGTTACGGGAACAGCTTTTCCGCCAACCGTGAGTCCCTCTATTACATAACCGTCGTGGGCGTTGATCTTTACCGTTTCACACTGACCCTGCTTGAGCGTCATAACACTGCTTTCGCCCGTGATATCGCCGCCCGCTGTGCTTGAAAGTATAACGGTTTTGCTTTCATTTTTCTCCTTGATCTCTTCATCGGTCGCCTTTACCGCAACGATAGAGAACGGGCTGAACTTGTCGCAGACAACGACGAGTCCGTATTTAGTTACGACGCACTCGATCTCTTCAACGCTGATAAGCACGCCTGCATCGTTCTTTGTGAAGTGATATGCCTTAAAGGTAACGCCCTCGTCGTCAGGACCGTAGCCCTCGGGGAAGCCGAGAGAAACTCTTACCGCCTGACCTGTTTCAATTACCTGCTTTTTGCAGACCGTGAGGTTGATGCTGTATGTTTCGCTGTGGAGAACCTCCTGATCCGGGTTTTCCTTGGCTATCATATCGCCCATTTCCTGAGCCTGTGTGCCGCTTGTCTGTGTTGCAACAAGAACCATTCTGTGCTTGAGGTTGTCGGCAACGGGCTCTCCGTCGCTTGTTACCCAGCCCTCTGTTGAGAGGTCCTTATTTTCAAGAAGCGCAGGCTTTCCGAATATGTTCCAGTCTATTCCCTGGAATCTGTATGCGCATACCGCGCAGGGGAAGGAAGCCATATACTGAACCTCGTTTGGAACCTTCTTTGAAATTTTTCCCTGGAGGTTAGTGAAGTTGAATTTGTAAAGCGTTGTGTCGTCGGCAAACATTACGCTCGGGGTAAATTTAAAGGATATTGTTCTGTCGCCGTCGTATTGGAAGTCCTCTATTTTGCTCTTTTCGATAGCGGTGTGTGAGGAATCGGGCTCGACCTTGAGGTCATAGCCTACCTCGGCGTTCTCGTCTATCTTTTCGAGCGGCTGGTCATATACTATTGAAACGTCGTATGTCTGGCCAATTGTTATTCTCATATTCTGAGGTATTGAACTTGACTGAACATAAGGCGGTGCAACATAGTCGGCTTTGTCGTTTACTATCTTGTCGGTTGACGTTTCAAACATCAGCGGATCGCCATAATAATGAAGATCTACAACTCCCATGTCAACGCCGTTGTAGTAGAAATTGCGCGGCGGTATATTCGTTACCGCAAATTCCGCATACTGCACATGGGCTGCGGGGAATACGCAGGCGTCGTCGCGCGGGGTTATCTGAGCAAGACTCAAATCGGCGTATGTCCAGCCGGTCGAGAGATATTCGTCCTCGTTTTCGGTGCTTGCCTGATATAAGTTAGCAAGTATATATTTGCCCTGCTTTGCAGCCTGCTCATAGTTCATGCCCTTGTAGCTTACGAGATAAGCAGGGACGCGCTCGCCCTGATTCATAACATTCTCTATTGTTACGGTGAGGTCGCTGTTCGGGTCAACTCTGTGGGAAAGCTCAGCCTTATTGATAACAAGCTGGGGATACTTAAACTCAAAGTTTACCGGAGAAACGTTGCCGTTAGGAACATGGTGGATCGACATAACGTCCTCGCCGACGAGAAGATACTCGTCGTTTTCGTATCCGTCAACGCCGCCCTCGGAATCGCCCTTTGAATTTATCGGGTCGTCCATTGTAGCGTCAACTGCGTACCATTTTTGGTCGTCGAGCTGAACGTAGTTCCACATATGAAGCTCGGGAACATTTTCGTCGTGTCTGTAAATTCCATTTACGAGTATGCAGGGTATGCCCAGCTTGTCAAGTATTACCTTGAGTCCTCTTGAGTAGCCCTCGCAAACCGATTCGCCCGTTACGAGCGCGCCGTAGGACGTTCTGATAAAGCCTACATTCTCAGGCTGGCACACGTCCTCGAGCTTATATGTATTGTGTGTGATGATATAATGGTGCGCCTCTGAAACAAGCTCTCTCTGTGTTGCATCGTCGCCCGCAGCCTCTTTGATGGCGGCAACCGCTTCATCGAGCTTTGCTTCATAAGCGGTGACAGCCTTGTCCACTTCTTCTCTGGACTTGAAGCCCTCGGTGTAATAGGTGTCGCCTCTGCCCGTGCCGAGGTACGCATGGTACTGCTCCTTGCTGTCCAATGTAACTCTTATTGATAGATAGGAAAAGTCAACATAGAACACATCCGCATAGTCCATGTAGAACGCGTCCCTCGCAGCGCCCATTTGATTGAGAAGCTGCTGTGAGCCGGAGGCGTACTCTTTGAGCTGATCCTGCGTAACTATTCCGTTTTCCACAAGATCATAATTGTCCGCGCCGTTTTTAAACATCTCGTTTTTGTACATTGCGTACATTGCGTCATAGAAGCCCTTGGAGGTTTCGTCGGTGAGCTGCTCATAAAAATAACGCATATGTCCGTCGTCCGACGGAGTGGCGGCGGCAGGCTCTACTGCGCCTGCCGGCAGTATGCTGAGCATTAATGTGAATACAAGCAATAATGCTACAAGCACTCTTTTCATTTTCATGTGATCTCCTCTTTTCTTTAAAAATTTTTTTGCAATCTAATGCAAGTTAATCATAACATAATATGGATATTTACGTCAAGAAAAACTTAATAAAAAAGCTGTATTTTTTTAACAGAATATTTACATTTTCGACACTTTTATTACTTCAAATTTGAAATAATTTTGCTCGAGGAAAATCGCTTTTTTCATCGGAGCTTCTTATAAATTAAAAGCACGCGTTTTGCGCCGAACACTTGCTTTTTCGGCGAATTTGTGATATACCAAAAAAGTAAGCAATATAATTACTATGAAACGGCGTTCTCCTTTTTGATTTATCTTTTATCTTTAAATATTGCAGAGGTATCTCATATGGAAAAGAAAAGGGCTTCATTACAGCAGAAGATACGGCGCGCAGCGCTTTTTTCATGCATAGGCGGAATCGCGATCATGGACATTCTTTGGCTTGTCAGTCTTTTTATTCTGCAAAGCACCTCTGTCGCCGACAGCGAGAATCTCGGGATGAGCGCGGCGCAAAGCTGCAAAAACGCCGTTCTCGCGCAGTCGGAGCAAGCTCTCGTCAAGGACATTCAAAATTACGCCGAGGGGCTTGACGATAGGCTCGGCGAATTTGCCGATTATCTCAACGACTTCACATATTACGCTCAAAAGCTCTATGAAGCTCCCGGGAGCTTTGTATCCTCACAGCTTCCGTTGGCGAACGCTGCCAGCGCCTTGGACAATTATTCGCCGCATTTGACTCTGCGCGATTTGACCGTTCCCTTAAACTCGGTCAGAAGCGAAGCCAATCTGCTCGGAAATCTTAAGCACGTCTGGGAGCCTGTTATGAAAAATCATAACGGAGCCGTATTGTCCGTCTATCTCGGCGCTGCAAACGGCTTTATAATAAGCTGCGGCGCTCAGCGAAGCTTTATGCAGCCTTATTATAACTTTTATGAATGCCCATGGTACTCAACGGGCAAGGACGCGTCGGGCCCTATTTTCACCGATATATACATAGACTCGTATGACAAAGAGCGCGTTGTGACCTGCGCCTCGCCGTTTAATAACAAAAACGGCGATTTTGCCGGCGTTATGTGTATCGACATACTTGTCAGCGATTTGGCAAAGCCTATTGAAGAAGCGAAGCTTGGAGATGGGGCGCACGCCTTTCTTATAGACAGCTCGGGCGAGATAATAGCCTCGCCGAATATGGACAAGGAAAAAGCCGAAAACATCGGCGACAGCTCCTGCGCGGCTCACGAGGCCGCCCAAAGCATATTGTCCGGCGAGGCGGGAATTACGACGGACTCAAGCGGGAATTACTACGCCTACGCCCCCGTTCCCTCCTCCGGCTGGACTCTTGCCGCCTATGTTCCGTCCTCTGTCGTCGCCGCTCCCGCGGAGGCTATCGGTCTTGATATTTCCGAAAAGACAGGCTTTGCGGACAATGTAACCAATAGGAATATTTTTCTTGCGGTCTGCGTTATGATTTTCGCCTTTATCGCCGTTACCGCTGCGGTTATAATTCTTAGCCGCCGCATATCGCGCAGGCTGACTGCGCCGTTGCTTGAGCTTAAGGAGGACGTTGATAAAATAAGGGGCGGCGACCTATCGTGCCGCGCGGAAGCATCGAACGATGAGATAGGCGAGCTTGCGCGCTCGTTAAACGATATAACGGATTCAATAGAAAAATTCACGAGCGATATAAATTACGCCGCAGACAAAAAAAGCGGCTTGTCAGGCTCAGACGAGCTTTCCGCGCTCTGTCTTGAATTTAAAAATAAAATGACCGGCGAGGGCGATGAGATCACCCTTGCCGCCAAGGCTGAAAATATTCCCGAGGCGACAGAGTTTATAAACGCCCGACTTAAAAAGGCCGGCTGCAAAAAGAAGCTCATGGCTCTTATTGACATGGCGACAGACGAGCTTATGAGCAACATAGCAAATTACGCCTATCCCGAAGGCGGCGACTCGGTTACGGTTCGGTTTAGAGTTATCGGCGGCTACAAAAGGACTGCCGAAATAACATTTACGGACAGTGGAATAGAATTTGACCCGCTTTCCGCTCCCCTGCGGCGCGCTTCAAATAAGAGTCCGGTCGGCGACTCCGGCGGCATATACAGGGTGCGCAAAAGCATGGACAGCATGAGCTATCGGCGAGCCGAAGGCAGGAACATACTTAAAATAGAAAAGCGGTTTTGAGATAAAAATGGTCTGCAAGAGCTAAACGCCTCTTGCAGACCTCTGCTTTTACTTGAATATGCCGGAGCTTATCATATTCGCTTGATGATTTTTGCGGGAACGCCGCCAACCACCGTTCTGGGCGGCACGTCCTTTGTCACGACCGCTCCCGCTCCCACCGCCGCGTACTCGCCTATAGTAACACCCGGCAGCACGGTCACATTTGAGCCGATCCACGCTCCCTTTTCTATATGTATCGGCGACGGACGGTTGTCGGAACGCTCCTCCGGCTCCAATCCGTGGTTGATAGTGGCAAGGACAACGTGCGAGCCTATCAGCACATTATCGCCTATATATATGCCGCCTTGATCCTGAAAATGGCATCCGAAGTTTATGAACACGTTTTTCCCGACAAATATATTTTTTCCACACTCCGAATAAAACGGCGGAAATACTGTAAACGAATCGTCTACCGTCTTGCCTATGAGCTTTGAAAAGATTGCCCGAACCTCCTCCGGCTCATGATAGCCGCAGTTTAGCTCCGCCACTGTTTGCAGCGCCTCCTGCGCAAGCTCATGCATTATCATATGCGCCTTGCTCCCGCCCTTTGCTGTTTCTCCGTTTCGCATACGTTCAAGCAACTCTTCGCTGTTCATTTTTTATATTCCCCCGATTTATTTTTATTTAAGCTCGCCGCGCCTGCCGCACGGCGAAGCATATATTTTATTGTATCACAGCGCGGACAATTCGTCTATAAGCAACGCCGCGCTGTCGCATTCTCCCGTTTACGGTGAGCGCTTATATCAGGCTTCGTTCGGGCGGCGACGGCGCGGCTGCGCCGCGCGTGAAAACGCGGCGGGAGGAGTTCCCAAACAGAGGGAAGTCCCTGCCCCGCCGCGTTTTCGCAAATTTCCGCCGGAGGCGGAAATTTGCCGTCGCCGCCCGAACCCCTGTCGCCCGATAAAACCTGCCGAGAGAAATCATTGCGACAGCAAGGCAGGCAAAAGGCACATTAAAATCTAATGGCTATTCGCGTAAAATCTCGTCAATTTTCTTTTCTGCGCCGCAAGCCAAGACCGACAATAAATGCGGCGGAAACGACAAAGAGGCATATCATAAGCGAAACAAGCTCTCTGCTCTCGCCGGTATAAACGTTGTCGCCCTTGCCCTCTTGAGATACATCCGTAGGCTTTTGCTCCTTGGGATTGCCGTTTGCGTTGACAAATGCATCGGTTGAGCCTGTCGGCTGAGTTGTCAAAGCGTCGGTCGGGGCGTTTGTCGGAGTATCGGTTGGAACGTCGGTTGGTACATCGGTTGGCGCAACTGTCGGAACGTCCGTTGGTGCGTCGGTTGGTGCAACTGTCGGAGCATCAGTCGGTGCGTCAGTCGGTGCAACTGTCGGAGCATCTGTTGGTGCTTCAGTCGGTGCATCTGTCGGTGCAACTGTCGGAGCATCAGTTGGTGCGTCAGTTGGTGCGTCGGTTGGAAGATCTGTTGGTGCTTCAGTCGGAATATCCGTCGGTACATCTGTCGGTGCGTCGGTCGGGTCTGTCGAAGGCTCTGCCACTAAAACGCCAAGAGTAATTTCCGAATAATAAACCCTCCACACGCCGTCGCTGTAGCCCAAATAAGGAATTTCTGCATTTTCCGTGAAAAAGTCGCCTTGAAGCTCGTAGTCGTCAGGTATATTCAGCTCCTCCTCAGAAACAATGCCCGGCATGACAAAATTCGAGCTCTGTTTATCCACAATCTCATTCTTTTCGACGTCCAAATATAAAACAGTAAAGCTGTAATCCTCGGCGTTTACTGGAACAACGCTGCCGTCGTCCGCAAGCTCTATCATTTCGACGTTTAATATTACATCCTGCTCAGGCATAAGCTCGCCGTCTATTATTTCCGCGTTTACCGTTACAAACTCGTCCTCCTCTGAAGCGGCGATAAATCCGTAATCCATAACGAGCTTATTTACATCAATGACGTTTTCTCCCTCGTGTAATCCGTAATATAAATTACCTATCATAATTCCGCGATAATTTATTTGAACAGAAGCCATAATTCCGTCGAGAGTCGTCGCTTCAACGGTGGAAATTTCAGAGGCTAAATCGAAAAAGGTTGTGTTCCCCGATTTATTCATCTCGCATTTATGCCTTACCTCAAACGTGTAGGAGGTATTCGCCTCAAGGTCTGTGAAAACAGGGTAATCCTGCCATTGCTCGCCCGCGATTCTGTATTCGCAGCCGTCTATTGCCGTGAGCTGTATAGTATCTACTCCGACAGACTCGGCCTTGACCGACGGCGCGTCAACGCGCGGCGCTATTATAATCTCCTTAATCTCTGAGGCAAAGCCGTAATTTAAATTGGCGGGGTGACGGACGCGGTATGTCTTTCCCGGCTCAATATGAAACTCATCGAAGGGCTGCTCGAGCGCAAAATCGTCGTCGCTGCTGTACACCATATTACCGTCGTATTGTAAAATAAGCTCTTCGTCGTCGTGAAAATCTAACGCCGGAATCTGCTGGCGCTGCGGAATCGGTATGCTGTCTATCAGTTCGCCGCTCGCTTTATCATAAATAAAGAATTTTTGACGCAATGTGTCTTCGTCGGCTAATTCGATATAATCGGAAATAACCGAGCCGCTTTCTACCTGCTTTCCGTTTTCGTCGCGCACCTCATAAGCGTTTTGGTCATAATTTATTTTTTCCGCTTCCATATCAAGGCCAATTAAGGAATATGCAACATCAATATCTACAAGGCTAACGATGTATTCCGTGGTCTTCTTTCCGTCGCCGGAAACCTCAATTTTTATATTCCTTCTTGTTTCGCCGTCGCCGAGCGAAAATTCATGCGACCACTCGTCGGAGGCTATTTTTTCTCCGTCTATAATTATATCATCGGCGCTGCACGCAAGCAAGGAAAGCGGAGAATCGTCCTTATTAATTGTGACAAACGCCTTATTGTCCTCTCCTATTTCAACGTTTTCTATCACTCCGCTGCGCTTGAGCGTGAGATAATTAAGCTGACCCTCCGCTTGTGTATATGTACGGCTCACCCGGTTTCCGCTCTTGCCGTCTTTAACGCCCCACGCCGTAACGGTACACGGCTTGTCTATTGTTACGCCGCCGTTGTATGTCTTTGCCTCGCCGTCGTCGATTTGGTACATTATCGTATCCGCGCCCTCCAAGGTGAGCTTTGAGCCGAGGGCGACCGGTCCCTCTAAGAGCGAAAAGCGAATGTTTGAAACAGCCTCCCCGTCCGACGGGATTGGATTCGTAAACGCCTTTATGCAGACGTTGCTGACGATAGTATGCAAATACGTGTCGCCGTCAATTAGATAATATGAGTAATCAACCGCGTCCGTCCAGCTTTCGCCGTCGCCGCTGACGAAGCTCCTGCCGCGAGCGCCGGAATATTCAAGCTTGTCCACTCTTGGGAAGGTATATGATGTATTCAGGGCTATCGGATAAATGTATTTGGGATTTGTAAGCTTTATAACAACGGCAAAGGCCTCGCCCTTTTCAAGCTCTACCGCGCTGTCAAGCTCTGCGGTATGATAGCCCGCATAAGGCTCCGTACCCTTTTCGCCCGAATAAACCAACTCTCCGGACGACGGGTCGTTATCCTTTGGATTTGTATATACGCTTATCTGATACTCTGCGTCGGCGTCCGTTGTGTAGAACGAAACAGCCTCAAGCTGCTCGTTGTCCTTAGCCGTAAAGAGATTTGCGGCGTAGCTGCTCGTCATATTGCTGAAAGTTTTATCTCCTGTCACGGACATTGACCAGCCGCCCGTATCAAGCTGATAATTTTCGGCATAGTTGTCCGCCGGCTCGAGTCTTAAGCAGCCGGATTCGAAAATGGTTTTATCCTCGTACGAGAGCCAAAAATATCCTCCGAGGTTATTGTAATCGGTTCCCCAGCTATTCTGAATGAGCCACGCGCCGTCGTTTTCCGGACGGTATTCCTCTTTAAAATTCTCTTTTGGGTAATTATCGTCCCAGCCCACTATGAGAACCTGATGATTGGGCAGCACTTCGGTAATAGGATACGGGCAATATTGCGCGCAGGTGTCCTCGTCAAAATATTTATCGTCGCTGCAATGACCTATCGCCAAGCTGCCGTATTTCATCAGGGTCTTTTTCGCAACCTCAGTATCGACTATGCCTCCGTTTGAATCTACCGGAAGAAAGAACGCGTCCTGAAGATGATAATCCGCTTCGTAACGCATATCCTCAAGCGACGAAAAATCCTCGCCGTATTCCGTTATCGTGTTATACGGCAAAGTTTCCGAGCTTACGGGGCCTTTCCACGCCGAAAGAGTGCCCACTGCGGTAGTGTTGTTCCCTCCAAAATTAAATACGGATTCATTCGGCAGCGTATCATATCTATATTGATACATCTCAGCGTCGGCGTCGCCTACAAACGAAAACCAGTCGAGATGACCCGGAGCAAACGTAGTTGTAGGGAGCTGCTCTAAAACGCTCGACGCCGCAGATGCAAGCGTCGCAAACGCCCAGCAGGTTCCGTACATGCCCTGATTCCTTACCCTTGTCACCCTGCCGTAATCCCTGAGGTCATAGCTTTCGGGCAGCGCTTCGGGAGCCGCAAGACTGCTGTCGGCGTAGCTGTCCGTAAGATAGTCAAGATCAAGCGGAGAAGGCTCGGCTCCGCCGCGGCTGTCCGGATTATCAAAATATTCGATAAAGTCCTCGTTTATCGGCGCTATCAAGTCCGAATTATCCCCGCTTGAAAATACGCCTTCCGTATTCTCCGTTTTTTCCGTCTTTTCCGCAAGCTGTTCAGGCTCCGGCTCGGATACGGCGACCGCCGACAGAGGATACGCTAAAGTGAGCACTGCGGCGAGCAAGCTCACGGCGACCCTCATAAACCTATGTTTCATATGATTTCTCCTCTCTGCTGCGCTTTAATTTGCCGCAGCGATAAAATTCCAGCTCCATTATATCACTTAAAAAAAGCCTGTTCAAGGTTTTTTTAGCTGAATCCCGCTTATCAACAGGCAATGACCGAAACACATTCTTTCATGCTTATAAACACGCCTTTCCCGCCCTGTGATTGCTTTGGGCGCAGTCCGGGCGGCGACCGCGCGGCGGCAGCCGCGCGGAAAAACGCGGCGCGGCAGGGCTTGGTTTTAAGATGGAGGGAGCTTACCCGCCGCGTTTTTCGGGCAGCTTCCCGCCGAAGGCGGGAAGCTGCGGGTCGCCGCCCGGGACTCTCTCGCCCGCTCAAAGCTGTCGCGGCAATCAAAGCGGCGCACCCAAAAACCCACTGCAATAAAAAATCCCCTATGTCTGAACGGCAACAGCGCCGACAAAGAACAGACATAGGGGTTTTATTTTACAAAAAATTCCTCGTGCAGTATTTAAATTGCAAAATCAAAAAAGCTTCTCATCTGATAAAATGCGTCGGAGTCCACTCCTCGGCTTCGGGCAGGCCGAAGCGCTCCTTACCGAGCGCGATGCTCTTTATCAAAAACGACATATTCCTCGCCAAGGCGCGCATAGTCTGCATTCCCTCCGCGTCTAAATTCGCCTCTCCCTTTTCCCTGCCGTGAACGCTGTTCCAGTACTGGCTTGACGCTATCGGCATATTGGCTATGGTGAAATACTTGTTCAGCTCGTCGAAGGTCGCGGAACAGCCTCCGCGGCGCGCGCACACAACGCTCGCTCCGACCTTCATGGTCTTGTCAAAGCCCGTGCTGTAAAAAAGCCTGTCAAGACAAGCTATCAGCGTAGCGTTTGCGGAGGCGTAATAAACCGGAGAGGCGACTACAAGCCCGTCCGCCTTTTCAAATTTTGGTGCAAGCTCGTTTACAAGGTCGTCGAATACGCACTTGCCCCTCTCAAAGCAGGAGCCGCAGGCTATGCATCCGCGTATATCCTTATTCCCTACCTGAACTGTTTCGGTCGCTATGCCGTTTTCTAAAAAGATTTTCTCCATCTCCTTCAGCGCGGCGGTCGTATTTCCGTCTATGCGCGGGCTGCCGTTGAGCATCAGAACATTTAATCCATTATCCATTTTGATCTCCTCCATTATTAAAATAAGCCGGACATTTTTAAGCTTTTGACAGCTTAGAAGCTCTCTCCAAAGTTGCTAAGCTTATTATAATTTTATGATAGCATACTGCGCTTTAATTGTCCATATCAAAAGTCAATGCGTAAACTTAGGATAGACAAAGGCTTTTTTGTATGTTAAACTTAGTTTGAATATATCATAAAATGGGACGGTGTGAATATTTATGACGGAAATTGAAACTATTGCCCGAGCACAAATGTATTTGGAAAAACTCGCCAAGGGAATAGACCCTCTGACGGACAAGGAGATCGGTGAAAACGATATTGTAAACAATGTCAGGATCTCGCGCTGCTTGTTTTACGCGTCGGATATATTAAAGCAAATAGTCGTTGGCAAGGGGCGGTTCAAGATAAGCGTTCCCGCGAAAGGCGAATTTACAATTACTCGTGAACAGCTCGCCGGCTTTGAGTTTTCACAGCGTCCGATAAACGTTTCCGAGATAGTAAAGCGTATAAATTTGCTTATTGACTCGTTGAGCGTCAAACAGCTTAAAACTACGGGTATTACAAACTGGCTTGTCGAGGCGGGTATGCTTACAACGAACATTATAAGGGACAAAATCGTGAAAAGGCCGACTGCCGCCGGAATGAACCTTGGCATAACCACCGAGGAGCGCACAAGTCAATACGGCGTTCAATACGAGAGTGTTTTTTACGATATTGCCGCTCAGCATTTTATAATAGACAACATGGACGCTATAATCGCGTTTAACCGCAAGGAAAGATCAATCGACGTTAAAGAATAACAACTCGTTGCGGCGGTGCGATTTATTACGGGGGCGCTCCGCCTCTAAGTATTGATTTTTGGTCTTCGTTTTGATATAATTTTTGATATAATTAAAACAAGGGAGGAGTACAAATGATTACTTTTATAATCGGTTTAGTGATGCTTATAATCGGCGGCACGGCTTACGGCGCTGTTTGCCAGCGAATCTTCAAGCCGGACGACAGGAAAACTCCCGCCGTAAGGCTGAACGACGGCGTTGATTACGTTCCGATGAAGAAGTGGAAAAACAGTCTAATTCAGCTTTTGAATATCGCGGGGACAGGCCCTATCCTCGGGCCGATACAGGGTATCCTTTTCGGACCTATCGCATTCATCACGATACCGATAGGCTGTGTTATCGGCGGGGCGTTCCACGACTATATGTGCGGAATGATCTCGCTCAGGAACGACGGCTCCCAGATGCCCTCGCTCATAAGGAAGTATATAGGCAAGCATATGTACCTTATATACAATATTTTCGTCTGCCTTTTGATGCTGCTCGTCGGCGCTGTTTTCATATACACGCCCGGAGATTTATTCGTCACCCAGATATTAAATACAGACAACGGCATTTCAAGCCCTATCATATGGATAGTATACGGCGCGATTTTTGTTTATTACATCATCGCGACCCTCTTCCCCATTGACAAAATCATAGGCAGAGTCTACCCTATTTTCGGCGGTATTCTCATTTTGTCCGCAATAGGCGTATTTATAGGCCTGTTTATAAACGGCTACCCGCTCGACGAGCTGTGGAACGTCGGCGTTTCCGGCGTACACCCTAAGGGGCTTCATTTCATACCGATATTCTTTGTAACCGTCGCCTGCGGAATCGTTTCGGGCTTTCACTCCACGCAGTCGACCCTGATCTCTCGCACAATGTCGCACGAAAAAGAGGGGCGCATGACATTCTACAATATGATGATACTCGAGGGATTCATCGCCATGATTTGGGCGGCCGCTGCGATGGGAGTTATGAATCTCGGCCTTGCCGGAGCCGACACGCCGGCCACAAATGTAGTGGGCATTGTCGCCACTAATTTATTGGGGCCCATCGGCGGGATAATCGCGATAGCCGGAGTTATAATACTGCCTATCACATCGGGCGACACGGCTTTGAGGTCGCTCCGTCTTATGACCTCAGACGCTCTGCACATAGATCAGTCTAAAAAGCGAAACCGTTTGCTCGTATCTCTCGTAATATTTTTTGTAGTCGCCGCTCTGCTTGTATTTTCAAAGATGAACTCAGACGGCTTCAATATACTGTGGCGATATTTTGCATGGGCAAATCAGACTATCGCCGTATTCGCCTTCGCCATGATTTCGATTTATATGATAAAGCACAAGCAGCCGTTTCTTTTGTCGCTTATCCCCGGAATGTTTTATATGTTCATTATATCGAGCTTTATATTGAACGCCGAGATAGGATTCAATTTGCCGTGGATAGCGAGCTATATAATCGGGGGCGTTTTAACGGCTGCGTATGGGGCTGCGGTTATAATATTCGGGAGAAAGCGCGCAAAGAGTCTAAAGGACTGATTATTTGAAATTTTTTAAATAACATTAAGGCGTGCGGCATATCACGATCATATTATTTTCTGTTTTCGAGATATGCGTTCGGGCGGCGACCTGCGCGGCGCAGCCGCGCGGAAAAACGCGGCGGGGCGGGCTTCTCTGACAGAGGCGAGTTTGTATTCCGCCGTGTTTTTCGGCAAATTCCGCCGCCTGCGGCGGAATTTGCGGTCGCCGCCCGAACGCCCCTACCGCATAAGCTTATACCTAAAAACGGACTGTCAAAACAGCCCGTTTTTATTTTTCTATCCTCATATAACACAATGCTTGAGTATCTGCTTTTTCATCTGTGAATAGTAAACTATGTGCCTGACACATTCTTCTACCTGCCCTATCCCTATCGCCCTTTCATCATCTCCGCAGTCGATACCTAAAACGCGCTTAATATTATACTCAAGCCACTCCAATCTCCCGTTATTGCAATCATACAGTGCTTCCCAATCAAGCGGCAAATCGCCGCCCGAGCTTTTATATTGCCTCAAAAAGGTCTGAAACAGTCGGAAATCAAGCCGGCAATTTTCATATCCCGACCAGCACAGCGCCAGCTCGAATAATTCCATAAACGGATTGCCGTAGGATAAGCACTCCAAATCAATAATGCGATACTCGCTTCCACTCCAAAGGACATTTTTATAGTCCATATCATTATGGCAAATTGATAAAACGTCGGGCAGCCGCTTCCTCGCGCTGTTTCCTCGTCTTTGGCTGTCTATAATCAGCGGCAGAGCGTCCTTCAAAATTGCATACAATCTTTTATCGGCCTTTTCAACCTCCGCAATATAATTCTCCCAATCAATAGACATTTCAGAATAATCTTTGCATTCAAAGCGCTTGTCTATGCTATGGATTTTGGCAAGCGTCCTTCCTATTTTCCTGCAATGATATTCGGAAATCTCCTCGGCCTTCAAGGGCTTTCCCTCAAAATAATCAAAGATATAGAAATATTCGCCGTCTATCTCCTGCATCTTCCTTCCAAAAAAAGACAGTGCGGGCAGTATTGGAAGATTTTGCTTCTCCAATAAAAGCTCAAGCCGCTCCGCCTGCGCATAATTTTTCATAGCCGTTTCCCTCTGCATCACAAAGGGATTCAGCCGCTTTATGGCATAAACGCCCTGCTGCGTGTCGAGCCTATACATCCTATGTATAAAGCCGCCGTTAAGACGGAGAGGTTCACCCTTTATTTTCCAGTTATACTTTTTCTCTATCTTCGTAAAGAACGAATCCTTTTCGCATTTCATATATATTATTCCCTTACCAAACCCAAGTCGGCTCGCTTAAATGAATAATTTATCTATTTTTCCCTTTGCCTCGGATATTATCTTATGTACGTCGCTCCCGAAAACATCTAAATTTTCCGCCTTTATAAGCACGGTATCAATTATACCGAACATTCCCGTCGCCAAAGCTCTGACATATCCGTATCCAAAGGACTCGTCAGCTATCATTCCGCCCGCTGTCGTAACGTAATATAATTTTTTAGCCCTGCACATACCTACGGGTACGCCCTGCTCCGAATAACAAAACGTCAGCCCCACAACGCAGACCCTTTCAAGATAAGCCTTTACGACGGACGGAAACGACAGATCCCAAAACGGCGCGGCGAGTATTATCTCGTCGGCGTTTGCAAACTGCCTTGCGTACTTAAAGACGGGATCTTCGAAATCGCCGTTTGCGCACAGTCTGTCCCTTTCGTAAAGCGCGTTAAAATCCATAGGCAGGATATTCTCCTGCGAAAGTCTGACACATTCGAGCTCGCCGCCGAGCTTAGCGGCGAGATGCTCCGCCAGCTCCCTTGTTCTCGACTCCGGTCTTAGCGTTCCGTCTATATATAAAATCATTTTATCTCTCCCGCCTCTTTATTTTTTATCCTTGCCCTTATTTCTTCTGTTGTTTTCAAACTGCGCCTTATGCTTTCTGTCTATATGCGAGGAGCTTTCCATGCCCGCTCCCCTTGAAATAACCTCCGTGCCGAATCTGCTTCGCAGCTTATCGACGGTCTTGTCTATCAATCTTTCGTTTTCTCTGTTCCTATCAGCGCCGGAAAAGAAGGAGATCTGCTCTGCGCCATCTCTTGTAACGTCCGTCAGTGCAACGCCCATAAGTCTGAGAGGAGTATTTCCGTCCCACAATTCGTCAAACAGGGCCCGTGAAACATCGTATACTTCACTCGTCAAATCGGTGGCGTTGTCAAGCCGCCTTTGATGCGATTTGTTTTTAAAATCGTTTGTCCTTATATTCACGGCGACGCAATACGCCCTTGCGCCGTCGTCGCGAATGCGAAAGGCTACGCTGTCGGCTATGGAGAGCAGCGCCCTGTGAGCCTGCTCCCTCGTTATTATATTATTCTCAAACGAGGTCTCCACACTGTAGCCCTTAGCCTTTGGCGGCACGTCTATTACCGGCGACTCGTCGATACCTCTGGAATATAAATAGAGCTGCTCGCCGAATTTATTTCCCGCTATCGACTTAATGTTTTGAAGGGGAAGCCTTGCAAGATCTCCAATTGTTTTTATATAAGACTTTTCAAGCTTCGCCGCAGTATTTCTGCCGACGGAAATGAGCTCGCCCACAGGCAGCGGCCACATTTTCTCCGGTATTTCGTTTTCAAACAGGGTGTGCACCTTGTCGGGCTTTTCAAAGTCGCTCGCCATTTTAGCGCACAATTTGTTTGAGCCTATGCCGATGTTGACTGTAAAGCCGAGCTCATCTTTTATTTTGTCCTTGATCTCATACGCTGTTTTTATGGGGTCGGGATATATTCGCTCCATTCCCGACATATCAAGAAAACATTCATCTATCGAGAACTGCTCGACAAGCGGCGTATATTCCCTACAGATTTTTATAAATGCCTTTGAGCATTTATCATACAGAGAAAAATCCGGCTTGGCTATTACAAGCTCGGGGCATTTTCTCAAGGCCATTGAAACCGGTTCGCCGGTTTTGACGTTATATTTCTTTGCGGGAATTGATTTTGCGAGCACAATGCTCGTCCGCTTTGAGGGGTCGCCGCCTATACAGGACGGTATCAGGCGCAGATCGTCCTTGCCCTGAAGCACTCTGCGGACGGCCTCCCAGGATAGAAAGGCGCTGTTTACGTCAATATGAAAAATGTAACGCTTCAAAGCGCAGCCCTCCCGACATATTTGTTCAATTTAATAATATCACACGACAATTTTGTTGTCCATAAAATAATATCGCGCCGCGCGCAGGAGTTTTTTCCTTTTATATTATGAGCGGTTAGTACAGTAAAAACAACGCACCTGTTGAAATTAAAACAACAGGTGCGTTGCATAAGCTTATTTATCGGTTTTGAAGCTTTAATTAAAGCTCTGAACCGTCGGTCGCTTCATTGCTTTCAGACTCCGCCTCAACATAGGTTCCGTTCATAACCTGCTCAAAGGTTTCGCCGTCCATCTTTTCGTGCTTGAGAAGATACTTTGCCACCTCGTGGAGCTTATCGATATGCTCGCTGATTATCTTTTCAGCCTTGTCATATCCGCTGTTCACGATAGAAAGCACCTCGTCGTCTATTATCGCTGCGGTGCGCTCAGAGAAATCTCTGCCGTGACCCATATCTCTGCCGAGGAACACTTCGGTTCCTCCGCTCGTATAGTTGATGGGGCCGAGCTTTTTGCTCATGCCGTATTTTGTAACCATCGCGCGGGCGGTTTTTGTCGCCTTCTCGATGTCGTTCGACGCGCCGGTGGAAATATCGTCAAGTATCAAAGCCTCGGCGACTCTGCCGCCAAGACAAACTACTATATCCTCCTCCATCTCGCGCTTGGATTTATACGACTTATCCTCGCTCGGGAGCGGCATAGTATAGCCTCCGGCCATTCCTCGCGGAATTATGGATATCTGGTGCACGGGATCCTGGGTGTCGCAAACGTGGAAGGTTATCGCGTGACCCGCCTCGTGGTAAGCGGTCAAAAGCTTTTCCTTATCGCTCATCACCTTTGACTTCTTCTCCGCGCCGACAACTACCTTTATAGTCGCCTCCTCGATCTCCTCCATAGTTATCGCCTTTTTGCTCTTGCGCGCGGCAAGCAGAGCCGCCTCGTTCAAAAGGTTTTCAAGATCGGCTCCGGTAAAGCCGGCTGTGGATTTCGCTATGACCGAAAGCTTAACGTCCGGAGCGAGCGGCTTCTTTCTCGAATGCACCTTGAGGATAGCCTCTCTGCCCTTTACGTCGGGATAACCGACAACTACCTGTCTGTCAAATCTGCCCGGGCGCATAAGAGCGGGGTCGAGAATGTCCGGACGGTTCGTCGCGGCGATTATTATGATGCCCTCGTTTATGCCGAAGCCGTCCATCTCAACGAGGAGCTGATTAAGCGTCTGCTCTCTCTCGTCGTGTCCTCCGCCGAGTCCCGTTCCTCTCTGTCTGCCGACCGCGTCTATCTCGTCGATAAAGATAATGCACGGCGAGTTCTTTTTCGCCTGCTCAAACAAATCCCTGACTCTCGACGCGCCGACGCCGACAAACATTTCAACGAAGTCTGAGCCCGACATTGAGAAGAAGGGAACGCCGGCTTCTCCGGCAACAGCTCTCGCGAGCAGCGTCTTACCTGTTCCCGGAGGGCCCACGAGCAGCACGCCCTTGGGTATCTTTGCGCCGAGCTCGTTGAACTTTTTAGGCTCCTTCAAAAACTCGACTATCTCCTCGAGCTCTTCCTTTTCCTCGTCTGCGCCCGCCACGTCCTCAAAGGTGGTCTTGTGCTTTTCGTCGCTCATATTTCTGATCTTGGTCTTACCGAAGCTCGACGTTTTGCCCATATCGCCCACGCCGCCGCCGGACATTCGGCGCATGATATAAATATAGAAAATCACTATCAAAACTATGAGTATTATATTAGGCAGCAAGCCGACGAGCCATGAATTATCGCTCGATTTTTTGTAGTCGTATACGATGGGGTCGTCCTTATGCTCTGAGTTGTAGCCGTTTACATAATCCTTTATGTCCTCATAAATAAGGCTCGCGCTCGGCGCGGAATATTCAAGCTTTATCCCCTTGTCCTCCGATACCGGCTTTGGCACGGGAGGCGATTTTTGCGGGTCGTCCGGCTTAAACTCAGCGCCAGGGCGAAGCTGTATTTCCATGCTTCCGCTGCCGAGATCAAGGGTATACTCCTCGACCTTGTCGTCGGCAAAAAGGGAGATTATGTCTGAATACTTGTACGCATACTTGGGCTGCATCTGAAAAATAAACACAATGGCAAATATTACGGCTATGCATACCGCGATAGCGAGAATAATATTTTTTGTATTTTTCTTATTGTCCATCCTTACACCTCTTTATTTTCATAAACCTGCGGCTTCAATACGCCAACATACGGAAGGCTCCTGTATTTCTCCGCGTAGTCGAGTCCGTAGCCCACCACGAAAAGGTCAGGCACTTCCTCGCCTATATATTTAACGTCAAGCTCGACCTCGCGCCTTGAAGGCTTGCTGAGCAGGGCGCATACGCTGACGCTTTTTGCGTTTCTTTCCTTGAGATGATCTATGACTCTGCGCAGGGTGCGCCCGCTGTCTACAATGTCCTCTACAACGAGTATGTCATATTCATCTATCGGATATGGAATATCCCTTTTTATTTCGACCTTGCCGCTTGAAACGGCGCCCGAGCCGTAGCTTGAAGCCTGCATAAATTCAAGCTCGCAGGGAACGCTGATGCGCCTTAGAAGATCGGCCGTGAATATCAGGCTGCCCTTGATTATGCATACAACGAGCAGTTTTTTACCCTCGTAGTCCCTTGATATTCTCTCGCCGAGCGACTTGTTTATTTCACTCAGCCGCCCTTCGTCTATCAGCACTCTTTCAATATCGCAGTTCATCGCTTTGCTCCTTTGGGTCTGCGCTTATATTTATAACAAGCACTCTGTCGGTTTTTGAGCTTACAGCCGCCTGCCGCGACGCGCCGAAGCGCTCGAGCCAGAGCACGCTGCCCTCGTTTGCAATCAACAAAAGTCCGTCCCGCTGTTCCCTTGGTATTTTCTCATCTATCAAAAATTTTTTGATGGATTTTGTAAAGCCGCGCTTATACGGTGAGAAGCTGTCCCCGCTATTGCGTGCTCTTATAACCGTATCAGCGTTTATTATATCATAATCGAGAGAGTATTTAAATAACAAATTGTTAAATTTTAAACGCTTGTCAAATTCTTTTTTTGGAATTACTGTAAATTTCACCCTTTTGCCGTGAATTTTCACCTCATCCGCGCCCAGTACACGACTATGCTCCGTCGGGCTTTCCGCCCTTTGGCGATAAAGTCTGAATAAGCCGCTGTTCGCGTCGGCGAAAAGGTCGCCGCTGACGTTTACCCTGCCGCCGCTTTTTATCGCCTCGCATATTGATTTTACCGCGGTATTGTCGAGCCTTATACCAGCGTAATCAAGCGCCGCGCGCATCACCGCTCTTGACAAAATCGGGGCGGGCAGCTCTTTAAGCCTTGACGTAAGATAACCGTTATCTCTCCTTGCGACGTAAAGCGCCTTCTCCGCGAGGGACGAGAGGTACTCCTCGTCCTGTCTTAAAAGCTCCGCCGCGTTCGTCACCGCGCCCGCAAGCGAGGGGTTTATATCGCGCAGCACGGGTATTACATTATGCCTTATCCTGTTTCTGCTGTACTCGTCCTGAAGGTTTGTGCTGTCAGTCACATAAGCTACGCCGTTTTCGCGGCAGTATTGCTCTATTTCGCAGCGCGCGGCGCTTATCAGCGGTCTTATTATATATCCGCGCTTTGGCGGTATACCGCACAGCCCCTTTAAGCCGCTGCCCCGCGCAAGGTTATATATCACGGTCTCCGCGTTGTCGTCCGCGTTGTGGGCGGTCGCGACGAGCGCCGTATATTTTTCGCTCAGGCTCTTAAAATAGTCGTACCTTACGCTTCGCGCCGTTTCCTCTATTCCCGTGCCCCTCTTACGCGCAAGCGCCGGAACATCCTCGCTCAGCAGGCAGAACGGTATATTTCTCCTGTCGCAGAACTCCTTTACAAAGAGCTCGTCTCGCTTTGCTTCGCTCCCCCTGATATTGTGGTTCACATGGGCTGCATATATTTTATTTATGCCGAGCATATTTTTTTCGCTGTAAAGAAAATGAAGCAGGCACATTGAATCTGCTCCACCTGAAACGGCGACAACGATATTATCGCTGCCGCCAAGCATATCGTATTTTTTTATCGTTTCGATTATCTTATTCCTCACGATGCACCTCCGGAGATGTGAAGCGCATAAACTCGCCCTGCCAATGCAGACTTATAGTGCCTGTTTCACCGTGCCTGTTCTTTGCGACAAGGCACTCTCCACTGTTTTTGTCGGTATCGGAATTTTCTTCCGTGTTTTTATCGTAATATCCCTCTCTGTATAAAAACAAAACTATGTCCGCGTCCTGCTCTATCGAGCCCGAATCTCTCAGGTCTGAAAGCTGCGGCCTGTGGTCGGCTCTTTTTTCGCTTTCACGCGAGAGCTGCGACAGCGTTATCACCGGAACGTTAAGCTCCTTTGCCATTATTTTCAGGTTTCTCGTTATCTCCGATATTTCCTGCACACGGTTGTCCGTGCGGCGCGCTCCGCTCATAAGCTGAAGATAATCTATTATCACGAGATCCACGTTTTTAAGCCTTCTAAGCTTTGCCTTTATTGCCGGAACGGTAAGCCCCGGCGTGTCGTCGAGGTACATATCCGCCGCGCCCAAAACGTCGGAGGCCGGAATGAGTCTGCTCCATTCATCTTTTGTGAGCTTTCCCGTTCTCAATGTCGTTCCGCTGATGAGCGCCTCCGAGGAGAGAAGCCTTGAGGCGAGCTGTTCACGCGACATTTCAAGCGAAAAAAACACGACCCTTTTTTTGCCCCTGACCGCAGCGTTCTTTGCTATATTAAGCGCAAAGCTCGTTTTTCCCATGCCGGGACGCGCCGCAAGCAGGATAAGGTCAGTTCTGTTTAGTCCGGTTATAGTTCGATCGAGGTCGCCTATTCCGGTCGATATGGGCTTTGCAAGGTCGCTCTCGGGGGAGTTGAGCATATCGAGCCTGTCCATTGTTTCAAGAATGACCGCGCTCAGCCGTTTTAGCCCCTTGATCTCGTTTTTGTTTCTTATGTCGTATATCTTTTGCTCGGCGCTGTCAAGAACCCTTTCGGCGCTGAAATCCCCCGAGGAGGCCTCGTCCTGTATCTCGCGCGAGGCGAGAATGAGCGAGCGCATCTCAAACTTTTCCTTGACTATTTCGGCGTAGGCCCGAACGTTTGAAACCGAGGGAACGATATTTGCAAGCTGAAGAAGATATGACTTTGCGGAGGCCTCGTCAAAGCCGCCCCCCGTTTTTATCGAGTTGAGGACGGTCACGAAGTCAGAGCGTCTGCCCGCCGTAAAATTGTCGAGCATCACGCTGTATATAGTTCTGTGGTTTTCAATGTAAAAATAATCAGGCTCGGGTAAAATCTCAGCTATGGCGTCCATACAGTTATTGTCAATCAGCACGCTGCCGAGAACCGACTGCTCCGCCTCGGTGCTGTACGGCATTGAAAAGTTGTCTATACCGCCTATATAATCCGGCATTTTGCTTCTCCTTAATTACTCCTCGGCGACCCGCACCCTGAGCTTAGCCGTTATTCCCTGATACAGCTTAACGTCGCAGTTATAGGTACCGTAGGATTTTATTTCCGTTTCAAGCATTATCTTTCTCTTGTCAACGTCTATTCCGAGCTGCTTTTTGATCTCGCCGCTTATCTCCTTTGACGTGACGGAGCCGAAAAGCTTGTTGTTTTTTCCCGCCTTTGCGCTTATCTTTATTATACCCTTCTCCAAAACGGCCTTTGCCGAGTTTGCGTTTGCGGTGTCGGTTTCGATTTTAAACCTTCGCGAGCTCTCAGCGTTTTTGAGCTCGTTCATCGCCTGAGCGTTCGCCTCTTTCGCGAGCTTTCTCGGCAAAAGAAAGTTCCTTGCGTATCCGTCGGAAACGTTCACAAGCTCCCCCTTTTTTCCGCTGCCCTTTACGTCCTGTAAAAGTACTACCTTCATTTTACTTCCTCCCTTTGCGTCTTTGTATCCATTTTGCTTATTATATCGACAAGTCTTTCTCTGACCTCGCTCATTTTGCTGTCCTTTATCTGTGCGCCCGCCATGGTCATATGGCCTCCGCCGCCGAGCTGCTCCATAACGAGCTGCACGTTTAAATCTCCGAGCGAACGCGCCGAGATATTGATTTTATCCTCGTTTTTAAAGAGCACAAACGACGCTACAACGTCGTGCAGACTCAACAGCTCGTCTGCCGCCTGCGCGGCGGTCACGCGCATATCGCCGCCAAGGTCGTCGGCGCAGGCTATCGCACAGCTATTGTAGACCTCGGCCTGAGAAACTATCTGATATTTCGTCTTATACGAATCTATCGAATTTGAGAAAAGGCGCTTGACCTCGACCGTATCCGCCCCGCACTGGCGCAGATAGGCCGCCGCCTCAAAGGTGCGCACACCCGTTTTCAAGACAAAGTTCTTTGTGTCGAGCATTATACCCGCGAGCAGCGCCTCCGCTTCAAGCCTTGTCAGCACGTTCTCGCCCATATATTGTATCAGCTCCGCCGCCATTTCCGACGCGGACGAGGCGAAGGGCTCATGGAAAAATACGAGGCAGTTATCTATATGATTTACCATCATTCTGTGGTGGTCTATTACGACCACGGACTTGCATTTCTTATAAAGCTCCACGCTTTCAAGAAAGGTAGGCGAATGTGTATCTACTATTATCAGCAGAGTCTTGTCGTTTACGCTGAGCAGCGCCTCCTCGGGCTCCATAAACATATGAGCGCCGCCCGACTGCTTAAAGCTCTCTATTATCGGCGTAGCCACCGACATACTCTGGTCGACAACGACGTGGGCGGGCTTGTTTTGGGACTTTGTAATCGCGCTCCACAGCCCTATCGCCGCGCCGATGCAGTCGAGGTCGGAGTTTACATGACCCATAATGAGGACGTTATCGCTCTCCTTTATATGGTCTATAAGAGTGCCGGCGATGACCCTCGCCCTCACCTTGTCGAGCTTTGCGTATCCGCTTGAGCCGCCGCCGAAAAAGCGGAAGGATTCGCCCGTCTTTACGGCCGCCTGGTCGCCGCCGCGCCCGAGCGCCATTTCAAGAGCCTTTCGCGCCTTTATCTCGTTTTCGCGGTAGCCCTGTCCCCCTCGTCCTACTCCTATTGATACTGTCGCGACCTTTCCGCCGCTGAAGCTCAGCGACTTGACCTCGTCGAGAATTGAAAATTTATCCGCCAAAAGGTCGCGGAAATTTCTTTCCTCCATTATCACGAGATATCTGCTGCCCGACACCTTTTTATACATGGCGTGGTTTTTGCTCGCCCATTTTTGCAGCGTGTTTTCAACTATAACGACCGCGTGCGCAAGCTGCTCGTCGTCATAATCGCGCTCAAATTCCTCTCTGTTGTCAAAGGTCAGCATAGCGACGACCGGTCGGGTGTCGGCATATTCGGCCGCGATTTTTTTGTAGTTCGTGTCGTCTATAAAGTACAAAACCGCGCCGTCGGTCACCTCGTTGGCAAAGACGGTGTATTTTTTTTCGCCGTATGAAACATTGGTGGATTCATAGGTGAGCAGCTTATTTAGCTCGACCCCCGAGGTATACTGCGTTACAAAATCGCCCGCGGCCTCTCTGCCGCCGCAGATGTTGTGCTTAAAAAGCTTGTTGTACCAGACTACGTCGCCCTTTTTTCCCGCCACGAGAACGGGCATCGGGAATTTTTCAAGGTAGGTTACGTTTACGCCCTTTAAGCCCTTTGCACTGTTTTTGACGACGGATCTTATATAGCTGTTGTAATATCTCATCGTCAGGGCTACGACCGCTATCGACACTGCGGCTATCGCCATTTCAATGGCGAATATGTATATATTCCAGCGATAGGAGAATATCGCCATAGCTAATATGGCGACGGAAAATATCAAAAAGAACGGGGTCAGCGTCCAAAGTCTTTTTTTCTTCATTTTCCATACTCTCCTTTCGTCTGATTTAATAGTTTAATGGCCTAAGAAGGTCAAACGTCCATAATAATTGGAAGTATCATAGGCGTGCGCCTTGTTTTACTGTAAATAAGGTGAGATACCTCGTCCTTGATTTTATTCTTTATCGTGTTCCATTCGTGAACATTGTCAAAGGCGCAGTCCTCTAAAACGTCCATAGCGGTCTGCTTTATCTCCTCGATAAGCATTTCGGATTCGCGAACGTATACGAAGCCCCTTGACACGATATCAGGCCCCGAGATTATATGTCCGTCATAGGAATCGAGCGAGGCAACGACTATTATAAGTCCGTCCTGACCGAGGTGCTTTCTGTCGCGCAGCACTATGCTGCCGACGTCTCCGACTCCGAGGCCGTCTACGAACACCCTGCCCGCCTTTACCGACTCGAGCTGCTTGATATAGCTCTCGTTTACCTCTATTACGTTGCCTATATCGCCTATAAACACATTTTTATGATCCATTCCCATCTGATACGCAAGCTCGGCGTGCTTTCTCAAATGCTTTTGCTCGCCGTGGACGGGAATGAAATATTTCGGCTTTGTTATGCCCTGTATCAGCTTCAGCTCCTCCTGACAGGCGTGACCCGAAACGTGAACCTCGTACATGGACTCGTATATCACCTTGCAGCCGAGCTTTAAAAGCTCGTCGACTACCGCGCCGACCGTCTTTTCGTTGCCGGGAATTGGGTTAGCCGAGATTATTATAAAATCTCCGGGGCCTACCTCGACCTTTCTGTGGTCGGAATACGCCATTCTGTAAAGCGCCGACATAGGCTCGCCCTGACTTCCTGTCGTTACCAGAACTATCTTGCCCGCCGGATATTTGTTGAGAAGATCTATATCTATTATTACTCCGTCGGGAACGTCGAGATAGCCAAGCTCCATGGCGACAGTCATATAGTTTATCATGCTCCTGCCGGAGAACGCGACCTTTCTGCCGTATTTTTGGGCGCAGTTGATTATCTGCTGTACCCTGTTGATGTTCGAGGCGAAGGTCGCTATTATTATCCTCTGATCCTCCGCGTCCTTAAAAAGATTGTCAAACGACGCGCCTACCCTGCGCTCAGTCATAGTGTAACCGGGGCGCTCCGCATTTGTAGAGTCCGCGAGCAGAGCGAGCACTCCCTCGCTGCCGAGCTCGGCAAAGCGGCTTATATCTATCATTTCTCCCGCCGTAGGCGTGCAGTCGATTTTAAAGTCGCCCGTGTGGACTATGGTTCCCGCCGGCGAATGTATCGCAACCCCGACCGCGTCAGGTATGGAGTGATTCACCCTTATCATTTCGACCGTCATGCAGCCAAACTGCACCGATTGACCCGCCTTCATCTCGTTTAGTCGGGTCTTGTAGAGAAGATTGTGCTCCTTTAGCTTATTCTCGACAAGTCCTATCGTCAGCGCCGTGCCGTATATAGGAAGATTTACCTTTTTCAGCAAAAACGGCAGCCCTCCTATGTGGTCCTCGTGGCCGTGGGTGATAACTATTCCCTTTATCTTGTCTATATTTTCCTCGACGTAAGAAAAATCGGGCAGAACGAGGTCTACTCCGAGCATCTCGCCGTCGGGAAACGCCATTCCGCAGTCAAGAATGAACATATCGCCGTTGCACTCGAACACGGTTATATTCTTGCCTATCTCGTTCAGTCCGCCGAGAAAGGCTATCCTTATAGACGGCTTTGTCACCTGCTGCTTTGCGGGCTGCTTTTTTCTCGTAGTTTTCCTTCCGTTTGAATACGTCTTTCTCGTTTTTGTCTGCGTCTTGCCGCCCTGCTTTGACGGGGCGCTTTGATTTGAATTATTTGATACGCTCTCGCTTATCTCGCGCAGGCGATCGCTGCTCTTCTTTTTATCCGCCGTCTTTGCCTCCGTGCCGCCCCTGACCTTTTGATAATATCCCTTTTTGGCAGGCTTTGCCGTGCTGCCGACAGACAGTGATTCGTCGGCCGCCTTTTTATTGTCTTTAAATTCAGATGTCACAAATAAACCTCCGTACACATTAATTTTATGTATTTGTATCTGCTACAGAAATTAAAAAATTATATAATCCGACGGCGGAGCAAAACTGTGTTGCAAACGGTGCCCCATACACAAGCCGCCGACGGCATAAAATTTAAAATTATTGCATTGACCCGAACACATACTTTGGGTTTATTCTATTACTTTTGGGCGAAGATGTCAAGGCGCACATACGGCCTTATATTGCCGAAGGGCCGAATTTAATGCCTTCAATTGTTATTTTTTTACATCGCCGAAAAAATATTATATCCAAATTATTACAAATAGTATTTCGATTACTATTTGTAAATTAAAAAGTTTGCTTATCGGATTTGTAGGTATTGTTTATTTTTCCATTATATGTTATAATAGTCAAGATATCGGATTTTGGGGGAATTTTGTTGAAGAGCGTTCTTATTTTCACGGACGGCGCTTGCTCCGGCAACCCGGGACCCGGGGGTTGGGGCGCGATACTCAAATATAAATCCGCGCAAAAGGAAATATCCGGCGGTGAACGGGAAACAACTAACAACAGAATGGAGCTTACCGCTGTAATTGAGGCGCTAAAGCTCTTGAAGGAAAGGTGCAGCGTCACCTTATACAGCGATTCGCAGTATGTCTGCAACGGGCTCAAGCTCGGCTGGGCAAAAAAATGGCGTCAAAACGGCTGGATGCGAAACAAAAAAGAACCCGCCCTTAACCCTGATCTTTGGCAGGAGCTGCTGGAGCTATACGACTATCACGACGTAGAGATAGTTTGGGTAAAGGGGCACGCGGGTCATCCGGAAAACGAGCGCTGCGACAGACTTGCTGTTGCTCAATCCGATAAATACAAATAACCGGAAAGGATGTAATATAGAGTGAACGGTAAAAGGATTTATGCCGACAATGCGGCGACGACCAAGCTTGCGCCCGCTGTTTTGGAGGCTATGACGCCTTATCTCACCGAGGTTTACGGCAACCCGTCGAGCCTTTATTCCGTTGGAGCCGAGGCAAAAAAGGCTATTGAGCTTGCAAGGGAGGAGATCGCCGAGGTATTCGGAGCGGCTCCGAGCGAGATATTCTTTACAAGCGGCGGCAGTGAGGCGGACAACTGGGCAATAAAGGGCATTGCCGAGCTGATGGAGGAAAAGGGCAAGAAGCACATTATTTCAAGCAAATTCGAGCACCACGCCGTGCTTCACACGCTTGAAGCCCTCGAAAAGAAGGGCTTTGAGATAACTCTGCTCGACGTGCACGAAAACGGTATAGTCAGTCCGGAGGAGCTTGAATCCGCTATAAGAGAGGACACCGCTCTTGTCACCATAATGTACGCAAACAACGAGATAGGCACGATACAGCCCATAAGCGAGATAGGCGCGATTTGCAAAAAGCACGGCGTGATATTCCACACCGACGCTGTTCAGGCTGTCGGGAATGTGCCGATAAACGTAAAGGAGCAGAACATAGATTTAATGTCGCTCACCGCGCACAAGTTCCACGGCCCCAAGGGCTGCGGCGCTCTTTATGTAAGGCGCGGACTGCGCCCCGAGATACTTATTAACGGCGGCGCTCAGGAGAGAGGCAGACGCGCCGGCACCGAAAACGTGCCGGGAATAATCGGTCTTGCCGCCGCCTTAAAGCTTGCGGTATCCACAATGGAGGAGAGGGGCAAAAGACTGACCGATCTGCGCGATTATCTCATTGACGAGCTGCTCAAAATCGAGCGCTCGCGCTTAAACGGCGACAGGGTACAGCGTTTGCCCGGAAACATAAATATGTGCTTTGAGGGCATTGAGGGCGAATCACTGCTTTTGAGGCTCGACCTCAAGGGGGTATGCGCGTCCTCCGGCTCCGCCTGCACCTCCGGCTCGCTCGACCCGAGTCATGTGCTTCTCGCGATAGGGCTGCCGCACGAAATAGCTCACGGTTCGCTCAGGCTATCGTTCAGCGACGAAACGACGCGGGAGGACGTGGAATATATTGCCGAATGTATTCCTCCGATAATAAAGACTCTGCGCGATATGTCGCCGCTTTGGGAACGTATAAAGGAAAACGAAAAGAAAGGGAATGAATAATTATGGCATACAGTGAAAAGGTTATGGATCATTTTGCCAATCCGAGAAATGTCGGAGAGATTGAAAACGCGGACGGTATTGGCGAGGTTGGCAACTCCAAATGCGGAGATATTATGAAGATGTATATAAAGGTTGACAACGGGATCATTTCCGACGTTAAGTTCAAGACCTTCGGCTGCGGCGCTGCTATTGCGACAAGCTCAATGGCGACTGAGCTTATCAAGGGCAAGTCGATTGAGGACGCTTTAAAGCTGACTAACAAGGCCGTTATGGAGGCTTTAGACGGGCTTCCGCCGGTGAAGGTACATTGCAGCGTGCTTGCAGAGCAAGCGATAAAGGCCGCTTTGTCGGATTATTACAAGAGGCTCGGGGTGGATCCGGAGCCGATAATCGGCAAGATTGAGGAGTGCGACCACGAGGAAGGCTGCTCGTGCGAGCTGTGATATTTTAAGGTATTGGATATTATATTTAACGCAGAATTTATACTGCCGCGCGCGCCCGTTTTTTCTTTGTGCGTGAGGCAGGGGATTCGGGCGGCGACCGGCGAGGGGCGCGCCTGCGGCGCGCCCCTCGCGGAAAAACGCGGCGGCGGAGGGTTCTTTGACTGTGACACGGGGCCTTTGAGCCCGCCGCGTTTTTCGGCCCCTTCCCGCCGGAGGCGGGAAGGGGCCGGTCGCCGCCCGAAATATATAACGCCCGCACAGTCCTACCGAAGCACAAAAGCGCGGCAATCTGAACCCAGACTGCCGCACCCCGAACGGACAAGCTCCGCCGCTATTTTAAAAACATATAACAATCTCAATAACAATCTCAACCTCCAGCCTTAATGGCATTGTCGCGCTCCGTCTTTGAAAAAACACAGCCGCAGTAATACTGCCTATATAAATTATATTCCCGCGAAAGCTCGGTCGAGCGCTTAAAGCCGTTTTTCTTTTTAAAATCCGAGGCAAGATACTCAACGCCGTATTCCTCGGAAAGCCTTTCCCCTATCGAGTTTATCAGCGCGGCGTTTTTGAGCGGGCTTATAGTGAGCGTGGTTGCGAAATAATCATACCCGCCCGCCTTTGCCGTTTCAGCGGTTTTTGAAAGCCGCAGCTCAAAACATTGCTCGCAGCGTTTGCCGCCCTCGCGTTCGTTTTCAAGTCCCCTTACCTTATCGTAAAACTCGTCGGGGTCAAAGCCGCAGTCGACGTATGACAGAGTGTGCTTAGCCTTAAATTCGCGGATAAAGCGCTTTTGCTCGCCGCTGCGAAGAGCATATTCCTCGTCGGGATAGAGATTTGGATTGTAATAAAAAACGGTTATCTCAAAATAATCGGATAAATATTCTATAACATAGCTGCTGCATGGAGCGCAGCAGCTATGGAGCAAAAGCCTCGGTACAACGCCGAGGCCTTTATTTTTTTCAATTATTTCTTCCATCAGCTTTTGAAAGTTGATTTTATTTCCTCCCATTTAATATCACCTGCACAAGCTCAGCGGCCGTATTAACGCATATCTTAGCGCCCTCAGCTCTCAATTCGCTCTCTCCTCTGAAGCCCCAAAGCACGCCGCAAAAGTCCACCCCGCTATTTCTTGCCGTTATAACGTCAACGCCGCTGTCACCTATGTAAATGCAGTCGTCTTTGTCCTCTCCTATCTCGGTAAGCTGGGCGAGCAGGGACGCGGGGTCGGGCTTTGGAGCATAAGCCGCTTTTTTGCCCCACGACAGGTCGAACTCAAGCCCTGGGAAGAGCGCGATCAGCATTTTGTCCACAAACTCATCGGGCTTGTTTGACAGCACGGTGAGCTTTACACCGCTCGCCTTAAGCTTTGCAATCGCCTCGGGCAAGCCCG
The DNA here is from genome assembly GCA_947632045.1 of uncultured Clostridia bacterium. Lineage (GTDB taxonomy): Bacteria > Bacillota > Clostridia > Oscillospirales > Acutalibacteraceae > UBA7067. The sequence goes on from CANRNQ010000002.1 coordinate 31,122, forward strand.
GATAGGGTCTTGTCTTGTCAAGGCAGTGGAGAGCATATAGCTCGTCGTATTCCCTTGTCACCGCGTCCAAAAGCTCAACGTTTTCAGCAGCAGCACCCATAGCGCGTTCTATGAGCTTTGCCCTACCGTTGCCCACAAAATATTTATACGACTCATAAGAATGAGTGGGCAATCCGTGATGCTCAAGCACCCTGTTGACGCTGTCGCCAAGGTCGCACAGCGAATTTACGAGAGTTCCGTCCAAATCAAAGGCCGCGCATTTATACATAGCTTTCTTCTCCTGTTTTTTAATTAAAATCTGTTGAAGCGTTCGTCATAATGCTCCTCCGGAAGAGCCTTTTTATCCTGCTGCTCATCATAGTCATACCGCGACTGCGCTTCTGCTTGTCTTGCAAGCTCCTGCGCTTTGCGTTCTTCTATTTTTCGGGATTTCTTCATAAAATGCAAAATTAGCAACGCGGTAATCAAAATCATTACGCCGGATATCGCACAATAAATCGCAACACCCTGTGGATATGGCATTGTAGCCGTGTATTTCACCGTCGATTCTCCCCCCTCAAGCTCAAGCACATATCCCTTTGACTTGTTGATATCAAGCCCCGAGCTGTCGCCGGAGCCGTCGGCAGACGTGCCCGAAAAGCCCGACACGCTTTCGTTTCCCTTTGAATAAAGAGTGTAAATCAGCGGCGCCGCCTTATTTTTGCCGGTGAGCATATATGAAATGTTTATCTGGTCTGTAAATGAAATATCGGTGACGACGCTCATGTTGTCTGTTTTTTGAGTGTAAGTCATCATATTTCCTCCGCCGAACACGGAGTTTATTTCGGCTGAAATCTGCTTTGCAGTGCCTCTGGAGGTTATGCGGCAGATAACGCCCTCGTCGGATTTGGTGCGCTCGACGTTCACGCCCTTTTCGGCTAAAAAGTCATAGGCATAATCTCTGCCCTCCTCGCCGTTTGCCGCGCTGTAAACAAAATCGAAGCTGCGGACGTAATTATCGTTGTCATAGCTTTCAAGCGTCACATTGATTCCTTTTATCTCATATTGTATTCCGTCGGGTATCCTTATGTCGTAAACTGAGTCGGTGGATTTTAAGGAATAAATTCCGTCTATCCATTCTCCTTCCTTTTCCCATATTCCGTCGCGGAGCAGCACGCCCTCGCCGTGAGTGGTTTTGAGCGGGAGCGAGTATTTATAGCTAAACTCCACCTTTGATTTATCCTTTGGTACAAACGATAAGGCGTTGATATTCTCCTCAAACACAAGCTGCTCCGCAAGAGGCGTACTGCTGTTATTTTGGTCGCCGTAATACAGTGATACAGTATCGCAGTCAAGGAACATCGCCGTCGCCTTTTGAAGCTCTGCGAGGCTTAGCCCGTTATAAAGTATCTGGTACTCCTGATTGTTGCCCTGCTGCGACCAGCCGCTGTATGCCGCGCTCGACAGGGTGCGGCTTTCCATAAGCTTTATAAGCTCGCTGCCCATTTCGTCATATGTGCTTTGCGGCACCGAAAGCGTAAGCCTTCTGTCGTAGCTGTCAAGCTTGTTATTCACCGTTTCAATATAAACTCCCGTCACAGCCTTGCCCGTAACCGAGTTTACCTCGGTTTTTTCCGCGCCGCTGCTTTGAATATCGCCGTTCATATTTATTATATTTGATATGCAGTTTAAATTGATTTTTAAATCGTTAAAGTCCTTTTCCTCGGCCCCTCTTTTTATCCACTGAAAGAGCTCGCTCGTATTGAAATCCTCAGTGAAGCGCCAGCCCTTCGCGAGCGCGCTGTTCGGCTTTACAAGCCACGCCTGTATCTGCTTCTCGGTTATTTTTGATACCTTTGATATATAATCCGCTCGAGAGTTGAAGTTGAGCGTGAATATATATTTGAGGTTTCCGTTATCCTCGAGCTCCTCGCGCCGGAGCACGTTTGGGCAATATTCGTTTATGATCTCGTCGAATTTCGCCTTTATTTCGGCGTTGTTCAACAGCTCGCCGCCTGTATTTATCGTAAGCGTTCTTGTCCCGCTGAATCTGTCGTTTATCTTAATCATGCTTTCATAATCGAAGTCCTTTTCGCCGCAGCCCGTGAATGTCAGGGCTGTCAGCGCTATGAAAGCCGCCAAGAGAAAAGACGTTATTTTCTTTTTCATAATACCACCTCAAATACTCAAATTCCCTTTTCCTGCGCAAGCAACACCGCCCGCGCAGGCGACGCTTCAAGCGAGGTCAATTTCAGCGGAAACGCGCACAGAACATAATCGCCGTCAGGCGCGTTTTTTAAATCGAGCCCCTCGAGTATCAATATATTATTCAGGAACAGCTCCCTGTGTATGTCAAAATCGTCCTCCGGCATAGCAAGCGAGAGCCCGTCCGTGCCGATGAGCTCTACTCCGTAATCGCTCATTACAAAGACTGCGCTCGGCGTTAAAAAGGCCTCGCCCTCCCCTCTGAGAAGCACCTTTTTACGGCAATGCGGGAGTATCTGCTCCATATCCTCGCCTGTTATAAAGCCGTTTATGGTCACGATGGTACACGCGCCGTAAAAGCGCGACAGCGGAATGTCGCCGATTTTATCTCCGTCGTTGAGATAATGAAAGGGCGCGTCTATATGAGTTCCGGTATGGGTACACATATCTATACGGGAAAGATTATACTCTTCTCCGTATTCGATTTTTGAAAGCCATTCCGCCCTCGGTTCGGGGTCGCCGATATAGGGTTCGGATTTGAACACGTCGCGGGAAATATCATAAAGCAGCATTTTTATCCCTCATTTTCGCATATTTGGTCAAGGCTGAAAACATATAATAAGACATTATAGCACATTTAGATATGTTTTGCGACATTTTATTTTGCGACTTACCTAAAACGCAGAATTTTTATTTATTCGTCGCCGCTGTCAAATTCAAGAATGCCCGCTATTATACCTATCAAAGCGGCAGCGCATGAGGCGAGGGCAAGGCCGACCCTGATGCTCTCGTTTGCGTAAAGATACGTTGAGAGTGAGATTATCAGCAGTATGACGGCTATTATAACGCAGGCGACAACAGAGTATTTTTTTATGGTTTTCATATATTTTCCCTCCGAATAAAGCGGCATATGGATTTACGATCAAAATATTCGGCTCTGCTCGCGGCGGCGACTGTTCCCCGCGAAGCGGGGAACGCAAGCGCGGCATTTCATTGCGCGTATGCGCAATGAAATCAGCCGCGCTTGGCCGAGCTGTCTGCGACAGCTCGGGTCGCCGCCGCGTATAAGCAGTCGCCCAAAGCTCCCGTTTAAGCCGTCAGGCTCTTTCACTTAACGCATTGCAAACGGCTGCAAAATCGCTCAGAGCAAGCTGCTCCGCTCTGTAATTTTCCGGTATTCCGCTTTTTTTTAGTATCTCGCTCATCTTAGACTTATCAAGCTTAAGCCCCGCGCTCAGCGAGTTTGCCAAGGTTTTGCGCCTTTGGGCAAAGGCCGATTGTATCACCCTGAACAGCAAAGCCTCATCGCTGACCTCTACCGGCGGCCTTTTGTTTATCGTAAGCTTTATTACCGCCGAATCGACCTTTGGCGCGGGCATAAAGCTGCCGGAGGATACGCTAAAAAGCATTTGCGCGCTCGCGTAATAGCTTATGGCGACCGTTATCGCGGACGACTGACGGGTGGCGGGCTTTGCGCATATTCTTTGAGCCGCCTCCTTTTGCACCATAACGGTTATAGAATCAATGTTCAACCTTGATTCGAGCAGGTGCATTATAACCGGCGAGGTTATATAATACGGCAGATTAGCGCAGACGCACACAGGCATATCGCCAAATTCGTCCCTGATGAGCTTGTTGAAATCGACCTTTAGAGCGTCGTCGTTTATAATTTTAACATTGTCAAACTCGGAAAGCGTTTCTTCAAGAACGGGCAGAAGCCGCTTATCGAGCTCCACCGCTATGACCTTAGACGAAAGCCGAGCGAGCTCGCAGGTGAGAACTCCTATTCCGGGGCCTATCTCTATCACTCCTACGCCCTCTCCCGCTCCACATTCCGCGGCCATTCGCGGACACACCGAGGGGTTGATGAGAAAATTCTGTCCGAGCGACTTTGAAAACGTGAAGCCGTGGCGCGAAAGTATTGACTTGATATTTGATATGTTGGATAGCTTTTCCATTTTATCCCCTTACATAATCCTTAATCCCTTTGGGTATTTATTTTTAAGTCTGCCGTTTGACGCTTTGCCAAAGCCCGTGCTAACGCCGTCAACGGCGACGAGAACATATCCCGACAGGGCTTTACTTATCTCGGTTTCCTCGCCGTGCAGGAAGGCCTTTATGGCTTCGCCCGCGCTTGACAGGTCTATATAATTGTTTACAAAAGCCGACTCAAGCGACATAAAGAGGCTGTGGTGCGGCTCTATGCGGTTTTTCTTTATATCGGCAAAGGCGACTCCCGCCCTGAGGATATTAAGTCCTTTAATATCGGGCAGTCCGTCGGGGAGAATAAGTATTTTATCGCCGAAAACGGAATAATTAAATTCAGGCTTATAATTTAAAATTTCCGCCTCAAGCCCTTCTATAAGACTCTTATAGTCATTTACTGCGTTTTTATTTTTCTGCGGTAAATAGTCATACTCCGACGCGGAAAGCGGATTTTCGCTGAGCCGCCTGAATTTAACGGCATAGTGTCCCTCTCCCCCGTCCATGGGAAATATTCTTATTCCGCCGCATGAGGTTTTTCTGCCAAAGCTCACGTCGCTCTCGACTATCGAAAAATCAGGGTGCTTCAGCAAAAATTCCTCGGTGACCTCCTCGTTTTCCTCGTGTGAAAACGTGCAGGTAGAATAAACAAGCTCGCCGCCCTGTCTTAGCGCCTTTACCGCGCAGTCGAGTATTTCAAGCTGTCTTGCTTTGCACAGCATAACGTTTTCTCTGCTCCACTCGTTTACGGCGGCGCTGTCCTTGCGGAACATTCCCTCGCCCGAGCACGGGGCGTCAACAAGTATTTTGTCGAAAAAGCCGCCGAGCTTATCGCACAGTCTTTGCGGCGTTTCGCTCGACACAACCGCGTTTCTTACTCCGCATCTCTCGATATTTGAAAGCAGAGTATTCGCCCTCGATTTTATTATCTCGTTGCTCCACAAAAGTCCCGTACCGTTCAGCGCGGCGGCGATCTGCGTTGATTTTCCGCCGGGCGCTGCGCACAAATCGAGCACCCTGTCGTTTTCCTGCGCTCCGAGCAGAGTCGCGGCGCTCATAGCCGACGGCTCCTGAACGTAAAACGCTCCGGCGTGATGCAGCGGGACGCTGCCTATTCCGCTATAATCGGAGGCGAGGTAATAGCCCTCTTTTGAAAAGGGGGTGCTTTTTATATTTTCGCCGAAAAATTTTTCAATTTTTTCCCTTTTACATTTCAGCGTATTCACTCTTATGCCTTTATAGGGCGCTTTGTCGTATTCGGCAAAAAGCTTATCGGCGTTCTTTCCGAGGAGCTTTTTCATATCGTCTTTAAAATCCTGCGGCAAATTTATATTCATATTATCTCCATAGAATAAATAATAATCGCTGAGTCAATAATAATAGCAGTCGGGAGGTGACTACTAATGAGCAAGAACAACAATAATAACAATAACAATTTCCAGAACAACAATCAAAACAATAATCAGAACAGCAATCAGAGCAACAGCCAGAATAAAAACCAGAGCAACGGCCAGAACAAGAAGAACAACAGCTTTAACAACAATAATCAGAACAACAATCAGAGCTTCTGATTTATTCTCTGATTTATCGGGTATTCGGAATACTTGTCCGAGTACCCGATTTTTTGCGGGGTCGGCTGTCGCGCGGGCGTTGCCCTTCTACATTGTGCGGAAGGTTAGCTTTGGGCGGCGACCGGCACGGCGCAGCCGCGCGGAAAAACGCGGCGGGCAAAGGATTTTCCTCTGTTTTGGGCAGCTGCGCCGCCGCGTTTTTTGCTCCCGCGCGCCCGCAGGGCGGGCGGGAGCGGTCGCCGCCCAAATCCCTCCTCAAGCACAGCCTTAAAACGGGAGTGCGCGACAGCGTTCGCGGACTATCCCTACATATAATTAATAACCAAGCTCTTCCTTGACAATAATAACCTTGATTCTGTTTTTGTGCCTTTGCTTTGCCGACACAACATAATTGCAGCAAATCCGAGCGTCTGAGCCGCAGCCGTCGCACATCGACGCGCCGCTCTTTTTCAGCGAAATGCACTCGCCGGTCTTGCTGCACGGCGTGTCGCAGCCAAGCCTCATGGTGTTTGGCGGAGCCGCCGTGGTCTTGACCCTCGTTACCGCTTCGTCTATATTCCTGACCAGCTTGTTGATCCCGACAAACACCAAAACCGACTTCGGGCCGTAAAGGATAGCCGACACACGGTTTGAGTTGCCGTCCACATTGTAAAGCTCGCCGCTTTCGGTAACGGCGTTAGCGCTCGTCAAAAATACGTCGGCGCTGTACGTCTTGCGATAAACCTCCTCTATATCCTCGCGCGTCATGCCAGGCTTGCCCCTGTCGAGGTAGTCATACTCCCCGCTCGACAAAAGCTCCGTTATCCCCAGCTGCTTCAAAGTGACCGAGCCGCCGTGGGTCACGGTATCTCCCGCCTTGACCAGCCTTTTAAAAAGCTCGCGAGCTTCCTCTGCGTTTTCGCAGCAGTAAGCCTCCATATTATTTTTTGTTAATCCGTCCATAGTCCTTTTGATTCTAAGGTCTATCACATTTGCAAGATTGCCGTCCATTTCTATCACTCCGTTTTTTTAATTTGATTTTGCTTTATGGCAAATTTTTCTTATGAAAACAGTATATCATATACAGTGAAATTTTTAAAGAGAATTTGCCGATATATCAGCCAAATCCGCCAAAAGCCGAAATAATATGCCCCTGTTTTCATTTTAATGGGAATTTTTACGCTCAAAATATTGAACAAATTACTAAATAATGCTATAATGACTTAATAATGCGATAATCTGCGTTAGAGGAAAAATATTACCCGAAAGGAACGTCATATTATGATAAGAGAAAACGAATACCGCACCCACCTTTGCGGCGATCTGAGAGAAAGCGATATAGGCAAAACCGTAAGGGCTTCCGGCTGGGTCGAAACAATACGCGACCACGGCGGCGTTATGTTTATCGACGTGCGCGACCAGTACGGCGTAGTTCAGGTCGTAGTGCATGACGACGAGCTTTTAAAGGACGTCAACAAGGAATGTACCGTCACCGTGAGCGGCAAGGTCGTTAAGCGCGACGAGGACACGATAAATCCGAAAATAGCGACCGGCGCCGTGGAGATAGCCGCAGACGAGCTTAAGGTCATAGGCAAATGCAAAAACAGCCTGCCCTTTGAGGTGCTGAGCTCCACCGATACCAAGGAGGACGTAAGGCTTAAATACCGTTTCCTCGATTTAAGAAATCCTAAGGTTCACAATAATATTTTGTTCCGCTCTCAGGTCATATCCTTCCTCAGGGCAAAGATGACGGAGCTTGGCTTCAGCGAAATAAACACGCCTATCCTCTCGGCAAGCTCGCCCGAGGGCGCTCGCGATTACCTTATCCCGAGCAGAAAGCACAAGGGGAAATTCTACGCGCTGCCGCAGGCTCCGCAGATATTCAAGCAGCTTTTGATGGTTTCGGGCTTTGATAAATATTTCCAGATAGCCCCGTGCTTCCGCGACGAGGACGCAAGAGCCGACCGCTCCCCCGGAGAGTTTTATCAGCTGGACTTTGAAATGGCGTTCGCAACTCAGGAGGACGTTTTCGACGTCGCCGAACAGGTGCTTTACGAAACATTCACAAAATTCAGCGACAAGCAGGTTTCAAAGCCGCCGTTTAAAAGAATACCGTACAAGGAGGCCATGATAACCTACGGCACGGATAAGCCGGATTTGAGAAATCCGCTCGTCATAAAGGATATAAGCGATATGTTTGAGGAGACCGACTTCAAGCCCTTCCTTAAGAAAACGGTCCGCTCGATAAATGTTCCCGACGCGGCAAAGCAGTCAAAGACCTGGTTTAAAAGGATGGAGGAGTTTGCGCTCTCCATCGGAATGAAGGGCCTCGGCTATGTAAAGGTCAGAGAGGATATGACCTTTGACGGGCCTATCGACAAGTTCCTCAAGGAGGGCGACCGCGAAAAGCTCATCGAGATAAATGCGTCAAAGGCGGGAGATGTGATTTACTTCATCGCCGACTCAGCCGAGGAGGCTCCAAAGCTCGCCGGTCAGATAAGGACGGAGGTCGCTTCAAGGCTCGGCATCATAGACGAGAGCCGCTTTGAGCTTTGCTTCATCGTCGATTTCCCGATGTTCGAGCACGACGAGGACACCGGCGCTGTGATATTCACGCACAACCCGTTCTCAATGCCTCAGGGCGGTATGGACGCGCTTGAAAATATGGATCCCTGCGATATTCTCGCATATCAGTACGACATTGTATGCAACGGCGTTGAGCTGTCGTCCGGCGCGGTCAGAAACCATGACCTCGATATTATGATAAAGGCATTTGAGATCGCCGGTTATACCGAGGACGATCTTAAAACGAAGTTCCAATCGCTATATAACGCGTTCCAGTACGGCGCGCCGCCTCACGCGGGAATGGCTCCGGGCGTTGACAGAATGTTGATGCTATTGTGCGGAGAGGAAAATATCCGCGAGGTAATAGCCTTCCCGATGAACAGCAACGCGCAGGACGTACTTCTCGGAGCGCCCAACGAGGTATCGGAGCAGCAGCTCAGAGAGGTTCACATTAAGCTGAGATAAAATAACGAGGTGAAACAATGGTAACGCATGAAGATATACTGCAAATAGCAAGGCTTGCAAAGCTTTCCGTTCCCGAGGAGGAGCTCGACGCTTTGACAAAGGATATGGGAGAAATAATCGAGTTTGCAAACACGATAAACAACGCCTCCGACGACGGAGAGGAGTTTGACAACATAAACAATCTCTCCAACGTGCTGAGAGCCGACGAGGTAGTTCCGTCCTTGAAATCGGAGGAAATACTCAAAAACGCGGGCGACAGCGAAAACGACCATTTTCTTGTAAAGAAGAGAGTGCTCTGAGGAAATTTAAAGGCTGAAAGGACTGATTGCTGATGAACACGAACGAGGGCAGGATAAGCAAAATAAGCTCCATGCTAAAAAACAAGGAAGCGTCCTGCACGGAGATAACAAAAAAATATCTTTCCGAAATAGATAAGCTGAACGGCGAGCTGAACGCCTATGTAAACGTAACGCCCGAAACGGCTCTTGAGGCCGCCGCAGCCGTAGATGAAAAAATCGCTCGCGGCGAGGAGCTTTTGCCGCTCGAGGGAATACCGATGACCTTAAAGGACAACATCTCAACAAGCGGCATAGAAACCACCTGCTGTTCAAAAATATTAAAGGGCTACAAGCCGATATACAACGCGACGGTATGGGAGGCTCTTAAGGCTCAGGGCGCGGTGCTTTTAGGAAAAACGAATATGGACGAATTTGCGATGGGCTCGTCTTGTGAAACGTCGTGCTTCGGCGGCGCAAAAAATCCGCACAACACAAACCATGTGGCAGGCGGCAGCTCTGGCGGCGTTGCCTCCGCGGTAGGCGGAAATATCGCGGCTTACGGCTTGGGCTCGGACACGGGCGGCTCCATACGCCAGCCGGCGAGCTTCTGCGGCATTGTAGGTCTTAAGCCTACATACGGCGCGGTTTCCCGCTACGGGCTTATCGCCTACGCGTCGAGCCTCGACCAGATAGGGCCTATAACGACAAGCGTTGAGGACGCGGCGATAGTTTTCGACGCAATATCCGACTACGACCCCATGGATTCAACGTCGCAGGGGAAAAAGCAGTCGGCGGCGGAGCCCTTGAAAAATCCGATAAAGGGAATGAAAATAGGAATCGCGAGAGAATATCTTGAGGGCATAAGGGACGACGTGAAGGACGCGGTTTTAAACGCCGCCAAGGTCTATGAGGAGCTCGGAGCCGAAATAGTTTACTTCGACCTTCCGGCTCTCAAATACGCTCTTCCCGTTTACTATATAATCGCCTGCGCCGAGGCCTCGTCAAACCTCGGAAGATACGACGGCATACGCTACGGCTACAAAACGCCCAAGTATAACGACGTAAACGATATGATATGCAAAACGCGCAGCGAGGGCTTCGGCAAGGAGGTTCAGCGCAGAATACTCCTCGGCACCTATGTTCTCAGCGCAGGCTACTACGACGCATATTACAAGAAGGCTCAAAATCTTAGAGGCTCCATAGTAAAATCCTTCAGGGGCGCGTTTGAGCAATGCGACGTAATTCTCGCTCCGACTGTTCCTATGACGGCCTTTGAATGCGGCAAGGCGGTGAGCGACCCGATAGAAACCTATCTTACCGACATCTGCACGGTTCCGATAAATATAGCCGGTCTGCCCGCCGTATCCGTTCCCTGCGGCTTCAACTCAAAGGGTATGCCAATAGGAATGCAGCTTATAGGGAACACCTTCTGCGAACACACGATATTGAACGCCGCGTGGCAGTATGAACAGAGCGTCGGCGCGGATATATTCAAATCTGCCGAAATGGGGGTAAAGCTATGAAATACGAAATGGTAGCCGGTCTTGAAACTCACGTTGAGCTTGCGACCAACACAAAAATATTCTGCGGCTGTACCACTCAGTTCGGCGGAGAGCCTAACACGCACTGCTGCCCCATATGCATCGGTCTGCCCGGCACGCTCCCAAAGCTCAACGAGCAGGTCGTAAACTACGCAATCAGAGCGGGGCTTGCGACCAACTGCGAAATTCCGGAAATTTCAAAGATGGACAGAAAAAATTACTGCTACCCCGATCTTCCGAAGGCCTATCAAATATCGCAGTACGACAAGCCGCTGTGCCTGAACGGCTATGTTCAGCTCAGCAACGGCAGGAAAATACGCCTCACGAGGATACACATAGAGGAGGACGCGGGGAAGCTTATACACAATCACGGCGACACCTACGTCGACTACAACAGGGGCGGCGTGCCGCTTATCGAGATAGTGAGCGAGCCGGATATTCGCTCGGCGGAGGAAGCGAAGGAATACGTTGAAAAGCTCCAGCTTATAATGAAATATATAGGTGTGTCCGACTGCCGTATGCAGGAGGGCTCGATGAGATGCGACGTAAATATTTCCGTAAGGCCGCAGGGCAGCGAGGAGCTTGGCACTCGCACGGAAATAAAAAATATGAATTCCATAACCTTTATGGCAAAGGCGATGGAGTATGAATTTTCACGTCAGGTTGATATAATCGAAAACGGCGGCAAGGTCGAGCAGCAGACTCTGAGATACGACGAGGCGACCGACACGACCTCCTCAATGAGGGGCAAGGAGGACGCAAACGACTACCGCTACTTCCGCGACCCTGATCTTGTCACCATATGCGTGCCGAGAGAAAAGGTCGAGAGGATAAGGGCGGAGCTGCCGGAGCTGCCGGATCAAAAGCTCGAGAGATATATAAACGAACTTGAAATACCGGAAAACGACGCAAAGCTCCTTGTCAAGTACAGAAGGGTCGCTGAGTTCTTTGAAAAGGCGAGCGCCGGAACAAAGGCTCCGAGGACTGCCGCCAACTTTATCATAGGGCAAATCTTCTCCATACTTGAAAACGACGGAGCTAAGGAGGAGTTTGACATAAAGGTGAGCGCCGAGAACCTCAACGCTCTTATCAAGCTGATAGACGACGGCAAAATAAAGATGAACCTTGCAAAGAAAACTCTCGCAAAAATGCTTGAAACCGGCAAGGCTCCGAGCGAGCTCATAGACGAAAGCGATATGGGCGGGCTTGACGAGGGCGCTCTCGACGAGCTTTGCAGGCAGGCTGTGAGCTCGAACCCGAACGCCGTTGCCGATTACAAAAGCGGAAAGACAAAGGCGATAAAGGCTTTGGTCGGCTTTGTTATGAAGAACAGCCGCGGCAAGGCCGACGCTTCGGCTGCCGAGCAAAGGCTCATTGATATTATAGGCTGAATGTAATTTTTGCCGACTCAATATATAAATCCGCGCCGCACGACCGAGCTTTGTAAGCTTTATAGGGAATTTTTAACTTCGTTTTGCGGCGCATGGCAATATATTTTATCTTATAGGAGGTATATAATTATGATCATTTGTCCAAAATGCGGAACCGAACTTAGCGACGGCGCTGTTTTCTGCTCAAAATGCGGCTCAAGCGTCGCCCACCACACTCCTCCGACCGGCTCGCCTGCCGGTCAATATCAAAGCTCGACCTCAGACAAGGTGAAATCAGGCGTAAACGAGGCCGTCAATAAGACTAAGGATTTTTTCTTTAACACCAATGACGAATCGTCTATGCAGGACGCGTCAGACGTTCAGGAAAACAAAATTCTCGCGCTTGTCAGCTATCTGGGCTACTTTTTCTTTATCCCGATGATAGTTAAGCCTTATTCGCGCTATCTGAGATTTCACGGCAACCAGGGGCTCACGCTCTGTCTGTATTTGATAGCCGTGAATATAGTCACCGCGATAATCACCGGACTTATCGGGCTTGCAGCCTTTGCCGGAGTTGGCGCTGCGATTGCCGTTGCCGTAATAGACTGGATAATCTATGTTATCTTTTACGGCTCCTTTGTCATTCTTGCCGCGATAGGCATTTACAATGCCGTTAAGGGGTACGCAAAGGAGCTCCCGCTTATCGGCAGGATCAGGCTTCTCAGGGAATATTGATTACATATTTACATATCCTTGCCGTTAATTTTTAATTCTGTTTACGCTGAGGGCGCAGGAGCAAATCCTGCGCCCTCAGATTATTTTAAGCTTTTGCTCCCGCTTTAAGAAGCGAGCCGCCTTCGGCGGCTTAGGGGCGGCGACACGGGCTGCCTGCGGCAGCCCGTTCATAACGCGGCGCGGCAGGGCCTTATGCTCCCACGGGCAGCCGTTTTGCCGCGTTATGGCCCTCTCCCGCCCGCAGGGCGGGAGAGGGCGGTCGCCGCCCCGCGTAATGAGCGCCCGCTCATCACTTAAATGACGGCGGCTTGACCTCGGTCTTCTTAAATACCTTCCCTCCGTGCGACGGCTCGGACATATTAAAATACATTCTCGCCGCCTTAGTCGTGCCGAAATCGCGGTTAGAGCCTGTGTCCTGAACCTTGTTGAACGCCTCGCGGAACATCGCGTTGTGCGCCTCCTCCCTGTTCAGCAAAAAGTCTATCGTTTCCCTGACCTTCTTGTCGTCTATCTGTCTGTAAAGATATTCATACACGACCTTTGCCCTCTGCTCCGACGCGATATTAGAAAGCAAATCGGCGCACAAATCACCCGTAACGCTCACATAGTCCGCCGTCCACGAATAGCCCGACGCGTTTATCAGCCCGGGATTTAGCCCCAAAAGGACGTGGGTCTGTATCTCCCCCGCGTCGATTTTCTCATAATCGACCTCGTGCCCGTTCAAAAGATTTATCGTCTGGGCAACCATCTCCATATGCCCGAGCTCCTCCGCGGCGATGTCGAGAAATAAATCCTTTATCTGCTGATCCTTTATTCTGAAGCTCTGCGACATATATTGCATTGCGGCTTTAAGCTCGCCGTTCGCGCCGCCGAGCTGTTCCTGAAGCAAGGCGGCGTACTGCGGGTTCGGCCTTTCCACCCCGACGGTGCGAAATAGCTGTTTTTCGTGTCTGAACATTTTATCCTCTCCCTGTATAATAAGATTTGTATTTATTATCAGAAGCAGAGGTTGCATTTATTCATAAAATACCCCCGAACGGCAAAGCGCCGTCCGGGGGTTTTAAGAGCTTTATCAATCAAACAAAAGCTAAATATTATCAATACATTCCGCCCATATCCGGTGCTGCGGGAGCAGCCGGCGCAGGCTCTTTTATGTCGGTTACAAGCGACTCCGTTGTTAGCACCATCGCCGCAACCGACGCAGCGTTTTGAAGAGCCGAGCGCGTAACCTTTGTCGGGTCAACTATTCCGGCGGAGATCATATCGGTGTAAACCTCGTCCTTCGCGTCGTAGCCGTAGCCTATCTTATCGGCGCTCTTTACGTTTTCAGCTATAACGCTGCCCTCGAGCCCCGCATTTGCCGCGATCTGGCGCAGCGGCTCCTCCAAAGCCTTGAGCACGATCTTAACGCCCGTCTTTTCGTCGCCCTCAACCTCGTTTACAAGAGCCTCAACAGCCGGTATGGCATTGATAAGAGCTATGCCGCCGCCGGCAACTATGCCCTCTTCAACGGCGGCCTTTGTAGCCGCAAGAGCGTCCTCAATGCGCAGCTTCTTCTCCTTCATCTCGATCTCGGTCGCAGCGCCTACCTTGATAACGGCTACGCCGCCGGCCAGCTTTGCAAGCCTCTCCTGAAGCTTCTCTCTGTCAAAGTCGGAGGTTGTGTTCTCGATTTGAGTCCTGATCTGCGCGCATCTCGCCTTTATCTCTTCGCCGTTGCCCGCGCCGTCAACAATGATGGTGTTCTCCTTGTCTACCTTTATCTGTCTTGCGCGTCCAAGCTGGTCTATCGTGGTTTCCTTGAGCTCAAGACCCATATCGGAGGAAATTACCTGACCGCCTGTCAAAACGGCTATATCCTGGAGCATTTCTTTCCTTCTGTCGCCAAAGCCCGGAGCCTTTACGGCAACGCAGGTGAAGGTTCCCCTTATCTTGTTGAGAACAAGAGTGGTCAAAGCCTCGCCCTCTACGTCCTCGGCGATAAGAAGGAGCTTTTTGCCCGACTGCACTATCTGCTCGAGAAGCGGGAGTATCTCCTGTATATTTGAAATTTTCTTATCTGTGATAAGGATATACGGGTCGTCAAGCTCTGCAACCATTTTCTCGGTATCCGTCACCATATAAGGAGCGATATATCCTCTGTCGAACATCATACCCTCGACCACCTCGGAGTATGTTTCCGCCGTCTTTGACTCCTCAACGGTGATAACGCCGTCGCTGCTTACCTTTTCCATTGCTTCCGCAATGAGCTTTCCGATGTATTCGTCAGCCGAGGAAATTGTTGCAACTCTTGCAATATCCTCAGAACCGCTGATGCTCTTAGAGTTCTTGACGATAGTTTCCACAGCCTTGTCAACGGCCTTCTGGATACCCTTTTTGATAACCATTGGGTTTGCGCCCGCCGTTACATTCTTCATTCCCTCGCGAATGAGAGCCTGAGCGAGCAGAGTCGCGGTCGTTGTGCCGTCGCCGGCAACGTCGTTCGTCTTTATGGAAACCTCTTTTACAAGCTGTGCGCCCATATTCTCAAACGGGTCGTCAAGCTCGATCTCCTTGGCGATGGTAACGCCGTCGTTCGTGATGAGCGGAGCCCCGAATTTTTTATCGAGTACTACGTTTCTTCCCTTGGGTCCGAGTGTGATTTTTACAGTATCAGCAAGCTGGTCAACGCCGCTCATGAGAGCTTTTCTTGCCTCTTCGCCATATGCTATCTGCTTTGCCATAATAATTTTCCTCCTTGAATTATCTCGTTTCTGATATTTTTATTCAACTACCGCGAGTATGTCCGCCTGACGAACTATCGTGTATTCCTCGCCGTCAAGCTTTACCTCTGTGCCCGAGTATTTGCTTGTGATCACCTTGTCGCCGACCTTGACGTACATTTCAACCTCCTTGCCGTCGACAACTCCGCCGGGGCCTACCGCAACGATAGACGCAAACTGCGGCTTTTCCTTTGCCGAGCCCGCGAGAACAATGCCGCTCTTGGTCGTTTCCTCAGCCTCCTCCATTTTCAAAACTACTCTGTCCAACAATGGTTTGATAGTCATATAAATTGCCTCCTTAGCAAATTTTTACGAGATTTTAGCACTCTCTATCTTCGAGTGCTAATTTTATTATATACCATCTTATGGAAAAATCAAGTCTTTTTTGTCCTTTTAGGCACGGTTTAATAATTTATTTACAAATATATCCGCTTGCAAACCGACCCCTAAGGCGTTTTTCCTTTTATCGCGCGGCAAGCAGACCGCGCGCGGCGCGGCCTGCTCCGGTTTAATATCTATAAAAATCGCCGATTTTTATCACGCTTTAAAATACATATATATCTGGCACTTAAGCTTGCCGTTATACACCTTTCTTCTCTTGTCCGCCGGTCTGCCGAAATATTTTTCAAATTCGTCGTCGGGGGAAATTATCACATAGCTTTTGCCCCTTTCTGCGGTGAACCTCTCCCCCATTATGCGGTAAAGCTCTCTCGCCCTTTCATAGTCGAGCAGACGCTCTCCGTAGGGCGGGTTGCATATGACCGTACAGCGCTCATGTTCGTTTTTGTAGTCCCTTATATCACGACATTCAAAATGCAGGCAGGACGACACCCCTGCCTTTTCCGCATTTTCCCTCGCGAGCTTTATCGCGCTTTCGTCTATGTCGTATCCGTATCCCACGAAGCCGCAGTCGTTTATAACGCCCTCAAGCGCGAGCTTGCGCTCGCTGCGCCATATTTCCTTGTCTATTTGCTCCCACCGCTCGCAGGAAAACGTGCGCTTTATACCCGGCGCTATGTTCTTCGCCTTTAAAGCCGCCTCTATGAGCAGAGTTCCCGAGCCGCACATCGGGTCGATTACCGTGTGCTCTGACTTTATGACCGCTAAATCGGCAATAACGGCGGCGAGGCTTTCCTTTATCGGCGCTTCCATCGACAGCGCCCTGTATCCCCTCTTGTGCAGTCCCTGACCGCTCGTATCGACCATTATTGAAAATTTATCCTTTATCGCGACAAAGCTAACTCTGTAAAGAGCGCCGGTTTCCTCGCAGTAGGAGGTCTTATAGAAATTCATGAGCCGCTTCGATATTGACTTCTTTATGATTTTCTGGCACGCCGGAACGCTCGACAGCTTCGAACTTAGGCTGCTGCCGTTTACGGGAAATTCGCCGTCCCTGCCGATGATTCTTTCCCACGGTATTTTGCCGACATTATCAAACAGCTGCTCAAAGCTCACCGCTTTGAACACTCCCACGAGCAAAACTATTCTTTCGCAGTAGCGGCACCTCAAATTTGCCCGAACGAGCATTTCGGGCGAATAATCAAAGACCACTCGACCGTTCTCCGCCGCGACATTTTCCGCTCCCATTCTTCTCAATTCGCCCGCCGTTATCCCCTCTGTTCCGAACACGCAGAGAGCCACGAGCTTTATTCCGCTGAACATAAATACACAACCTTGATTTTGACAATTTATGCGCATCATACTGCGCCGCCTAAATAATACCATTTTTAGCGCCGTTTGTCGAGAAAGACCGCTGATTTTTAATTTCGACCCCTGCGCCCTTTTCTTACCAGTACCTCTGCGTCGGATAATAATCGGGCAAATCTCCGACTATTAGCGTCTGTGCGACGGGCACGCTCGTCTTGACTATCACATTCGGGTACTCCTCGTCTGAGGTCAGGAATATCTCGGCGCACACGCATATTTCGAGCGTGCTCTGCGTTTGGTTTATCCCCGCAGACTCCATCTTGTTTTTCATTTCGGTTTCAACGCTGCTCGAAAAATTGAGCTGAACGACCAGCGACGGCCCCATTCCGTCTAAAAGCTCAAAGCCCGTCAAATCGCCGAGATAATAATTAAACTCTCTGTGCTGTAGCTTTTCAAGCTGATTTTGCGTTTCGAGAGATACGTCGGCCTTGAATTTATTGACGTTTACGGTATTAATAGAAATACTTCCGACGCTGTTGTCCGACGTATAGTTTATCTCGGCGAGATCCGCATATGTAAATTTCGACCTTTCAAGTGCGTTGTTTACCGCCGTATTTATCGCCTCGGTCGCGAGGGTTTGAGCCTTTATTTCGGTCAAATCCATTATCGATGGTTCAATTTTAAACTCGATATATGCAAGCACAAAAAGCACAAGCATTATCGCTATCGTTATTATTCTTCCTGTCTTTATCCTTCTTTTAAAGCGTCGTCCGACGTTTCGCATTAAAGCACCCCTTAATTATCCTACGCCGCTTTTCTTTAAACGTGCAAAAAAGGCCGCCAAAAGCGGCGGCCCTGAACATATGAATATCTCTTATCTTAGTCGACTGTAAATTCGCTTTCAGCGTTTGCGGTAACGTCAACCACGGGGTTTGAGCCCACTCCCGTATAAACCTCGGTAGCGGTGAAGTTTATATCGCAGGATTTTGTATCGCTGTCCTTAACCTTGAATTTACACTCCAAGACCTGCTTGGGAGCGGCAAGGTCAAAGCCCGACATTGGGCTCATTGCGCTCGCGAGTATCTCGCCGCTAAGATTTGTGTTGGTCATAAAGCTTGGATCAAAAAGCTCTAATGAGTCCTCGTCAAGCTCGAGGAGGTTCTCGTCATATGTAACCTGCAAAACGCAGCCCGCGACGGCCTCGTTGATTCCGCCGAGCGTACCCCTAAGCGTTACGGTATCGCCGACCTTATAGCTTTTACCGTTTATGGTTATCGCGCCGCTTGAGCCGTTAGAGCTCTCGCCCGAACCGCTTGAAGTCGTATTGCCGGAGCTTGTGTTGCCGGAGCTTGTGCTATTTGAGCTCACGTTATTATTTGAGCTCGTGCCGCCGCTTGAGGCGTTGCCGGAGTTATTTGTATTGGCGTTGTTGTTCGGGGCACTGCTTACAGACGCCGTACCGCCGGAGGCGGGAATATCATATGAAAGAATATTGCCGTTTTGATCTGTCGTTACGCGCGAGGTCGAGCCGTCGGGCCCGATAAAGGTAGTCGTTACATTTCCGTTTGAATCGACCTCTCTTGTTATAGTGTTGCCGTATGGATCAGTCGACTGAGTTACGATGTGGCCGTCAGAGTCCTTGATGTCGTTTACTATATCCTCATAGCCGCTCGGCATAGTGAGCTCCTCGACCCCGGAGGAGGAGTCAAGGCTTGAAGAGCTGCTCCCGCCGTCCGTCTGAGCGTTATTTTTAGGCATCAGCATAATCACCAAAATTATTACCGCCGCGGCAACTACAACTGCGGCTATAACGCCCGCGATCACGCCCTTTGAAGGCCCCTTTTTATCCTTTTCACCGTTTTCCGATTCATAAGTATCCGGAAGGCTGTCCTCCTCACGGATTTCAATATCCTCCTGTTTTGTCGAGCAATACGGGCACTCTGAAAGCGAGTCGTCGTATTCTTTTCCGCATTTTGGACAATAGCTCATGATATATTTACTCCTTATTATTAATATTTGTCAGAAAAATTATATCACATTTTCTTTCGGCAGTAAACAAAGGAAGTCGAATTTTACACAATGTTCATATTGTGCCGGGGCTCGTGCAAAAAATATCACTTTATTAATATACGCATCATAGAATAGCTTGACTAATTTTAAGTTTGCGAATAGAATAATTTTAAAGAAGATTTTGTATAATCGGCTTGTCGATGAACCTATTTTGACGAGGCCTTATTTGACTTTGGCTTTAAGGTCGAATTTATAAACGAGAGCTTTATTTCTTTGCTTTTATAAGAGAAAAAGCCTTTTTCAAGAAGCCCTTTTCGACAGGCCATATAATTTTCGGAGATCACAGCTATGAAAAAGATGACCTTATTTAATCTTGCCTGGCCGATATTTGTCGAAACGGCTCTGTTTATGGCGCTCGGCTTCGTAGACGTTTTTGTTATGAGCCAATATGACGACCTCGCCGCCTCGTCGGTGCAGACGGCAAATCAGGCCGTATCGATCTGCACCCTCGTGTTTACGGTTCTCTCGGGCGCAAGCGCGGTTTTGATCTCGCAGAGCCTCGGGGCGAAAAAGCGTGAGGAGGCCTCAAAAATCGCCGCGCTCTCCATTCTCTTCAACCTTGTCCTCGGGGTATTGATAAGCGTCGTTTTAGCCGTATTCAGCCGCCCCATACTCTCGTTTATCGGGGCAAGGGGGCAGGTGCTTGAATTTGCGAGCGACTATCTTACGATAGTCGGCGGCTTTCTCTTTACCCAAGGGCTTTTGGGCGCTTTGTCGGTAATAATAAGAAACCACGGCTATACAAAGCGCTCTATGTATGTGACCGTGACAATGAATATCATAAACACCGCCCTCGACGTTATATTCGTCCTCGGCCTGTTCGGAATGCCCTCGCTCGGCGTTAAGGGGGCAGCGATTGCGACCTCGATAAGCCGCATTGTCGGCATCATAGTTTTGCTGATAATAGTATTTACAACTATAGAAAAGCCGTCCATATTTAAGCTCATTATAAAGCCCTTTCCGTTTAAGGAACTGTGGCTGCTGCTTAAGGTCGGGGTGCCGTCCGCCTTTGAAAGCTTTAACTACAATATTTCGCAGCTTGTTGTGACATCTATCGTGCTGAACTGCCTGACGGAGGCCGAGCTTATCACCAAGACCTACATCTCGAATATAACCACATTTTTCTACATATTCTCAATATCTATCGGTCAGGCTTCGCAGATACTCACGGGGCATTTCTGTGGTGCGAGAAAATACGACGAGGCATACCAAAGCGGGATCAAGGCCTTCCGCTCAGCCCTTATCATAGCGATGTGTCTTGAGCTTATCGGGATCATCTTTAGATATCAGCTTGTCGGTATCTTCACCGACAACGCGGAGGTTATCGAGATGGGCGCGACGCTGATAATATTGAACGTATTCGTCGAGATAGGCAGAACGATAAACCTCACTATAATAAACAGTCTGAGAGGAGCGGGCGACGTATTCTTCCCGACGGGCGCGGCGATTTTTTCGATGTGGCTTTTAAGCACGCTCGGCTCTTATCTGCTCGCGGTCGTGTTCGGGCTTGGGCTGAACGGGCTGTGGATAGCCTTTGCCGCGGACGAATGCTTTAGAGGCGCTCTCATGCTGTGGAGATGGAAAAAGGGCAAATGGAGAAGTAAAACGCTCGTCGCAAGCTGAGCGCGGGCATATATTTGTGGATAAAATTAATTGAGGGGGAAGGCTCCCCCTCAATCGTCGTAATGTCCCCGACAGGACAGGATTATTATCCCGCCGTATTTTTCATAATAAACTATCCTATTGCTTTCGTCTATACGTCTGCTCCACAATCCGCTTAAATTTTCTTTCAGCGGTTCCGGCTTTCCTATGCCGTTGAATGGATCTCTTTGAATATCCTTAACCAGCGCATTTATCCGTTTTAAGGTTTTTCTGTCCTGCGACTGCCAATATAAATATTCTTCCCATGCTCTATCTTCCCATGATATTCGCATCAGTCGTCCACCTCGATTAAATCATGCTCCTCAAAGTGCGCTCTGCCTTCATCTATATCTCTTTTTATTCTTTCAAGATGACGAAGATTGCTCTCCGAGTAAAACGGGTCAGATGTGACTTCAAACGGAAGACGGTGCTCTCGGCTCACCTTTTTGAGAAAGACAGTAATAGCCGCCGAAAGGGTAAGTCCCATATCGTCAAGCTCGCGCTCGGCGCTGCGCTTTAGATCCTCGTCTATGCGAAAGCTCACCTGTGTTGTCTGTGCCATAAAATCATCTCCTTTCTGTTATTATTATAGAGAGATCGAGAGAATTTGTCAAGCAAATAATCGACGCTGTAATTAATTTGCTATATTTTTTACATATGCTATATCGCTTATAGCTTTGCTATTGCCCTTTATTTTTTCCCCACGCCCTGCCGCTTATCCTACCGGTTATATTAAGCGCCGCCCGCCGCGTTAGCAGGCGCGGCATAAAGGCTTGAAGCTTCGTTATCATTCCATCCTTGCACACGGCTTTTCTCCCCTTTTTGAGCGCCTTGAACGCCGAGCCGACTACATTCGCCGGAGTTCTCATATTATCCGTGACGTTGCCGCATTTGTCGAAAAAATGCGTTTGAGTCGGGGCTGGGCAGACCGCTAAAACGCGCACTCCCTTATCTCTGTATTCATAGCTTATGCTCTCGGAAAAGGAAAGCACATACGCCTTGGTCGCGGCGTAAACGGCGGAATAAGGAAAAGGGCTGAAGGACACGCAGGAGCCGAGGTTGATTATCGTTCCTTTTCCGCGCTCGCTCATTCCCTTTATAAAAAGATAGGTCAGCTCGGTCATTGCAGCGACGTTTAAGAGTATCTCCTCGTGCTGGGTTTTATAATCAGCCGTGTGCAGTAAGCCTGTTGTCGCAAAGCCCGCGTTATTGACGAGCGTATCCACTGTAAGTCCGCGGCTGTTGACCTCGTCATATACCGACTTTGCGATATTTTCAAGCGACAGATCAAAAATCATATACTCTACCTTGATTTTATATTTTTCGGCATAATCACGCGCCATAGCCTTGAGCTTGTCGCCGGAGCGCGCGATTATTATTAAATTATGTCCTCTCTCCGCGAAGGCCTTTGCAAAGGCCTTACCTATTCCGGAGGAGGCTCCGGTTATAAGCGTGTAATTTTCCATACAGCACACCCTCTTTGCAGAATTTATTTGTGCGCGCCGCGCACTTTATTTTAAGCTTATTATAGGCAAATTTTCCCGAGCTAATCTCACTCAAAGCGCCTCGCCGCTTAAATCAAGCGCAAGCCCACATAAAAAACGAAAAGCTCCCGGTTGCGCCGAGAGCTTTTTGTAATCATTATAAGACTATTTCCCATCATTAGCCGTTAAAACAATTACACCGTAAGGTCCTGAAGCAAATCCTCTCCGAGTACCTTTTGGATACCGATATTAATTGAGCGATACTCCTCTACGATCGATTTCAGATAGTCCTTACCCGACTCTTCCAGGTGGTAATACTTGCGCAGCCTTTTTCCAACGATTTCCTGCCTGTCTGAAACTACGCCTTTTTCTATCAGGCGATACAGAGTCGGATAAAGAGAGCCCTCTGGCATCACGAAATAACCCTCGCTGCGCAAGCGCAGCTCCTGAGCCAACTGGTAGCCGTACATATCCTCCTTCTCAAGAAGAAAGAGAATAAGCATTTCAGATGTACCTTTTTTTAGGTTCTCAGAAATTCCCATCGTTATCCTCCTTAATCAAGCAAACTAAGAAAGATTACCCACTTAATCTTTCTCATATCAATTTTACACCATTTTTTTTAAAATTACAATAATCAAATAAAAAATTTTCTTTAACCGCAAGTTTTTGGATAAATTTAACATAAAAATAACAATGACTTGCATTAACAAGCAATTTGTTAAAAAATTACATTGCGATTTAAATTAACAAAGATGTTGCATAATTGATATGAGTAATTACTTAGGAATTTAATTTATTCTTTGTACGATGTATAAAAAATCTGTATCCGAGTATTACGGCCGCTCCGAAAATCATGCCCAAAATTACCCCGGCGAGCACGTCCGTGGGGTAGTGAACATAGAGATAAAGTCGTGAAAAGGCTGTCAGGCAGGCAAATATCAAGCACGATATTCCTATCAGCCTTTTGTCAAAATAAAGAATGACCGTCGCTGCCGCAAATGATACCGTGCTGTGGCTCGACGGAAACGAAAAGCCGCTTGGAGGGCTTATTATGAGATTTATGTCCGGATTTTCCAAAAACGGTCTTGGGCGGCAAACAATGTTTTTCAGCAAAAGCTCGCTGCACACAAAGGACAAAGCCACGGCTATCAGTACGCAGGCTCCGACCCTGCGATATTTTTTTGTTATCAGCATAGCTCCGCCTATTACAAGCCAAAGCTCGCCGTGCTCTACTATCATTGTAAAGAACACAAGCACTGCGTCTAATATCGGATTTGACAGGTTGTTGTGAATAAAATTCAGTATTTCTATCTCCATAAGCTTCCCCCTGTCCGATAATATTTATTATGTGATAATACCATGATAAAAAATCACACAAAGTGCAGGCTGTAATATATTCGTTTTGTTATCTCGTCGGCATTATCTATTTTTCTCGAAAAGGTGAGCTTTAATGTGAATATCTCCGCTCCGTCCTTGATGAGGGCCGTTATTCTGTATATACGTTTGGTCGTGTCGTTATCGTCCGTCGCGAGAAAAATTTTAATGCCGTAAAGCTCGATAACGCTTAACTCTGACTCGGTTATTTCAGCCGCCGCTTTTTGTCTAAGCTCCAGCTCGTTTTCGGTCATAGGCTTTACCAGCTTGACCCTCGCCGCCTCAAGCAGCAGCGGCGACGAATAAATATCGTCGGCGCAGTCGCGAGAATACGCCGTTATCTCTCGGCTTTGGAAATCTTCCCTCCACTCAAACGCCGTCGGTACGGTTATAACGTAGTCCGGCTTATGTATCTGTATGCCCGCGCCGAAGTTCAAATAGCCGCTGCTCTGGGTGAGCTTGATTCCCATTTTCTCCGCCTGCTTCTTCATTTCATCGGAGAGGTTATTCGCCGCGTCCCTGATTTCGGGCGCGACGCAGCTTCCGGAGGCATAGCCTCCGCCGTAGCGTTCGCTGTAGCCGCCCGTTGAGCTTTTCGGGCCTTCCGGCTTTTTTTCCTCCTCTGATAAAGTTTTTTCGGTATTTTCCTTAGTCATTTACTCACCCCGTTACTGTATGGTTATATTATACAATAATGGTGTGACGTTTGCAACAAAAAGCCGCCGATTACAGGGCTTTGTTTGTAAATATTTTTTGACCTTCGCTCTTGCCGCTGCCGCTCTCTCGTTTTTTCTCTGTGCTTTTGTAGGGGGCGGGCGGCGACCCGCGCGGCGAAGCCGCGCGGAAAAACGCGGCGGCGCGAGGGCTTTGGGGGTGGGGCAAGCATTATATCGCGCCGTGGGCCTTTTGGGGGAGGAGCGGTTTTATTTGAGCCGCCGCGTTTTTCGGCAAATTTCCGCCGAGAGGCGGAAATTTGCGGTCGCCGCCCGAATCTCCGTCGCCCGCTCTAATCAGCCGAGAAAACAAGCGGCAGCCCATAACGGCAAGCCAAATCAGCGCGCACCGCCCTTTCCGTAAGCCCTCCTTCTTTTGAAAAGCTTTACAAGCTCATACCACAAAACTGCGGCAAGCGCAATCAAAACCGCGAGTAAAAGCGAACATATATCCAGAGATACAAGCTTCAAAAGGCGGCTGAGAGGAGTATAAAGCGCCGCGAAAATAAGCAGAAGCGTTCCCAAGGCAGTCGCCCACATAACCTTATCCCTTATGAGATGCGTTATCGAATGGGCGGCGCTGTCAAGCTCGCTGCTGTTGACGAACACGAGCAAAAGATTCGATATGATTATTACGCTCAGAGCTATGGAGCGGGCATATTCCACACCGCCCGAATTTAAAGCCGTAATATACGATAGGAACGACGCGAGGAAAATCACAAGTCCCTGCGACACGCTTTTTATAACGCCCGCAAGCCCGATTATACCCTCTTTGCCGCTTCTCGGCGGTCGCCGCATAATATCGTCCTCGGCGGGCTGGCGCTCAAGGACTATCGAGCAGGTCGGGTCTATCAAAAGCTCAAGCAAAACGACGTGAAGCGGCAGCAGCATGAGCATATCTCCCGACAGCCCCAAAAGCGGGGCGAGCAGCGAAGCGAGGGCGATAGGAATGTGGATAGTGAAGATATACCCAACCGCCTTGCGTATATTGTCGAATATTCTGCGCCCGTCCTTGACCGTGTCAACTATGGTGGAGAAGTTATCGTCGAGTAAAATAAGGTCAGCCGCCTCTCGCGACACCTCGCTGCCCCTTTTTCCCATTGCTATGCCTATATCGGCATATTTCAGCGCGGGCGCGTCGTTCACGCCGTCGCCGGTCATCGCGACGACCTCTCCGTTTTGCCGCAGAGCCTTAACTATGCGCATTTTGTGCTCGGGTATAACGCGGGCGAATATATTTGCCGTTTTTACCGCCATACACAACTCCTCGTCGCTGAGCTTGTCGAGCATATCTCCCGTTATAACGCTGCCGCATTCGGATATTCCTACCTCGCGGGCAATGCTGCCCGCCGTCGCGCCGTGGTCGCCCGTTATCATAATCACTCTTATTCCGGCTCGGCGGCATATTTCAATATCCTTGCGCACATTTTCCCTCGGCGGGTCGTACAGTCCGACAAGGCCCTTGAGCTCAAGCTTACAGCCCTCAAGAGCGTCGGGAACATAATCCGTTAAGCCGAGCTTGGCTCCCGCAACGGCTATGACCCTCAGTCCGCTTTCCGACAAGCTCTCCGCAATATCGCGTGCACGCTTTCCTTCGGCTTCGCTCATATCGCATATCGAAAGTATTTTTTCGGGCGAGCCCTTTGCCGCTATCAGTATGCCGTCAGCCCTTTTTCTGACATGTCCCATCATTTTGAGCCGGTCTGTAAAGCTGTACTCCTTTATCAAGTCGCCGGAGAAAAGCTCCTCACGAGCGATACCCTCAGCCTCGCATTTGTTGAGCATCGCCCTCTCCATCGGGTCGTAGGCGTTTGTTTCGCACGCCGTTCCCATAACTCTCAGCAGCTCTTTTTCATCACATTCATAGGGAATCAGCTCCTTGACCGTCATCTCGTTCATAGTGACGGTTCCCGTTTTATCAACGCACAGAACGGAAACGGCTCCGAGTGTTTCAACGGACGGCATTGTGCGCACCAGAGATTTTTTTCCGGCGAGCCGCCAGGCTCCCATTGAGAGGAAAACCGTAAGCACCACGGGAAATTCCTCGGGTATCATAGCCATTGCAAGCGTTATGCCGGACAGAACGCTTCTGATAAGCCTATCGGCAAGCGAGGGCGCCGCAATGTTAAAAAACGTAATAATCACCACAAGGAGGAAAAGTATCCCCGCAATAAAGGCGCATATCTTAACGAGGCGGTTCGTCTGCTTTTGCAGCGGAGTGGGCATATCCGGCGCTCCCGCAACGTCGCGGCTTATTTTGCCGTATTCGGTGTATTCACCCGTGCGAGTGACGCGCACCGCCGCACTGCCGCGCGTGCATAGCGTTCCTGCGTAGCAGCAGTCTACTCTCCAGTGGTCTGACTGCGGCTTCTGACCCTCGCACGGGCGCTTGCGCACCTCCACGGACTCGCCCGTAAGGGTCGATTCGTCCACGCTCAAATCACTGCATTTGATTATTTCGCCGTCCGCAGGTATCTTCTCTCCCTCGCAAACGAGCATTATATCGCCGGGCACTATCTCCGCGCTCGGTATATTCACCTCCCGACCGTCGCGTATCACGGTCGCGTGCGGCGCGGAGAGATTTTTCAGCGCGCTTAGCGTTTTATCGGTCTTGTACTCCTGAATCGCGTCTATCGCTATTATGGCGACTACAAATATGAGCATTATCGCGCCGTCGCGCGGCTCGCCGAGTATAAAATATATGACCGCAGCCGCTATCAGCAGTAAAAACATGGGCTCGCACACGGTTTTTATGAGCTTGAGGGCAAAGCTCTGTCTGCGCTGTAGAACAGGCTCGTTCCTGCCGAATTTTTGCAGTCTTTCCCTCGCCTGCTCGCTCGTCAAGCCGGTCAATTTATCCTGCTTCCACATTGTCATATTCCTCCCAAATATTAGTTTTTTCCGCCTTATAAATAAAAAACATCTGCGGGAGTGCCACTGTCCCGCAGATGTGAGCCTTTATCTGCTGCCTTTCGGCCCGGCATATGATATACTATCAACGCCTGCTCAGTTTGTACTGTATTTCATTTCGCAAAATGTATTCAGCGCAAAGAGTTTATTGCAGTATATCATATTCCGCTGTTCAAGTCAATGTGAAAAGCATTTTGACTGCCGCTTCTTTATAGATAGCTTTTTTACAGGCTGCCGATATATCAGGGGGCGAACACGCTCTCTATTCTGCGGCTGCATACCGCCGGAGAATACAAAAACGAATCCATATGCTCTCCCTCAAAAAAGTATTTCGGCTTTTCCGGCTTTATTCTGTAATCAAACGAGTCGATTATTATGAGCTTTATCTTCATTCTCTCGGGAATTATATTCTTTATGTAGACGCTCGCCTGCTGGCCCGCCTTTATTCCATCCTTTAGCTCGGCGAGCCCCGCAAGATTTGGAGTCAGCTCTACAAACGCGCCGTAGTCCTCTATCGAGCGGATTATTCCCGCGACGGTTTCCCCGGGCTTATACGCCCTCACGTTTTCCTCCCATGTGCCCAAAAGCTCCTTATGCGACAGGCTGATCCTGCCGTTTTCTATATTTTTCACCACCGCTCTTATGTCCATACCCACGCTAAAGCGCTCAGAGGGGTGGTCTATACGCGACACCGATATGCTGTCTATCGGCATTAGCGCTATCACTCCGCAGCCTATATCGACAAAAGCCCCAAAGCTCTCAAGGTGGGTGACCTTGCCGCTTGTTATATCGCCGTTTCTGAGTCTGCTTATCTTAGACTGCACGCATCTCTCCTGAGCCTTTCGTCTGGAGAGTATTGCACAGGGGTTTCCCTGCTCGTCGGTTTCGAGTCTCTCCACCATAAAGCACACCGGTCTGTTGACTCGCGATATGACCGCTATATCCTTGACTACTCCCTCTTTTATTCCTATCGCGCCCTCGTCCCTCGGTATTATCCCCTTCATGCACCCGAGATCTACTATTAGATTATGCTGTGAATCACAAATTATGGCTCTCGCCTCAAGAATCTTTTCCTCCGCGCACGCTTCGCTGAGGCTCAGCTTTGATCTGAGTCCCGACATATTGCCCACGGTTTCGATCAATCTGCCCTCAGGATAAAATTCTGTCATTTTTCTTCCTCCCGTTAGTACGTTATCTATGCAATTATATTAATGCGGCAGGCGAAATATAACCGAAAAAATAAGCTGCGCATCGCTTGTGCGGCGCTTAAAAATGTTTTTATTTTTCAGTCATTGAAGGCTTATAAGGCTTTGTAGGGCGCAAAGCGCACCCCAAGGCCGCCGTTTTTAAAGCGGTCTTCTACACGGGCATAGATTTATATGAAGTTTGTGAACAAACTTTGCTTGCTCTTTTGCTCCGAATGATATACAATAGTTAGGTAAATATCCCGAGAGGATAAACGGGAAGTCAATTATTGAAAGGATCGTTAATATGAAAAATTACAGATTAAAGGCGATTGCCGCCGCCTGCTTAGCGGCTGTTATGCTTGCCGGAGCCGCCGGCTGCTCGTCCGATTCATCGTCCTCAGGCTCGTCATCTTCGGGCTCATCGTCTGATGGCTCGTCGCAAGCGGCGACCGAGAAAGCGACTGACGCGGAGCTTGTAGCCTGGGAGGATTTCGACGTAAAGAGAAATATTTACGACGACAAGGAGCATGAGGCCGGCTATCAGCTTGAAAAGCCGAGTGCGGGAGAAGAGGTTGCGATCATGCACACGTCTATGGGCGACATAAGCCTTCGTCTTTTCCCGGAGGCCGCGCCGAAAACGGTTGAAAATTTTGTAACGCACGCCAAGGACGGTTATTATAACGGTCTTATCTTCCACAGAGTTATAGAGGACTTCATGATACAGGGCGGCGACCCGAAGGGCAACGGAACCGGCGGAGAAAGCATTTACGGCGATTCCTTTGAGGACGAATTTAGCAATAAGCTGTTTAACCTCAGGGGCAGCGTAGCGATGGCGAACAGCGGCGCAGACACAAACGGCAGTCAGTTCTTCATCAATCAGGCGGGAACGGATACTTTTTCCGGCTGGGATAATCTTGAGCTTCAATGGGCTCAGCTTCATCAGGAAATCTCAAACTATATAGCGCAGGGTCAGTGGGACTATGTAAATCAGGCGCTTCAGCAGCAGTACAACGTCGCTCTTGACACCGACGTGGTTCCCGACGACGTTAAAAAGCTCTATGAGGAAAACGGCGGCAACCCGACTCTTGACGGCGCGTTTAACGTTATAGACCGCGGCCACACTGTTTTCGCTCAGGTTTACGACGGAATGGACGTTGTTGACAAAATAGCCGCGGTTGAAACGGACGCAAACGACAAGCCGACCAAGGACGTGACCATAGAAAGCATTGAAATAACGACTTACAGCGAATAAGCGAATAAATAAAAAAATAATACAAAGCCTATTTTCACAAGGCCTTGTAGGCTCGTCAATTATATATTTAATCGCCATATTATTTTTAAGGAAGTGATATTATGCCGGTTTTACACCCCAGCGCCGAGGAATTTGAGTCAGTTATAGGCAGCGGCGCGGCGCTCGTTGATTTTTACGCCGACTGGTGCGGCCCGTGCAAGATGCTTGCGCCTGTCATTGATAAGCTCTCCGAGGAGTACGACGGCAGGCTAAAGGTCGTAAAGGTGAACGTTGACGAGGAGCGCGAGCTTGCGGCGCGCTTTGAGGTCGCGAGTATTCCCTCTGTTGTGATACTAAAGGACGGCGAGCAAAGGGCCTTTGAGGTTGGTTTTCAGCCGATAAGCGTATACAGGGAAATAATCGACGGTCTTATTTAAGGCGGATATTATTAATTAAGCCCGACGGGGACAATGTCCTCGGCGGGCTTTAGTTTGTTGAATCAGTTTTATTTTGCGCTTAAGGTGGTTGAGCGCACGGTCGGCTCATCAAGCCGAAACGAGCTTTTGCTGACGGAAAATTCGTCGAATAGTCAGGCAAGGCGCGATATGATTATGACAAGTTCTCCCATTCGCGGCGCATATACAGGACGCGAAAAATATGTATTATTCCTTTGGCGTCGCGCATGAAATATGCATTTACATTTTCGTTGAAGCTTAGACTTTTTATGCCTAAAGCTCCAAAGGGCTCGGCGCAGTACGGCAGCTCATCAAAATTAAACGCCAGCCTGCCGAGTATACTGTAAAGAGATAAGAACAGCATCCGTGCGCCGTAAGAATCC
Source organism: uncultured Clostridia bacterium (assembly GCA_947632045.1). Taxonomy (GTDB): domain Bacteria; phylum Bacillota; class Clostridia; order Oscillospirales; family Acutalibacteraceae; genus UBA7067. Next base: position 61,650 of record CANRNQ010000002.1, read on the forward strand.
CGCATATAGCTCGACAGATACGCCAAAATGCTCTCAATATCCCTTTGGGCTGTCCGCTCTATCATCACATTATAATCCGCCAAAACCGAACTTCCTCCCAAAGTCAAAAAACACGTCGTCTATTGTCCGTCTGCCGGAGTCGTCGCCTATATCTTTAAGCCCTTCAAGCAACAGCTTTTGAAATTCAAATTTGGCGCACATTCTTTCGTAGTACGAATTGGACAGCACCACCAGATCGCCCGTACCGTTTTTCGTGATAAAGACGGGCTCGTCGTTGTTATTGCAAAAGTCGGATATTTCCGTGTAATGATTTCTTATATCCGCACTCGGTCTTATCGTTGCCAAGTTTTACACCCCTTACTTTTACGGCAGTCCTCGGCGTATAACGCTTTTTTAATTTCAAATCGCCGTATTCATGCCTTGCGCAAATTCCGCCGAGCAAAGAGGCTATAATGCCTGCTTAGCGGGTATATATACTAAAATATTCGGAGGATTCCGAGGGAAACGAGTTTAATCGTTTCCCCCGAAAGGCTTAGGAATATTAGGAAAAGGCTTAATAAAAATCATATCCGCCCCTAAAGGGAGGATGCGGGAGAGCGAATGCCTAACTCTCCCGCTCTGTACTTAAGAATATTAGGAAAATGCTTAATAAAATTCATATCCGCCCCTAAAGGGAGGATGCGCGGGAGAGCGAATGCCTCCGCTCCCCGCTTTATGCTTAGGAATATTAGGTAAAGGCTTATTTAATATTTTCGATATTCTGAGTATCTTTATATGTTATTTTTCTCTTCCTTTTAGAATAAATGTAATAGGTAACAGCCGCGCCGATTGCGAGAACAGCTCCCAAAATGATAATTCCCGTTATTCCGCTGCCGCCCGCAAGAGGCAGTGAGGGCCGCGCTATTTTTGTATCCGTAACCTTGATATTTATCTTGCAGTAGTATCCTACGCTGCCGTCCAATGATATATCAGAGCCGGGCACGACCGTTATATCGGCGTCTTCTTCATTATCGCTGTCATATCTGTAAGGAAGGCTGAATACAATCGGCTCCGAGAGAGTATATCCGGTCGGAGCCTCAACCTCGGTCAATCTAAATTCGCCGTGCAGGAGGCCGCCAAACGAAATAGCTCCGTCCTCGTCCGTCGTAAAGATATAACTAAAGTCATCCGAGTAATCATTGTCAAGCTGCTCCTTAGTGTACCACACAGGATTCTCCCCGCGATTTTCGTGCGCCGTGTCTGATACGGAGTAATACACCGGGTACCACTGCGTGCCGGATTCATCCGTGTATTTGTATTCAAGCATGAATTTTACACCCTCGAGCGGCTCATCCGCCTCATTCACCTTTTGAACATTTACGGCATATTCCGGAGGCTCTTCTTCACCGATAGTGAAGCCCGCGTTCAAATATTGCTTTTTGAAATAACGATAATCATTTGTTGCATTAATCTTATCCTCAACGGTATTGGTGAATATATCCAAATTGCTCGGTATCTTTACGCTATTCTCAATAAAGACGCTGCCATCCGTACTAAAGACGCTGCCGTCCTCTTGTTTTGCAAGACCGCGTGTGCCTATCTCATTTTCGCCTTCGTGCTGCGTCTGGAGCAGGGTTTCGGATATTTTGAGCTCATCAAGTTTAACCTCTTGTCCGGTCGGAGTTCCGTCACTCTTATACACCGAAATTTCGCCGTCTTTTGGGGCGAGAAATACGATTCGGCAGTTTTCAAGATAAGGAATATTTTTAAAGATATAAAATCCATTTTTATCGGTGTGTACATGACCAATGTCGGAATCTGTATATTCGCCATCTTTATCAGAGTCCGTATATATTGCGACCTCGACATTTTGAAGGCGCTCCTCAAAGCCGTCAAGCACGCCGTCGACGCTTTTATCATGCCAGGCGTAGCCGGAAATATCGCGGCCTACGACCGCCGTCAGAACCGAGTTGCTGTAATCGGCCTTATGCGTTGTTGTTGTTTCCTCGCCAGTTGCATCTACGCCGTCCACGGAGTAGAACGAATTGTTTACAAACTCATCGGAAATGTCGGTTTCATCAAGGTTGCACTTGAGCGTAAACTCTATGGAAAGCGTCTCGCCGACCGGCAGACCATTGGCGGTAAGAGCAATGGCCTTTACGTTCTCCGCGCCGATATTATAAGCTATTTTGTTGTTGTAGGTTTCATTTGTGCTGTTTTTGGGAACATCGGTCCATGATATTCCGGTATCGGTAATACGTCCATCCTTTCGCTCCAGCTTATCCGCCGCCGCAGGGTTGGGCGTTTTGTCATCGCCCTCCGTCAGGTAATCTCGGACTCTATCATCTGTTGTGTAATAAAGTCCGTATATCTGCGCGCCGCCCGGGTGGATGAGGGTTATGGATTCAAGCTCGAAGTCGTCGCTTATTTCTCCATTCGTTCTCGGATTGCCCGTGTTCAATTCATCGGCAAGACCGTCATCCTCGCGCTTGAGGCGCGTATCTTTGTTAAACGGGAGAACGTCAAAGAGAGTGAGGTTTACGCTGTCGGTACTTCTGTCGTTTACATAGCTGAGCGTGTATGTTATCTCCTTGTCGGAGGTAGTCATATACTCCAGATCCACGCTTTTTTGCAGTCCCGATGTAAGCGACCTTATAACGACCTCCTTTTCGTCCGTCAAATAACGTCCGTCCTTGAGCACCCACAGGAATCTTACGGCATACACTCCCACGTCGTCGCTTGTGAACTTGCTCTGACCCGACCATTTTTTGTAGTTTTGGGCATATTCGTCGGTTGCCTCCGGGTCGTTGTTCATGCCGATTTTTTTATAAACGACTTGATTGCTTGTCGAGTCTCTGTCCGCTTTAAATATCTTAACTATCGTTTTTGCCACGTCGGTATCGGCTGCGATATCACTATTATATGTATTTCCTATAAGTATTTGGTTGACAAGCGAGTCGGGCTTTAATCCGGGGCCGTCTTCATCGGTATAGGATGCCGCCTGATTATAAACCGAGCTCATGGCAAAGTACCGTTCGGCTGTTCTTTGTGTAAAGTCCAGATCGTCCCTAATCTCATTAGCGTCATAGGTCTGATACTTAGGGGCTGGACTTTTCTCTACTCCATCGGCATCTAAGTTTTTGTAGTTTTTGTAAATTCCGAGGCCTATAACGTCGGTCACAAGGTATCCCGCTGTCTGAGCGAAATTGTAGTAGGGGAAATAGATATTTGATACATCATCTACAGTGGGATTCGATTTACTGCTAACAGAAACGCTATCGCCGCTGTCGCCGCGTATTCTGACCGCGTTTTCCGCGCGCTGTTCCGCCTCTGCCGCGGAGGTATCGTCCGACTCAATAACATTTACCGTCGCGTCCACGCCCGCCTCGATATAGGCTGAGGGAATGAGCCTTATATGCCTTGAGCCGACTATGCTCTCGCCGGTCGTTTCCGGAGCGTCAGCCGGGAAGGGATATTCCGCCGTATCGCCGGGCTTGTAGAGCTTATCATCTTTCGGGATATCCTCCTTAATAGAGGAATCCTTTTTAAGCTCATTTGTCAAGTCGTCAAGGGCTTTTTTCGCCGCGTCGTATCTGGTCAAGAGGTCGTCAGTCGCGCACCGTATCATAAACGCCCTTTCCGGCAACCTTTGCCGAGGCGTATGTCAGGTCTGAGTCGCCGTAAATTACCCATTCAAACCTTGTAGCGTCCTGCTCCACCACATCAGCGCCTCTGAGCTCCGGTATGAAGCTCATAAAACCGTCTGTCAGGTTCAGGTAAACCGTTACGCTGCTGCCGCTTGTGGGGCCGGTCTTCTTAATATTCAAGGTCATATTCGCACCGTTCAGTCCGCCGTCGCCGTAGCTGATGCCGGTGTCCCAGTCTCCGTTAGCGGCAACCTTAAAGGCGAACACCTTTTCTGTTCCGACGCTCATCTCCTTGAGGGAGTTTTTAAACGGCTCCTTCGTTTCCCAGTAAAATATCTCGTCGTTTTCTGTATCGTTTCTCGCGTCGTCCTTGGATATCTTATCCTTAACACTTCTGGAGGCGGCGGTTAATTTCGTCATCTTGCCCGCCTCCGCGGCTAACTTCTCGGTTTCCTCCTCAGAGCCCCAGTTATAGCCCGTGAAGTCGGTATCGCCGAGCACGGACCAGAAGTCTATTTTAACTTCGTCTAAGACGGTCGCCGGTCTCGTCTTGCCGTCGAGGTGCTCATAGGAGTCCGTGGTTTCGTTTTTGCTTATATCGTTGCCGTCGCTGTCAAGAGCGCGATATGTGGTTTCGCCGGTCAAATCGTCATATTCGACGCGGATATCGACCGGTGAATCGCCGTTTACTCTGAACGCTATGTTATTGCCGGAATCTATACCCTTTTCTATTACCTTAAAGGCGTAGTTATTGCCCGGCTGCACGTTTTCAATAACGTAATAATAGCGGCTTTTAGTCTGGTCGTATTTCATAACGGGCTCATCCTTGTTCCACTCAAGGTTCATGAGGTTTTCGGTACCCGTTACAACATATTCCTTTCTGGAGATTGCGTCATCGGGCTCCGTGACAACCGTGATTATGCCCGCCGCCTCGTCGAATTTTATGCTGACCTTTGCCTCCTTAGACAGGGTGAACTCGTAGTTTTTATTCGGGTCCCTGTTGTCGCCGAAGGAGATAGACTCCCAGTTGCCGCCCGAGGCTATCTTAAATGAATACGAGCCCGGCTCCAATTTTTCAAACGTCTTTATAAAATATCTATTCTCCGCGCTTCCTACAATAGACGTATCTTCGATCATTATGATAGTATCCAATTCTTCTTCGCTAAGAGGATTAGTGGTACCATGCTCATACAGGTAATCGAAGCCGGTCAGATTAAAGGAGCCAGCGACATAGTAATTTTCAGAAAAAGCGTGCTGCGGAATTTGATCTTTCGTTTGAAAATAATTTGTTGTAACATAGGTTTCCTGCGTTTCCGGGTTATAGTGGAAGGTAACCTCTTGACTGGGTATATCCGATCCAGCCGGTGGCGTTTCCAGATAGAAATACTTGTTTAATCCGGCGTCCACCGCGTCGATTATAACCTTATAGCCGAATGATTTGTTAAAGTTAGCATTACTTACGGTAAAGGTCTTTTCAAACCAACCGTCGCCGTCCTCATCGGTCATTCTTCCCTCTTCCGCCGCTTCTTTCTCCTTGCCGTCCTCAAGCCAGTTAAAGCCCGTTATAGCCTTTGGCGCAATGACGGAGATACCCTTGAAGTCTATCTTTTTCTCCTCGGTAACAACGTCCGTCAGCGCCTCCGGCGGGTTTGCCGTGACCTTGGTCAGGTGCTTGTCGTCGTCCGTAAAGGTGAAGGTGACCTTGGCACTCTCATTCAGAGTGAAGCTCATATTTGTGCCGTTTACCGCGCCGCCTACGCCGTAATTGTCAACGCCCCAATCCTTATCCGCGATCTTAAATGTATATGGGATTATATCGCCGTCTTCGTTTTTGTTAGGGTCAAGGTCAAGGGTGAGGGTGTAATCTCTGTCGCTCGTATATTGGAGCTTATAGGCATTACCAAAGCCCCAGTCGTTCATATCGCCGCGCACATATATGGCGTTGCTGTCGTCACGCGGGGTGTACGTTTCCATCACTCCACGCGCAAGGTCTTGCGTACTTTTCGGCTCCGTGGCTGATGAGCTCTCATAAGTGACGCACTCAACATAGAAATCGTTTGAGCGCAGCTCGCCGTAATGGAATTTTATCAGGTATCTTTCGTCGCTGCTTGCAACATTGATCTTTATTCTCTGGGTGTCGTTATACTGTCCCTTTCCGTAGGTGTTTGACTCCGAGGAATTTACGCCCTCCTTTATTTTAAACTCATACGTTCCCGGGTCAACGTTGGTAAATTCCTTTCGCCACTCCGCTATGGCTCCCTTTAACGCGAGAATATCAAACTCGCTCTCGTATTCCCCGCCGTCGCTCGTCGTCCATACCTTTTTAGTAACGTCGTATACGGCGAATGCGTCTGCAATACTTTCGCTGTCGAGCTTATCCTTTGCGAAAAGCCCCACCTTGGCAGCCTCCGAGAAGTGGTGGTTTTTGTCGTCCTCGCTTATCAATTTGCCGTCGGAGTTAAAATATTTCGCCTGAGCAACAATTTTTCCGTTATACTTAATTTCCAAATCAGGGTCATTCTCTGTTTCTTCGTCATAGAGGACATAATACTTTGTCATTCTGTTGGCGAAATCGGCTGTCCACGAGCTTGAGTCGTCGGCGGTCGCACCGGTTTTTACGTCCATTATATATTCCCAGTTGTCGAGTATTGCGGTTGAGGTTGAGGCCTGGGAGGTGCGGTAAGCCCAAAGCACGGGGGCCATCTGCGCCGCATAGACATTTTCCTCATTAAACGTCACATTGCCGTCTGAATCCGTGGTATTTGCAAGCGACATAACGGGCTTTGAGTAGTCTGAGGGATAAATGTAGCTTTTGCTGCCCGCAGACTCGGGGGTTAATTCTGATAATTCTTTCTGTCCTGAATCCTTAATAAAGAACGGGGAAGCCTGAACTTCCTTGGTAATATCAGCCTTCTCTGTTTCGCTCAGGTAAGAATGCTTTAGGTCGGAGAACATATAGCACTGAAGCTGGGGATAATACTCCTTTTCGTAATTCCATACTTCGGTAGTCCAATTTTCATTATCTTTATCGGTAAAATCCGTAAGGCCGAGCTTTTTGTTCTCCTCGTCGGTAACGTCGGTAGTGGACTGAGTATAAAGTCCCGTAACGCCTTTAAGATTAAATGCTTCTTCCGGTCTATCTTTAAATGCCTCAGACGCCTTTTGAGGATCACCAGTTCCGTTCTTCTTATAGTCATCAACATCAGCCGAAGCTAAGCCGACCGCCATCTCGCGCATTGCGGTAGTCTGCATATCGTAGTAGCAATTATAAAAGTTGCCATATTTTTTTGATGTAAAATTTTTATTAGCAGTTCTTTTGCCGCGTGCCGTCTCATCATATACATCAAGCCCAACCGCACCGGCAAAGCCGCCTGTGGGATAATAATTGAGCTCATCGTCATTCAATATCGCGTAATTTTTATTATCTTCATCATTAAAAAACTTATCCTCCTGCTTCAGCGCTTCGGTCTTGTCGGTTATTGTTAAAACGTTTCCAACCTCGCCGGCAGCGTAGCAATTTATGAAAAACGAGCCGTAGCCGTATTCTTTCTCACCGTTGACATCAACACAGGCGCCGTCAGGGGTATAACCATCACCAATATCATTGACGCCATAGCCCATGCTGTAATTGTCGCAAAGTCCAATAAAGCCGCCGCAGTATTTGCCCGCGTAATCCATGCCGACCATTGACGTTGAGTAGCAGTTTTTATAAACCACTGCGGACATATGTATCTGATTCACGGTGTTCTTATGATTCTCACAATCCATTTCCTCCTTTTGCATCGCGATTTTTATCCGCGTCATGGAAGATATAGGTGACGATCTCACGGGGACATTTATCGTCGTCATGGGGATCGCCGTTGTAAATTTCGTCAGGCGTAATTCCCAGCGAGGATGTGTCCGTCCAGTTGAAGTAAGGATTGCCGGACTTTACTTTTTTATTCATAAGCTGATCCGGCTCAAGCGGCTCGGTGGCTTTATCGTCGATACCCTCAAACACAACCTTCTGAATGTTGAGCCAGCGCGCATCCGAGAAATCAGACACGCTTTTATACTTGGTCTGACTTTCGGCCTCATTTGTCGCAGGCTCCTCGGCCTCCGCGTACATATTAAAGCCGTTTATGGTGACGACCGAAAAAGCGGTCAGAAACAACAAGGTTACGGCAACAGCCGACCTAAAGCCCGAGTTGAGCCGAGGCGCGAGCGACCTCGCCTTTGATGATAAAAAATCGCGCAATGCTCCCGTTTTCATTTTTAAGCCTCCCTATACACAAAAGCCCATCACAAATGTGTGCAGTCCATACCCTGCCAGCCGACCGGCGGGATGCGCCGGTAAACAGGCAAATTTTTTTATCGTGAAATTATGAATTTCACGGCATCATTTACTATACTATAAAATATATTATAACACAAATGTAATTTATCTCAGCATTATCCAAATGCCCGAAAATTTCGCTTTTTATCAAGCTTTCCGAAAAAATCCCGCCCCGACGATGGGGCGGGATTTAATATTTTTTATTTTGCGCTCACCTGAGCTTGGTGCGGGCGCGCAGCGCAAGCGCTGCGCGCGGGGCGGCGACCGGCGCGGCCGCAAGGCCGCGCGGAAAACGCGGCGGGGCACGGGAGCTTGTCCGAGTTGAGATATGCTGCGCCGCGTTTTCGCCCATTTCCGCCGCAGGCGGAAATGGGCCGGTCGCCGCCCCGGCGGGCGCCTGCGGCGCCCGCCTCGCACCGACTTTATTCTAATTTATGACATAAACAGCCGCAAGCAGAGATTTAAAACCAAAAATACAACGTTCACCACGGTGAATACAAGCAGATACCTCGGCATACTCACCCTCTCCTTTTGAACGTATTTAAACGAGATAAGGCTCGCCATCGAGGCGATAAACGTGCCGAGCCCTCCGAGATTAACGCCGATGAGCAGAGCGGAGGCGTTGTCCGTAAAGCCCGAGAGCAAAACAGCGGCGGGTACGTTCGATATTATCTGGCTCGCGGCTACTCCGACCAAGACCTCGCCGCCGTCAACCAAGCCGCGCAGAAGCTCGCTTATCCACGGCACAGCGCCGAGATTTCCTATAAAGATGAATAAAAACACAAAGGTGAGCAGGAGGCTGTAATCCACGCGGAGCAGGGTTTTCCTGTCGAATATCAGGACAGCGGCGGCAACAAGCGCCAAAAGCACGAGAAAATTAAGCACCCTGAAAACGCTGAGCAGAGCCGCGCAAAACAAAACGGCGTACAATATCAGCAGTCCCCTGTTTATACTGCCGAGCTCCGCGCTTTTCGATTCGAGCGAAGCGCCGACGGCGACTTTTTCCCTGCCCGCTAAAGCCGAAGATGCAACGAGCAGAGCAAGGGAGAGCGCGGCGTAGGGAGCTATCGTCATAAAAAAATCAGTCGGCTCCATTTTATAAGCCGAGAACAGATAAAGATTTTGCGGATTGCCTATCGGTGTGAGCATACTGCCGAGATTTGCGGCGACTGTTTCAAGCGTCACTATGTATATCAGCTTGTCCCGCCTGCCCGCCATTTTGAGCGCCACTATTGAAAACGGCACAAAGGTTATGAGAGCCACGTCGTTTGTGATTATCATAGAGCTGAAAAAGCACAGCAGTACGAGAGTCAGCGTTAGTCCGAACACGGTATCCACTCCGCGAAGGAGCTTTTCCGCAAAAATTTTAAACACGCCGAGCCTGTTCAGCCCCGCCATTATCGCCATAAGGCAAAACAGCAGGCTGAGGGTGCGAAAATCTATATATTCAAGGTAGCTCGCGCTCGGCGGCACGAAAAACGCCGAAGCCGCCGCGAGCAGGGCAGAAAGCAGCAGCACCGCTTCCTTTTTTATAAATTCAACCGTTCTTTTCATATTTTTATCTCCAAAAAAATTTAACCGCGCCAAAGCCGCCGAAAATCATATCCTGCGGCGCGGCGCGGCTGTTAGGCCAGTCAAGAAAGCCGTTTTTGACGAGCAAAGGGGGAGCCTCGCTCCCCCCCCCGTAAATCAATATAATCTTAAATCAATATAATATATTTATAATTATTTATATCAAATAAACTCGCTGAAGCCCTTGAGGTCTTCCGGAAGCTCCGACTCGTCGGCGGAAATCAAAAGCGTTATCTTCGTCTCCGCTTTTTCCGCGAGAACGCTAAGCTTTTTGCACAGCTCGTCTAAAAGCGCAAAATCCTTTCCGCAAATTTTGAACGTCGAATCAACGAAAATATCGGTCACATCATAGTTTCCGGCACAAATGCCGCAGATAAAGCCGTAAAGCACGTCGTAGCCCTGAACCTCGTACTGGTCGGCGTCGATAAGACGAGCCTTGTGCGTAACGTCAAACGTGAGCTTGGCTCCCTTTTCAATTACGACAACATTACCCGCCGAGGTTGCAACCGCCTCATTGGCAAGTGAAATTAATTTTTTTGTTTTTCCGGTTCCTTTTTTTCCTATAAGCAAAGTTACCATAGAGTTTGCCTCCTTATATATTAACCGCAAGCGCGGCTTATTCCTGTATTAGTGAGGATAAGCTATCAGAGCCTCGCCTCAAGCGCAGACTTCTGCTCCTCGTATCCCGGCTTGCCGAGAAGTGCGAACATATTTTTCTTATAGCTCTCAACTCCCGGCTGGTTAAAGGGATTTACCCCGAGGAGATAACCGCTTATCGCGCAGGCCTTCTCGAAGAAGTAAATGAGATAGCCGAGCTCGGCTTCGTCCATTTTTTCGGCCGTGAGGACAATGTTCGGAACCCCGCCGTCATTGTGCGCGAGCACCGTGCCCTGAAACGCCTTTTTATTTACATAATCCACCGTCTTGCCCGAAAGGAAGTTCAAACCGTCCACATTTTCGGGGTCGGTGCCGATGGTGATCGTTCTCTTGGGCTCGTCAAAGAGCACTACCGTTTCAAACAGGCTCCTCCTGCCCTGCTGGATATACTGTCCCATAGAGTGGAGGTCTGTCGAGAAGGTGACCGCCGCCGGAAAGATTCCCTTGTTGTCCTTGCCCTCGCTCTCGCCGAAGAGCTGCTTATACCACTCGGACATCATAGTAAACGACGGCTCATAGCTGACGAGTATCTCCGTCGTGTAGCCCTTCGAGTAAAGTATGTTGCGCAGCGCCGCGTATTTATAGCAGTCGTTAGTATTCAAATCGCAGTCTGCAAGCTCATCCTGCGCCTTTTTCGCTCCCGCCATGAGAGCGTCTATATCCGCGCCGGAAACGGCTATTGGGAGAAGCCCCACCGCCGTGAGCACAGAGAAGCGGCCGCCTACGTCGTCCGGCACTACGAAGGTTTCGTAGCCCTCCTTATCTGCGAGGCTTTTAAGAGTTCCCTTCGCCTTGTCGGTGGTGCAGAATATTCTCTCCTTTGCGCCGTCCTTGCCGTACTTCTTCTCGAGCATATCTCTGAGCACGCGGAAGGCGATTGCCGGCTCAGTCGTTGTGCCGGACTTGGAAATCATATTTATGGAAACATCTCTGCCCTCGCATATTTCAAGCAGCTCGGAAAGAGCCGTCGAGCTGATGCTGTTTCCCGTGTAGTATATATCAGGCGTATCCTTTTTGAGCGCGTTGTAGTTTGGCGATTTTATAAATTCTATCGCCGCCCTTGCGCCGAGATAAGAACCGCCTATGCCGATGACGATGAACACGTCGGTGTTTTTCTTTATTCTCTCTGCGGCTGCCTTTATTCTCGAAAACTCCTCCTTGTCGTAATCCGTCGGCAGCGTCAGCCAGCCGAGGAAGTCGTTTCCGAGTCCCGATTTATTGTGAAGCGTTTCGTGAGCCGCTTTTACCTGCGACTTTATTCCCGCATACTCCTCCTCGCTTACGAAAGATTGGATATGCTTATCACTTAACCTTGTTGACATATATTTTTCCTCCTTGCTTTTGCCCGTCCTTTGGCGGCCGCCGAATGTGCAAGCAGCCGCTTTCGCCGCGCAGTCGCGGCGTTTTATACCCGCGCCCGATGTGCGGCGGGGCGTTCGCCGAGCATTACGCGATATTGGTTTAATACTATTTTACAATATAATCGTCCTTTTTGCAAGGTAAGATTGTTACTTTTTTCTTAAATCGCTCAGAATTGGAGAAGATATTGTAAAAGCAGGGAGAAAACTCCCCCGAAGGTTATCTCTGCGACCTCGCCCTGAGCCTTTATATCGTACTGGCCTATCCGCTTTCCGTCGAGATAATAATATATCTTCCCGAGCGTATCTCCCTTTTTTATCGGCGCTTTTATCTCCTCGTTCATCTTAATTTTGCTCTCGATATTTTTCTCCTGTCCCTTTGCGACTAAAAACGAGCCGCTTATATCAGCCTTGACCGGAATTTCCTTTTCCATACCGTTTGATACCTCAACCGAGGACGCAAGGTCCTTCGGCAGCTCGGGCTTTACGCTTGTGTATCCGGCAAAGGCGAAATCGAGCAGAGTCGCCGCGTCCGCAAAGCGCTCCTTGCCCGACGCCGCGCCGAGGACTACGGCTATCGGCTTGAAGCCGTTTCTTTCGGCTGTCGCCGAAATGCAGCAGCCCGCGTCGTCGGTCGTGCCTGTTTTCAGGCCCGTTATTCCGTTATAGGTTTTTAACAGCTTATTCGTATTGACTATCTGCGTTTCGCCGCCCCTCAGCGTATCCATCCATATAGTGCAGTAGTTGAATATCTCCTTGTGCTTTATCAGCTCGCGCGACATTATCGCCACGTCGTATGCCGAGGTTATATGCCCCTCCTCGTCGAGCCCGTTGCAGTTTTTGAAGGTCGTGTCGTTCATTTTCAGCTCCTTTGCCCTCGCGTTCATCGACTCTACGAACGCCTCCTCGCTTCCGCTTACATGCTCGGCAAGGGCTACCGCTGCGTCGTTCGCACTTGCGACCGTCGTCGCCTTGATAAGGTCGTCTACGCTCATAACCTCGCCCGCTTCAAGCCATATGTCGCTCCCTCCCATAGAAGCCGCGTGCTCGCTCGCGCTTACCTCGTCCTTCATTGAGATTTTTCCGCTGTCTATCGCCTCAAAAACGAGCAGCAGCGTCATCACCTTGGTTATTGACGCGCAGGGACGCTTTGAGTGACTGTCCTTATCAAAGAGCACCTGACCCGTTTCACTGTCGATGAGCACCGCCGACGGAGCCGACACGGAATCCGCGGAGAGTGCGGACGCTCCGACTGTCGTTACCGCCGAGCCTAAAATAGTCAGCGCGGCAAGCGCCGCCGCTGCTCTCAGCCTTTTTTTCATATTATCATTTCCTTTCCTTTGTCTTAAGATTTTGCTAATTTATATGCCGCCGTTTTGCTTTCTATGAGCCGCAAAGATGTTTTCAATCCGGCTTTCGCTTAGGAAATGAATGAAAAAAAGGCTCCGCCGGCGCAGGATAGGTATTCTGCGGGGAACGAAGTCTTGTTGAGGATTTTTTTGGGGGGCGGGCGAGTGCGAGCTGTCGCTGTATTCTCGGTAAAGTTGCTGCGGGCGGCGAGGGGTTCGGGCGGCGACCGGCGCCTTTCCGCCCCGCGGGGCGGAATGGCGCGCAAAAGCGCGGCGGGGCAGGGGCCCTACTCTGTTTAGGCGCTTCATCGCCGCTGCGCTTTTCGCGCGGCGCAGCCGCGCGGGTCGCCGCCCGAACCCTACCCTGCAACACGCACACCGTAAAAACGAGCCGCGCGACAGCTCGCCCTATCCTCCCGCAGTCACCGGCGAGCAAATCACTTCGTATTTATGTTTATAAGCTCAGCCCTGAGCTTTGAGTACATTATCTTCTGACTGCTGTAAAGCCCGTAATAGCCCGAGAGCATATAGCTTACCGCGCAGGCGGTCACAAACGGAAGTATCCCGGCCGTGCCGAACACCTCAACGCTTAGCATGACCGACGCTATCGGGCAGTTTGTAACGCCGCAGAAAAGGGCGATAAGTCCTATCGCGGCGGCAAAGCTCACATCAAGACCGATAAGGCTGCCGATAAGCCCCCCGAGAGTCGCCCCGATAAAAAACGTGGGTACTATCTCGCCGCCCTTGTAGCCGCTGCTTATAGTTATAACTGTAAATATCAGCTTCAAAGCAAAGGCCTCCGGACGCACCTGCCCAAAATTCACAGCCCGCTCGATTATGTTTATTCCCGTGCCGTTGTAGTCCCGAGTGTTGAGCAGGAGCGTAAGGGCGATTATCGCGCAGCCGCCGGCTATCGCCCTGATATACTGATTTTTGATGTATATCCTTAAATAGCGGTTGGCAAGCTTCATCAGAAAGCAAAACACTATGCTGACCCCGGCGCAGACAGCCGCTATTAAAATGACCTGAGCGACGAGCAGAACGTGAAACTCCGGCAGCTTGTCTATTTTCAGCGTGAACGGAACAACGCCGAGAAACGTCGAGGTTTTCAGCGCGATTATCGAGGAAAAAACGCAGGGCAGAAACGCCGCGTAATACATAACGCCGACGCTTGTGACCTCCATAGCGAGCACGGTCGCGGTGACGGGAGTGCCGAAAAGAGCCGAAAAGACCGCGCTCATTCCGCACATTATGGCTATATTTTCGTCCTTCGCCTGCATCTTCATCTGAGTTCCGATTTTCGCCCCGAGAGTGCCGCCGAGCTGGAGCGCCGCGCCCTCGCGCCCTGCGGAGCCGCCGCACAAATGCGTTATCACCGTGCTGACAAATATAAGCGGGGCGAGTATCACGGGCACTCCGTTGCCGGTTCTCACGGAATTTATTATATTATTCGTGCCGACGCTCTCGTCCATTTTAAAGAGTCTATAAAGCGCGACTATCGCTACGCCGCCGAGAGGCAGAAGAAAAAGCAGCCAAGGGTAAACGTCGCGCAGCTGTGCGACATACCCTACGCTTTTGTCAAACGCCGCGCCGATGAGTCCGCCAATCAATCCGCAGAGCACGGATACGACAAGCCACTTTAGAAAGGCGGTCAAGAAATCCTTGATTGTTTTTGCGTGCGGTTTAAAATCTATCATTTTATCACCCGTAATTTCTTTTGCGGAATAAAACCGAGCAGGTTCTTCAAAGCTTCTGCAAAATCAGTATAACACCGGCCGCCGCTCTTTTCAAGCGGACAGCAAAAACCGTCTGCCATACGCGGCGCGCATAACAGACGGCTAAATTATTTATTATTATTTTTATCAAATTTTTGCTCGTCAATGAGCTTTCCGACGACAAGCAGTCTTACGCCCTCGTTGTCCGCGTCGCTTGTGCTGAGCGTCACGAGCTTATCTCCGCTATCAACCTCGACGTCCTTTCTTATATTCGCCGTCTTTGGGTTTCTATCTATAGCCTTGTTGATAAACCTCTCGAAGTCCTCCTTGTTTTTAAAATCGTATGTGTACATCAAATGGTTGTCGTCGTTAAAAAACACGGAGAATATTTCATAGGTTAGCACCTTATTCGGCGTGAATATATAGAAATACGGATTCGCGTTGAAATATTTTTTGTCCTCGTAAAGCTTTAGGTTCTGGAACATCGAACCGTTTAACATATCGTGACCGTAAATTATGGTGTTTGGGTCGTTAAAGTCCTTTGAGTTGTAATGCTCGGTAAAGAGAGTTCCGTAAATTGAGTAGTTTCCGTATATGTCGTGCGACAGATAATACTCGTCGTTGTTTTTCGACTGGGCGACGGGATTGTCTATCTGTGTGTTCGGAATATATATCCAAGAGTAGAGGTCCTCGTTTATCTCCTGCATATTTTCAAAATCGATGGGAATATCGGAATACTTATAGACGTCGTTGCCGTCCTTATCCTTTTCAATCGTATAATGCGCTCCGGCTCCCGTCGCGCTCTTGTCGGCCTCATCTCCCGACGAATTGCCGCCGGTTTTATTTGAATTGTCCGTGCCGCTTTGGGCGGACGAGCTTTTGAGAAAGTCGGTATTGGTCTGGCCGTTTATAAAATACCAGCTCAGCGCACCGACTATTATCGCCACGAGCAGCGCGGCGGCGACAAGAATACCGACGCCCTTTTCACTTTTTTTCTTTTCAGCCATTCAACCAACTCCGAGAAAATCCTTAAACGGGCTTGCCGCCCGATTTAAGCCAATCAAATTATACCGTCTTACGCCCCATGCAGTCAGCGCACATATTTTCTTATCTCGCAAAGCGAGTCCACAACCACCGCTCCCGTCGTTTCAAGGTCCGCCCGACTCTGGTGTCCGGCCGTTAAAAGCACGCAGCTTGCGCCGAGCCGCCTTGACACCTCGTAGTCCTGAACGCAGTCGCCTATGACCAGTATATCGCGGCTGCTGTGGCAATGCTCGCGCGCTATACTCTCGGCGCGGCTTATCTTGCTGCCCGCTCTTAGGTCGTCCGCACCGGACACGAGGTCGAAATATTCGCGCAATCCAAAGCGCTCAAGTCCCGTTTCGATGGAGCTTTTGTGCGAGCCCGAGATTATCGCCTGAAACTTGCCAGCGTCCGAAAAATAGCATAGCAGCTCCTTTGCTCCGTCCATCACCGGATCCTCGGGAATGTGCTTTTCATAGCCGAGGGCAAATTCCTCGGCTATAACGTCAAACGGGACTTCATTCAAATCAAAAATATGCTCGTAAAATTTCGAGATGGGAACGTCTATGTAGCTTTTGTACTGCTCCATATCTATGACGGGCATACCCCGCTTTATAAGCATATCGTTCACCGAATCAAGAGCTACGCCCACGTCGTCTATTAAGGTTCCGTTATAATCCCAGAAAATACATTTAGGACTTATCATCTCACTGCTCCATGCCGAGCCTTATAGCCTTTTTGTTTAAATCAAGCATATTTGCCTTCCTCGCGGGAACGCATTTTTCAACGGCCTTATAGAGAGCCTCCTCGGTGCAGAAGCCGGTCTCTTTAAAGAGCTTGCCGACGAGGATGATATTCGCAAGGCCCTTGAGTCCCTGCTCCTCGGCTATCTTTGTAGCAGGAACATAGAATACGTTGAGGTCGTCCCTCTCCACTTTTCTGTCTATGAGAAAGCTGTCAACTATCACCGTGCCGCCGGGTTTTACGTCGTTGATAAATTTATCAAAGGAGGGAAGATTCATCGCGATAAAAGTATCGGGCGACGTTACAAGCGGCGAGCCTATCGCCTTATCGGAAATGCAGACGCTGCAATTTGCCGTGCCTCCGCGCATCTCGGGGCCGTAGGACGGCAGCCACGATATCTCCTTGCCGTCGTTGAGTCCGCCATAGGCTATTACCTTGCCCGCGAACAGTATTCCCTGTCCGCCGAAGCCCGCAAGCAGCATATTATAATTTGTGCTCATTTCAGCCTTGCCCCCTTTTCCTCGTCCTTATACACGCCGAGCGGATAATAAGGTATCATCTTTTCTCTCAGCCAGTCGAGCGCCTCGACCGGGGTCAATCCCCAGTTTGTCGGACAGGTGGACAGAACCTCGACTATTGAAAAGCCCTTTTTGTCTATCTGGTTCTGAAACGCCTTTTTTATCGCTTTCTTAGCCTCGTTTACATGCTTTACACTGTCCACCGCTACGCGCTGTGCAAGCGCCACTCCGTCGAGCGTTGAGAGCATCTCGCACACTCTTACGGGATATCCCGCCGTGTTTACGTCGCGGCCGTACGGGGTAGTTTGGGTTACCTGACCGGGCAGCGAGGTCGGCGCCATCTGTCCGCCCGTCATTCCGTATATCGTGTTGTTTACGAAGATTACCGTTATATTCTCTCCTCTTGTAGCCGCGTGTACGGTTTCAGCCGTTCCTATCGCGGCGAGGTCGCCGTCGCCCTGATATGTAAATATCACGTTATCGGGCTTGGCTCTTTTTAGCCCCGTTGCGACTGCCGGCGCTCTGCCGTGCGGCGCTTCGACCATATCGCAGTTGAAATAATCATAGTTCATTACGGCGCAGCCTACCGGCGAAACGCCGACCGTTTTGCCCTCTACCCCAAGCTCGTCTATTACCTCCGCTACAAGGCGGTGTATTATTCCGTGGGTGCAGCCGGGACAGTAGTGAAACGGCGCGTCCGTAAGCGCGTGCGGTTTTGTAAATACGACTGCCATTATTTCTCGCCTCCAAGCTTAATTATCTGCTGTAAAATCTCATCGGGCGTTGGTATCATTCCGCCTGTTCTGCCGTAAAACTCTACCGGTCTTGAGCAGTTTATCGCGAGCTTTACGTCGTCTACCATCTGACCCATTGACATCTCGACGCTCAAAAACGCCTTCGCGTGCTCCGCCGCCTTTGCGATTGTATCCGTCGGGAAGGGCCAGAGCGTTATCGGCCTTATAAGCCCCGCCTTTATCCCCTGCTGTCTTGCGCTGTCGACCGCGCTGTGCGAAACTCTTGCCGACGCTCCGTATGCCACCACGATTATATCCGCGTCGTCCGTGAGGTACTCCTCGGCCATTTGCTCGTTCTTCTTTATTATCTCGTATCTCTCAAATCTCTCGCGCACGAGCTTTTCCAGCGCCTGCGGCGTGAGGTAGAGCGAGTTGATTATATTGTGCTCTCTCTTGTTTTGGTGTCCGTTCGTCGCCCACGGCTTTTCGGGCAGCTCGGTATTGCTTCCGTCCGGTATTTCAACCGGCTCCATCATTTGTCCGAGCATACCGTCGGCGAGTATCATCGCCGGCATTCTGTATTTATCGCCGAGGTCGAAGGCCTTGCCGACGAGGTTTACCATCTCCTGCACCGTTGCCGGAGCAAAGACGAGTATTTGAAAGTCGCCGTGACCCGTGGCCTTTGTCGCCTGCCAATAGTCCGCCTGAGAGGGCTGTATGCCGCCGAGTCCGGGGCCGCCTCTCTGCACGTTGATTATGAGCGCCGGAACGTCCGAGCCTGCCATATAGGATATAGCCTCCGTTTTCAGGCTTATTCCGGGCGAGCTTGACGAGGTCATCGCCCTGCACCCTGCGCTCGCGCAGCCCAGCACCATATTCGCCGCCGCAAGCTCCGACTCCGCCTGAAGATATGTACCGCCGACCTTCGGCATTTTCTTGGACATATATGCCGCAAGCTCCGTCTGCGGAGTTATCGGATAACCGAAGAAATGGCGGCAGCCCGCCTGTATTGCGGCTTCTGCAAGAGCTTCGTTACCCTTCATTAAAAATCTTTCTGCCATTTTTATTATTCATTCCTTTCCTAATCGTTATCTTTCAACCGTTATAGCAAGATCGGGACACATTGTCGCGCACGCTTTGCAGCCTATGCACTCCTCCTCGTTTATCAATGCGGCAGGATGATAGCCCTTTGCGTTTATAACGTCGTGCTTCAGTGCGATTATGTGCTTTGGGCATGAGTTCACGCAGAGCTCGCAGCCCTTGCACAGGTTTTCGTTGACCGTGATTTTAGCCATAGAGAAATTCCTCCCTCCGAATTTATTTTAATTTGATTATGGTTTTTATTTTTTATTTTTTATAATTTTATTTTTATAATTTTATAATGATTTAGCGATAGCGGGTTTGAGCTTTAGTCGGCGCCGCAGCCTGCTCTATGCATCATTTCATCGAGCGACCGGCTTTCGGGGCGGCGACCGCCCCATTTCCGCCTCCGGCGGAAATTTAACGAAAAACGCGGCGCTATGGTGAGCCTGCCCCTGTAAAGGAGCTGCCCCGCCGCGTTTTTCCGGCGCGGCCCGCGGCCGCGCCGAGGTCGCCGCCCCGAACCCTCTGTCGCCGTTGCTAAGCTAAAACGGGCTGCTGCGGCGCTTGTAAATCCCTCGCACAAAATCAAAACGGAGGCTTAACTATCCGCCTGATCTCATACGCGGGCACAATGTCGCGTGCCCCGCCTATTATTTTACTCTCAAGTGCGGTAAATGCAAGCGGTAATTTGAGTATATCCGCCGTTTTTTTTGCGTATTCGACCGACGAGCGCACGTCCTGCGGAGTCGTCAGCTCCTGCAAATGCGAATTGTTCGCGATCGCCGTGGCTTTTATCCTCGCCGCGGACTCTATCTCGCGGAGAATTTCGGCGCAGTCCTCCGGCGTTGACGTGAGCGAGCGGAACCTGTTCACGACGTAGAAAATATCCTTGTCCTCATAGCTGTTTATCTTAGCTGAATACTGCCCGAGAGCAAAGGCTCCTGCGTCGTCCCCGCCCACATCGACAACGGCGTACTCGTCGCCGTGCGGCTCGAATATATCTCCCATAGCGGCGGGAAGCGAAGGGTTGTCTAAATTGGTGGAGGCAAATACCGGCGCTACAACGCGTATTCCCCTCCGCTCGAGCATTTCGCGGTAATCGCCCGTCCTAAAATAGGGGTTTACTACGTCAAGGTCGGCTATCGTCACCCTCTTGCCCCTGCCTGCGAGGTCGAGCGCTATGTTGAGCGAAAGATTTGTTTTTCCGCAGCCGTAATGTCCCAAAATTATTGTAAGATGCTTAAATTCAAACATTATATCAAATCTTTCATCATATCAAATCTTTTCCAGCGCCTGTTTAAAGTCGTCAAGTATATCGTCTATATCCTCAATCCCGACGGAGAGCCTTATCATATTCGGGCTTACGCCGCAGTCGGCAAGCTGCTCGTCGCTCATCTGCCTGTGAGTGGTGCTCGCGGGGTGAAGCACGCTGGTGCGCGCGTCGGCAACGTGTATTACCATAGCCGCAAGCTTGAGAGATTCCATCAGCTTTGCAGCCGCGTCTCTGCCGCCCTTAACACCGAAGGATATAACTCCGCTGCTACCGTTAGGCATATATTTCTGAGCGAGCTCATAGTACTCGCTGCTCTTAAGCCCCGGATAATTCACCCACTCTATCTTGTCGTTGTTTTCAAGAAATTCCGCGAGAACAGCCGCGTTTTCACAGTGGCGCGGCACTCTCAAATGAAGCGTTTCAAGTCCTAAATTCAGCAAAAACGCGTTCATCGGAGCCGCCTGCGCGCCCATGTCGCGCATAAGATGAGTCCTCGCCTTTACGATATAAGCCATATTGCCAAACATCTCGGTATAGACAACGCCATGATATGTTTCGTCCGGCTCCGTGAGCATCGTATAGCCGCCCTTTTTCCAGTCAAATTTTCCGCTGTCAACTATAACTCCGCCGAGGGCTACAGCGTGACCGTCCATATATTTTGTAGTCGAATGTACTACTATATCCGCTCCGAACTCAAACGGGCGGCAGTTTATCGGCGTTGGGAAGGTGTTGTCGACTATCAGCGGGACATTGTGAGCGTGGGCGCAGCGGGCGTACATCTCTATATCCGTAACGACGAGCGACGGATTTGCGAGGCTCTCTGTAAAAACCGCCCTCGTGTTGTCCTTAAACGCCGCCATAAGCTCGTCTTCGCCGGCGCTCGGGTTTACAAAGGTAAAGTCTATTCCAAGCTCGCGCAGGGTCTTGTTAAAAAGATTAAACGTGCCGCCGTATATCGCGCTTGCGCATACGACGTGGTCGCCCGCGTGGCATATATTCGTTATAGACATCATAGAAGCCGCCTGCCCAGACGAGGTGAGCATCGCTCCGACTCCGCCCTCAAGCTCCGCTATCTTTCTTTCGACCGCGTCGAGCGTGGGGTTTGCAAGCCTTGTGTAGAAGAAGCCGTCCTCCTCAAGGTCAAACAGCTTGCCCATGGCGTCGGCGCTGTTGTATTTATAGGTCGTGCTCTGTATTATCGGCAAAACGCGCGCCTCGCCGTCCTTCGGCTCATATCCGCCCTGCACGCAGGCGGTGCTTATTTTTCTTCCCATGCTAAAATCTCTCCTTTATATTTAAGCTTTTAATTGCAAATATTATGCTCCCTGAGCGAATAATCCCTTTACCGCGTTTGCGATAAAGTCCACCCCGAAAATCACGAGCGAAACCACAAGTATGAGCAAGATTATAGAAATTATCCTCACGAACGTCCTCTTGCTCGGCGACATCTCCTCAAACTCCTCGACGGCGGACGAAAGCTCCTCGTCGCTCTCGTCCGCAGGCTCTCCGTCGGCTTCGGGATAATCCTCGACCGAAACGGCGTTTATGCCCACAAGGACGTTCATCGCCCTTTTATAATACATATACGGCACCTCTATCCTGTACCGCGCGCTGTCAAGCCCCGTTATGGCGTCGGCGGATATTTCCTTTCTTTCCGCTCTCGTCGCAAACGGGATATCCGCGCTTTCAAGCGCCGCCGTTATCCTGTCCTTTTCAATTCCGAACGCGCTTACTATGGTAACCGGCGCTTTGCCGTCAACACCCTCGGTGAGCGCCCTCTTGCATTTGGGGCAGCTTTTCATTTCATCATATATTCTGTGGCATTTGCCGCAATAGTATTTCACAATGCAGCCTCCTTTTTAATTTATCTCCAATCAACCACTATATTATATCAACACATATCGGATATTGCAAATTTTGCAGCTATATTCCCATGCCCCTCATCTGCGATAGAACTATATTTTCTATACTGCGCCTTGTTTTCACGCCTCTGATAAGCATAAGTACGTCTACCAGCGCTATTATTAAGGCGCACGACGAGGCTATTATCATAACCGGCAGATTGTAGTGCAGGATACCGGCGATTATACCATAGGCGCAGATCGCCAAAAGTATGACGGACGGCGCCAGCACCTGAAACAGATAATGTATAAAGCCCAGCTTTATGCCGCCGAGGTTCGGCAGATATCCGACCTCCTCGGTCAAAATGACTCCGTTTGTCATTATGCTTATTTTCGGCAGGGTATATTTGCCGCTTTTGCGGCTGAACACGCTGTTTTTAAATTCAAAATTCAGCTCGCCCGCGTCGTTGGACGAGGGCTTAAAGGCTATTTTCTTTTTGATTCTGAACGGGCTTATATTCTCGTACCACGCGCCTCTGTCAAAAACGAGAAAAAAGAGAATAGACGTTACTATCTCCTTTAGTATGAACATAAGCCACCCCCAAAAGCCCATAAACGAGTTTTTGGGTATATACTCGATATTGGCGTGGCAGTTTATATTTTTTCCGCAGTCAAACGACGCGGTCCTCGAAAAGCCGTCGAGCGGCCGCTTCTTGCCGTCGGATTCTATCATAAAACTTTCCTTTTTATCCGTATTCCTCACGGAAACGCGCAGATACATATTTTCACCTCGTTATTATTTTTATTCATATCACAATTCCCGTTAAATCCGTAAATTTACTGTCGGCGTAGCTTGAAAAGATTTTCGGAGTTGAAATCTCACCTTCAAGCCCGACGCTTTCCCATGTCGCCGCCCATATCATATACGGCTCAAGCGGCAGAGCGCCCTCCGCCTTGATGTGACAGCCGTCGCGTATGAGCAGGCCGTCGCGCGCCATTTTATCCGCGTCGAAGTAGAGCCTTGCGCCCGTTACATATTCGGCGCTGTCGTCCATTACGATTTTGCCGCTCTGCTTTGAATTAACCACTATCTCGCCCGTCGCTCCTCCGCCGAACATTATGTAATCTCTGAAATCGGGCGGGTCGCCGAGCTTTGAGCCTATCGGCTCCTCCTCGGAAATTTTATTTTCATATTTCAATCTGTTCCATGATTTGAGCATACCGTCGCGCTCTATCGAGCGCCAGCCGTCCTTTGTAGTGCTGTGGACGAGAACGGTCGGTTCACCTCGGCGCAGCTCGGGCTCGTTAAAGCTGTGTCCCGAATAACCGCGCTCGGCGCTTTTTAATTCGTCTTCCGTCATCACGAGTATCATATTCTTTTCTCTCGCGGTGTTAAAGCCTATGAAGTCGCCGACCGACATTCTCCAGTCGCCGCACAGGGCTTTGCTGAGCTTTATCGTATATGCGCAGCCGTTATTGCCGCCGCACATATAGCGGTAATCGCGGCTGTCGGTGAGAATCAGGATTATCCATGAGCCGTCGTATTTTCTGCCGGTGACGGGATTTATGCTGTTTTCGCTAAGCTCGTCAAGCCTGTAAATCATATCTTGTCCTCTATCATAATGTGGTTCTGTGTTCTTTGCGGCTTCGATAAAAAATAAATACTTGTCACATCGGCGGTGTAAAATTTTGTTTGTTCATTTTGACAAGCTGTAATTTGGTTAAACCTTTTTGTAAAATACCAGCGTCATCTTGTCGTTTATCGGCGTTGTTTTACCTGTCTGACGATACCCCAGCTTTTCATACAAATGGCAGTTGCCCGCCTCCTGCAATATGGTATCCAACTCCCAGTTTGAATTGCCGTGTATCCTCTCTGCTTCCAACACCGCCTTCTGCGCAATGCCCTTGTTCCGATAGGGCGGCATTATGAAAATAGGCGATATCCTTTTCGATTTATCCGCCTGCTTCATATCAATTACTCTGATAGCGCCCACAACAGCGCCCTCTGATTGAATGTAGTAGTAATATGTAAATGGTTGCTTCAGCCGTTCAATCATTCTGTCCAACGGCTCGGCAGCCGGGCTTGTTTCCTTATCCTGATACCTATTATACATATCCATAAAAGCCTCTGTCTGCATTCGCCAAAGACGTTCAGCGTCCTTAACGTCGGCACGAATTAACTTTAAATCCATATTCGCCACTTCCTAAAATACCGATTTTCAGCTGTGGAAAGCACCATTATTTTTCCCTTCCCAAAATTTGAGAAAAACGCATTTATCCTTTGAGAAAATTCATTCATAAAATCCCCTCCTAAATTTCTGCTCGGCGCTCCTATCCTTTGCACGAGTACAGCGCAACAGGATAATTTATACGCTCTTTGAATTTTGCCGCGATTCAAACGCATTGTCAATAAATTCAAAGTAAGGCTTTTTATTCACTTTATCCGAGTTGTCCTTATACCATGCAAAGGCTTCCTTTAGTCCCTCGCACAAATCCTTTTCGTCCGGCATCAATTCATGCTGTCTTGATACATCGAGGTAATATTCATAATCATAAAAGCAAAAATATTTTCGCTGTTCTACATTATCATAGACGTTCTTGATTTCAGGCTCTTTTCCGACTGCATTGTAACACATTTCAACCCATTGGCGAACCGATACGGGATTTTGATTTCCCACATTGAAAACATGGTATTGCGGTCTTTTTACAAGCAACACGTCAATGAAGCGGCACAAGTCCTCCACATGAAAAAATTGCAATTTCATCTCGCCGTTTTCAGGCAGATAAAAGCGCCTGCCGCTCAGCGCGCAGTCAAACACGAACGCTTCTCTGTACACATTATTCATCTGCCCGTATAAGTAAGGCGGTCGCAATATGTATGCGGACGGCGCTCTGCTTAATACGGCTTTTTCAGCCTCGATTTTATCCGTTCCGTATTTTCCCCAATATTTATTTTCAGCCGTTCTTGCTTCCTCTTTAAACGGCTGTGTTCCGTACTCCGGATATACGGCGCTGGAGCTGATGAAAATATAATCCTCGTAATGCCCTATCGCGTCCAACAGGCAATTTACCCCTTCGGCGCTGTACGCCGTGTCGATTACAACGTCAAAGCGATAGTCGCGCAGCGCTTCTCCGAGATGAAACCTGTCAGCCTCGATAAGTCTTACGCCTTTTGACTGTTCTCGGCTGTTTCTGTTGAGGACGTACACGTCATAGCCCTTAGCCACATAGTATTCCGCAATGTATCGGCTGACGAAAACCGTGCCGCCCGTAACAAGAATCTTCTTCATATCAATATTCCCCCTTACGAAAGCTCGTAAATATATACTATCGCCGAGCCGCCGCTTATGCCGACCTCCGCCTTGTCTGAGGTTATCACATTGCTGACTCCGAGCGGGTACTCCGCCTTGAGCGTATAGCTGGCGAGCGGGTACTCAAAGCCCTTGAGGGAAATTCCGCACCTCTTGCAGGCGAACGGGAAAATTGAAAAGGTCTTGTCCTTTTGATTTTCTATCGTCACAAGCTCGTTTTCAAGGATAAAGGCATTAAAGTCCTTCGCCGCTATCTTAACGCTGCACCCGTGGCGCTTTAAGTAGAGCATAACGGCGTAATTCGCCTGAGTGTGATCCTCTCTGCCGCCCGTCGCGGCGAGCATAACTATATCCCTAAAGCCCCTTTTCAGCGCCTCGCGCGCGGCGTACATCGTGTCGGTGTCGTCCTTATGGACGGGGAGTATTATCGTTTCCGTGTCGGTGTCGGGAATACTCGCCGAGTCGAAGTCGCCGACGATTAGATCCGGCTCTATTCCGGCGTTGCGCGCGTAATCATATCCGCCGTCCGCGCATATTATAAAATCGCCGTCGGCTATTTTGCTCTTGTAAAAGCTTATGTCCGAATACGGCGCGGCGGAGATTATTATACATCTGTTCATTTAATTTCCCACTCCTTTATATCCTTTACCTCGTTATACATTGCGACGTAGCTTGTATGCCGCGATTTCTCGATTTTGCCCTCCCTTACCGCCTCAAGCACGGCGCAGCCGAGCTCCTTTGTGTGCGAGCAGGAGGTAAAGCGGCAATCGTTCAGATATGGAATAAACTCCGTGAAGCACGGAGCTATTTCGTCCTTTTTGATGATTTCATACCTTTGCAGATCGACGGTCGAAAAGCCCGGAGTATCGGCGACATAGCCGCGCTCGCATTTGTGCAGCTCGACCTGTCTTGTCGTGTGTCTGCCTCGGCCGAGCTTTTGGCTTATATTCCCCGTTTCAAGCTTGAGCGCCGGAAGCATTGCGTTTAAGAGCGTGGATTTTCCGACGCCGGAGTTTCCCGTGAACGCCGTAAGCCCGTGCGCGAGTATGCTTTCGCGCAGCTCTTCCTCGTCATAGCTCTTTGAGGAGAACTTCTCCGTTTTTATTCCCGAATTTTTGTATATCCTATAAAGCTCCTCGGGATTTTTTAAATCCGTCTTGCTGATGACGACCATCGGCTCGATTCCCTTTTTGACCGCCGTCGCTATCATTTTGTCTATTATGAGCGTGTTCGGCGAGGGCTGAGCAGACGAGGCGACTATGACGAGCCTGTCTATATTCGCCAGAGCGGGGCGAACGAGTCTGTTTTTTCTCTCGAGCACGCTCTCGATAACGCAGTAGCCGTCGTCGGGTATGCCTATCTCGACCTTGTCGCCGACGCACGGGGCGTTTCCCTTTATGCGAAACGCGCCCCTCGCCTTACATTCATATACCTTTTCGGCGGCTTCTACATAATAGAAGCCGCCGACTAATTTTGTTATAATACCCTTTTCAGTTATCACAAAATCACCCATGGGTCAATTAAAATTTCGCGCTCTTATCACCAAAGCCAGCCGTAATCTTCGTCGCCGTCCTCGCTGCTTGAATCCTCGTCGCTGCTCGTTTCCTCGCTGCTCGAATCGCCGTAATCCGGCTCCTCGGTAGCGTCGGGGTCGCTTGAGTCGTCCGGCTCGGTCGCCTCCTCGGTCGCGGGCTGAGTTGACTCGACGTAATCGTATTTCTGTGAGTTTATTATCTTGCCTTCGTTGAAGTCTATGGTGTATTCTCTGTAAAGATTGTCGTCGAGCGTTATCTGAACGTAAACCTCGCCCTCGCCCGTGAGCTTTATAGTGTATGTGCTGTTGTAGGCGGGGACCACGGTCTGTGAATATTCGTCGTTTACAACTCCGTCCACCGTCACTCTGAGGAATACCTCTTTCTCAACGTCCTCGGGCAAATCGACGTAAAGCTCGCAGGTTCTCGTCTTGTCTATGCCCTTGGCAACTATGAGCTTTACCTTTTCGCCGCTCTTTATTTTCGCGCCGTATCCCGGGCTTTGGGCGAGCACCGAATCCTTCGGCTTATCAACCTCTTCGTTGTATTCGTAGTCGACCGTAAGGCCGAGCGCCGCAAGAGAGGCCATTGCCTCCTCGAGCGACTGACCCGTAACATTCGGGATTTCAACGTCGGTATCCACTCTTTCGCGGCTGACAAATATCTTCACCGGCGAATCGACCTCAACCTTTGAGCCCGCCTTCGGCGAGGTGTCTACGACCATATCGACAGAGGTTTCCTCGTCCTCGACATATACGAACGTCGCCTTGAGGTTCTTGTCGTTCATCTTTGCCATGGCGTTTTCCGCCGAAGAGCCGTTTACATACGGCACTGAAACGACCGTGCTCGTGCTGTTTATCGTGAGGGTTATCGGAGAGCCCTCCTTTATCTGCTTAGAGCCCGCCTCGGGCGACTGCTTTAGTATAGTGCCTATCGCCTGATTTGGGTCGAAGGAATTTACCGTTTCAAATTTAAAGTTATATCTGCCGCCGTTTATTACGTCGTCGGAGTTCATGCCGACAAAATTCGGAATATCGACCGACGGCGAGTTCTGGCTCTGGCAGGCTCTGAACGCCCCGAGAATACAGCAGACTATCGCGACGAGCACAAAGGCTGAGATGATACCCGCAACGACCGAGCCCGCCGGAGATTTCGCCTTTTCCGCCTCGCTTGCGTATTTTCCGTATTCGTCGCTGTAAGCGTTGTCGTCGACAGAGCCCTTTGATTCCTCAAAGGTTTCCCTTATTTTAAGGCTCGTGTAGTCCGGAGTCATATATTTATATTCAAAGACTATCGACGGGTTTTGCTTGAACAGCTCTATATCGTCGAGCATTTCCTTCGCGCTTTGATAGCGCAGAGAGGGCTCCTTCTGCATGGCCTTAAGGGTAATCTCGGCGAGTCCGTCGGGAACCTCGGGGTTTACCTCCTTTATAGGCTTCGGGGCCTCTTGAAGCTGCATTATGGCGACCGATACGGCGTTGTCGGCCTCAAAGGGGAGCTTGCCCGCGAGCATTTCATAGAGCATTACGCCAACCGAGTAGATATCGGTCTTGCCGTCTGTAAGCTCGCCCTTGGCCTGCTCGGGCGCTATATAATGCACCGAGCCTATCGCCTTGTCGGTCATCGTTCTTGTTTCAACGCTGCTGAAGCGGGCTATGCCGAAGTCTGTCACCTTTATCGTGCCGTCCTGCAAAAGCATTATGTTCTGCGGCTTGATGTCGCGGTGAACTATCCCCTTGCTGTGCGCGTGCTCGAGGGCCTGGAGTATCTGAGTTGTAAACAGCACGGCCTCCTTCCAGCTTATGTTGTTCTCTTGAAGCTCCATATATTCCTTGAGCGTTATACCGTCGATGTACTCCATCACTATATACTGTATAACGTCGCCAAAGCTCACGTCGTAAACCTTTACTATATTAGGATGGTTTAAAACGGCGATAGCCTTGGACTCGTTTTTAAAGCGGCGTATAAACTCGTCGTTTGCCGAAAACTCGTCCTTGAGTATCTTTATCGCGACCGTTCTGTCGTCTATCGTGTCATAGGCGCGGTACACCATCGCCATTCCGCCCGTTCCTATAAGCTCGTGTATCTCATACCTTCCGTCAAGCTTTTTCCCAGAATATTTATCCATTCCTTAATTCACTCCCAAATCTGTTGAATTTGTTATCACCGCAACCGTAATGTTGTCGCTCCCGCCTAAGCTTTTTGCCTCGTCAACAAGAGTTTGCGTATAATCCTCTCCGTGATACAGCCTTGTCGCTCTCACAAAATCCGCGGGCTCTATATAATTTGAAAGGCCGTCGGTACAGATTATGACATAATCCCCGTTTTTAAACTCGCCCTCGATATAATCAAGGTGTATCTCGGGCGATATTCCGAGCGCCCTCGTTATTATATTTTTGTTCGGGTGAGCCATCGCCTGTTCCCTTGTTATCTCACCCTTAGATACCATTTCCTGAACGACCGAGTGGTCTATTGTGAGCTGCTTTATGCGCCGCCCCCTTACGCAGTAGACCCTGCTGTCGCCCACATGGACGACGTGTATTTTGCCGTCTTTTACCACGACAAGCTCGACCGTGGTGCCCATGCCCCTAAGGTCACTGTCGTTTTTTTGTATTTTAAACAGCTTGCTGTTGGCCTTTTGGACTATCTCGGTCAGCAAATCGACAAGCTCGTCGTCGGAAAGGGCGTCGCGATATCCTTTTTTCAATCGTTTTGATATCTCCTTGACCGCGACGGAGCTTGCAATATTGCCCCCGTTGGCCCCGCCCATTCCATCGCAGACAACAGCCCATGCGGCATTTTCCGAGAAGACTCCGCCGGTGCAGGCATCTTGATTTGTCGACCTCACAAGGCCTATATCGCTTTTTAAAAATACCTCCAAGCTGTTACCCCCTTTGGAAAAATTTTTATATTTAAAGCTTATATCAAGCTATCAAGCTTTTGTGTATTTCCCCCTGAGCTGTCCGCACGAGGCGTTTATATCTGCCCCGAGCGTTCTCCTGACGGTTGCCGGAACCCCGTTTGAATTGAGGTAAGAGCAAAAATCGTTCAGGCTCTTTTTTCCGCTTTTTTTATAGCCCGTCATTTCAACCTCGTTTACGGGTATAAGATTGACGTGGCAGAGCATTCCCCTGAGCCTTTTGGCCAATTCCTCGGCGCAAGCGGGCGAATCGTTCACTCCGCTTATCATCGCGTATTCAAAGGTCACCCTTCTGCCGGTTATTTTGCAGTAATCTCTGCACGCTGACAAAAGCTCGTCAACGCCGAAGCGCTTATTTACGGGCATGGTCCTTTCGCGTATCCTGTCGTTCGGCGCGTGGAGCGAAACCGAAAGCGTTATTTGCAGCTTCAGCTTTGCAAGCTTTCTTATCTTATCGACAAGCCCGCAGGTGGAAAGGGTTATGTGGCGCATTCCTATATTCATTCCGCTCTCGCATGAAGCAAGGCGGAGAAAGCTTATCACATTGTCGTAGTTATCGAGCGGTTCGCCCATTCCCATCAGCACGACGTTTGAAATACGCACGCCCGAGTCGCTCTCGATTGTCTGAAGCTGGGATATCATTTCGCCCGCCGTGAGGTTTCGGCGAAAGCCGCCCTGACCTGTCGCACAGAACGTACAGCCCATTTTGCAGCCCGCCTGAGTCGATATGCACGCCGAATAGCCGTGGTGATAGCTCATCAGAACAGCCTCGACACATTCTCCGTCATTAAACGAAAAAAGATATTTTACTGTACTATCATAACAAGAAATCAATTTTTTTTCAATAGCAGAATGAGATATGTAATAAATTTCTTTCAATTTTTCCCTAAGATTTTTAGGAATATTCATCATTTCGTCAAAATTTTCGATATTTTTTTGATGAAGCCATAAAAAAATCTGCTTCGCTCTGAATTTCGGCTCGCCCATTTTTGCAAGCCCTTCCTCGAGAGCCTCTATGCTGAGTGATTTAATATCCGTCAAGATCATTCACACCTTATAAACTTGCCGACAAAAAATCCGTCCGTGTTGTGGGCGCTCGGGAAAAGCGTAAGGCAGTTTTCGCTCTCGTCTATCTCCCTTTTAACTCCGTCTG
The DNA here is from genome assembly GCA_947632045.1 of uncultured Clostridia bacterium. Lineage (GTDB taxonomy): Bacteria > Bacillota > Clostridia > Oscillospirales > Acutalibacteraceae > UBA7067. Next base: position 92,374 of record CANRNQ010000002.1, read on the forward strand.
GCGGATTTATCGCCAGCGGCTCAAAGCCCTTATTTTCGGAAAGAAATTTATCGCATATATCATTATTCTCTTTTTTATTTAAAGTGCAGGTGGAGTACAATAATACCCCGCCCTTTTTAACAAGCCGCGAAGAATTTATTAGTATTCCGTATTGCAGCTTTGGAAGCAGCGCAAGCTCCTCTGTATTTTTATATTTTATCTCGGGCTTTCTTCTCAGCACTCCGAGTCCCGAGCAGGGAACGTCGCAGATAACTCTGTCCGCCTCTAATAATTGCCCGTCCGATTTGAGAGCGTCCCTCACGGCCGCTCGTATAATGGAAATCCCGAGCCTTTCGGCTGTTTTTTCTATCAACTCGGTCTTGTGCGGATAGAGGTCGAAGGAGCAAACCTCGCCGCGGTTTTGCATCATTATAGCCGATTTAAAGCTCTTGCCGCCGGGCGCTGCGCAAACGTCGATGAGGCGCTCTTTGGGCTGAGGGTTTAATATCTCAGATGCAAGCTGCGACGCTTCGTCCTGAATATAAAGCTCTCCGCGCTTAAAGCAGCCGAGCTCCTCTATCGAGCCTGTTCCGCTCAGCTCTATCGAGTCCTTTGCAAGCGGCGACACTCGGGCGCTCACGCCCTCGCGCCCGAGCTGTTCTATGAGCGCCTGAGGCGTTGTTTTCAGCGTGTTCACCGCCGCGCTCACCGGCGGTCTGCCGAGCGAGGCGTTCAGTATGCTCTCGGCTATCTCGTCGCCGTATGAGGCTTTGAATATCTCTATTATTTCCTTGGGGCAGGAATATTTCACCGAAAGGTAGTCGTCCGGCTCGCTTTTGCTGTCGGGCATTTTATATTTTTTCTTCGCGCGCAAAAACGAGCGCAGCACGCCGTTTATAAAGCCCGACGACTTTGACAGCCGCAGCGACTTCGCCGCCTTTACCGCCTCGTTGACCGCCGCGCTGTCGGGTATTTTATCGAGATAAAGCATCTGGTACAGCGCCTGCTCGAGTATTATTAGCACCTTGTCCTCTATCTTGCGAAGGGGCACGGACGAATACTGCCTTATTATCCTCTCGAGCGTAAGCTTGCGCTCGAGCACTCCGTAAAAAATCGCGGACGCAAGCGCCGAATCGCGCCGGTCAAGCTGCGCCGCTTTTATAGCTCTGTTTAGCTCTATATTTGAATACGCGCCCTTAAATAGCACATTATAAAGCGCCCTGAACGACGCTCTCCTACCGTCGCCCATATTATCTCCTGTTTCTGCTGCTCGCGATGACAAGCAGTCTTAGCAGGTTCATCACAGACGAAAACGCCGCCGCGACATAGGTCATGGCCGCCGCGCTCAGCACCGCCCTCGCGCCGGAGTACTCGTCCTCGGCGCTGAGCATATTTGTGGATTTTATAGTTTGCAGCGCCCGTCTGCTCGCGTTAAATTCAACCGGCAGAGTGACTATTGAGAACAGCACCGTCAGCGCAAAAAGCGCTATTCCTACATACAGCACCGCAAGGTACTGCACCGGAAGTACAAGACCTATTATTATGACTATCCACGAGAGCTTAGAGCCGATATTTACAACGGGAACTATCGCCGAGCGTATCTTGTTCGGCACATACCCCACCGCGTGCTGAACGGCGTGACCCGCCTCGTGCGCCGCGACCCCGACCGCCGCTATTGTCGAGCAGTCGTAGACCTTGTCGGAAAGCCTTATCGTGTTTGTGCGCGGGTCGAAGTGGTCGGTAAGGTTGTCCCTGACGCGCTCTATCCTCACGTTGGTAACGCCGTGGGCGCTCAAGACGTTATAAGCCGCCTGAGCCCCTGTGATACCTCTGCGGTTCGGTATTTTTGAGTATTTGCTGAACCTCATGTTTACCATACACGACGCTATCAGCGATAAAATCACTGCGGGAAGAATGAAGATGATATACGTTCTGTCAAAATAGTACAGTCCCATTGCTTTTCTCCTTTCTGCCTTGCGGCACTCAGCGCTTGCTTTTTAAAAATATTTGAAATATTTTTTCCAATATTCCTTTAAATATTCATTATTCATTCAAAGCGTTCGCCGAGCTTAAGCTTATGTCCGTTTAAAAACGAGCGGCTGTCCATTCGCTTTTTCCCCTGCGGCTGGAGCTCGTCAATTATCACGCTGCCGCTGCCGCACGCCGCCGTGAGCGGAGAAAGTGAGATTATCTCGCCGGGCGCGCCGCTTTTTTCGCACAGGCGCGTTTTATGAAGCTTTACGCTTTTGCCGTCTATCACGGCTGTTGCGGTCGGCCACGGGCTTAATCCCCTCACCTTATTATGCACGTCCTCGGCGGGCAGGCTCCAGTCTATTTTGCACAGAGATTTATCGAGCATGGCGGCGTAGCACGACTTTGAGTCGTCCTGCTTTTCGCGCACAGCCGTACCGGCTTCAAGCGCGAGGAGCGTTTCGGGAAGCATCTGCGCCCCCAGAGCCGAGAGCCGGTCGTGCAGCTCTCCCGCCGTTTCGTTTTCGCCTATAATACAGCTTTTTTTCATTATAATATCGCCCGTGTCGAGCCCCTCGTCCATATACATAGCGGTGACTCCGGTTTCGCGCTCGCCGTTTATTATGCTCCACTGTATGGGCGCGGCTCCCCTGTATTTCGGAAGAAGGGAGGCGTGTATATTTATACAGCCGAATTTCGGCAATTCGATTATCTCCTTCGGGAGTATTTTGCCGTATGCCACGACGACTATACACTCGGGCTCAAGCTCCTTTAAACACGCCAGTGCGGAGCCGTCGCGCAGAGTTGAGGGCTGATAAACCGTCAAGCCGTATTCCTGCGCACGGAGCTTAACAGGCGGCGCAGCGAGAGCATAGCCCCTGCCCTTGGGCTTATCGGGCTGAGTAAACACCCCCGCCACATCGTGCCCCGCCTTTATCACGCTTTCAAGGCAAGCAACGGCAAAATCCGGAGTGCCCATAAATACAATCTTCATATTATTTCTTCTGTTTCCTTTCCTCAAGCTCGGCGGGGTTTATCCTTTTTATTATATATTTTGTGAAGAGGATACCGTCGAGGTGGTCGCATTCGTGGCAAAACGCCTTTGCAAGCAGGCCCTCGCCGCTCATTGTAAACTCGTTTCCGTTTCTGTCAAGCGCCCTTATGACGGCGTTCATCGGACGGTTTGTAACGCCCCATATGTCGGGGCAGGAAAGACAGCCCTCGACCGACTGCTGATTGCCGCTCGTTTCGATGATTTCGGGGTTTATAAATTCCTTCACCTTGTCCTGTGAGGTGCAGATCACGACCACCCTTTTCAGTATTCCCACCTGAGGCGCGGCAAGCCCTACCCCGCCCGACTGTAGCAGCGTTTCCTTCATGTCGTCGAGGAGCTGAAAGAGTCTGTCGTCAAATTTTTCGACCCGACGGCACTTTTTTGTCAGTATCGGGTCGCCCTCCTTTACTATATTTCTTATCGCCATTTTTATCACGTCCCTTAAAGTATGGATTCCGGATCGACGTCAACATACGCCGTAACTCCCGAAAATTTGCTCAGCTTGCCGAAGTCCGTGAGCGTCTGCGCGAGCATCGAGCGGAAATCCTCGTTGTTTTTATATTTTAAAACGGTTTTATACCTGAATTTATTGCTTACCTTTTTTACCGTCGCCGCAGTCGGCCCCAGTACTCTCAGCGGCAGGGAGGGGTATTTTTCCCTCGCTATGCCGCACAAAATTTGCGTGCACTCCCGCGCGGCGTTCGCCGTTTTCAGCTCGTCCGTTCCGACAAAGCCTATCATGCATATTTTGGAAAAGGGCGGGTATAAGAGTCCGCGCCGCATTGCTATCTCCGTTGTGTAAAACGCGTCGTAGTCCTGAGTCGCCGCAAGGCTTATAACGTAGCTGTCGGGCGTAAAGGTCTGCACCACCGCCCTGCCCGGGCACTCTCCTCTCCCCGCTCTGCCGACGACCTGCGTCAGCAGTGAAAAGCTGCGCTCAAAGCTGCGGTAATCGTCGCTGTATAAAAGCTGGTCGGCGGCCAAGACCCCGACGAGGGTGACGTTTGGAAAGTCGAGCCCCTTTGCTACCATTTGCGTCCCGACGAGAATGTCATACTCGCCGTTTTTAAATGAATTGAGAAGTGTTTCGTGCGAGTTTTTTCTCATCGTCGCGTCCGCGTCGAGCCGCAGTATTCTCGCGTCGGGCATCAGAGCCGCCAGAGTTTCCTCCGCCTTTTGCGTTCCCGTGCCGGAAAAGCGCAGGGCGTGCTCGCGGCACGAGGGACATTCGTCCGTCATTCTCATCGAATATCCGCAGTAGTGGCACATAAGCCGGTTGTTTGCCGAGTGGTAGGTCAGGGATATTGAGCAGTTCGGGCAGGTCACGACCTCCTTGCATTTGCGGCAGGCTGCGAATGTATTGTAGCCGCGCCGGTTCAAGAGAAGTATCGACTGCTTGCCCTCGTCGAGGTTATCCCTAAGATTTTTGAGCAGCACCGACGATATAACGCTTTTATTCCCCTGCTCCTGCTCGATATTCATATCGGCCACCAGCACCTGCGGAAGTCGGGCGGGGCCGTAGCGGTTCCTCAGCGTGAACAGGGAATACGCTCCCCTGTTCGCCATATAAAAGCTCTCTATGCTCGGCGTGGCTGAGGACAGCAGCAGCATACACGAATTTTCCTTGCAGCGGAATTTCGCCACGTCCCTCGCGTGGTACCTCGGAGAGCTTTCGGATTTGTAGGTGTGCTCCTGCTCCTCGTCCATTATTATCAGCCCGAGCTTATCTATCGGGGCGAAAACCGCGCTGCGCGTTCCTATCGCTATACGCGCCCGCCCCGATTTTACTCGTTTCCACTCGTTTAATCTTTCCCCGAGGGAAAGCGCGCTGTGGAACACCGCGACGGCGCTGCCGAAGCTCGCCTTAAATTTTGAAATCATCTGCGGGGTCAGCGCTATCTCGGGCACCATAACTATTATGCCCCTGCCGTCGTCGAGGACTCGCTCTATCAGCTTCATAAACACCGATGTTTTTCCGGAGCCCGTGATTCCGTACAGCAGTGATACGCACGGCATATGGCTTTCGTACTTTTCGCAAAGACCCGCATAGGCTCTGCTTTGCTCCCGTGTAAGGACTATATCCTTGGCGGCCTCTATCTCCTCGCCGCCGTAATAAGGCTTTATAACCTCTCTGTCGTAGTAGTGGGCGACCCCGTTTTTTACGAGAGCGTCCGTCACCGCCTTTGTGTAGCCGGTATAATATATTATTTCCTTTAAGGAAATTTCCCCTGCCATTTTCAGCAGCTCAACAACCTCGCGCTGCTTGGGCGTAAGCCTTATATTCTCGTCGTATTCGCAGAGCGTCACCATCTTCTCGCTTGCGTCGCCGACGCGCCTCACGGCGTTTTCGCTCATTTTTAATGCGCCCGAGCGCGCAAGCCCGGATATCACCTCCGTGTTTTCCTCAAGCTCAAACGCCGCGCATATCTCTTGCTTTGTCACGGGCTTTTTCATTCTTTTAACGAATAAAAATACCGCCCGACTCAATTCGTCCGGCAAAGCGTCCGGTGAAAAATCGTCGCTCGCCGTGTATACCTCTTTCACCTTGAAATTAAAGCCCGCCGGCAGCATCGCCTTGGCCGCCTCGAAATATGTGCAGTAAAACCGTGATTTCATAAACTCGGCAAGGCGGAGCATCTCGCTTGAAAGCAGTGGCGCGCCGTCGAGCACGGAGGATATTTTTTTTAATCTTATCCCCTGCTTTTTTTCAGCGCCGCACACCGCAAAAGCTATGCCCTGACGCGCGTATTTCGATCGCCCAAAGGGAACGAGCACCCTTTTGCCGACAAGCTCCGAGCCGTCTGCGCCCTCGGGTATCTCGTAGTCAAAGAGCCTGTCAAAGCCAAAGGCGGCGTTTTCAACCGCCACCTTGCAGATTTTTTTATTTGATTCATTCATTTACGTCCGGCTCAAGTATGCTGTAACGGTGGTGCTTAAAGTCTTCTACCGCGAGAAGTACGGGCTTTTCGTCAGTCACTATTCCGTCGTCCTGAAACTGCGCCGCAATCTCTCGCGCTCTCTTTGCAACGCCGACAACAAGGGCGTATCTTGTGGTTCTGTTTGCCAGCATATCGTCTATCGAAGGTCTTATCATATTGCTCATAATCAAAAATTCTCCTTTATATAATCAATCATGTTTGTGCTTTTAAGCCTTTTGCTGTCGATTATCCCGAGTATATCCGCGACGCATTTGTCAATTTCGCCGCAAATCACGATGTAATCGTATTTGTTAGCATATTCAAGCTCCTCGTCCGCCTTTTTAAGTCGCCTTGCTATGACCTCCTCGCTCTCGGTGCCTCTGCCCCTCAGCCGCTTTTCAAGCGTGGCTCTGTCGGGCGGAATGAGAAAAATCGAAACGGCGTCGGGTATTTTGCTCTTGACCTGCATTCCCCCCTGAACGTCGATTTCAAGGATAACGTCCTCGCCGTCCGACACACAGCGCTCGATATAGTCCCTCGGCGTGCCGTAGAGATTGTCGCAGTACTGCGCATATTCAAGCATTTCGCCGTTTTTTATCTTATTTTCAAATTCCTCTTTGCTCAAAAAGAAATACTCTCTGCCGTGCTCCTCGCCCGGTCTTGGCTGTCTTGTGGTGGCCGACACCGAGAGCCTTACGCTGCCGCGCGCCTTTAAAAGCGCCTTGACCGTCGTTCCCTTGCCCGAGCCCGAGGGCCCCGAGATTATAACCGCGCTTCCTCTTTTATTCACCCGCGCCGCCTCCTTTTGAATTTTTGTTTTCAAAGCTCTCCGCCGTTTTGGCCGAGAGGACTATCATATCGCACTCGGTTATTATGACGGATTTCGTCTTTCTGCCGTAGCTCGCGTCTATCAGCGTGCCCTGAGCCTTGGCCTCCTGAACCATGCGCTTTATGGGCGCTGAGTCGGGCGACACTATCGCGACTATCTTATCGGCCGAAACAAGGTTGCCGAAGCCGATATTTATAAGCTGCATTATATTCCCCCCGTTTTTACTCTATATTCTGTATCTGCTCCCTTATTTTTTCAAGCTCGCCCTTTATGTTGACCACAGTATGAGCAAGCTCCGCGTCCTGAACCTTTGAGCCTATCGTGTTCGCCTCGCGGTTCATCTCTTGAAGGATAAAGTCGAGCTTTCTGCCTATCGCCTCGCCGCTGTCGAGCATTGAAAACATCTGGTCAAAATGGCTGCGCAGTCTGACGGTTTCCTCAGCCACCGCGACCTTGTCGGCAAATATCGCCGCCTCGGTCAGTATTCTCTGCTCGTCTATCTGCACGCCGTCGAGTATCTCTCTCATTCTATCCTCGAGCTTGCGGCGGTAGCTTTTCACCGTCTGCGGCGACTGCTCCTCTATATCTTTGACGAGCCTCAACACAGTATCGCTCTTTTCGAGAATATCCTCCTTCATCTTTTCGCCCTCGCGCTCGCGCATTGATATGAAGCGCGAGAGTGCGTCGTCGAGCACCGTTTGAACGCTCGCCCAAACCGCGTCCTCGTCCTCGGGCGCTTTGTGGACCGTGAATATATCGCCGAAGCGGATAATATCGCAAAGCGACGGCTCTCCCGAAAGGGAGTAGGTTTCTTTAAGCTCTCTAAGCGCCGAGGCGTAGCCCGCCGCGAGAGAGTGGTTCACCGTCACGCTCGACTCCTTTTCCTCGGTATCGTTCACAGAAACGTACACATCGAGCTTTCCCCTTGCGACGCGTTTCTGAATATAGGTTTTCAGTCTTTCCTCAAGAAAGGAATAGCTTCTTGTCACACGGCAGCCGAACTCAAAATATCTGTGGTTCACCGATTTTATCTCGACAATTATCTCTCTGCCGTCAACCTTTTGTTCGCTTCGTCCGAAGCCGGTCATACTGCGTATCATTATATCATTCCTAACAGATTGGCACACTTAGCCAATTTTATATGTTATTATAATAACATTAAATTGCCGCAAATGCAAGATATGAGGGGCGGATAATTTCAGCAAATGCGAAGTCTTGATTTAAAACGCGGCTTTGGCTTATAATAATTGTGATTTTATTTTGAGATTTTATTTTATGCTTACAGTCCTCCTTTTTAGGCGGGGCGGCGATTTGCGATTGGGGCGATAAAATATGAAAAAAATATTACTTTTAACGACCGGCGGAACCATCTCCTGCGGAAACGGCGAGGGCGCTCTCGCGCCCGCCCTCAGAGGGAGAGAGCTGCTCGGCTTTATAGACACGGGCGGCTCGGAAATTGAGATAAGCGATCTGCTTTTCATAGACAGCACCGCCATAAAGCCCGAGCATTGGGAGCTTATCGCAGGCGAGCTCAGGCGCAGAATGTCGGACTTTGACGGCTTTGTTATAACTCACGGCACGGACACGCTCGCATACACCTCGGCAATGCTCTCGTTTATGCTCAGCAATGCTCAAAAGCCGATAATAATCACCGGCTCGATGAAGACAATGTACGAGAGTGAAAGCGACGCTCCTAAAAATCTATCGGACGCGATAAAGGCCGCGGAATGTGGGATAAGCGGGGTTTACGTCGTGTTCGGCGGCAAAATAATAAATGGCACGAGGGCTTATAAAAGCTCGGCTTCAAGTGAAGACGGATTTGTTTCGCTTGGCGCGCCCTATGCGGGGGAGATTAAGTCCGGCAGGGCGGTCTTTTTTGCAGGCGGCGCGCCTCCGCGCTCAGCGACCGAATTTAAATACGGCGGCGAGAGCCTCTCCTCCAAGACCGCCATAATAACCGTCGTGCCATCAAGCGGCGGCGAGCTTATAAGGCTTTGCGCCGACTCAGGCTATAAGGGCATAGTTTTGTGCGGCTACGGCTGCGGCGGAATACCCGACGACAAATGGTCAAGGGCCATAGAATACGCCGCGTCGCTCGGAGTTGTAATCGTCATGGTTTCTCAGTGCCGAAACGCCGCGATAGAACATTCTCGGTACGCCGTCGGAGGGGATTTTGAGCGCCTTGGTATAATCTCGGCTCGCGATATGACGATAGAGTGCGCGTACTGCAAGCTTTTATTGCTTGAAAGCGTTTATAAAGGCGATACAAACAGGATAAGGAGCGAATTTGAAAAAAATATCTGCGGCGAGCTTGCCGAATGAGCGGCGCTCAAGCTATGTAACGGTTGCAAAGACAAAATATTTGTGATAGAATTAAGCAGAATGTTTTTTTTCACAGGAGGAATAGCTTTTATGTCAGGACATAACAAATGGAGCACGATAAAGCAGAAAAAGGGTAAGAACGACGCTGCGAGAGCCAAGGTATTCACCAAGATAGGCAGGGAGCTTGCCGTTGCTGTGCGCGACGGAGGAAGCGCCGACCCGAGCGTAAACTCAAAGCTTCGCGACTGCATAGCAAAGGCAAAGGCTAACAACGTACCCAACGACAATATTGAGAGGATAATCAAGAAGGCCTCGGGCGAGGGCAACGCGAACAACTACGAGGCTATCACATATGAGGGCTACGGCCCGGGCGGCATTGCCGTTATAGTTGAAACCCTCACCGACAACAAAAACAGAACCGCCGCCGACGTTCGCCACGCCTTTGACAAGAACGGCGGAAACATGGGCGCTCCGGGCTGCGTTACGTTTATGTTTGAGCAAAAGGGTGTGCTTGTGGTTGACCGAGAGGAGTGCGACTTTGACGAGGACAAGGTCATGGAGGACGCTCTTGAAGCCGGAGCCGCAGACTTTCAGGCCGACGACGATGTGTTTGAGATATTCACCGAGCCGGACGATTTTTCGGGCGTGAACGACGATCTTTCGGGCAAGGGATACACCTTCGCCTCGGCCGAGGTGGAGATGGTACCGAGCACCTACTCAAAGCTCTCGGACGAGGAGCAGCTTACCAAGATGCAGAAGCTTCTTGATATGCTTGAGGACAACGACGACGTTCAAAACGTTTGGCACAATTGGGAGATGGATTAAAAGGGGCTGCAAGCCCCTTTTTAATTCCCTTAAAATTATAATATTTTATTTTGCGGGCTTTGGACCGCAGTCGGCGCTGCTGCGCAGCGGGACTGCTACTTTAGATATTATTTATTTGCAGGAGGAGCTTCGCTCCTCCTGCACCTCCACCTTCTCGCTCAGATACATTTTGGGACTGAGCTTTTATGTCCGTAAATAGATTTATATAACGAATTTAAAATAATGGGAGTGGAGCTCCTGCAATGACCGCTTGTTTTGCGGGATAATACTCCCTTGCTTTGCGGGCTTTGGACCGCAGTCGGCGCTGCTGCGCAGCGGGACTGCTGCTTTAGATATTATTTATTTGCAGGAGGAGCTTCGCTCCTCCTGCACCTCCACCTTCTCGCTCAGATACATTTTGGGACTGAGCTTTTATATCCGTAAATAGATTTATATAACGAATTTAAAATAATGGGAGTGGAGCTCTCCCTAAAACCCCCTTATTTTGCGGACTAAAATGTAATTTTTTGGGGAGCTGCGCTCCCGCTAAAGCCTCTTGTTTTGCGGGTTGAAACGGAATTTTAGGGGAGTGGAGCTCACAAAAATAAAATATTTTGTTTAGATAAGACGGCAAAGCGATTTGGCGCGCAGAGGAAAATTAAAATATGAGAGAGATAACCGTAAACAAAAACGACGCAGGTCAGCGCCTTGATAAATTTCTGAGCAAGAGATTTTCGGCCTTGCCAAAGTCTATGATGTATATGTATATACGCAAAAAGTGTATAAAGGTAAACGGCAGGAGGGCTGAAATAAGCACTATGCTCCGCGAGGGAGATGTGATAAGGCTGTTTATCAAGGACGAGTTCGTCGACTCGCAGCCCAAGAAGGCTCAATACGACTTTATGAAGGCTCCGGCAAAGCTCGACATTGTGTATGAGGACAAGAACATAATAATACTCGATAAGAAGCAGGGGGTTATCGTCCACCCGGACGGCTCGTATCACTTTGACAGCCTCGTATCGAGGCTAAAGCACTATCTCTACCTTAAGGGAGAATACGACCCGAATACCGAGCAGAGCTTTGCCCCCGCCCTTGCGAACAGGATAGACCGCAACACAGGCGGGCTCGTTATAGGGGCAAAGAATGCCGAGGCTCTGCGCGAGCTGAATTTGAGGATAAAAAACAGGGATATAGAGAAATATTATCTCTGCGTGGCTCACGGCATATTTGACAAAAAAGAGGACACGCTCAGCTCCTATATGATAAAGGACGAAGGGCTCAACAGGGTGCGTGTGTTCAACGATTTTATAGACGGCGGCAAGCCCATGACAACGTTTTACCGCGTTTTGGAGGAATACGCAGACAACACCTCGCTTTTAGAGGTCGAGCTGATAACCGGCAGGACGCATCAGATAAGGGCGCACCTTGCGAGTATAGGTCACCCTCTGTGCGGGGATATAAAATACGGCAAGCTTGAAAACGCAAACAGCGATTACAAATATCAGGCTCTTTACGCCTACAAGCTGAAATTTAATTTCAGCGACGGCCCTCTCGGCTATTTAAACGGCAGAGAGTTTAAGGCGCGGGACGTAAAATTTATTATGAAAAACGGCAAGGCTCTGTCGGTATAACGGGGCTTTGCCGCTTTTTTATTCTCCGCTGCTTTTTAATTTTAATGCGCCGCCATAGCCGCGGCGAGGGTGAACCGAGTTTTCTCCCAATTCAGAGCCTTATCAAAATTTTTATTATAATCGGAAATCGACATTCCTGCGGTCGCTTCGCTCTTTAAGACAAGCTCCACGCAAACGGCTGGCCTTTTCATCTCACCTCTGAACCAGTTTTCAAGCCCTCCGCCATAGTCGTTTACGTCGCCCGTGACCGGACACAGGTAATACCCGCACTCCGCTTCAAGGGCGGTCGCAAGTCTCTTATCGCCCTCTACCTCGCCGTTTGCCGCATCTCTCCAGAAAATACAGTTTCCCGCCATATGCATATCAAGCAGCCACTCAAAGCTGTTTTCTCGGCACAATTTCATAATATTCCTCGTTTCCGCCTCGCTCGCCGCTCTTGGCCCCTTTTGCCGACTTTTATCGGATATATCGCTCCAATAAAACGGAAAGTTCGCGTTAAGGTTTACGTTGTTCGCGTTGTTTTTATAATGCTCTCTGTCAAAGCCGCCCGCCGTCTTTGTCTTAGGCTTTTCGCCGGAGTTGCAGATGTCCATACCGTCGGGATTGCAATCGGGCGCTATGTAAAGCGTGTATTCGTTTAAAAGCTCCCTCATATTATATTTTCCGTACAGTCCGCTGTCGGAGCTGTACGCCCGACAATACTCCTCAACGCAGAGCAGAGTAAAGCTCACCGTTATATGCTCCCTCGCGTGAAGTCCCGCGATGACGCACGCCTTTTTGCCGCCTTTGCCGAGAATTATCAGCGGGATATTTTTGCCTTTTACGCTGCTTCCGATTGAGCCGAGCTTTATCAAATCGGGGTATTTTTCCGCAAGCAGTTTTATATCCTCGTAAACCCTCGACGAGGTATAGAGCTTTTCTCTGTCGATTATGCCGTTGTTGTAAAAGAGGGCGGCGAAGCACAATGATGTCGCTGCCGCTGCAATCATGGCTATGAAAAGCAAATTTCGCTTTATCTTTTTTATTATTACTCCTCCTCTCGCCGCCGCCCCCGCGTTACATTTCTATGCTGAATTAAGCTATGAAAATACAAGGCAAAAATATGTTGACAAACCACGATAAGTGTATTATATTAATTGTAGTACAAGAAATAGTACAATTCACATTTATCGGGAGGTGAAAAAACCGACAGATAAAAACAGTGAAAGGGATGATTTTATGTTCTCGTTAAATTTTGAAAGCCACGAGCCTATATACGAACAGCTATACAACAACGTGGTCAAGCTTATCGCCCTCGGCGTTTTAAAGCAGGACGAGCGCCTGCCCACAGTGCGCGCGCTCGCCAAGGAGTTAGGCATAAATCCCAACACGGTCGCAAAGGCATATCAAATGCTCGAGCGCGACGGAGTTATATATTCCTTTATAGGCAAGGGCTCGTTCGTGTCAAGCGGACGCTCGTCCGAACAGCTTAAGCTCATGACCGCGAAAAAACAGCTGTCGGACGCAATAGACAAGACGGTGGAGCTGGGTATGACTCGGGACGACATTCTTCGGCTTGTCAGGGAATACTTTGAAGGAGGGAAAAAGTAATGATAGCGCTTTATAATATTACAAAAAAATTCGGCTCTCTTGAGGCGCTCAAGGAGGTGAGCCTGAGCGTTGACGACGGGAGTATTCTCGGGCTTCTCGGCTCGAACGGCTCGGGAAAATCAACTATGCTGAGGCTCATCGCCGGAGTGTATAAGCCGGACCATGGTGAAATCATGATAGACGGCATGGAGAGCTTTGAAAACATTGATACCAAGGACAAGGTCTTTTTCGTCAGCGATTACCCGTATTTTTATAACGATTCCACAGTTAAAAACACCGCCGGACTGTACAAGAGGCTTTACAGCGGCTGGAGCGATGAAAAATACTCCCGCCTCTGCGCGACGTTTCCGATCGACCAAAACGCCAAAATAATCAATATGTCAAAGGGTATGCAAAGGCAGGCGGCGCTGATACTGGCGCTTAGCTGTCAGCCGAAATACCTTTTGCTCGACGAGATATTCGACGGGCTTGACCCTGTTGTTAGAATGCTTGTCAAAAAGCTGATAATCGACGACGTGACAGAGGGCATGAGCGTTATAATAGCCTCGCACAATCTGCGCGAGCTCGAGGATTTTTGCGACCATGTGGCTCTGCTGCACTGCGGCAGGCTGCTGTTCAAAAACGAGCTTGACGATGCGAAAATCGGCATAACCAAGGTTCAGGCGGCGTTTAAGAGCTCTTTGAGCGAGTACGATATGGAGGGTCTTGAGATATTGGATTCGAGCGTACACGGTCAGCTTTACAAAATGATCATAAGAGGAAAGCAGGACGAGGTTCTCGCAAGGCTGCGTACTCTTGAGCCTCTGTTCATCGAGGCTTTGCCGCTGTCGCTTGAGGAGGTATTTATTTATGAAATGGAGGGTGCGGGATATGACGTCGGCAATATTATCGGATAACAAAAAAAGAAGCAACTCATTTATGAGCGTTTTTCTCTGGAGCATAAAAAAGCATAAGGCGCTTTTGATAGTTTATTCGGCTTTACTGCTCTTTTCAAGCCCCATCATCGGGCTTATCGCCGGCACGTCGCTTAGCAGCTTTAACAATCCGGTCACGCCCGCAACCTTCGGCTTTTTGACCACCGGGGTCGCCATGATAATGACGGTGATCGTTCCGGTAGTCCTGCTCGATTATCTGCACAACAAGCGCAAGGCGGATATGTTCTGCTCTCTGCCGATAAAAAGGCGCAGCTTATTTTTCTCGCGCTGGCTTTCGGGACTTGCGATACTGATTATCCCCTACATTATAAACTCGGTTATCGCCTGCATTCTGAGCCTTCCCTGCGGCCCTCCGAATTACCCGGGCTTTAACGCTGTGGCCTTCACCGTTAACACGGTCGTTATATCGCTGCTTTCGATAACCGCCTCCTACTCTTTCACCTCATTTATCGCTCTTTGCTGCGGCACGACCATGAACACCGTACTGTGCACAATCTTTATCAACATTTCCTATCCCCTCGCCTATTCGGCCATGTCATCTATGTTTGCCTCGATAATACCGGGAATAAACATAAAAATGGCGGGCAACCTGTTTTTTAACGACATTTTATCCCCTCTGCTTTCCCCGTTCAACGATATTCTCTCATCGGCCTACGGGGGACTGCACACCGCATATGCGTCGTTTTTTAACATTTCGCCGGAATCGCTGATATCAAGCATAATCATAATTGCCGCGTCTATAACGGCCTGCGCCGTTATTGCAAAGAATCGAAAAAGCGAAGCCGCCCAAAGCTCGTTTGCATATAAAACTCCCGGAATAATAATCCGCTTTATAGCGACCGCTGCCGCCGGAATGATAGCCGCGATGATTCTGAGCTCCATTCCCATGTTTCAATATGCGTTTTTCTCCCCTGAGAAGTCGGCGGGAATCTCTTCCCCGGATCCGTGGTTCATCTACCTCATATTTATAATCACCTTTGCAATCACCGCCTTTATCGCACACCTTGTCGTTACGGCTATATTTAACAAGGGCTTCAAGGGATTTTTGAAATCGCTCATATGCTATGGTCTTGTGGTTCTGATTATAGGCGGAACTTACACCACGCTCGCCTTCGGAGGCTTTGGCGCTGACAAGTATATTCCCGATCTCGACGAGATATCCGAGGTTCAGGTGGATTATTCTGAATTTGAAGAATACGGACTTGCCGGAACTCTTACCTCGGCGCTATTTAATATCTTTTCGGTCGCTCCGTATTTTAATTATGATAATTACGATGATCAATTTTCGTCGCAGCCCCAATGTATTCAGGCTCTCGCCGAGGAGGATATAAAATCGGTTCTCGATATACACCGCGGGATAATAGAAAATTTTCCGCAAACCGATCCCATGCCGTATCATATCCGTAATGACTTTGAAAAATACGCATATAAAACTGATGATTATGAGCCTGAAGATTATGAGTCCGAAGATTATGAGCCTGAAAACAGCATTATGCAGGCATCGAACATAAGATTTATTTACAAGCTTAAAAACGGCTCGACCATAGCCAGAGAGTACAATTCTCAGTTTTTATACAACACCTCTTTGGGGAAAGAGCTTTTAAAGCTGAAGGAGAGCACCTTAACACACAATGCAGAAATATTAAAGGGGCTTATCGGCGACGAGAATTATGAATTTACGAGCATTGAACTCAACGGCTCGGAGGTATATTATTATTCCTACGACTGTATCAAAAACAAGAGCGCCGTCGACGCCTTTATCGCCGCCTTTATCAGCGACTTTGAAAGCGGTGGGGAGCAAAAATACAACGACTGCATATGTGAAAATTTGCAGTTTAATTACCGCGACAAGCGCAGCGGCGAGGAGAAAAAATTAAACGCCTTTATTCCGTCGTCGTTTAAAAACACAAAGGCCGCGCTTTCAAGCTACGGTTACTACGAAACGATACAAGCTCCTTTCTATTATTCAAACTACACTGCTACTCCGACGGAGAGCGAGTTCACACTGCCGAAGAGCATAAGCGGGAAATATCTGAAGGACAGCGTCGAGGTTATGAACCGTTCGGAGAATATTTCTCTCAGTTCCGTCAATGAGTATATTGAAAACGTCCTATACGGCTCAGGGGCCAACATCAACTCCCCGGAGAGGCTGCTCGTCGAGGCTTATCAAAGGGATAAGCTATACTGCCGCATTGTTTACTCGGACAGCGAGGGCAAGCTCTATTACTACGACGATAAATTCTCAGACTTTGAAAAATACAAAAACCGCGAAAATGATATAAAAGAGGCGGCGAGCAGAACGCGCTACGATGAGGACATATCTTCGCTCTATTCCTTTTGCGCACCCTATCTCAGGGACAAGAGCGATTCGTCTAAAATATATTCTCCGGCTATAATCCAGTTCTACACCGACGACGAGAATGTGCTTACCTCTCCGATGAATATTGAAGGGATAGAAGACGCTCCCTCCGAATTTACATTTACAGGCATTAAATATGGCCCTTGCAGCATTGTCGCTCGGAATCTTATTTCTGCCGACGGCAAGTCGTATATTTATCTGAGCCTTTAACGGCAGGCTGTTTTGCGGCTGTCGCGGCGGCTCGTTTTTACGCTGTGCGCATATCGGGGCTTGGGTTCGGGCGGCGACCGGCCCATTTCCGCCTCCGGCGGAAATGGGCGGAAACGCGGCGGCGATGAGCTTCTGCCCCGCATCAAAGACCCTGCCCCGCCGCGTTTCAAGCGCGGCCTGCGGCCGCGCGGGTCGCCGCCCGAACCCCCCATGCTTCCGCTCAGACCTACCGGGGCATTTCGGCGCGACAGCTCCTCATGCTGTTTCTGTTTCCGCACACCGCGCCAAAACCAAATTATACTCTCCCCCTCTCCGATTGATTTCAAAATTATACAATGCTACAATTAAAGCAAATGCTATACTAAGGAGTGTCACTATGAGCATCGAGGCAATTTTGCTTATTATCGCTATAATTATGATAGGAATATTCGGAGCGGCGCTAATAATCTACGTCAGAAAAATAAGCTCGAACGAGGAGCTGTCGAGGCTCGATAGCAGGCTGTCAAGGCTCGACGGCAAAATAGACCTAATATCGAGCAGCGGCAACGATCTGCGCGGCGAGCTTGAAAACAAGTTTAACAACCTCACCGAGCAAAACAACCTCCGTCTTGACAAAATGAGCCAAACAATGGAGAAAAAGCTCGGCGACATCGAGGACAAAAACTCGGCGGCTCTCGAAAGAATGAGGGCTACGGTTGACGAGAAGCTGCAAAGAACCCTCGAGGAGAGAATAAGCAGCTCCTTCAGCCAGGTTAGCAGGCGACTCGAGGAGGTATACAAGGGACTCGGCGAAATGCAGACCCTCGCGAGCGGGGTCGGCGATTTGAAAAAGGTGCTTTCCAATGTTAAAAGCAGGGGAATCATCGGGGAGTATCAGCTCGGAGCGATACTCGGCGAGATACTCACTCCGGAGCAGTACGACGAAAACGCCGCGACCAAAAAGGGCAGTAAAAACGTGGTCGAGTTCGCCGTGAAGCTCCCGTCCGACGACGGCGGCTTCATATATCTGCCGATAGACTCAAAATTCCCCGGAGATACCTACTCCGCGCTTTGCGACGCATACGACAGCGGCGACAGGGCGGCTGTCGATTTGGCGAGGAAGCACCTCCGGCAGAGGCTTCTCAGCGAGGCGAAGGACATCAGCGAGAAGTACATCGACCCTCCTCACACCACCGAATTTGCAATTATGTTTCTGCCCTTTGAGGGCTTATACTCCGAGGCGGTCAATAACGGAATGGTCGAGGAATTACAGAACAAATTCAAGGTAAACATAGCGGGGCCGAGCACCATGGCGGCTCTGCTGAACAGTCTGCAAATGGGCTTTAAGACTCTTGCCGTCCAGAAGCGCAGCACCGAGGTTTGGAGGGTGCTCGAGGAGGTAAAAACCGAATTTGGCAAATTCACCGGCGCTCTCGCCGCCGCTCAGGAGAGGATAAGAAACGTAGACTCCGATCTTGAAAAGCTCGTAGGCGCCCGCACGCGGCAAATGCAGAGAAAGCTCGAGAAGATGTCAAGCCTCGATGAGAGCGGGCCTTTGTTTTTGGACAATCAGCGGTGATTAGAGCTTTATAAGCTAAAATATCATAAGCGCAAATTATAAAAGGGCGCGAGGTACAGTTCCTTCTCCTGTACCTCGCGCCCTTCGCTCCGTCTGATTTTTCCGAAAGAGAAACGCAATAAGCCCTTGCGCCAATTTATTCTTCCGCGCATTAAGCCTATATAAGAGCTTTAATACATCACTTTATGCTCTTTATGAGCTTATTTATCTCAAGAGCCTTGTCCAAATCTCCGTCAACCTTAAGCTTGCCTACCGTAAAGGCAAAAATTGGGTCGAGCTTGCCGTTGATTATCTTAAAAAAGTCCTCGGTATCGACCGTGAACGCCACGTCGTAGTCGTAATAATCATAGGGCTCTACCCTAAGCTCGCTGTCGTTTAGCTCAGCGTAAAGTATGCCCTCGCCCTCGCCGGTCAAATGCACCTGCAACGCGAGGTGTCCCTTGTGCTCGCTGACGTCCGCCTTCATAAAGGTCTCCTTGATTTGTGAAACAGCTTCCTGATACGTCATAAATTTTACCCTTCCCATATTAGTATTTTCTTTTTACCTTTCCCGAGCTTGTCTTTTCAAACTCAGTATCTCTTATTATAATCCTAACTATGCGTTTATACAAGGGTAAATCCGCATTTATTTCATCAATTTTTTCTTTTGCCGCCGCGTAAACGTCGCTTATGCCGAGAGCCGACACAACGTCGGCGTTTGGAAACATCTCAAATACTATCGCCCCGTTTTCGGCGTAAACCATGAGCTCCTTTGCCAAAAGCCAGCCGGCAAATTTATTTTCAAGCTCCTCGGGCGAAACATTTTCCCCGTTTGAAAGTATTATCAGGTTTTTCTTCCTGCCGGTAATATATAAAAAGCCGTCCTCGTCCACGCGTCCCAAATCGCCCGTTCTGAGAAAGCCCTCGCAAATTGCCGCGGCTGTTTCCTTTTCGTCCTTATAATACCCGAGCATCATGCTGTCGCCCCTGACCATGATCTCGCCGTCCTCGATTTTGACCTCGGCGTTGGGGATTATATGTCCGACGGAGTTTTTCTTGCAGCAGGTTCTTGTGTTCGCGCTTATCCTCGGAGAAAATTCCGTCATGCCGTAGCCCTGAATCAGCGATATGCCGTACTCGGCAAAATCGTCTATCAGCTTTGGATTCAGATAAGCCCCTCCGCTGTATATGGTGTGCAGTCTTTCGCCGAACACCTGCTGTGCGAGGGCCTTTTTCGGAGCGTCGGGATACTGCGCGCAAAGCTCCGTCAGCTTATAATTCAGCGACTCTATTATAAGCGGCACCATCAGCATTATCTGCGGCTTGAATATGCCTATATTTTTAACTATCCTCATCATGGAATCGTTGAAGCAGCAGGTAACGCCGCCGCACATACAGCAGAGTATGTCGCAGGTGAAGCAGTATGCGTGATGTATAGGCAAGACAGAAAGCGATACCGTGCCTATTTCCTCTCCCATATCCATACAGGTGGCGTTGTCGGCGAGGCTCTTGTGCGAGAGCATCACTCCCTTGCTCCTTCCCGTAGTTCCCGAGGTGAAGAGTATGGAGCACATTTTATCGGGATCTATCTCCGTCTTAAACTCTCCCTTGTTTTCCTCTATAAGCCTCCAAAACGATAAAGCGCCGTCTGAGTGCTCCTGCGCGCTCATATCCATAAAGCGCTCTATATTCGGGCAGCTCTTCTTTATTTCATCTAATCTGTCATACAGCAAAGAATCATAGGCCAAGGCGGAAGCGTCCGCGCGGTTTAAAAGCTCTGAAATATCTCCGGCTGACAGCTCCTTATCTATCGGCACTATAACGCTTGAGCTGTTGACCGTTCCGAAATAGCTTATTACCCAAGGGTAGCTTGATGCGCCGATGACTGCGATATGTCTTCCGACAAGCCCCAAAGAGGCAAGGGCGTTTGAAAACGCCATGCTGTCCGAGAGGGTATCGTTATACGTTTTCGATAAGACCTGCTTTTTATTCTTCCAGCGAAATGCGTCCTGCTCGCCGTAAAGCGCCGCCGTATCGCGCACAAGCTCAAAGAGATCTCTGTATCTTTTTGTAGGCTTTACCGTGTATTCGCTCATTTTATCCACCTCAATCCTGCAAGGACTCTATATAAGCTACCGCCTCGCCAACGGTGCGTATCTTTACCGCCTCGCGCTCGTCCACCTCAATGTCGAACTCGTCCTCGACCTCGCCGAGGAAGCTCATGAAGTCATACGAGTTAAAGCCGAGATCCGCGATAAATTCCGAGCTTTCGGTTATTGTATCGGGCTCAACATCGACATAGTTTAAAATTATAGTCTTGATTTTATCAAACATCTTTATTACCTCCGTATATTAAGCGTCATATTAAGCGTCGGCTATTATTTCGGCCACTGTCTTTTCCGGATTTAAAACTCCGTCAAATATTATCCTCGTGACATAGTAGTAAATCTTTTCGAGCTGGTCGTGAGTGTATTTGCCCTTTTTATATTCAAAGGAGAAGTCGAGCCCGTTGTCAAGCGAGCGGTGCATCACGGTCAAATACAGCGGCTGAGCGGCAACTCCGTTTGAATACCAGCTTGATTTGTATTTTACGTCCGGCAAATCGTCGTTTGAGTGAACGGACAGGGGTTGATATGTCAGGCTTATCGACTCGTAGGTTTCGCCGGGCTTGTTTTTGTAGTATCTTGAGCGCATCATCATATACTCTATCGGATTGAAGTTCGCGTGGCGGAACATACTGTTTTGAGTGTTTTGGATTATTTTGCAGCCCTCAAGGAAGGTCTTATCGGGCTCGACGACGGTTCTGCACGGGAAGAAGTGTATTCTCGAGCCGCCGGACTTTTTTTCCGAAAGGGTCGCGCGGCGCGATATTGTGGACTGTATGGAAACGTCGCTCTCGCCCTTGTTTATCTTTTGCATATAGGTTCTGAGCGCCATTAAGATAAGGCAGACCATGGAAACATTGTTGTCAAGGCAAAACCTTGCGAGAACGTCGGAGGGATTGGGTTCTAAGTGGAACTGAGCTATGTCGGCCTCGCAGCTTGCGCCGTCGTTGACCGCCGCGCGCAATTCGGAATTTTTCTCCTCGACGCGGTGCTTTTCAAGAATCCCCTCGCCCGTCAGGTCGTTGAATATGGGCTCGGAGCTTTCTATTACGTCCTGCCAGTATTTTTTGTCCTTTTCATATGACTTTGAGCCGGCTTCATATTTCAAGTCCTTTTCAAGCGCCTTTATAAAGGATTCGAGCGGCTTGGGGTATTCGGTATTATACACCTTGCTGCAATATATCTGTATCACGTCGGTGTAAAAGCCCACTATCGACTGCGCGTCCATGGTCATATGGTCAACGCACATATACATTCCCTTATAGCCGCCGGGCATCGAGATCATCACTATCTTGTTCATCGGCGAGTTCATGCGCTCAAACGGCACGCTCGTCCATTTTTTCATCTCGCTTTCGGCGTCCTCCGGCTTCCAGTGCGAAAACTCAAAGAAGGGTATATCTCTCTCCTCCCTCGGCGCTATGTACTGCATCACCTCGCCGTTTTCGCCCTCGCAAAAGCGCAGCCGCATTGATTCACAGCGTTCATACGCCTCGTAAATGCTCTGCTTGAGAACGTTAAAGTCGATGTCGATTTCAATAGTCAGGCTTGTGCCGATATTCAGCACCTGTTTGAGCGGGCAGTGCTGCAGCGTGAAATAGTGCATCCTCTGCGAAGCAGCGAGCGGATAAAGCTTTCTTTCAGTGTCCATTTTAATTTCTCCTTCCGTCATATGTCGCGGCAAAAATTTATGCGTATTTATTTATAAAGGCGATTATCGCCCCTTCGTATGCTTTTCTGTCTATATAATAGGACTCGGCGTGATCCGCGCCCTTAACTATAAGCAGCTCCTTGTCCGAGGCGCAGACCTTGTAGTTTTCCTCGCTCATCCAAACGGGCACGAAGTCGTCCTTATCGCCGTGTATAAACACTATCGGAGTCTTTGTTTTCGCGACCTCCTCAAGGGTGCTCACGTCCTTATAGCCGTAGCCCGCGAACTTCTTCGTCAGCAATTCCGTGAGATTCATTATCGGAAATTTCGGTATATGATAGTCCCGCTTTAAAATATGCGAGAACACGTCGTAGGCGCTTGTAAAGCCGCAGTCGGCAACTATCGCCTTTACATTCTCGGGCAAATCAAGCCCGCTCGTCATGAGCACGGTCGACGCGCCCATTGATATTCCGTGCAGGAAGATCTTGCAATCCGCCCCGAAGAGCTTCACCGCGTATTCTATCCAGCGTATCGCGTCGCGCCTGTCTAAAACGCCGAAGCCCACATATTTGCCCTCGCTCATGCCGTGCGCCCTTTCGTCGACAAGCAGAAGATTGAATTTCTGCTCGTAGTAAAATTTTGAGAGAGCCACATAGTCGTTTGTGGAGCAGCTTGTGTAGCCGTGAAAGCAGATTACCACCCGCTTTGACTCCTCTTCGTTTTTTATGAGCGTACCGTGAAGCCTTAAGCCGTCGTCTGATTTTATGAACACGTCCTCCGACTGACGGCTGTTCAGCCATTGTCTGCACTCACCGATGAAGTCGAGGTGACGCGACCAATCCGTATTTGCGTTGATATTGTTGTCGAGCGTCGCGGTCGGCTTGCGGTGAATGGTGAAGATGAAAAAATATATGGTTGCGGCGGCTATGGCGATAAGAGCGCACAGGACAATCGCGCACAGCGCAAGCAATATCCAAAGTCCGATATTCATTTTCCGCCGTCACCGTCCTTTCTGATTATTCCGTTTAAGATAATGTCGAGCTCGGTATCGAATATATCCTCTATCATTTGGCTGTCGCTGTTCTCTCTTTCGTTTATTATCATCTGCGCGACAAGGAAGGTGTTTAACAGCGTGTAGGCGGTTATATTTACGTTTATCTCCCTCAGCTCTCCGCTTTCTATGCCCATTTTAAGGCAGTCCTTTATCATATCCACCCACTCGTCTATGCTGTCGGACTTGTGCGAATACTTATTAAGAATTATAAGCTTAAAGGCGGCGGGCTCATACACCGATATTTCGGTCAGCATTTTGAACACGACCCTCATATTTTCGACAAAGCCGCGCTCGGGGCTGATGCAGCTTTGAATAGCGCCCTTGATCTCCATGCTGGTTTCGTTGTGTATGGTGTCGAGTATCTCCTGCTTATCCTTGAAATAGTGATAGACGTTCCCCGCTGAGTAGCCGAGTTTATCCGTTATCTTGCGAATTGAAAGCTCGTCGAAGCCCTCCTCAAGTCCGATAGAGATCGCCGCGTCGATTATTGACTTTCGTGTTTCAGCGTTTTTTTGTAGCTGTCGTTCTCTGCTCAATTTCTTCAATCCCTTCAATGTTTTTGAACATCGCTTAATTATTGAACACCGTTTACTAAATAATATAACCCTGATTTTTATTTGTCAATATGAAAATTTATATTTTTTAATAAAGTCTTAAAATTCGGCCTTTTTGTATATACGGTATAAATTAGCGCGGGCTTTTTGTAAAAATTGCCAAGAAAAAAGCACCCCCTGAGGAGGTGCTGTAAATCTATTTTTTCTATTTTTAGCTTAGCCCTTGTCCGAGCGCTGAATTATGAGCGCCCTTTAATTTTAAAGGTCAAGGTCGTTCTTTATAAGGTCCTCATAGCTTTCGCGCCTTACTATGAGCTTGTCGCTGCCGTTATTGACCAAAACTATCGGCGGCTTTGGAATCCTGTTGTAATTTGACGACATCGAGTAATTGTAAGCGCCGGTAGATAAGACAGCGAGCGTATCGCCGGGAACCGGCTCGACTATCTTGGTGTTTTCCTGAATGAGGTCGCCGCTTTCACAGCATTTTCCCGCGATCGTAACGACAAAGTCGGGCTCCAGGTCGGCCTTATTGGCGGTCACCACGGTGTACTCCGACTGATAGAGGGCATAGCGTATATTGTCGCACATTCCGCCGTCTATCGACACATAGGTCCTCACCCTCGGAATGGTCTTTACGGCTCCGACGGTATAAAGGGTAATGCCCGCTTCTCCGACTATCGAGCGGCCGGGCTCTATATATACGAAGGGCACCGGCAGTCCGTGTTCCTCGGCCTTTGCGTGAACGGCGTTTGAAACGGCCTTCATATAATTATCATAAGCGGTGGGATTATCCTTGTCCGTGTATTTTATTCCGAAGCCGCCGCCAAGATTGAGCTCGGTGACTATGTACCCCGTTTCGTCCTTGATAGTGCCTATAAAGTCCATCATGACCTCGGCCGCGGTGACGAAGGGCTCTATGTCGAATATCTGGGAGCCTATATGGCAGTGAAGCTCGGTGAGCTCTACGTTTTTGAGCTCTATCGCCTCCTTTACCGCGTCTATGGCCTCGCCCGTTTCAAGCGCGAAGCCAAATTTTGAATCTATCTGCCCCGTCTTTATAAAGCTGTGGGTGTGAGCGTCAACGCCCGGCTTTATCCTCATTGAGATTTTTTGAACCCTATTCTTTTTCGCGCAGATACTGTCGAGGGTTTCAAGCTCATTAAGGTTATCTACAACTATCTTTCCTATATTGCTGTCAACGGCGAAGCAAAGCTCGTCGTACGTCTTGTTGTTGCCGTGGAAGTGTATTTTCTCAACGGGGAAGCCCGCGCTGATAGCGGTGTAAAGCTCGCCGCCTGAGACCACGTCGAGCCCCATTTTTTCCTCCTTGGCTATCTCGCACAGCGCCTTGCAGCTTAGAGCCTTGCTCGCGTACAGCGGAAGCCCCTTGCCGTCGTAGTGCCTTTTAAAGGAGTCTACATACGCCTTGCAGGTGTTCCTTATGACATTCTCATCTAAAACATAAAGCGGGGTGCCGTACTTTTTGGCAAGCTCGACCGTGTCGCAGCCGCCTATCGTCAAATGCCCCTTTTTGTTTACATTCAAGCAATCGTTTACAAACATTCTTACCTCTCCTCATCTTCAAATTCTTCAACCCTTTGCTCGAGATACTCAAGTATCTCCTCTCTGCCCTCGCCGTTTAGCGCGGAAAAGGTGAACACGGAAACGCCGCCGTATTCGTCAAACAGCCCGTTAAAATATTCCATCTGCTTTTGCTGCTGAGTTTTATTGAGCTTGTCCCTCTTTGTGAGGACGACGATGAAGGGGAGCTTGTTGTAATTTAAAAATTCTATCATTCCCATATCGTCCTTAGAGGGAGCGTGGCGCATATCTATAATTTGAACCACCACGCAAAACCTTCTGTCCGAAGCGAAGTAGCCCTCGACAAGCTCAGCCCATCTTTTCTTTTCGGCAAATGAAACCTTGGCGTATCCATACCCCGGCAAATCGACAAATTTCGCCCTTTTGTCAATATCAAAGAAATTTATGGTCGCGGTCTTTCCGGGGGTAGCGCTCACCCTTGCGAGTGATTTCCTGTTTAAAAGCCTGTTGATAAGCGAGGATTTTCCGACGTTCGATCTGCCGGAAAAGACTATCTCGGGCAAAACCGACTTTGGAAGCTGAGATGAGGCTCCGTATGCCGCCTCGAAGGCCGCGTTATTCAGGTTCATACTGTTTCCTCCCTATCCGTCGCTTCTCCTCGCTGTTTGATTGGCTCTTCTCTTTTGAGCGTCCTCAAGCGCAAGGCTCAAAACCTCGTTTATGGTTTCGACCGGAACGAAGTTTATGGCTCCCTTTACCGTGTCGTCTATTTCGGCCATATCGGGCACATTATCCTCGGGGAAAATCACGGTATCAACGCCGTATCTGTAAGCCGCCATTGATTTTTCCTTAAGCCCGCCTATCGGCAAGACCTTGCCGCGCAGCGTTATCTCGCCCGTCATCGCGATATTGGCCCTTACCGGCCTTTTTGTGAGCGCCGAGGCGACCGCCGTCGCCATTGTTATACCCGCCGAGGGGCCGTCCTTTGGCACAGCGCCCTCGGGGGCGTGAATGTGAATATCGTATTTTTTGTAAAAATCCTTTTCTATCTCCAAGGCCTCCGACATTGTGCGTATGCAGGTTACGGCCGTTTTCGCGGACTCCTGCATCACGTCGCCGAGCGAGCCGGTCAGCTCTATCTTGCCCGTGCCGTCCATAACGGCCACCTCTATCGGCAGGGTCTCGCCGCCGACCGAGGTCCATGCAAGTCCCGTCGCGACCCCGACCTCGGAATTTTTCGAGGTCTTATCCGTCTTATATTTTGCGGGGCCTATGAGCGCCTCGAGCCTTTTTGGGCTTACCGACAGCGATTTACATTCGCCCTCGACTATCATTATCGCCGCCTTGCGCAGAAGATGAACTATCTTTCTCTCGAGCTCTCTGACTCCCGCCTCTCGGGTGTAGCCGTCGATGAGGGCGTAGATAGCGTCGTCGCTTATCTTAAACATTCTCTTTGTGACCCTACAGTTTTTCATCTGCTTCGGTATGAGATGCCTCCTCGCTATATGGAACTTTTCCTCGCGGGTATAGCTGTCAAGCCGGATAACGTCCATTCTGTCCATCAGCGGCGGGGGTATCATCGACGGGTCGTTCGCCGTTGTGATGAAGAGCACCCGACTTAAATCGAAGGGCATATCTATGTAATGGTCGTAAAATTTATCGTTTTGCTCGCTGTCGAGCACCTCGAGCAGGGCCGAGGTCGGGTCGCCGTGAAAGTCGTTTCCGAGCTTGTCTATCTCGTCTAAAATCAACACTGGATTATTTACTCCGGAGGTTTTTATCGCGCTTATTATCCGCCCCGGCATAGAGGCTATATATGTTCTCCTGTGCCCTCTTATCTCGGACTCGTCCCTCACTCCGCCGAGGGCTATGCGCTGACATTTTCTGTTTATCGCGGCGGCGACCGACTGAGCGATTGAGGTTTTTCCCACTCCCGGCGGGCCGACAAGGCAGAGTATCTGGCCCTTGACCTCGGGCGAGAGCCTTCTCACGGCGAGGTTTTCGAGTATATTCTCCTTGACCTTTTTCAAGCCGTAGTGGTGACGGTCGAGTTCAGCGCGAACGAGGGGAATGTCTATTCTCTCTTCGCTGCTTGAGTTCCACGGCAGCTCTATGCAGGTTTCGATATAAGAGCGCATTACGGCCGCCTCCTGCGAGGTGGAGGACATTCTCTCGAGCCTGTCGCATTCCTTTAGCAGCGCCCTCTCGCAGTCTATTGGCAATCTAAGCTCGATCACCCTTGTGCGCAAATCGTCGACCTCGGCGTATTCATCGTCCGCTATGCCTATCTCCTGCTCTATGACCTTAATCTGCTCGCGAAGAAAATATTCGCGCTGAGATTCGTCTATTCTGCTTCTCGCCTTCTTTGCTATATCCTCCTCAATGCTCAGGATATAAACCTCCTGCGTGAGGTAGTCTATGAGCAGCTCGAGCCTTGTGGTGGGGTTGTCTATCTCGAGCACCTCCTGCTTTTTCGCATATGGAAGGTTGCAGTTGGCGGCGATAAAATTCGCCAAATCGTCGGTGGTGTTTATCGTTCTCATTCTGAAAAACAAATCGGCCGGCGGCTTGGGGGATAGGTTGAGATAGCTCTCAAATATATCTCTTGCGCTGCGTATCACGGCTGTGTCATATGAGGTTATGGACTTGCTTTTGTTTTGCGAGAGCTTTGTCACGTCGGCTGTGAGATAAGAGCTGTTGTCGTATATCTCCTCTATTGCGGCGCGCGAAACGCCCTCGACTATAACTCGGTTGATATGGTCGGGCTGTCTTATAACCTGCACGACCTTCGCTATAACGCCGACTGTATATATATCCTTGCACTCGGGGTCTATGCTGTTTATATTTTTTTGAGTGGCGATAAAAATTACCTGATCGCTCTTCATCGCAGCGTCAACGGCCTTTATGGATTTTCTTCTTCCTATATCAAAATGAAGCTTCATATTCGGAAAAAGCACCAGCCCGCGAAGCGGCAGCATCGGAAGGGTTAAAACCTCTTTTTCTCTTTTTGTCTGACTCATATCCGTCCCTCCTCTTATGCGAAATGAGCTGCAACCTCAGATTGTAAGTTGCAGCTCACAATTAATCAAATTAAGATGCGTTTGTTTTTCTTGGCTTTTTATTTATGTCGTCGCTTAGCTTCATCGTCACGGGGGTCTTTACCTGATTGTGAATTATCGAAACATTTTCCGGATTTTTCACGGTTTCGGCCGATATAATAACCTTTTCTATCGTCGGGTCAGACGGCGCTTTGAACATTAGATCTCTCAGAGTGTTCTCTAAAATAGAGCGCAGTCCTCTCGCGCCTGTTTTTTCTTCAATGGCCTTATCCGCTATCGCTTCTAAAGCCTCGTTTTCAAACACGAGCTGTACGTCGTCGAGCGCGAAAAGGCGCTGGTACTGCTTTGCAAGGGCGTTTTTCGGCTCGGTCAAAATTCTGACGAGCGATTTTTTGTCAAGTCCGTTTAAGGCGGTTATGACGGGCAGTCTTCCGACAAGCTCGGGAATAAGTCCGAATTTCACAAGGTCGTGCGAGATGACCTCGTCCATCCACGAGCTTTCGTCGAGCTCGCGCTTTGTCATGACCTCGGCGCCAAAGCCGAGGCTTGAGCCGCCGGTTCGCTTTTCGACCACCTTGTCAAGGCCGTCGAAGGCTCCGCCGCAGATAAAGAGAATGTTCTTTGTGTTTATCTGCAAAAACTCCTGCTGGGGGTGCTTTCTGCCGCCCTGTGGGGGCACGTTGGACACGGTGCCCTCGAGTATTTTTAGCAGCGCCTGCTGCACGCCCTCGCCGCTTACGTCGCGAGTTATAGAGGGGTTTTCGGATTTTCTCGAAATCTTATCCACCTCGTCTATATATATAATTCCCTTTTCGGCTCGCTCAACGTCCATATCGGCCGCCTGGATAAGCCTTAAAAGTATATTTTCAACGTCCTCGCCGACATAGCCCGCCTGAGTGAGGGTGGTAGCGTCGGCTATTGCGAAGGGAACGTCGAGTATTTTTGCGAGCGTCTGCGCAAGATACGTTTTTCCCGTGCCGGTGGGGCCGAGCATTAAAACGTTGCTCTTTACGAAGTCTACGTCGTCCGTATCGTGCGATATCCTCTTGTAGTGGTTGTAAACGGCGACGCTGAGCGTGATTTTTGCCTTGTCCTGACCGATGACATATTCGTCAAGCTTTGCTTTAATTTCTTCAGGTTTAAGCAAATTCTCAAAATCAATATTCTTCTTTTTCCTTTTTTCTCTTCTCGCGGCCTTTTCGTCCTGAAGTATGCTGTTGCAAAGCTCTATACATTCGTCGCAGATATACACGCCGTTGCCCGCGACAAGCCTTCCGGCAAGCTCCTGAGGCTTTCCGCAAAAAGAACAGTGAATATTTCTCTCTCTGCTTGAGTCGTCTTTGTTCGCCATAGAAATTAAGCTCCTATCCTAATTACACTTAGTTTATCTGTTTTCGATAACCTTGTCTATCAAGCCGTATTCAAGCGCCTGCTGAGCAGTCATAAAATTATCCCTTTCGGTATCCCTCGCTATCACGTCGTAGGGCTGGCCTGTTTTTTCGGCAAGTATCGTATTAAGCTTTTTCTTGGTCTGCTGAATGTGGTCGGCGTGGATCATTATGTCGGTTGCCTGACCCTTTGCGCCGCCGCTCGGCTGGTGTATCATTATGTCCGAGTTCGGCAGAGCAAGCCTTTTGCCCTTTGCGCCCGCGGCAAGCAAAAACGCGCCCATGCTTGCCGCCATGCCCATGCAGATGGTTGACACGTCGCACTTGATGTAATTCATGGTGTCAAATATCGCGAGGCCGTCGGTGACGCTTCCGCCCGGGCTGTTTATATAAAGCGAAATATCCTTTGACGGATCCTGTCCCTCGAGGAATAAAAGCTGAGCCACAACAAGGCTTGCGGTAGCGCTGTTCACCTCGTCGTTGAGCATTACTATTCTGTCCTTTAAAAGGCGGGAGAAAATGTCGTATGAACGCTCTCCTCTGCCGTCCTGTTCTACAACATAGGGTACCAAACTCATTATAATCAATCCCTTTCTAAAAATATACGCGCAGTTAAGGATAGTCGGAAATCACTGAGATTATTCAAAAATCAGGAGATTTTTGCGCTATCCTTTACAAGCTCCATCGCCTTTTCAACGGCGAGATCCTTTGAAAGCGCCTCGCTCAAGATAGCCTTCTTGATGTCCTCAATGTTTATATTATACATCTCCGCAAGCTTTTCGTACTCTTCCTCGATATCCTCCTCGGAGGGCACGATGTTCTCCTTGTCGGCTATTTTTTCAAGCGCAAGGCGCAGCTTCACTCTCTTTTCCGCCTGCTCCTTGTAGCTTTCAGCGAGAGCCTCCGCGTTCATGCCGGTGTAGCGCATATATGTATCTAAATCCATTCCCTGCTGGCGCAGACGCATATCGAACTCTCTGAGCATTTCGTTTGCTTCGTTATTATACATGGCCCCGGGAATTTCGCCCTCGAGCAGCTCCACGAGCTTATTGGTGAGCTGGTTCTCTATATCGTTTTCGGACTCCCTTTTGAGTCTTTGGGCGACTTCCTCTCTAAGCTCCTCCTTATACTCCTCTATGGTTTCCTTTTCGCTTACGTCCTTGACAAAATCCTCGTCAAAGTCCGGAAGCTCGCGCTCCTTTATCTCGTGCAAAACGATTTTGAACTCAGCGTCCTTGCCCTTGAGCTCGTCTACCTGATAATCCTCGGGGAATTTTACGTTTATTGTAAATTCGTCGTTGGTGCTGTGACCGATTATCTGCTCCTCAAAGCCGGGGATAAAGCTGCCGCTGCCGATTTTAAGGTTGTAGCTTTCGGCCTTGCCGCCGTCAAAGGCGACTCCGTCGACGAAGCCCTCGAAATCTATAACGGCTATGTCGCCGTCCTTAGCCGCTCTGCCCTCGACGGTTACAAGGCGGCTGTTGCGCTCTCTTACCGCCTCGATCTCCTTGTCGAGTATCTCGTCGGTGACCTCCGAGGATTTTGCCTTTACCTCTATGCCCTTATAATCGTTTATCTCGACCGTGGGCTTTACGGTAACGGTGGCCTTGAAGGTAAAGCCGTTATCGCCGACCTCAACGACCTCGAGGTCTATCTTATCGTTGATTATTTCAAGCCCGGCCTCCTGCGCTGCTTCCTCTAAGGCCTCGGGATAAAGATTCTGCATAGCGTCCTCATAGAACACCTCTTTGCCATAGAGCTTTTCGACTATGCTTTTGGGAGCCTTGCCCTTGCGGAAGCCCGGAACATTTATATTTTTTGATTTTTTGCGGAATACGTTGTTTATAGCCTGCTGAAAGGTTTCTCCGTCGAGCTCGACCTCAAGCTCGTGACGGTTTGTATCTACCTCTTTTGTCGATTTCAAACTCATTTTACAATTCCTCCATCATAACAGTGTAAGATTTATTATAACACAAACGGTAAAATATTACCATAGCTTCATATGTAAATATTTTATAAATTTTTCAGCGGACGAGCTTTGGGGTAAAGTCGAGATAATCGCAGGAAACAAGGCGCATTTCCACTCCCCTGTACTCTCCGCAAAGGGCATATTTAAACGAGTTTTTCCCGTGGATATGACCGTAGTAGCATTTTTTCACGCCGTAATTAAGCAGTACCGAGAACAGCTCCTCGCACTCCTTGCCCTGATAGACGGGCGGATAGTGGAGAAAAACAACCGGCTCTCTGCCGAACTTTAGCGCCGCCTCTATCGAGGCCTTGAGCCTGCCCGCCTCGCGGTTGAGCACCCTTTTGTCGCCGGAGCCCTCCTCGAGGAACCAGCCGCGGGTGCCGCATATTGAATATTCGCCGCACTCAAAGGCGTTGTTAAAGAGGATGGACAGCGTATCAAAGGAATTATTTTTGATATATTCGTCCATTTTCTTTTTAGTCTGCCACCAATAATCGTGGTTGCCCTTTATGATGATTTTTCTGCCGGGCAGAGAGTTTATAAATTTGAAGTCCTCGTATGTTTCTTCAAGCTTCATCGCCCAAGACAGATCCCCGCCTATAACAACGGTATCGTCGTCGCTTATCAGCCTTCTCCAGTTTTTTTCGAGCCTTTCGACATAGCCGCTCCAGCCGCTGAAAATATCCATGGGCTTGTCCGTGCCGAGGGAAAGATGCAGATCCGCTATTGCGTAAAGTGACATCAGCCTATACCGAGGGTCTTTAAAACATAAGCGGGCATATCGCCGGCCGATATAACGCTTGTGAATCTTATCTCTCTGTTTCTGAGCGCCGCAAGCGGAGCCGGAGTCGGCATTCCCGTGAGCCTGTTAAGCTCGTCAACCATATCAAATTCGCTCTCGGGCATTGAGTCCTTATCGCCGAGGGCCTCGAGCACCGATTTTGAGAATTTATAGGGGCTTGCGGTGGAAACGACTATTGTTTCTGTATTATCGCCCGTTTCCTCGACGTATTTTTGATATACGTTTATCGCCACCGCCGTGTGAGTGTCGCAAAGGTAGGACGACTCTTTAAACATCTTCTCTATCGTATTCCTTGTCTGCTCGTCGTCGCAGCAGCCGCCGTAGAAAAGGCCTTGCACTCTGCTCTTTACATCGTCGCCGACGGTGTAGCGGCCGTCTGATTTAAGCGCGGCCATCCACTGCTTAGTGCGAGCGTCGTCCTCGCCCGAGAGGTGATACAGCAGCCTTTCGAGATTGCTCGACACGAGAATATCCATTGACGGCGAGATGGTCGTGTAGAACTCTCTGTTTTTATTGTATTCTCCCGAATTTATAAAATCGGTGAGCACGTTGTTTGCGTTTGAGGCGCAGATGAATTTCTTCACGGGCAGACCCATCCTCATCGCGTAGTACGAGGCGAGTATGTTGCCGAAGTTTCCCGTTGGAACGCACACGTTTATGATGTCGCCCATTTTTATCCTTCCGCTGTTTACAACGTCGCAATACGCGGAGAAATAATAAACTATCTGCGGGAGGAGTCTGCCCCAGTTTATGGAGTTGGCGCTTGAGAAGAGCATATTGTTTTTGTCGAGCTCGTCTATAATTTCAGAGGTTGTGAAAATGCTTTTCACCCCTGTTTGCGCGTCGTCGAAGTTGCCCTCTATGGCGCAGACGTTTACGTTTTCTCCGAGCTGAGTGTTCATCTGGTGCTTTTGCATAGGGCTTACGCCGTTTACGGGATAAAAAACTATTATCTTGGTTCCGTCAACGTCCCTGAAGCCCTCGAGAGCCGCCTTGCCCGTATCGCCCGAGGTTGCGACGAGTATGACCGCCTCCTTGCCTCTCGAAGTCTTTTTGAGCGACTTTGTCAGCAAATGCGGAAGTATTTGCAGCGCCATATCCTTAAACGCGCAGGTGGGGCCGTGCCAAAGCTCGAGTATGTTCATATTCACCCCGCCGTTTGTGCAGCAAACGACCGGAGCCGGATTTTCTCCGCCAAATTTTTCAGCGGTGTAGGCCTTGTCAACGCACTCGTCTATCTCCGAAGGGCTGAAGTCGTCAAGATAATCGCCGAGTATTTTTTTGGCTCTTCCGCGATAATCGAGCTTTAAAAGCTCTGATAAATCGTCGGAGGAATAGCTTGGGAGCTCGCTCGGAACGAAAAGTCCGCCGTCGGAGGATATACCCCGAGCGATAGCCTGAGCCGCCGAAACGCAGGCGCTCTTATTTGTAGTGCTGTTATACTTCACAATTTATCATCCTTTCGCTAAAGCGCAGTAAGACTGCGGCTTTACAGCAAGTTACACTATATTCTATAACAAAATGTCCCTATTGTCAAAGGTTTCAAAAAAATTAGCCGCGTTTGAATAAAAGAGCTTATCGAGCAGGCTCTCGGGGTAGTTTTCTCTGAGGAAAAGCTCGTATAATTTCGGTATGGACTCAACCGAGCTTATGCCCCGCGGAAGCTCTGAGCCGTCGAAGTCGCTGCCTATTGACAGGGTGTTCTCGCCGCCGAGGGAGAGAAAATGCTCGCAGTGGCGCAGTATGTCGCTTATGTCCGCCTCTCCGTTCTTCTTTAGAAAATACCTGTGAAAATTGATCCCGACTACGCCGCCCCTGTCCCTTATGATTTTAAACTGTTCGTCCGTCAGGTTCCTCTTGTTTTTGCACACGGCCCTCGAATTTGAATGAGTGGCTATAAACGGCGCTTCGGCGCGGCAGGCGACGTCGTAAAACGATTTGTCGCTCAGGTGGGAAACATCCACTATTATTTTATTTCTTTCAAGCTCTATAAGCGCCCGCCTTCCGAACTCCGTAAGACCCATATCGTTTTCGCTGAGCGCCCCGCAGGCTATATTATTGTCGCCGTTCCACGTCAGCGTGAGTATCTTCACACTGTTTTTGGCAAGCTCGCTTATCATATCGAGGTCGCTTCCGATGAGTCTGCCGCCCTCTACCGTGAAAACGGCCGTCCTCTCGCTCATTTTATCGCCGCTTTCGTAAAGCTTAAAGCCGTATTTTTCGCAGTCTTTCTTAAGCTTTTCAGCGGCCTTGTAAAAAATCTCCCGCGTTTTGTCAAACGCTATGTCGTCGCGGATCCATATTGCAAAGCACTGAGTCCATTTTGCAAAGCGGCTTGAAGCGTCAGAATAAAGGTGAAAGCTTTTGTCGTTGAGCGAGCTGTTTTCCGTGACCGCCCTGTAAAGCGTGTCGCAGTGAAGATCAAAATATCGCATGGTCGTCCTCCTGAATAAAGGCGTTCTTGATATAATTTGTCACCCTGACGCTGCCGTCTTCATATAGGGTGACCTCGCACACGTCGAACCTCGGCTGCAATTTAACTTCGTTTTTTTCTATATACACCTGAGCGGTCATAAGGAGCCTTTTAATTTTTTCCCTTGTCACCGCCTCGATCGGCTTAACGACGGAATTGATTTTTCTCGTCTTTACCTCTACAAAGGCTATTATATTTTTCCTGCGGGCTATTATGTCTATCTCGCCGTAGCGGCTGTGGTAATTAGACCCTATTATTTCGTAGCCGTTTTTTATAAGATAATTTTTAGCCCTCTCCTCTCCCGCTTTGCCCGTCGCCCTTACGTCGCCGCTCATGTGTTTTTACCGAGGAGCTTTTTCAAAAAGGAGGGTCTGTGTATTTTGCAGGGCCCGTGCTCCAGTATTTTTTCGCGGTGCAGCTTTGTGCCGTAGCCCTTGTGCTTGGCAAAGCAATACTCGGGGTAGCGGCTGTCGTATTCATACATGAGCCGGTCACGGCTGACCTTTGCGAGTATTGAGGCCGAGGCTATCGACATAGACAGAGCGTCGCCCTTGATTATCGGAAAGGCGGGGATATTAAGCTTTGGCGTTTTGTTGCCGTCGATCAGTGCAAAGTCCGCCTTGACGCTTAAGCCCTCAACCGCCCTTTCCATAGCGAGCATGGCTGCGTTGAGTATGTTTAACCTCTCTATCTCCTCGACGCTCGCCCATGCAACAGAATATGCAATAGCCGTTTCGGTTATAACATCAAAAAGCTGCTCTCTTCTTTTTTCAGAGAGCTTTTTTGAGTCGTTCACGCCCTCTATTATCGTATCCTTTGGCAAAATCACGGCGGCCGCGCACACCGGCCCCGCAAGCGGCCCTCTGCCCGCCTCGTCAACTCCGCACACGCAATTATATCCGCTCGATATTACCTTCTTTTCGTATTCTAACCAATCCATAGCTTACTCCCTCGGCGGCAGCTCAAGACTTACTCTGCCGAGCCTTCCCCCTCTGTATTCGTCTAAGAGCACGTTTGCGGCTCGCTGTGTGTCTATCTCCCCGCCGGAGATAAGCATTCCGCGCTTTTTGCCGACGAGCTTTAAAAGCTCATACGGGTCGTACTCAAAGAGGTCTTCGTTTTGCAGCTTAAATCTCTCTATAAACTGCTGATTTTGAGATTTCGCAAGCACCTCTATCAGCCTTAGCGCCAAAAGCTCCACATCGAGTATTTGGTCCTTTACCGCGCCCGAAAAGGCGAGCTTTTCGCCCACCTCGGGGTCGTCGAATTTCGGCCACAGCACGCCCGGGGTATCGAGCAGCTCGATATTGCCCTCAAGCGTGTACCACTGATTGCCGCGCGTAACGCCCGGCCTGTCCTCGGCTCTTGCGCGCGTTTTGCCCGCGAGCTTGTTTATCAGCGAGGATTTGCCGACGTTAGGTATGCCGACCACCATTATCTTTATGTTTCTGCCGGTCATTCCGCTGCGCTGCCATTTTTCGAGCTGGGGCTTCATTATCTCCTTGACTGTCGGCATTATCCGGTTTACTCCTCTGCCGCTTTTGCAGTCAAGCGCGAGCGCCGTTATATTTTTTGAGTTGAAGTATTTCACCCACATTTTTGTTACGTTGGGGTTTGCCATATCGCTCTTATTCAGCAGCAGTATGCGCGGCTTGCCCTTTATGAGCCTGTCGATATCCGGGTTCCGGCTGCTGCTCGGCAGTCTTGCGTCGACTATTTCCGCGACCATATCAACCATTCTCAGGCTTTCCTTTATTTTTCTTATCGCCTTTGTCATATGCCCCGGGAACCATTGTATATTCTGTTTATCCGCCATTTTTATCCTCCAAAAAATCAGGGCGTACTTTTCTGTACGCCCGAAGCTGTTTAATATAAATATTCAAACCGGCTGGGCGGCCAAACAATAAACTGCGCCTTGCCGATTATATCGGTCTTGTTTATCAGTCCGATTTTCTGCGATCTGCTGTCGAGGGAGTGGTTGCGGTTGTCGCCCATTACAAAAACCTTTCCCTCCGGTATTACCTCGGGTATGTCAAGGTCGTAAATTCCGGGCAGATCGAGCATTGCCTCTTTTACATACGGCTCGTCGATAACGACTCCGTCCACGGTCAGCTGATTTTTTTCGTAGTCGATCTTAACCGTCTGTCCCTCCGTCGCGATAACTCTCTTTACAAGCGGGGTGGCGTACTGCTCGCCGTGGCTTATAACGACGATGTCGCCGTCTTGAGGCTCATAGAGGAAGTTGGTGACTATCATTTTGTCGCTGTCATAGAGGGTATCCATCATTGAGCTTCCGTCGACGTTTACCAGCCTGAACACAAACGTCAGGAGCAATACTACCAAGAGCATGGAGCCTAAAATTGACGGCGCGAGTTCAAAAAGGACGACTCTGGCGCCCTCGCGAAGCAGGGATTTATTTTCATCGTTTTTGTTTTCGGGGTTTTTATCCTTTTTTGTTTTTTTGTCCAAATTATCTGCCATATATTTTCACCTCCGCAGGGATAAAGACGAGCTTATCCTGCAAATATCAAAGTAAACATAAATCATAAAGATGAAGCGGCCGTCGCTGCGGCGCGCCCTTATTTTGAGCGGGGAGATAGGCGCTCGGGCGGCGACCGGTAAATTTCCGCCTGCGGCGGAAATTTACAAAAACGCGGCGCAGGGGAAGCCCCGGCAAAGCAAGTGAATTTTCCCGCCGCGTTTTCCGCGCGGCGCAGCCGCGCCGGTCGCCGCCCGAGCGTTTCACGCCCGCTTAAGTCTGAGCGTAGAAGCCCAACACCCGCCGCTTGCGGCCGAAAAGCATCGCGTTATAGCAAAAAAGGGACATAACAGTCCCTTAGCGCTGTCAGCGTATTTGCTCTTTAACCTTTGCAGCCTTACCGACTCTGTCGCGGAGATAATAAAGCTTGCTCCTGCGAACCTTACCGTGTCTTATCACCTGAACGTCCTTTACGTTTGGTGAATGGATCGGGAACACCCTCTCAACGCCTACGCCGTATGATACTCTCCTTACGGTGAAGGTCTCGGCAACGCCGCTGCCCTTTTTGGCGATAACGGTGCCCTCAAACATCTGGATTCTTTCTCTTTCGCCCTCGCGAATGTTGACGCTGATTTTAACAGTGTCGCCGATTTCAAACTGCGGCAGCTCGCTCTTCATCGAGTCCGCCGCGATTTTTTTCAGTGCTTCTGACATAGTATTTTTCCTCCTGTTTTTAAGACATTCTTGCATATGCAGAGGACTGTCCGTTTCAATATCTCGATCAAAGATCGGGCTGTTGAATCCCGTTGAAGCAGGTAACGGATTTCACAAGCTAAATTATTATAGCACATTGCCATTCCCAAATCAAGCTTTATTTTTCCTTTTTTTCCAAAAAGGATATAAAATTTTGAAAATAGTCGGGCAGCGGGCTCGAAAATTCGAGATACTCGCCGCTCGTCGGGTGGATAAATCCGATTTTATAGGCGTGCAGGCACTGCCCGCTCAGATAGCGCGCGTTATCCTGCCGCACCCCGCCGTACACCCCGTCGCCCGCCACCGGGTGGCCGATATATGACATATGCACCCTTATTTGATGCGTCCTTCCGGTTTCGAGCCTGCACACTATGTGAGTATACCCCGCGTATTCCCGCCTGACAAAGTAATGCGTCACCGCGTTTTTAGAGCCCTTGTCGGTAACCGTCATTCTCTTTCTGTCGACGCTGTGCCTGCCTATCGGCGCGTCTACCGTACCGTCCGATTTTATCCTGCCGCACACTATCGCCTGATATTCGCGCGTAAACGAGTGCTCCTTGATCTGTAGGGCAAGACTGCGGTGAGATAAATCATTCTTCGCGACTATCAAAAGCCCGCTCGTGTCCTTGTCTATTCTGTGAACTATGCCGGGGCGCAGCTTGCCGTTTATGCCCGAAAGCGAGTCGCCGCAATGATACAAAAGCGCGTTGACAAGCGTTCCGCTGTAATTGCCCGCCGCCGGGTGCACCACCATTCCCTTGGGCTTGTTTACCACTATGAGGTCGTCGTCCTCATATAATATGTCAAGCGGTATATTCTCGGGCACGGCTTCTATATTCACCGGGTCGGGTATCTTAAGCTCTACCCTGTCGCCGGGCCTCAGCTTATAATTTTTGGCTGCCGCCGCCTTGTTTACCAAGACCTCTCCGCCCTCGATA
This sequence comes from uncultured Clostridia bacterium, assembly GCA_947632045.1. GTDB lineage: Bacteria > Bacillota > Clostridia > Oscillospirales > Acutalibacteraceae > UBA7067. Next base: position 131,277 of record CANRNQ010000002.1, read on the forward strand.
AGCTTTGCGATAAAGCTTCGGGTTTGATCCTCGATTTTTTCGGCGAGCAGCTTATCAAGGCGCTTTCCCGAGTCCTCGCTCGCTATAACAAATTCATACTCAGTCATCTTTCTTTATCCTTTTTCCGTCGCTTTTGAGAAAATCGGTATAAAAGAACAGATATATAAGAAACACTATAACGCCCGCCGTCACGCAGTAATCGGCGAAGTTGCACACGGGCGGAAAAAACGAGAGCTTGATATAATCGACGACAAAGCCGTATAATATCCTGTCTATCATATTCCCGACCCCGCCGCCTATGAGCAGAGCCGCAGCGACATAAAAGGTCATATGCTGAGGCTTAAGCCGAAAAATCGCTATAAGAAGCGCAATTATAACGGCGCTTGTAAGCGTTATGAATATCCACCTCTGGTTTGAAAGCAGACCGAAGGCCATTCCACGGTTTTCGACATAGCTAAAGTCGAGCAGGCCGTCGATGACCGTGATTTTCTCTATCGGCTTGAGCATCCCTATCGCGAGGAGCTTAAATATCTGGTCAAGGATTATCACCGCGACCGAAATTATTATAGTCAAAGCTTTTTTCATAATGTTCTCCAAAATATAAAAATACAAAGCGGCGCATCGGACGACACGCCGCTAAAATTTGAAGCGGGCTTATGCTTAAAGCGCCGCCTTATGTATTTATTCCTCGCCCGCTGTGCTCACGGCCTCTTCGGCAGCCTTTTGAACCGCGTCGGTCGAAAACTCTGTCGTTATATCGACAACGTCCTTTTCCTGCGGGGCCGTTTCCTTTGTGACCTCGCTCACGGTCTGCTCGACCCCGGCCTGAGCCACGGGAGCGTAAGCCGCTTTATCGTCGGCGGGATATTTCTCGTCGAGCTCGGCCTTCTTTTTATTCATATCGTCGACGGTGGGAAACTCATCGATAAGCGCGAGGTGATTTTTGTATATTTCAAGAAGCTGCTCTCTCAAAACGACAGCGTCGGCTTGAAGCTTGAGATAGCTGTTTTTTTGCTCGACAACCGATGAATTTGCCTGAACGATTATATCCTGAGCCTGCATTTTCGCCTTGTTTATGATTTCCTGCGACTGCGCCTCAGCGTCCTTTTTTGCCGATTCTATGACCTTCTGCGCGTTGATAAGCGCGCCCTTTATATTTTCCTCGTCGCGGCGGTAATCCTCTATCCTCTTTGCGAGGATATCAAGCTTTTTAACAAGCTCGATTTTGTCCTTCTTGTTTTGCTCAAGCGTCGCAACCACGTCGTCGATAAAGTTCTCAACGTCCTCCGGGCGGTATCCGCCGAGGTTCGCTCTTCTAAAGCTGATGTTTTTTACCTCGTCAATCGTAAGCATGGGAATCTCTCCTATCTGTATTTTTTTATGATGATTTTCTTTTTGCCCTTTTTGCTCTCGCCCGCAAGGCCTTCAAGCACAAACCTGCCCTTGCCCTTAAAGACGATGGAATCGCCCTCTTTTAGGGTGAACGAGGGAGAAAGCTTTTCTGAATGGTTCACTGAAACGAGTCCCGATTTTATGGCTTGGGCGCTTTTTTCGCGGCTTAAATTTAATGCGGCCGAAACCAAATTGTCAACGCGCAGCGACGACACGGTACAATTGAGATAAACGAAGTCGTCTTTAAATTTCAAGCCGGATATGTCGGAATACACAGGCTCTACACCGACGCGCCCCACCTTGTAAAGCTGTGAAAGCACATAGTCTGAAATATCTGATTTTAAAAATATATACGCCTCGCCCTCGGCGGTCAAAATGTCGCCGACGCAGTCCCTCTTTATGCCGAGCCCCATAAGCGAGCCGAGGAAATCGCGGTGTCCGAGCTTAAATCGGGCGGGGTAGGAAATTTTGACCGTCTTTATCGGAAAGCGCTCTACCTGCGGCGAAATAAAATCGGGAAAAAGCCCGACCATGACCCTTTCGCAGCCCTCTGCGCCGCCCCAGAGCAAGTAATCATAGAAGACCTCGGAGCGTATGCGCTCAAGCGCCGTTTGCGTTTCCTCCTCGTTTAAAAAGCCCACAAACACGGGCTTGCTTCTTGTGCGGCACAGGCGTATCGCGTCCTTGACCTTTATCAAAGCCGAATCAGACTGATCCATTAAAAGTAAAGCCCGTTGTTTTCAAGCTCGTCAAGCAGATCGTCGCCCGTAAGATCGACGTTGTTCGGAATTATCAGATATGTGCTTGTGGCGATTCTCTTTACCGAGCCGTTGTTCGCATATGCGCAGCCGCTGAGGAAGTCGAGTATTCTCCTTGAAACGTCTCGGTTCGTGTTTTCAAGATTTAAAACGACCGTGTGAGATTTGATGAGCTCGTCCGCTATCGCCTTGGTTTCCGTGCCGAAGGTTTCGGGCTTAAACAGCACGACCTGAAGCTTTGCCGTCGCGCTGATGTTTACGACCTTATTCGCCTTTGTGTCGCTCGATGATGAGGACGAATATGAGGAATATGCCGATGAAAACGACGAAGCGCCCGAGGAATACGAGCTGCCCGAGCGACCGGAGTAGCCGCCCTTAGACGAATAGCTGTCGGCATAGTCGTCGCCCTCGTCATCGTCGTAGGACGAGCTGTAATCATCGTCGTCATAATCGTTATAATCGTCCTCGGGTACGTCCCACATACGCTTAAATTTATCTACCAAACCTGCCATTTTATTTTCCTCCGTTATAAATATATTCTCGGTCCAAACAGCGCCGAGCCCACTCTAACCATATTAGCGCCTTCCAAAATTGCCTCCCGATAATCGGCAGACATTCCCATTGACAATAACTCCATATTAACATTATCCATTTTTTTGCCCTTAATGTCAATAAATAGTTTGTTCATCCTCGAAAAATATTTACATATATCTAATTTTTTATCGCAAATCGGAGGAATTGTCATCAAACCTTTCACAAAAACATTGCCGAGCTGCGATATTTCAAACAAAAGCTCCTCAAGAGCTTCGGGCGCAACCCCCGATTTGCTCTCCTCGTCGCCTATATTCACCTCGACCAGAATATCCGCATGGGTGTTTTTTATCTCGCTTTGGCGCGATATCTCCCTTGCGAGCTTTATGCTGTCCACCGACTGGATAAGCTTCACCTTGCCCACTATCTGCCTGATTTTGTTGCTTTGCAGGTGGCCTATGAAGTGCAGCTCGGCGTTATCGAGGTCATAGCTTTCATATTTTGCCAAAAGCTCCTGCACCCTGTTTTCGCCTATATATTTAAGTCCGCAGGATATCGCGTGGTTGATATAAGCGGGCTGCACGGTCTTTGTGGCGGCGAGAAATATAATATCCTCCCTTGCTTTTCCCGCCTTAATTGCCGCGTTCGCTATATTCTCCTCTATTGTTTTATAATTGTACTCAATATCTCTTAGTCTGCTTTCATCAAGCTCTGACGTTTTTTCCGTCATATAAATCAGTCCCCTCCGTTACAACTCTGTCGTATAATTCAACCGTTTCGCCGTTAAACAGCTCGTCCTCATCGGGCGACTGCTTGCAGATTATATAGTCCTCGCCGGAATAGGCTATTGCCACCTCTTTAAATTCGAGCACGTTGCCGCTCACGACATAAACGCCCTGAACCTTTTTCTTTTCCTCTTTCTCCTTACCGCCGCTGTCGGTCACGGTTTTGGTCACATAATCCTGATGAAGCGCCGACTTGCTGATTTTAAGTCCCTCGTAGGATTGAATGTCAATCCTGAGATCCTCTCGGCGCAGAGAGGACAAAACCGGACTCATATAATTGCATTGCAGCACAAGCGCGCCCTTGTCGGTCTTACTTTTCTGGTTCATCGCCGCTATCTGCACTGGCAGGCTCTGCGCGGCGGCATAAGGCATATTAACCTTTATGTCGGAGGAGTCGAGATTGCGGTTTATCGCGAGGCTTTCGTTCGCTTCTATCGGGCACACCATATACCAGTTAAGATTGCTTATGACCTTGCCTATGACGCTTTCGTCGATTTTGTCGGGCTTTTTCTTCATGTCGCCGTTCATTTGGTCGAGGTCGACGTCCTCTATGCTTTTGTAGTTAAACTTTTTCTCGTAGCCGTCGAGCGAGGTCGTAAAATACCCCGAAACGGGCGAGCGTATCTCGGCTATGGCTTCGCCGGTGATACCCTTTAAGCGGTTATACTCCTTTTGGAGCTGCTGTATTTTCGAGGAATAGTCCTTGACCTCGCCTATTATCAGCTTGCTCTCGTTGAGGGCGTATATTAAGTTGTCCTCGTCGTGCTCAAGGCTCAACAAATCGCCGCTCACAACGCCCTTGTTGATGTTGATTATATTTGCGTTTATTTGGTTTCTCACGCTGTCAAGCCCCGCCGTATCTCTCTTTGCCGAGCGGCCGAGCTTTTCAAATATGGCTATCTCCTCCTGAAGCTTATCCATCAGCTTGTGGTTGCTCGCGTCCTGCTCGCTGGCGTAGATCTTTGCGATAAGTCCACCCTCCGAGACCTTTCTGTTGCCGTCGTATTCATAGGCCACAACGCCCGAGGTGTTGTTTTTTATCAGAGTTTCGTTTCTCACTATATACCCGCTTGTGTTTATGGAATCCGCCACCGTCGCTATAGACGCGGTTTCGGTCTTGACGACCGAAAAATTCGCGCCGTAGATCAGGTATATCGCATAGAGAAATAAAAAGGCGCACAGCAAAAATATGCCTACTTTTTTTATTGAAATTTTTTCCAACTATTTCACCCTATTCGTTTGATCGATCAATATGCCCGAGGCTTCAACTATGCCGCAGGCTGATTTTATAAGCTCGTCGGTCGACATAAGGTCGATTTCGAGCCAGTTTATATCTTCATCTCGCCTAAACCATGTCAGCTGCCGCTTTGCATAGCGGCGCGTTTCGGTTTTAAGCGCCTTTATCGCCTCTTCAAGGCTTATCTCGCCGTTTAGATACGGAGAAAGCTCCTTATAGCCTATGGCCATTTTCGCGGTCTTGCCGAGATTTAAAGCGATTATCCTTTTCGTTTCTTCTATAAGCCCGTTTTGAAGCATTGCGTCCACACGACTGTTTATGCGCTCGTATAAATAATTGCGGTCATAAGCCCTGAGCCCTATCTTCACACAGCGGTAGGGCGGCTCGCTCATGCGCGACCTTTTTAAGCTCTCGGTCATGGTAACGCCCGTCGTCTTGTAAATCTCTATCGCCCTTATTATTCTTTTCACATTTTTCTGCCCGCTCAGCCTGTCGCGGCTTTCGGGGTCAAACTCGCCGAGCAGCTCAAGCAGGCTGTCGGCTCCCCGCTCGCTCGCGATATTTAAAAGCTCCGCTCTCAGGGCTTCGTCCGATGACGACTGCGAAAACTCGATATTATCGAGCAGCGAGGACACATAAAGCCCCGTGCCGCCGACTACAATCGGCAGCCTCCCCCTTAAGCTTATATCGGCTATTTTCTTTCGCGCAAGCTCGACGTATTCCGCGACCGAAAAGGGCTTGTCGGGCATAAGGAAATCTATAAGATGGTGCGGCGTCCCCTGCATTTCAGCCTTAGTGGGCTTTGCGGTCGCTATGTCCATATATTTATATATCTGCATCGAGTCCGCCGAGATGACCTCGCCGCCGTATCTTTTCGCAAGCGCGACCCCGAGTCCGGTTTTTCCCGAGGCAGTCGGGCCGACGACCGCTATAAGGGGTATTTTTTCTGTGCTGTTCAATATATTACACCCTGCCAAACATTTTTTCAAATTCTCTTTTCTTTATAACCGTGCTCACCGGTCGTCCGTGGGGGCAGTAGCGTATTCTTTCGTCGGCTTCTATTATCCTTAAAAGCTCCTCAAGCTCCTCGGGAGTGTTCAGGTTACCGCCCTTTATTGCGGCTTTGCAGGCCGCGTTGTGATATGCCCAATCCATTTTTTCGCTCTCTATCCGCCTTTTGTTTTCGAGAAGATAGCCCGCCATCTCCTCGACGGTGGATCTGATATCCTCGATTTTTAAATACTGCGGATAGGCTCTAACCAGTATGGTAGACGCGCCGAAGTCCTCTATTTCAAAGCCGAGCCTTGAAAAGGCCTCGATATTATTCAGCGCCGCGTCGTACTCGTCCGCGCTGAGCAGCACGCTCTCGGGCTCTAAGAGAGCCTGTGAATAGGCTCTGCCCTTTTCCGCCTTGAGCCTCTCATAGATAATGCGCTCGTGAGCCGCGTGCTTGTCTATAAAGTGCAGCTCATCATCGCCCCTTTGGGCGATTATATAGGTGTTAAACGCCTCGCCTATGTATTTAAGCGAGGGCCTTTGAAGCTTAGAAATCAAGTCGCCGTCCTCTTTTGGCCCCTTGCTTTGCTGCGGGCTTTGCAAGCTCTGTTCATAAGGCTGCTCGGTTTTAAGCTCTGAGCGCTGCTCTTTTTCGTTGTTTGATGCAGTCGGGGCCTTTTCCTGCTCGACCTCGTCGCTCGGCTTTTTTTCAGGCTCGGCCGCGATTTTGTTGAGCATGGCAAAATACGCGTTTATCTGCCCTTTCTCAGCGAGCGGGTCGTGAAGCCTCAAGGGCTCAAAGGGCGATATTGGAAAACGCGGAGGCCTCGGCATTGGCGGTAAGGCGGCGTTTTCCGGCCTTTTTAAATTTTCTGAGTTTTTTAAATTTTCCGAGCTTTTTAAATTTTCCGAGCTTTTTAAATTTTCCGAGCCTCCCTCGTTCGGCTCCTTTTCCCTTTTGCCGCTCTCATGCTCGTTTTTCATCTCAAAAAGCCTTGCGCTGTCAAAGCTAAACGGCGTTTTTTGACCCGTCGCGTTGTAGACGTTCCTTCCGTTATGGTCTGCCCCGAAGTTCGCCATCTTTTCCCTGTGATTTTCAAAAAGCGCCGACTTGACCCCGTGATAGACCGCATCGAACACCGGCCGCTCGTTTATAAATCTTATCTCGGTTTTCGCCGGGTGCACGTTTACGTCCACGCCGTCAAAGGAGAGGGAGATGTGCAGCACGCAGGCGGGAAATTCCCCGACCATAACCATGCCCTTGCAGGCCTCTTCAAGAGCGACCATAGCCGTTCGGCACCTGACGTATCTGTTGTTTATAAAGAAATTTTGCATATTTTTGTTCGCCCTTGCGTTATAGGGGCGGGTGACATATCCCTTGACGGTGACCTCGTTTAAGGTATAATCGACGGGGATAAGCCCCTTTGCAAATTCTCTGCCGTACACCGCGTATATGGCCGACAGCAGCTTGCCGTCGCCGGTGGTTTTTAGCGCCTGTCTGCCGTCCTTGATATAGGTGAACGCTATTTCGGGGTGCGACAGCGCCATTTTTTCCATAACCGCCGTGACCGCGTTGCCCTCGGATATATCCTTTTTCAAAAACTTCATTCTCGCGGGCACGTTATAAAAAATATCCCTGACTATTATCGTGGTTCCCCTCGGGCAGCCGGCGCTGTCGAGCTCGAGCTCTTCGCCGCCGTTTATAACATAGCGGTTTCCTATGCTTTCGTTGTCGCTGAGGGTCAAAAGCTCGACCTTGGCGACGGCTCCGATGGAGGCGAGGGCCTCGCCCCTAAAGCCGAGGGTAGCTATTGAGCTGAGGTCACATTCGTCTTTTACCTTGCTCGTCGCGTGGCGGATAAACGCCTTTTTAATATCCTCGCGCATTATGCCGCAGCCGTTGTCGCTCACCCTTATATACGACACTCCGCCGCGCTTTATTTCGACGCTTATCGCGCTTGAGTGCGCGTCTATTGAATTTTCAACGAGCTCCTTTATGACCGAGGCCGGTCGCTCAACCACCTCTCCGGCGGCGATAAGCTCAGCCATGTGCCGGTCGAGCACGTTTATTCTGCCCACGCGGACTCACCTCCCGTCATTTGCACATTTTTATAAGCTCAAAGAGCACATTCATCGACTCTATGGGAGTCAGGGTGTTTATATCTATTGATTTAAGCTTTTCTTCTATTGCGGAATTATTAGCGCCGAAAAGCGAAATCTGGCCGTCGTTATCATCAGCGCCGTGATTATGGCCTTGATTTTCGGCGCTGTTTTCGATTTTCCCCTCGGTTTTTCCGGCGGAGCCTTCGAGCTCCTTTAATATTTCCCTTGCGCGCTTTATTATCCAATCGGGCACTCCGGCGAGCTTCGCGACCTCAATTCCATAGCTGTCGTCGGCTCCGCCGGGCACTATTCTCCTCAAAAAGGTTATGTCGTCGCCGCGCTTTTTAACGGCGACGTTGTAATTTTTCACCCCGTCGAGGGTATCCTCCATAACGCTCAGCTCGTGGTAATGAGTGGCAAAAAGGGTCTTTGCGCCGAGCCTTCTCTTATCGGCGACAAATTCAAGCACGGCCCTCGCTATGCTCATGCCGTCAAAGGTCGAGGTGCCCCTGCCTATTTCGTCGAAAATAAGCAGGCTTTTCGAGGTCGCGTTTTTCACTATCGATGCGACCTCGCTCATCTCCACCATGAAGGTCGACTGACCCGCCGCCAAATCGTCTGAGGCTCCGACTCGCGTGAATACGCTGTCGCATATTTCTATATCGGCGCTGTCGGCCGGCACGAAGGAGCCTATTTGAGCCATGAGCACTATCAGCGCCACCTGACGCATATATGTGGACTTTCCCGCCATATTCGGTCCGGTTATTATCGCGACGGTGTTTTCGCCGCTGTCGAGAACAGCGTCGTTTGGCACAAAGGGAGCTCCGTTTGAAAGCAGCTCGACGACCGGATGCCTGCTCTCCTTGAGTCTTATGCCGCCTCTAATCGAAACATTGGGCTTGCAGTAGCGGTTATCGGCCGCCACCGAGGCGAGAGAAGCGAGCACGTCGAGGTTTGCTATCGCCACGGCGCTCTTTTGTATTCTGTCAAGGTTTGAGGCGACCTGCTTTCTTATCTCTTCAAACAAGCTGTATTCGAGCCCCTGAGAGCGCTCCTTAGCGCCGATTATTCTGCCCTCTAAATTTTTAAGCTCCTCGGTTATATATCTTTCGCAGCCCGTGAGCGTCTGCTTTCTTATGTATTCGTCCGGCACGAGATTTTTATATGAGTTTGACGCCTCGAAATAATAGCCGAACACTCGGTTATATCCGACCTTAAGCTTTGGTATCTTGGTTTTTTCCCTCTCTCTCGCTTCAAGCTTTGTGAGTATCGACGAGGAGTTGTTCATATCCTCCCTTATGCTGTCGAGCTCCTCATTAAAGCCCTCCTTTATAATGCCGCCCTCTCTTATTGAAAACGGCGGGTCTTCGACTATCGCGTCGTTTATAAGCGAATATATATCCTCAAGCGGGTCTAAATTGTCGCGCTGCTCCCTCAAAAAGTGCGAGCCTGCGTCGTGCAGGAGAGTCTTAAGCTCGGGAAAGACCAAAAGCGAGTTTGCAAGGCTCCTCAGCTCTCGGGCGTTGGCGTTGCCGTAAACTACGCGCGTCATCAGCCTTTCAACGTCGGATATTTTGGCCAGGATATTTATTATCTCAAGGCGCAAAAGCGTATCCTTGTACAGCTCGGAAACTGTGTTTTGCCTTCTTATTATCGGGGCAATCTTTATCAGGGGCTGCTCTATCCACAAGCGCATCAGCCTCTTGCCCATTGCGGTCTTTGTTCTGTCGAGCACCCACAAAAGCGAGCCCTTTTTCTCCTTGCTGCGCATGGTTTCGACAAGCTCGAGATTTCGCCTTGTGTTGGAATCGAGGTTCATATACTGGTTCCCAAAGTAAACGTTTAAGCTGTTCAAGCGCTCAAGCCCGATTATCTGCGTTTTTCCAAGGTAGAAGAGGAGCCCCCCTATGGCTAAGATGGCGAAGGAGAGGTCCTTATCCATCATATCATTCTTATGCTGTTCGCCGAACTGATTTTTAATGGCTTCCAGTGACCAATTAAAATCGAAGTCCTTGTTTCTGAGGGTTTCGAGCGACGCCGAATATTTATCCTTTACGATGGTTTTCAGCTCCTTAAAGTTGAGCATCTCCTTGTTTATAATTATTTCGCGAGGGGAAAATCTGTCCAGCTCGTTTTTCAGCGTGTCAAACGAGTCCTCGCCCAAAAGCTGGGTGCAGTGCATCTCTCCCGTAGAAATATCGGCAAAGCACGCGCCTATTGAGGTATCCTCGGCGTAGCAGCAGGCTATGAAATTATTTTTGCCCTCGTCGAGCATACTGTTTTCCATTATGGTTCCCGGGGTTATCACCCTCGTTATGCTGCGGGAGACTAAGCCCTTCGCCTTTGAGGGGTCCTCCGTTTGCTCGCATATCGCGACCTTATAGCCCTTTTCTACAAGCCGCGCTATGTATGTTTCGCAGCTATGATAGGGAACGCCGCACATGGGCGCGCGCTCCTCCTGTCCGCAGTCGCGCCCCGTCAGCGTAAGCTCCAGCTCCTTCGAGACGAGCTTTGCGTCGTCGAAAAACATCTCGTAAAAGTCGCCAAGACGGAAAAACAGTATGCAGTCCTTGTTTTGCTCTTTTATTTGAAGATATTGCTTCATCATTGGAGAAAGCTCAGCCATTATTCTTACCCTCTTTATATTAATTTAATATCAGTGACAGCCCCCGCAGCTTGAGCAGCTTCCCGTGCAGCTCTGAGAGTAATCCGTCGTTTCGGGGTCCTCTCCGTCGGCCGATTGGCTGATTATGGCGAGAACTCTCTGGAGCACCGAGTCGAGCTGCTGCTTTGCCTCGTTGTAGGCTGTCATATTTTCGTTTTTCATTATATTTGCGTAAACGCTGCGCATCTCCTTGTTGAGCTGCTGGAGCTTGTCGTCGTCCCTGTCGCTCTTTTGCGCCTCGTTGTTAATAGCTATTCTTTTGAGGTTAAATTCACCTATCAAATCCTGAAGCTCCTTGTCGTTGTCGCTGTTTTGCTGAGCTATGCGCAGCTTAAGATAAGCGTCCTCCTGCTGAATAGCCTTTCCTATCTCTCTTGCCATTTGAATAATGTCCATTTTCCTCTTCCTTTCTGAGCTTTATATTAATATTTCAGCCCGCCGATGGGCCTTATTTTCCGTAAAAGAATAAAGCGTCCCTTCGCTCAGCCGAATATATTATTGTATTAATTAAAATTTAATTTACCAAAATTACACCGGCCTGCCCCTAAGCACCCAGTTGCCGGAAGCTGTGATTTCGACCGTGCCGAAGCTTCCGATAAGGCCTTCGTCCGCCTCGACCTCGACTACTATATTCCCCGAGGTTCTCGCGTTTATTATGCCCTCTTTTTTCGCCCTTTCCTCAAACAAAACTCTCTGCCTTGTGCCGACCATTGAGGCGCATCTTTCGGCGGCTATTTTTTCCTGCACCTTAAGCAGTCGCTGAAAGCGCTCGGACTTTTCCTCGTCGCTTATCGGGTCGAGCATCTCCGCCGCCGGCGTGCCGACTCTCTTTGAGTAGATGAAGGTGAAAAGCGAGGTGAACCCGACCTCCTCTATAAGTGAGAGCGTCTGAGAAAAGTCCTCCTCGGTTTCGCCCGGAAAGCCGACTATTATGTCGCTTGTAAGCGAGAGCCCGTCTATTTTCTCCTTGGCGTAATTCACAATTTCAAGATATTTTTCGCGGGTGTAGCGCCTGTTCATGAGCTTTAATATCCTGTTGCTGCCGGACTGAAATGGCAGGTGCAGGTGCTTTGAAATGTGGCGGCTTGAGGCTATGGTATCTATGAGCTCGCGGGTGCAGTCCTTTGGGTGCGAGGTCATAAAGCGCAGGGTGTAGTCGCCGTCTATCGCGTCTATCCTGCGCAGAAGCTCGGAAAAGCTTATGTTCTCATCAAGCCCCTTGCCGTAGGAATTGACGTTTTGCCCCAAAAGGGTTATGTCCTTACAGCCGTTTTCTATAAGCTCGTGCGCCTCCTTAAGTATCGCCGCGCTGCTTCGGCTTCGCTCGCGCCCCCTGACGTAGGGCACTATGCAGTAGGAGCAGAAATTGTCGCAGCCGTACATTATCGGCAGCCAGCCCTTGAACGCGCCGTCGCGCCTTTTTGGCAGCCCCTCGTGCACGAGCAGGTCGTCGTTGCCTGTTACAAACTGCCTCTTGCCGCTCAAAAGGCTTTGATACAGCAGTCTTGGAAATTCGTGCAGACAGTGGGTTCCGAAGACAAGCCCGACAAAGGGAAAGCTTTCGTATATCCTTTGGGCTATGTGCTTTTGCTCCATCATGCAGCCGCAAAGCGCCACAAGCGCCGAGGGGTGCTTTTTCTTTATGCTCTTTATAGCACCTACGTTGCCGAAGACCCTGTCCTCGGCGTGCTCCCTCACCGCGCAGGTGTTGAACAGTATAAAGTCCGCATTTTCAGGCGTATCCGTAAAGGAATACCCCATAAGCGCGAGCATTCCCTTTATATTTTCGCTGTCTGCTACATTCTGCTGACAGCCGTAGGTGCGGACGTACGCGAGGGGCTTTTCCCCCATTGCGCGTATCTGCATTATCTGCGCGACAAGCTCTATGTATTCATTTTGCTGTGTCGCAAAGGTGTTTATCTCACTCAAGTCGCTTGTACTCCATTCTGTTAAACTTAAAGATTATAATAACACAAAATACCTTTTTCTTCAAGTGCTTTGACCGATAGTCAAAGAGGATTATATTACCAATCTGTAAATTTATTTTTACACTTCTTTTTCTTCCTTGACAGAGAATTTAAGTGGGAATATAATTATCTACATTTGATATAATCGTAAATTTGCTTCTAAATTCGGCAGTCAAAGGGGATATAAAAATGCTTCAGCTTAAAAACATCAGAAAGAGCTACACCACCGGCGATTTCACTCAGGTTGCGCTCGACGATATTTCACTGAGCTTCCGTGAAAACGAGTTCGTCGCCATACTCGGTCAGAGCGGCTCGGGAAAGACCACCTGTCTTAACATAATCGGCGGTCTTGACCGTTATGACAACGGCGACCTCGTAATAAACGGCAAATCGTCAAAGGACTTCAAAAGCCGCGATTGGGACGCATACCGCAACAACAGCGTCGGCTTCATCTTTCAAAGCTACAATCTCATAGGTCATTTAAACATAATCGACAACGTGGAGATGGGAATGACGCTCAGCGGAGTATCGCGCCGCAAGCGCCGCGAAAAGGCGAAGGAGGTGCTCGAGAGGGTAGGTTTAAAGGAGCATATGCACAAAAGGCCGAACCAGCTTTCGGGCGGTCAGATGCAGAGGGTAGCTATCGCCCGCGCCCTTGCAAACGACCCGGACATTATCCTTGCCGACGAGCCGACCGGCGCTCTCGACACCGCGACGAGCAAGCAGATAATGGAGCTTATAAAGGAGATCGCCGCGGACAAGCTCGTCATAATGGTAACGCACAATCCCGAGCTTGCCGAGGAATACGCCGACAGGATAGTTAAATTCCGCGACGGCAAAATAACCGACGACAGCAACCCTTACGACGAGGGCTCGACAAGCGAGAGCTACTCGCTTAAAAAGACGAGCATGGGCTTTTTCACGGCCTTGAAGCTTTCGGGCAAGAACATATCTACAAAAAAGGGCAGGACTCTGCTCACCGCCTTCGCCTCGAGCATAGGAATAATAGGAATAGCCCTCATACTGAGCCTTTCAAGCGGATTTCAGGAGCAGATAATAAAATTCCAAAACGACGCGCTCTCGGAGTTTCCTATAACCATATCGCGCCAGTCTATGAATATGGACGCTGAGCAGATGGAGGAGATGAGCGAAAAAATGAACGAGCGCTTTGCCGACAAGAAAAAATTTGCCGACACGGACTCGGTCGAGCTGTACTCGGCAAAGGACGAGATGATGCTCCATCAAAACGAGCTTACAAAGGAATATCTCGATTACGTCAAGGATATAGACCCGAGCATCTGCTCGAGCATAGGCTACACCAAAATAACGGGAATGAACCTGCTTAGAAAGGTAGACGGCAAGGTATCTCCCGTTTCGTTCACCGTCGGCATCTCCGGCGGTGCCGACTCGCAGTCTATGGGCAGCATGACGAGCATGAGCTCGATAGGTCTTACGTCTTATCCGAATAATCTTGATAAGGACTCCACATCGTATCTTGAGAAAAATTATGACGTTCTCGCAGGCTCTTACCCGAAAAACGACCGCGAGCTTGTTTTGGTCGTCGATAACAAAAACCGCGTGGATACCGCCGTCATGTCCTCTCTCGGCTACGACACGGAGAACGTCAAGAAAATCAGCTTTAAGGATATAGTCGGGACTGAGCTTAAGCTCGTGCCGAACGACTCGTACTATGAAAAAAATCCCGCCGGACTGTTTATGCCGAAGACGGATTATGATAAGCTATACGACGACAAGGACAATATGACCTTGAAAATTTGCGGGGTCGTCCGCGTTAAAAAGGACACTAAGATAGGTATGCTCGCCTCGGGCATTGCGTACAACGACTCTCTCGTCGACGAGGTTATAGAGATGAATAAGGACTCGGAGATAGTCAAGGCGCAAAAGGACAGCAAGACAAACGTGATGACGACGGAAAAGCTCGACGACGAGGCGAAGGAGCAGATTTTATCTTATCTTGGGGCGGACTCTCAGCCGCTGATGATATATATTTATCCGAAAACCTTTGACGACAAGGAGTCCGTGATAGAGTATCTCGACAAGTATAACTCCGGCAAGGACGACAAGGACGTTGTGACCTACACCGATCTTGCCGACACGATGACCAGCATGACCTCGAGCATTATGGACGCGATAACCCTTGTGCTTATAGCCTTCGCGGGAATTTCGCTTATAGTGTCGCTTATTATGATAGCGATAATAACCTACATCTCTGTTTTGGAGCGCACGAAGGAGATAGGCGTTCTGCGCGCTCTCGGCGCGAGGAAAAAGGATATTTCGCGGGTGTTCAACGCCGAGACCTTTATAATCGGCGCTTGCTCGGGTCTGCTTGGAATAATCATCGCCTATGCGCTTTGTATACCGATAAATTCCGTACTTGAGAATATGACGGAGCTTCCGAACGTCGCCCAGCTCAATCCGCTGCACGCGCTTTTGCTCGTGGTTATAAGCGTTGCTCTGACGCTGCTCGGCGGGCTTATTCCGGCGAGGATAGCGTCGAAGAAGGATCCGGTTGAGGCGCTCAGGAGCGAATAAAAATGACGTCAAAATTGCGGTTTTAATCAGACAAGGCTGCCGCAGCTGTCTGTTTCACTTTGTGCGAAAAAAAGGGGCTCGGGCGGCGACCGGCGCGGCGCAGCCGCGCGGAAAAACGCGGCGGCGGGGGCGGGGCCTTCGGCGGAGCTTGAAATTATATCGCCGCGCCTAAGGCTTTAGGGCGCACCGCAGTCGGTGCCGCCGCGTTTTTCGCCGAATTTTCGCCGGAGGCGAAAATTCGGGGTCGCCGCCCGAGCTCTGCCCTCCCGCACAAAGCGGTAAAAGGCAACGCGGCAGCGATAGCTCTTATTAAAATTTGTCGATAAAAAATACAAAAAATCATTTAATCCCGTCAAGCAGCTTGGGGAAATCCCCGAGCTGCTTGATTTTATAATCGCAAAGCTCATGCGGCATGGGCACTTCGTTTCTCGAATCAAAAAGGCAGGTCGCAATGCCCGCGTTCCTGCCGCCGAGCATATCGGACGTGAGCGAGTCGCCGAGTATAATGTATTTATCCCGCTCGCGGTCGCCTATCTTATCAAAGCAGTATTCAAAAAATTCCGCCGACGGCTTGTTTACGCCTATCGCCTCGGAAATAAATACGTCGGTCATATATTCCAAAAGTCCCGTGCTTTTCAGTCTGCCCATCTGGGAAATCATCGCGCCGTTTGTCGCTATATACAGCTTATACCTCCCCGACAGCTCCCTGCACATCTCGTGCGCCCCGTCTATCGTCGCGGCGCAGAGAGATAGCCTGTCGATATAATAGCCGTTCATGTCGGCGGCTGAAATATCTCGGGCTCCAAGGCGGCTCAGAAGCCCTTCAAACCTTGTAGCCACGAGCTCCTTTCGCTCGATCTCGCCGCGCTCGAGCAGCTTAAAAAGGCGGAGATTTTCATCTGAATAGCCGCGATAAACCTCGTCTGTAAAGCGCAGACCGTAATGCTCAAGCGTCGCCTTCAGCGCCGCGCGCTCGCCCGACGGAAAATCTAAAAGCGTTTCGTCCGCGTCGAGAAATATATATTTTATCCTGCTCTCACTATTCAAAGTCGTCACCGTTTTCGTTCTTTATTTTCCTTCGCGTACAAATATAAAAATATTCGCCGCCCGTTTTTTCTTTTAGGGCGTTTAAATATAAAATCGGGTTTATGTTCTCAACGCTGCCCGCGGGAAGCGTCATATTAAGCACGGCAAATTCTCCGTCCTGCTTTAAATCATGCTCCTTGATATACGGCTTTAAATCTATATCCTTTAGCCCCTTTTTCGTCTTTTTCCGAGTTATCACCTCGGCTGAATTTAACAGCGAGCCGATCTCCGCGCATATCTCGCCGCCGCTTTTTCCGTCAGCGCCGATTTTCATTTCATAGCGCGCCTTTGATATTTGCGCAGGCTTCATTTTGGGCGCTGCGGCCCTGTATACTCTTATCCCCTCCGGCAGGCTCCCGTTTAGCCGCTCGGGTATAAGCGAGATGTCAAAATCATCGTCCGTAAGTCTTATATCCATCGTTTCGCACTCGCCGCAGAATCCGAGCGAAAGCGGCAGGGCGAAGGTTATAAACGGGTGGGGATTAAAGCCCTCGGTGTGCCATATCGGTATTTTGCTGCGGTTTATAGCAAGGGTCATAACCTTGTTTAAATCGAGGTGAGAGATAAACCTTGCAAGCCCCTCCTTTTTAAACCATAGTCTTACGCTTTTCAAAGCATACTCCCTCCTTCCACTGAGCCGCTCCGCAGCCGCTGCACTTCTGTCGGCAGTTCGGCGTTGTTTCGTTGTTATATGCCCTTTTACATTCCTCTATGAGGAATGATTTTTTTATTCCGTAATCTATGTGATCCCACGGCAGCAGCTCGTCAAATTCGCGCTGCCTGTTTGCGTAAAACGCGGGGTCGAGCCCGCACTCGTCAAACACCTCAAGCCACTTTTCAAGGCTGAAATAATCTCCCCAGCCGTCAAATATCATTCCCTTTTCGTGCGCCTTGAGCAGAGCCTTGCCGAGCCGCCTGTCGCCTCTTGCAAACACAGCCTCGACAAAGCTTGTTGAGGAGTCGTGATAATTGTAGTTTATCTTCTTCGTAGTTATGCTATCCTTTAAATGCATCTGCTTTTCCTTCAGCACCTCTATCGTATCCTGAGGGAACCACTGGAACGGGGTAAAGGGCTTCGGCACAAAGCTCGCCGTACTCAGCGTGACCCTCACGCTCTTGCCCTTGGGTCTGTTTTCCGCGCTGTAATAAGCGTTTACCACTCTCTGTCCGAGCTGAGCGATTCCGGCCACGTCGTCGAGAGTTTCGGTAGGCAGGCCTATCATAAAATAGAGCTTTACGGTGCTCCAGCCCCCGTTAAACGCCGTCGAGCAGGTGCTCATAAGCTCGCTCTCGGTCACGTTTTTATTTATAACATCTCTCAGCCTCTGCGTTCCCGCCTCGGGGGCAAAGGTGAGCCCGCTCTTTCTTACGGTCTTGAGCTTTGAGAGTATGTCGTCGGAAAAGCCGTCCACCCTCAGCGAGGGCAGGGATATGCTGACGTTCTCATCGGCGGACCACTCGGTAAGCCTTGAAAGCAGCGGCACTATTTGAGTGTAGTCGCTCGAGCTGAGCGAGGACAGAGATACCTCGTCGTAGCCCGTGTTATTGCACAGAGCGTGGCACTGAGCGTCTATGACCTCGGGGGATTTTTCTCTAACGGGGCGATAAAGAAAGCCCGCCTGACAAAAGCGGCAGCCTCTTATGCAGCCCCTGAATATCTCCGCCATAGCCCTGTCGTGGACTATATCTATCGAAGGCACGACAAAATTATCGGGATAATAAAGCTCGTCCAAGTTCTTTATTATCCTTTTTTTTACGGTTTTTGGCGCTTTATGACTCGGGGTAAAGGATTTTAAGGTTCCGTCGCCGTTATATTCTACGGTATAAAGCGACGGCACATATACTCCCTCGATTTGAGCCGCCTTTATCAAAAAGTCTTGCTTGCTCTCGTTGTTGCTTTTGCAGCTCTTATATAAATCAATAACCTCTAAATCTACCTCCTCGCCCTCGCCGATAAAAAACAAATCGACAAAATCCGCGAGAGGCTCCGGATTGCAGGCGCAGGGACCGCCCGCGACCACTATATTAAACAAATCCTTCCTGTCCTTTGTAAGCAGGGGGATATTTCCAAGCTCCAGCATATAGAGTATATTCGTGAACGAAAGCTCGTATTGCAATGTGAAGCCGATAAAGTCGAATTTATCGAGGCTGTCGCCGCTTTCAAGCGCGTATAGCGGAAAGCTATGCCTTCTCATCTGCTCCTCCATATCCGTCCACGGGGCAAAAACGCGCTCGCACCATATGTCCTCCCTCTCGTTGAACAGGCTATACAGTATCTTCATTCCGAGGTGCGACATTCCGACCTCGTACACGTCGGGAAAGCAGAAGGCGAAGCGCACGTCGACGCTGCTTTTGTCCTTGATAACGCTGTTTAGCTCTCCGCCCGTATATCTGCCGGGCTTTTGCACGTTGAGCAGAATTTTTTCTACCTCTTTGCTTATCATTCCTACACTTCCGTTTCATTTATTTGATTTTGTTGTTTTGGTTATTTTGATATTTTATTTTATTGTTTTGATTTTCGGCTATTTTGATTTTTGATTTTCGATTATTTTTACGTCAGGCAATAGTCGCTTTTTGTCTTTAATAATATAATACCTGTAAGATAAACGCTTGTAAACAGCAAAGTGAAATTATATCTTGATTTTATCACAAGCAGCAGGCCGAAGGTAAGCATTGGGATAAGCACGGCGACGGATATTATCCTCACTATTTTTAACGAAAGCTCCGGACTCAGCCGCTTCATCATAAGGAGCGTCAGCGCGCGCCCGCCGTCAAGGCTTTCGACCGGCAAAAGATTAAAGCACGCAAGCGCCGCCGCGGAGAGTGACAGCAGTCTGAAAATTCCTATATCAAACAGCCGATATAGAATATAAAAAAGCATGACGCATAAAATATTTGCCGCCGCGCCCGACAGCGCAACGGCAATCTCTTTATTTATGGAAAGAAGGCGCGAGGACTTTTTTATGCTTATATCAAACAGGCTCAGCTTTATCGACTTGACCCTACAGCCGCACGCCCCGAGTATTATAATATGCCCAAGCTCATGCAGCACGGCGTTTATCACAGCGCAAAACGCGGTAAGGCTACGGTCGGCGACGAGGACTATGCTGAGCGCCGCCGCCAGCGGAAAGCTGAGCGACAGGGCTATACCCTTAACGCTGATTTTCATTGCCGCCCGACCCCATAAAACATATCCGTTATCACAAGCTGAGAGTTGAGCTGATCTATGTACCAGCTTTTGACCGTTTGGAAAACTCCGGCGTTGATAAATTTGAGGGCTATCACCAATATGACCGTTACCGCGCAGAGCACAAGCTGATACTTGATTATGCGCTGAGTGCCTGTCAGCACCCTCTTTTTTCTCTCGAGCGGCGGCTCCTGCTCCTGCTCGTCGGATACGGGCATATCGTCGTCATATGAAACCCGCGCGGCGTCCACTCGCTTTACCGTCTGCCACTCGTCCTCGAAGTCCTGTTCCTGCAAATCAAAATTATCCATTGCTTCACATCCCAAGGTTTTATTTTTATAATATTTAATATGCGTGAAGCGGATAAAAAATGCAGCGCTGAGAGCTTATGTTTTTATCGTCTTATCGTCTAATTTTTTAAAATCGTTGTCGAGGAGATTTTTATATAAAAGCAACGCCGTTATCAGCGCGCCGCCCTCGGCTATCGGGAAGGAGTACCATACCGCGTCAAGGCTTATGAATGAAAAGGCAAAGGCGACGGGGAGTATTATCACGAGCTGGCGCAGCGCCGAGATGAACAGGCTTCTAAAGCCCTTGCCGACCGCCTGAAAGAGGGCTGTAAAGACCACGCTGACTGTGGCGGGGATAAAGCAGAGGCTTATAGTTCTAAGCGCCGGAATACCGATTTTAAGCATCTCTTCATTAGGCGAGAAGATGGACAGGAGCTGATATGGGAAGACCCAGAAAATTACGGTTCCGACTATCATAATGCAAAGGGCAATGATACAGCCGTATTTAAGCGACAGCAAAAGTCTTTTTTTATTGCGCGCCCCGTAGTTATAGCCCATTATGGGCATGACCCCCTGATTGAGCCCGAACACGGGCATAAAGACGAATGATTGCAGTTTATAATAAACGCCGAGGACCGAAACCGCCGCCGTCGAGAACGAAACGAGTATCTGGTTCATAAAGAGCAGCATCACAGAGCCTATCGACTGCATTATTATGGAGGGTATGCCGACCGCGTAAATATTCTTTATTGTTGAAAGGCTCGGCTTAAAGCCCTTTAGCTGTATTTTTATCTGATGCTTTTTAAAAAATACTATTATAAGCGCATAGGTCATCGAGAGTATCTGCCCCGTTACCGTGGCTACCGCCGCCCCCAGCACTCCGAGTCTTGGGAATATCCACCAGCCGAAAATCAGGCAGGGGTCGAGGGCTATATTGGTTATCGCTCCGATAAGCATGAATATCATGGGCTGTATCATATTGCCGGTTGCTTGCAGCGTTTTTTCGAGGTTTACCTCTATCAGCGTGCCGAAGGAGAATATGAACACACAGCCGAGGTAATCGACGCCCATCTGTATAAGCTCCGAATCGTTCGTATATATTGAAAAGAAGGGGCGCGAGATTAAAAAGCCGAGTATTGCGAAAACGGCCCACGAGCACGCCCCGAGGAAGAGTCCGTGTGTAGCCGCCTTATTCGCCTGCTTTATGTCGCCCTCGCCGAGCTTTCGCGACACCAGGCTGTTTATTCCCACTCCCGTGCCGACCGCCACGGAAATCAGGAGCATCTGCATTGGAAAAGCGAGCGACACGGCGCTGAGCGCCTTTTCGCTGACCATTGCAACGAACATACTGTCGACTATATTATAAAGCGCCTGCACTATCATTGAGAACATCGCCGGCAGCGACATGGACAATATGAGCTTGAGCATGGGGGCTGTTCCCATTTTATTTTCCCTTTGATTTTCCATTTTTATCCCCTATTCCTTTTCTTTCAGCTTAATTTAAGAGTGTGCCTGTAGCTGTCGCGCTTTACGCTTTGAGTGTGGAGTATTGCGCCAAGGGCGCTTCGGGCGGCGACCAGCGCGGCGCAGCCGCGCGGAAAACGCGGCGCTCGGGCTTTTTTAAAGAGGCGGCTATCTTATCCGCCGCGTTTTCGGCCAATTTCCGCCGCAGGCGGAAATTGGCGGTCGCCGCCCGAAGCGCAGCCTCCCGCTCAAACCAATCGAAGGCCCTGACCGCGACAGCCCAAAGCCTCCTATTTTGAAGCAAGCCCTCCTCGCCCCCTTTTATAGCGCGAGCTTGCAAATCTATATATCAAGGTCGATATTATCATGCCGAACACACACCCGGCAAAGTCTATCCATATATCGTAAACCATAGACGTTCTGCCCGGAGAAAGATACTGCACGGTTTCGTCTATTAGCGGGGCAAACACGCCCATAAACAGCGACACAAAAATAAGCGCCTTGTTTTTATAGCGCGTAAGCGAATACATAAGGCAGTTGAAAAACGAGAAGAACATGGCAAATTCGGTGAAGTGCGCGAGCTTGCGCACGATTATAGTCAAGGTGACCACGTCATGCGGCGACGCGCCCTTGAAAAAGTGCCGAACCAAAAACTCCACTATCCTCCCGCTTTCGCTCGACGACATATCCGCGTTTGCGAGCGAGTTTAAAATAAAAAAGCCTGCCGACAGGATAGTCAGCACCAAAAACACAACTGAAGATTTTTTCATATTTTCACCCTTTTCGTCTTCGCCTGTAGCGAAGCGTCATCTCGTTATATTGTAGAGTATATAACTGATTTTGTCAAAGGAATCGCATACAAATTCACGGTGAATACATATTTTTCAATATTTACGTTATTTTTCTTGCAATAAAATCATAAATTAAGTATAATGAGATGAGTTATTTTTTGTATTTAATTATCGGAGGAAGAAAATGTTGCATTATCTTATTGTTTTTTTGATTTCCATGGTGCCGCTCATCGAGCTGAGGGGAGCCATTCCGTATGCTGTGGGCTTTGACCTCAATCTGACCCTCTCGTACATCATCGCCATTATCGGAAATATGCTCCCTATGCCCATCATATATTTATTCGCAAGGAAGGTCCTCCTGTGGGGTAAGGACAAAAAATACATAGGCAAATTTTTCAGCTTTTGCCTTGAAAAGGGCGAAAAGGGCGGGAAAAAGCTCCAGGCAAAGGCCGGTCGCGGGCTTTATATCGCGCTTATGCTCTTTGTCGGAATCCCCCTTCCGGGAACCGGCGCTTGGACGGGCACCCTCGCCGCGAGCCTTCTTGATATGGATTTTAAGAAAAGTATGCTGGCGGTCTTTTGCGGAGTTATACTTGCGGGCGTTATTATGGGGCTTGCAAGCATAGGGCTGTTCGGCGCTATTGGGGCAATCTTCGCTCCGAAATAAATTTACTGCTCGGGGCGGCGTATCTGCCGCCCCATAATTTTTATGGTGAAGCAAAATGAAAGACAGAGATACAAGAGATATAATAGATATCGCAATTATAGGCGGCGGAGCGGCGGGGCTTATGTGCGGCTGCATAGCGGGCAAAAGGGGCGGCGGAGCTTTGAATATCGTCATTTTTGAGCGAAACGCAAAGACCGGCAAAAAGCTGCTTGCGACGGGAAACGGCAGATGCAATCTCTCGAACGCCGCAGTCAGCGAGTCGTCGTATTTTGCGGACAAGCCCGCCTCGCTTGCCGACAATGATTTTCACGTTTTAAATCACGAGGCGATAAAGTCGCTTTTTAAGGAGCTCGGGCTTATGCTCAAAACCGACTCCTGCGGCAGAGTCTATCCGCAAAGCGGCAGCGCGTCGTCCGTACTCGATGTTTTGAGAGATAACCTCTTGCGCTTTGGCGTTAGAGAGCGCACGGGAGAATATATAAGCTCAATCAAAAAAGAGGGCGGCCGCTTTTGCGTCAAATCAGACAGCGGCGAATACGCGGCGCGGCGAGTTATACTCGCCTGCGGCGGCTGCGCCTCGCCCGTATTCGGCTCCGACGGCTCGGGCTTTGCCCTCGCAAGGTCGCTCGGGCACTCGATAGCTCCGCTCTTCCCCTCGCTTGCGCCAATATTTGTGCGCGAAAATCTGCGCTCCATAAAGGGCGTGCGCTGCGATTGCAATATAAGCCTTAAATCAAAATCAAGCGGCGATATTATAGCGCAGGAGGCGGGAGAGCTTCAAATAAACGAGGACAACATATCCGGCATATGCGTTTTTAATCTTTCCTCTTATGTAAACAGGGCTTTTGCGCTTAAGCAGTCGCCGCCTCAAATTTCAATCGACCTTCTGCCCGAAATCCCCCTGCGCGAGCTTTCCTCGTTTATATTAAAGCGCGCGTTTTCCTCCCCCGACACGCCGCTTGAGCTTCTGCTCACGGGAGTGATGAGTAAAAAGCTCGGAGCCTTTATAGCAAAAAGCGTGTTGAACGTATCGCCGTCTTTAAGCTGCGGCAATATGTCGAAGCGGGAGCTTTTAAGGCTCTCCTCGGCGATAAAGGACTTCACCCTCACTCCCGAGAAAATCAGCGACTTTAAAAGGGCGCAGGTCACCGCCGGAGGAGTTTCCTGCGATGAAATAGATTTTAAAAGCATGGAGTCGAAAATCGTTAAAGGGCTCTATTTAGTCGGCGAGGCGGTCGACGTATGCGCCGATTGCGGCGGCTTTAATCTTCACTGGGCGTGGAGCTCCGCCGTTTACGCCGCTGAAAACGCAGCTTCGAGGTGTTATGATGTTAAGAATTAACAATGTAAAACTGCCCGTGGATTATACGGACGATTTGATTTTAAAGCGCGTGTGCGCCGAGCTCAGATGCACGGCAAAGGCCGTTGCTTCGGTTTCAATGCACAAGCGCTCGGTGGACGCGCGCAGAAAAAACGACGTTCATTTTAAATGCTCGCTCGACGTTGAGCTTAATTCGGATGAAAAAGCGGCCTTGACAAAATGCCGCAGCAAGAACATAGAAAGGGCGGAGCCTTATAGCTATGAGCTGCCGCGCGGCGAAAAGCCGCCTTTGTCCCCCGTTATAATCGGCGCGGGTCCGGCAGGTCTGTTTGCCGGACTTATTCTTTCGCTTGCGGGCTTTGAGCCGATGATAATAGAGCGCGGCGCGATGATAGAGCGGCGCACTCGCGACATAGACGAGTTTTTCGGCGGCGGCAGCTTGAACGCGAACAGCAACATTCAGTTCGGCGAGGGCGGCGCGGGGGCTTTTTCGGACGGCAAGCTCAACACCGGCACGAAGGATTCGCGCGCAAGGAAGGTGCTCGAGGAATTTGTGCTTGCAGGAGCGCCCGAGGAAATACTCTACAACTCAAAGCCGCATATAGGCACGGATTATCTTCACACGGCGGTCAAAAATATAAGGAAAAGGATTATCGAGCACGGCGGCAGCTTCAAATTTAACACGACTGTCAGCGATTTTAAAATAAAGGACGGCGCTATAAACGCGGTCGTGACCGAGGGCGGCGATATAATCAACTGCCGCAGTCTTATTCTTGCCCCGGGGCACAGCAGCCGCGACACATACGAGAGGTTAAACCGGCTCGGGATACACATGGAGCAAAAGCCCTTTTCAATCGGCGTAAGGATAGAGCATCTGCGCTCGATGATAGACCGCTCGCAATACGGCATATACGCGGGGCGGGGGCGTCTTGGGGCTGCGGATTACAGGCTCGTTACCCATCTGCCGAACGGCAGGAGCGTATATACCTTTTGTATGTGCCCGGGCGGAGAGGTGGTTGCCGCAGCAAGCGAGGAGGGCGCTGTCGTTACAAACGGAATGAGCCGCTTTGCGCGGGATATGGTAAACTCAAACTCCGCTTTGCTCGTCGGCGTAGAGCCGAGCGACTTCGGCAGCGACAGCGTTCTTGCGGGTATAGAGCTGCAAAGAAGGTTTGAAAGAGATGCGTTCATTCTCGGCGGCGGCGATTACCGCGCTCCCGCTCAGAGGGTTTGGGACTTTATAAACGGGGTGAAGAGCACCTCCTTCGGTCGGGTTCAGCCGAGCTATCGCCCCGGCGTTTGCCCCGCCGATTTAAACAAAATAATGCCGGAATATATGAGCTCGTCGCTAAGGGCCGCTATGCTTGAATTTAACGACAGGCTAAAGGATTTTGCCTATCCGGACGCGGTGCTCACTGGAATGGAAACGAGGAGCTCCGCTCCGCTGAGGATAATCAGGGGTTCTGATCTTCAAAGCGTTTCATGCCGGGGGCTTTTTCCCTGCGGCGAGGGCGCGGGCTATGCCGGCGGGATAATATCGGCCGCAGTCGACGGAATAAAATGTGCCGAGGCCATAATCAGGGGGTGACAAATAATGGACGATAACGAAAGCCTTTTAAAGCGGGCGAAGATTGAATACATATTAAAATTCCTGCGCGAATACAGCGACAGCAATCACTGCGTAAACTCAAACGACATAATAGATTATCTCACTCAAAACGGCATAAGCTGCGCGAGAAAGTCCGTTTACGACGACATAAAGGCCTTAAACAAATTCGGCTATGACATATCGCGAGGTCAGTCGTCAAACGAGGGCTACTTCCTCGCCGAGCGGCGCTTTGAGACCTCCGAGATAAGGCTTATGATAGACGCTGTGGCTTCCGCGCCCTTTATCACCGAGAAAAAGACCAGAGAGCTCACCGACAAGCTGCTCTCGCTATTGAGCAGGTACCAGCGCGAGGGGATAAACCCGCAGTTTCAAAATGAAAACAGGGTCAAATTTTCAAACGAGCAGGTTTATTATGTTATAGACGATCTCAACCGCGCTATAATCGAGAAAAGGCGGGTGGAGTTTGACTATTACAAATACAGCATAGTTGACAACAAGCCCGTTTTGACCAAGAAAAAGCACTTTGTGATAAGTCCCTATGCGATGGTATGGGCGAACGACAAATATTATCTTGTCGGGAATTACGACAAGTACGATAATCTCACGAATTACCGCATTGACAGGATAAAGATGATAAGCATCACGGACAGTCCCGCCCGAGCGTTCAGCGAGGTTTGCGAGTACCGAGATTTTTTTGACAAGTCGGACTATGTGAGGAAAAACATGATGATGTATAACGGCGACGAGATAGAGCTTGAGCTTGTGTGCGACAACGGGCTGCTTGATTTGATGGTGGACAGGTTTGGAGACGACGCGATGATAGTGAACAAGATGAACAACCGTTTTTATATCAAGACGGCCGTTTTTGACAGCGAAGGGCTTGTGGACTGGCTTTTGCCATACTGCGACAGGGTGAAGATACTGTCGCCTGCGTCGCTAAAGAGTAAGATTGAGGAGAGGGTGAGAAGGGCGCTTGAGTTTATGGGCGGCTGAGTTTACTGAGGCTCTCGGGGGCCGCGCTCTCACGCTCTTAATTTGAGCTTATGTCGGGCCTTCGGGCGGCGACCGGCAGCCTCGCGCCGAAGGTGCG
>CANRNQ010000003.1 GCA_947632045.1 uncultured Clostridia bacterium
GAATATGAATTTGCTCCCAAAATTTCAAAATTTTCATGCTATCCCTCCTCTGAACAAAGGACAATTGTAAGTTATCCTTTATTTATCAAGAGATAATTAGAGAATTGTATTTTTTGCATGTTTAAGTTAAGAAATAAAATAGACCACAATGGTAGATATCGTGGTCGATACTAATTGACAAAAGATATATTATTAGTTATATAATGATGATTATAGGAAGTCGATTGTCGTAAAAAAAGTGAGAAAAAATAATAAGGGATATTTTCGATTAATATTTACAAGGTTATAGCATACTTAGAATTATTAAGGTATTGAAAAGCAAGGTAAAAAACCTCCGAAAAGAAAAGATAAGTGATTAAAGTAAATGTTAAATAAATTTTATCGCAACGAAAAAACAGGCAGGTTATTAACTATCTACAAATAATATTAAACAAAAAATATCTATATAAACGTTTGAGGCTGTACAGATTCAAAGTTTATAAAGGTAATATAAAGAATAACTAATGATGGTGGTAAAAAGAAGAGTAAGAAGTATAATTTAGTGAAATGCAAATAATTCTTTGTTATAGTACATAATGTGATAATTTACATGGGTAGTAATATGCTGTGCAATTAAGAATAATGTTAAAGAATATAAAGAAGATCAGGTTATGAGTAAGCGAGTTTATGTTAGTGCAGATTATTCAACGGACAGTGGAGATCGTGACGTAGTCGAAACCCTTAATAAGCGGAGGCAAGATAATCTGCACAAAATAGATTTTGTGGATATGGCAACGGTGGTTTCAGGCAGTATTTCAAATGATTCTGATTGTCGTCCTTGTGATTTAAAAAGGGAGTTTAATAAACAGATAAACGCTTCTTCTGCTGTGATTTTTGTCGTTGGGGATAAAACTGCATTGCGTACAGCGGGTAGTTGTTGTTCACGAGCAACTAAGTCTTGGGCAGAATGCAGATGTACTCCGTATAAACAAAATACTAATGGCTTAAAGACTTGCAAGGCATTTAATACATCCAATCCTGGAGATGATGTTGGTAACATAAATGCATATTCTTATTTACGCCATGAATTTGAACAAGCAAAAAAACGCAAAAAGCCTATTATTGTAATTTATAACTCATTACGAAAAGAATCGAACTGGCTTCCTTCGTATATGGACGAATATAAATCAGATGCACAGCCTTTTTGGGTAAAGAATAATCGTGACGAAAAAGTTGGTGACTATACCTACATAAAGCTGGTGCTTGGATATGATTAAGCTCGTTAAAAAAAGCATTGTATGGACATTA
The DNA here is from genome assembly GCA_947632045.1 of uncultured Clostridia bacterium. Lineage (GTDB taxonomy): Bacteria > Bacillota > Clostridia > Oscillospirales > Acutalibacteraceae > UBA7067. The sequence continues at coordinate 1,288 of CANRNQ010000003.1, forward strand.
AGTATAATTAGTGTGATTTTTACCATTATACCTGAAACAATTTTTAAAAAGTACAAATTTTTATCAAATTTTTCTGATGAAATAAATGTAATATTAAACCGTGTTTTGGTATTTGCGAGTGTATTTATATTAGTAGGAATAATATATTTTTTGTACTTGCACTGTCGAAATAGTGTTAATATAAAAGGACATAATTATAGTATTAGGGTTGAATATGGAGATTTACTAGAAAAGAATAATTGCAAAAAGTAATTAATTTTGATGAATGTTTTACAACAAGTTTAGGAAATTCTCCTGCAGATATAAAGCCAACTTCAATTTGTGGACAGTATCTTAAGAAAAATCCAATACAAGATATGCAAAGCTTGATCGACAATGCACAGTTAAAACCAACCAGAGGTAAGTCAAAATATCAAAACAAAGTGAGATATGAATCTGGTAAATTAGTTCCAAATGGTGAGTATTTATTATTGGCATTTGCTAAATTAGATAAAGACGGATTAGGAAGATTTTTTTCTCATGACGAATTCCTTGATTGTTTATCTTTACTGTGGAAGGAAATAGATAAATATTATGGCCAAGAAGATGTATGTATACCTGTGTTAGGAGCTGGAATTACCCGTATGAATGGTGCATTGCTTACACAGCAAGAGTTGCTTGATATAATAATTAGATCATATAAGTTAAGTCCACATAAAATAAAATCTCCATGTCAGTTACATATTGTCTGCAAAAAGTGTGACGATTTTTCATTAAATAAAATTGGTGAAAATATATAGAATACCTAAACGAGGAATAAAGTAATTATTTGTGATTGTTAGACTTTAAAGAAAAATCTTTCAGGGAGTTTATTTGCAAAAAGTGATGATAAGTAGATGGTAATCATGTTTTGTTCAATTGACATGAGTATAAGATTGCTATAATACAGAGACATATTATTAAGTTTTTATTTTGTCTATTTAGCTGTTTTTGTATAATAATATGCAATTATTATGTTAACGAAACTAAATACAATGAAAATTCAGTTCTATTTACTTATTTTTGCGTGTAATTATTTTTATTTGACAATAATTGATATAATATTTATACTTGAATATAACTTCTCTTCAGACAAGGGTATGGCTCTTATTATTAATAATGTTGATGTTGCTTATATGCTTGACCGTTTTTGATGAACGGTTGATACATTTGATAGCGGTTTACATGGGTCCTCTCATAAAGCAGTAGTAATATACTTCAATTTAGAGGGCGTTACAATCTTCTGCATGAATGGGTGAATGTTTTGTATACACTTTGCTTATTGAAAGCGAAGCATTAAATAAATGTATATAATAGTTTTATGGAGGATGTTATGTATGAATAGTATTTACGCAAAGTTGATAATCGAGTGTATTGTTCTTATTGCATCAGTTTTTTCTGCATTTATAACTTATAAGAAAAGCAGAGCTGCGTTTATTACTTCTCTGATTGTTGCATTAGGTACTTGTGTAATTTCATTTATCATTAATAACAGTGATATCCCAACGCCATATATAAATAGAGAATCTGATTATTCAGCTATTGTTTTGTATACGGATGAGCCAATGAATATTGAATATAGGATTTCTACAAGTGATGATGGCAGTGATAAATGGATTACATATAAAGAACCCTTCAAATTGGAAAAAAGTGCAATTATCTATGCAAGAGCCAAAACGCTATGGTACACAAGCGTAGAAGTGTTTAAGGCTGTTTATGTTACAGAAAACGGATTGGTATATTTTAGCAGCGCGGAAAAACCGGGTGAAGCTGTTGTTAGTATTATAGCCAGTTATAACTATGAAGATCCTGTTGTTAATAAAAAATCGGGTAATCACTATTCCGGGTACGAGATAAAGAAAGGTGATATTAAAGTAATTGGAACAGATTTAAATGGAGAGGAGAAAGTTATTTCTGATTTTTCATACTCGCCCAAGATTTTGAAATCTGGTAAAAATACTATTGAAGTAGAATATTCAATAGCTGATGATATTTCGGTAAAGTCCTATATTTATGTGAATGCTGACTCTCCCAAAATGATTAATCTGGAAGCAAAATATACCAAAACAAATGCATATCTTAATACCGTATTAGATAATAGTTATTTTGCTGTAACGGGAACATATGAAGATGGCACGAAAAAGGAGATAAGCGGATATTCTATTTCTCCTGTAGAACTGATTGAAGGGAAAAATGAAGTTACAATTTCTAAAGATGGCTTATATGATGTAGTTGAAATCACGGCTATCGACCCAAATACAATTTTTGAAGATGAATCTAATGACGACATAGAAAAGGCAAAGGAAATTTATAACGGCATTAAGTGTTCGGGTTCGCTTAACAGCGATGAGGATGTTGATTATTATAAGATGTATCTTAGCCAAAAAGGTAGAGTTTCCATTAAATTTACACATACAAAGTTAGATAAGGATGAGATTTTCTGGGTTATATCTTTATTTAGTAAAGAGGAAAATAATATAATTGAAATGAACGCATCCGGTAAAAATGCTGAATTAACGTCAAATACTGTGCGAGTATCTTCAGGTCTTTATTATATAAAAGTGTCAAATAATTATCATTATTCTAATGAAAAATATACATTAACAGTTCTTTTTGATGAAGAAGACGATTCATACGAGAATGAACCCAATGATAATCTTAGCGAAGAAGCTATGAATATCAGTCTTAATAAAAAGTATACCGGAAATTTATCTAATGAGTACGATATAGATTATTATAAGTTTTCTATAGACGAAAAAAGGAAGGTTTGGATTGATTTCTTGCATGATAAAACAAGTGAAAGTAATACTTTATGGAAAATATCGTTATTTGGAGATGGTGATCAAACACTACTGGAGTTTGATTCATCAGGTGAAAATGCAAAAATTACTTCAGATAGCTTAAGATTACCAGCCGGAAATTACTACATTCGCATTAACGATTATCATTGGTCGAATATTGATTATACGTTTTATGTGCATTCTCAAAAGGAGGAAGCAAATTCAGAGAACGAAGATAATGGTGACTATAGCTCAGCAACGAAAATAGATTTAAATTCGAGTGTTACTGGAAATCTACAATCTAATGATGATGTGGATTTTTATGAATTTCAATTAAATAATAAATCAAACATAGAAGTAGTATTTACACATAGTAAAACTGACGATAACAGTGTTTTTTGGATTTATGAATTAACAAGTGCAGATTCCAGTGATGCCTTAACTAATAATGAGGATGCCAGTACTGTGAGAATCAGCGGAAATTCTACAAACAATATTTCAAGCGAATGGACGTCTTTGCCTAAAGGTAAATATTATTTAAAAGTATATAGCTATCATTACAACAATGGAGATTATAAAATAAAGGTATCTAACTAAAATGTATAGTGCTGAATAACCCGATTATTATTGAAATAAGTTTCATATAGGTTGGATTTATGATGCTGATCAATTTATTCTTAATTATAATATGCTATTCCTATACACCCGCCAGAGCGCATGATTGTTAATCATGATGTCACTGGTTCGAGCCCAGTTGGGGGAGCCAAATCGAGGCTCATAGCAAGACTATGAGCCTCGACCTTTATATTTCTCAATATTGGAGGGTAGTATATGATTGGCATTTTATATTTCAGTTCAACCAGCAATACCTTATATATAGCGCAAAAAATTCAGAGCCGTATAGGCGGCAGTATTAAATATATCCCAAATTATAAGGGTGACGGAAGTGAGTTTGAGAAAATTATTTTACTTACACCTATTTATTCCTATGGAATGCCTACCTTTGTGTATGATATTATTCCGAGATTAAATAAAACGAAAGAGCTTATTGTTATTCAAAATTACGGCGGTATGGTAGGCGGTGCAGATTATTTTATGTATCAATACTCAAGTAAACATGGATTAAACATTAAAGCCGTTTATGTACTTAAAATGCCGGAAAATTTTACGCTCACATTTACACTGTTCCGAAATTTTACATACATCGAATTTTAAAGAGTGCAGATAAAAGAATTGATAATGTGATCGATAGAATGATTTCAGGCGATTACAGAGTACCAAAGAAATGCAAAACTAAAATAAATACTACCTTACAAACAAATCCAACTGGCATTTGATCGGAGAAAATTTTTCAACAACCGACGCTTGCATAAAGTGCGGGAAATGCGTTTCAATTTGCCCGGCAGGCAACATTTCTTTGGAGGGTGGGAAGATTGTTTTTTTAAACAAATGCGTTGCGTGTTTAGGCTGTTATCACCGTTGCCCACAAAGGGCGATTGTTTATAAAGGAAAAAACAAAAGATACAGGTATATCAATCCAAATGTGAGCGAGGCCCACATCGGCAAAGATATATAACGATCGGCGAATTTTGCTTAATTGCCGACTTAACTGAATATTTATATAAGCGCCTATTTTCGGTCATTGAAATAGGCGCTTTTGTGTTCTGAAGCGGCAGAATTTCAAAAAAATGAATTATCGGCTAATGAACGGCAGCTTTTTGCCTGCGTCGGTCAATAAGAAGGCGAGTCCCAGCCGTACTCGACAAGGCGAAGCTACTATCCTTCTGAGGCTTGCGCTGTCAACTTGATCACTTTATCATGCTGCCCAGCTTCGGAGCAGAAGGCCTCTGATAGCTGGCACGAAACAAATTCCATAACGCGAGGAGCGATTGTCTTCTCCTCGCGAATAAGCATCAGCTTGTACGCGGTGCTGATAAAGGTACATTCGGTCGCTGAAAGTCCCTCGGTATTTAAATCTAAAATCATATTATTGCATCCCTTTCCATTGAAGTGCTTGTAGTTCACACATTTGCTTAAATATAAGATACTACTAATTTGCCTTTCTTGCAATAGTTTTTATGATTTTTTAGCATATTTTTTATCGATGAGCGCAGAGCTTGGGATGATTTTGTGGTTTTAACACCACAAAGCCTGTGCCCTAAAATAAATCGTGCAGGAAGCAATATATAAGAATAATATATAAAGCTCAAGAAAAATGAGAATATCTATGTGGATTTATTAGGAAAACAACTTTCAATAATACCACTCCTTATTAAGGTGTATCTTTTCCGTTCCAAACCCATGCATCACCTACGATTTTATTTCATTATACAACAAATGTTTTTAAAATCAATATTGCGGAGAAGGTGAGTTGTAAAATAAAATGGCCAAAAAAGATGACTCATAGAGCAGTTTTCGGTATCATGTTAAGTGACCAGTCCAAACAGAAACGGAGGCTGCAATAGGTTGCAGCGACAGGACGATGCGCAGGGAGCGTGCAAAGAGGAACCGAGCTTTAAACAGTGATTTAACAATGAGGATTGAATACAGCGCCGATATAGGACAGGAAAAACATGATTACGCGGCCACGGCAGAGGGAACGCCCTGCACGGGAAAGAGGAAGCAAAGAGAACGCCAATAAGCTGAGCGGATGTTTTATTACCAAGGGCGCTGACGTCGGCAAATTTTCTCATTAGAGAATTGAGATGATAGAACACCGGATCAACAATTATCGAAGAAAGTTTTTCAATGGGCAATCTTCAAATATGCTTTTTTAAATCAATTTAAATTCGCTCTATCCGCCACAGTCGGCGCTCGTTGGGGGCTATCGCAAATAGATAGAAAGAATATAAAGCAGAAGTCAAGCTGCTTGGAGGCGAGGACTTGCCGAGCGAGGCTTTGGCGTTAGGGTAGAAACATTTGCTGAGGCGGTATTGTGCTGCAAGCCAAAAGATGAATTGCCTTGAGGATGTATGTGGATAATAAATAAAAGAGCAAAAAAATATTTGACAAATTTTGTTTAATAGTTTAGAATATAGCTGTAAAAAAGTATGGAAAATGTAAAAAATTCTGTAAATTAACATAAAGCAAGGGCGGTGGAAAATACTATACGGGTATATTGACTTTTGCCAAAGGATTTTACCCCCATATTGAGGGTGGTACATAAAAATACTCTAAAAAAGAGAGCGGCTTACTTATAATTGAAAGGAACGTGATACTATGACGTATGAGGGAATAGCTGCTTCAAGCGGAATCGGAATCGGAAGGGCGGTGCTTATCAAGGAGCAGGATCTGTCCTATGAGGCGAAGGCCGTAAGCAATGTCAAGGAGGAGATCGACAGGTACAACAGCGCGCTCGATAAATTCAAAAGCGACACAAGCGCAAAGGCAGATGAGCTGGAAAAAAGCGTGGGCGCGAAGGAGGCCGAAATTATAAGAGGGCACATTTTGATGATAACGGATCCCTTTATGCAATCTGAGATTGAGCGATTGATAGGCGAAGGGGAATGTGCGGAAAAAGCCCTTGAAACGATGTGCGATATGTACGCGGCCATGTTCAGCTCAACAGGGGACGAGCTTACTATGCAGCGAGTGACCGATATAGAGGACATAAGAAAGGGTATGCTTTCGATACTTCTCGGGCGGAACGAAACGGACATTGGCGACTGCCCCGGCGGAAGCGTTATAGTCGTGAAGGATCTCACGCCGTCTATGACGGCGGGTATAAAAAAGGAAAACATAGAGGCAATCGTGACCGAAACGGGAGGCTTTACATCTCATTCGGCAATATTGGCAAGAGCACTTGAAATACCGGCCGTTTTGAGCGTGAGCAATATCACTAAGCTTATCTCGGACGGGGAGGATATAATAGTAGACGGGTCAAGCGGCAGTGTGATAAATTCGCCAAATCCGGCTCAAAGGGCTGATTACGAGGGCAGAAGGAGCAGCTTTTTGGAGGCAAAGGCGGCCTTGAGAAATTTTGTCGGCAAGGAAACAAAAACCGCCGACGGAGTGAAGCTTGAGCTCTGCTGCAACATAGGGAAGCCGGCCGACGCACATAATGTTATCGACTGCGACGGAGAGGGAGTAGGTCTGTTCAGAACGGAGTTCCTTTTTATGGACAATACCTCTCTGCCGAGCGAAGAAGAGCAATTTGAGGCTTATCGCAAGGTGGCGGCCTCTATGAACGGCAAGCCGGTGATAATAAGGACTCTCGATATAGGAGGGGATAAGGAGATACCTTATCTTGGACTCGAGCCCGAGGATAATCCGTTTTTGGGATATCGCGCCGTGCGCTACTGCCTGTCGCGTCCGGACGTTTATAAGCCCCAGCTAAGGGCTCTGCTCAGGGCGAGCGCCTTTGGAGACGTAAGGATAATGGCGCCGCTTGTCACAACGGTAGATGAAATGAGAAGCGTTCGCGCTTTAGTTGAGGAAATAAAGTCCGAGCTCGACAGCGAGGGCGTAGAATATAATAAAAACATAAAGATCGGCGCAATGGCTGAAACTGCCGCCGCCGGAGTCGTTCCGGATCTGCTTGCGCGCGAGTCCGACTTTTTCAGCATAGGAACAAACGACCTCACCGGCTACACGATGTGCGTGGACAGGGGCAACCCGAAGGTTGCTTATCTTTATTCCGCCTATGATCCGGCGGTGCTGAGAATGATAAAAAATATAATAACCGCCGGGAAAAACGCCGGCATACCCGTAGGTATGTGCGGCGAAGCGGCCGCCGATCCTCTGCTTATTCCGATGCTGATAGCCTTTGGGCTCGATGAATACAGCGTAAGTCCCACCTCGGTTTTGGCAACGAGAAGGACTATTTCTCTGTGGAGCGTGAATGAGGCTAAGACTCTCGCGGAAAAGGTAATGATGCTTGAAACCGAAAAAGAGGTTAAGAAGGCTCTTGCCGACGCCGCTATGCTACAGGAAAAAAAGGGCGGCAATAAATGATTTTTTAGTTGCTTTCTCGCTTACAGCAGCTTTACCGACTCGCGCCGGTAAAGCTGCTGCTTTTATATTTTTAGAAAGGAGCTAAGGAGCCCGAGACTTTACCGTATCGCAGCGGTAAAGCCTCTTTCAGCGGGCGATTTGACAATATATTAAAATGAAATTATAATGTGAAGTACAATTCAAATATATGAGCCCTTTGACGTTTATGTAGGGGGCGAGATATTTGGATTATATTTAAATACTTGGATATTTAAAAATCAAAAAATGGGGGAACAAATATGAAAGCTACACACAAAAGAATAGCTTCGCTGCTGATGACCTTTATTCTGTCGTTCGGCTTTATTGCGGGGCTTACGTCTATAAAGTCGAGCGCTCTCGACTTTAAGCCGAGGCTTACCGCTCCTGATAAGAATAACAGATACTATTTCAAGGACAATCCCTTTTATCAGGCGGGCATAGGAATGCCAAACTGCACGGCGTACGCATACGGAAGGGCATTTGAGCTGCTTGGAACCCAGCCCAAGCTTCCAAAGGGAAACGCCGGATCCTGGTGGTGGGACAACAAGGAAAGCAATACCTATCCATATGGCTCAACTCCGAAATTAGGCGCGATAGCCTGCTGGGACGACTATGATAAAAACAACGGTCACGTCGCCGTGGTAGAGGAGATAAACGGCTCAAGGGTGACGATATCGGAATCATATTATAACAGGGTGTTTTTCCAAACGCTGACCATGAACGCCGATTCTTCGGATTACTCGAGTTATCGCTTTTTGGGCTATATCTATATCGGAGATTTCACGCCGGTATCAAGCGACAAAAAGGCCCCGACCGTAAGCGATATCGTGGTTTCGAGGGTATCGAAGGAGGGCTACAAAATAACCTTCAGGGTGAGCGACGAGAGCGAAATAAAGAGCGTTCAATACGCAGTGTGGACAGGCAAAAACGGAGGAAGCAGCGCGAAAAAGCATAACGTAAGCTTGAAAAACAACGCGGCCTCGTTTTATGTCAAGGCGAGCGATTATAACAACGCGACCTCGGGCTACCGAACCTCTATATATGCGACCGACGCATACGGGAACCAATCCGTGACCTCGGCGCCCACAGTCAACTTGACGGACGAGCCGATAGAGATATATTCTATCGAGTATAACGGCTGCTTATATAAGGTGTATAATTCAGGCCTCAGCTGGACGGAGGCGGAAAAATGGTGCGAAAATAACGGCGGCACTCTGGCGACGGCTCGAACCGCCGACGAGTGGGAGATTATAAAAAATCTGCTTGCAAAATATTACTACACCCCGTGCTGGCTTGGAGCCGAAAGCAAAAGCGGCAAGTGGAAATGGGTAACGGGAGAAGCCTTGAGCTTTACGAACTGGAGAAAAGGCGAGCCTAATAATTCAAACGGCAACGAATTTTACATGGGCACATACGGCGGCTTGTACGATGCAAAGGGCTGGAACGACTTTAACGAGGATAACGCCAATATAGGCGGATTTGTCTTTAAGAGCCTTAAGACCTCGGGAATATGCGGCGATGTAAACGGCGACGGCAGTGTAAACGCGGCCGACCGTATGACGCTGACCCGTTTTCTTGCACATTGGAACGGGGTCGCAATTATAAGCAGCGTCGCGGATCTAAATTTGGACGGTGAGATCACAGCAGGCGACAGAATGGTGCTCACAAGGCATCTGGCAAATTGGCAGGGATATGAAAAGCTGCCGCTCGAATGAGCCTTGTATCCATAGCTTTATTAAGCTTTATTTTTCATATATATCATATATATTATTTGACCGAGGGACGCTCAAATGCAGCGCCCCTCGGTCGCGTTTGTCTAAGGCTTTTTCGTCGGCGGCCGGTGCATTTAAGTCTGCCGCGCCCATTTGCCCGAGCGGTAAAAAATTATAGACAAAACGGTAGCCGCGGACCAGCCTATCGGCCAAGCGCACCATATTCCTACTGAGCCGAGAGAGGTTCTTGATAGTATAATCGCAAGGCCGACGCGAAGTATTAAATCCGTAAATGTGGCTATCATAAACTTTTTCATCATTCCCGCGCCGCGCAGTATGCCGTCCGCGACGAGCTTTGCGGCTATCACGAAGTAAAACGGTGAGAGTATACGCAAAAATACAACTCCCGTCTGAACGGCGGCGGGGGTGGGGCTGTCGATGAAGAAATACAAAAACTGTGTTCCGCAGAAAATATAGAGTAGGCAAAGCGGCAGGCAGATGCTCCATACCAGCCTTATACCCGCCGAAAAGCCCGCCTTGACGCGGGCAAGCCGCCTTGCGCCTATGTTCTGAGCGGTGTAATTCGATATGCCGTTGCCGAGAGTCGTAAGCGAGGTAACAACAAGGTTGTTGAGCTTGACCGCGGCGGAATATCCCGCCACGACCGAGGTGCCGAAGCCGTTTATGACGCTCTGTATAACTATATTGCCGACGGAGATGAAGCTCTGCTGGAGAATGCTCGGTACGGCTATCGAGGAAAAGCTCTTGAGTATCGGCACGGAAAACAGCGGGGTCTTTTCGTCCGTTTTAAATTTTTTTAAACGAAGCAGAACGACCGCGACGGCGAGAACACAGCTTATGCCCTGACAGAGAAATGTAGCACACGCGATTCCCGAGACCCCCATATCAAACGCCTTAACGAACAGAATATCTGCGGCGATATTCGCGGCAGATGAGAGCGCCAGAAAGATAAACGGCGTTTTTGAATCGCCCAAGGCGGAGAATATTCCGGTGGAGATGTTGTAAAAGAAAACAAAGGGGAGTCCGAATATGTAAATATCGAGATATAATTTTGAGTCCGCGAAAATATTTTCCGGAGTTCTTATAAGGCGCAGGAGTATATCCGATAGCGAAACGCCGGCCGTCATTAAGACCGCGCACAGCACAGCGCTTGATATAATAGAGGTGTAAACCGCCGTTTTCATTTTTGAGTATTCCTTTGCGCCGAAATACTGCGAAACTATGACGGAGCAGCCGATGTTGCAGCCGAAGGCAAAGGCGATAAATATCAATGTTATCTCATAGCTGTTGCCGACTGCGGCAAGCGCGCCTTCGCCTATGAATTTACCCGCGACCCAGCTGTCGGCTATGTTATATAGCTGCTGAAAAATAATGCTTCCGAAAAGCGGAAGGCAAAATTTCCATAAAACCGTCGAAGGCTTGCCGACGGTCAGATCCTTTATCATAAAACATTCCCTCTCTCACTATGCGGCGCTTGTCCATAACTGCCGCCGCTTTTCCGCCGTCTATTATAATACGAATGAGCCTGTTTGTAAATATCTATCCCCAAAGGCCGCAAAAGCCGTATCCTTCCGCCAATTTTGACCGTGCTGCCACTTGTAATTGCAAAAATAATAATGTATAATGTATTTATTCAATCGGGGAGCTTGTGTAACAGGCTGAGAGGAAGGTTGTACCTTCGACCCTTATACCTGATGCGGATAATGCCGCCGTAGGAAGCTGTGTTAAATTCTTTCGGAGACATACCGGCGAGTGTGTCTCCGATTTTTATATGCCAAAGGCCGATAAGGAGATGTATATATGGTAAAGATAAACGGAGAGCTTCTGACCGTCGAGGGGAAAACTCTGGCGGAATATTTAAAAACGACCGAGTATGAGCCGCAGAGAATAGCAGTGGAGCGCAACGGAGAGATAGTCCCAAAGTCTAAATATGACGACACTCTGCTCAAAGACGGCGATACCGTAGAGATAGTGAGCTTTGTCGGGGGAGGCTGACCTTTGATGATACCCACAAGGGAGGAATGGTTTGCGGCTCTTGCGGCAAGGCACGGGGAGCGGCTGCAAAAAAGATTGTCGGCCGCCTCGGTTGCTGTGTGCGGGCTCGGAGGGCTCGGCTCTAATATCGCGATATGCCTTGCAAGGGCGGGGGTCGGCAAGCTTATACTCATAGACTTTGATAAGGTGGATATAACAAATCTACACAGGCAGCAGTATAAGGCGACGCAAATCGGCATGAACAAGTCCGACGCGCTTAAGGAAAATCTCCTTGAAATAGCCCCGTATCTTAAGACGGAAACGCACAATATAAAAATCACAAGGGAAAATATGCGAAAGCTTTTGCTTGGCGCTGATATAATATGCGAGGCCTTTGACAAGCCGGAGGAAAAGGCTATGCTCGCGGACGGAGTTTTTGAGATGACGCCGGACAAGATTCTTGTTTCGGGCTCAGGCATGGCGGGGCTCGCCTCGGCAAACCTGATAAGGACGAGAAAAATCACCTCGCGTTTTGTGCTGTGCGGCGACGAAAGCTCGGATATATCTGACGGGAAGGGGCTGTTTTCCTCGCGGGTAATGCTCTGTGCCGCCCACCAGGCTCATGCCGTGATAAGAATAATAGCCGGCGAAAATGATTTTTAAAAATGAAAAACTAAAGGCGAAAGAGGGATAATAAATGGATGATAAGCTTATAATAGGCGGGCGCGAGTTTAATTCGCGCTTTATTCTCGGCTCGGGCAAATATTCGCTCAGCCTGATAGAGGCGGCTGTGCGCGACGCGGGCGCAGAGATAATTACCCTTGCGGTGCGCCGCGCCAACACAAAGGAAAAGGAGAACATACTCGACTTTATTCCAAAGGGAGTGACTCTCCTGCCGAACACCTCGGGCGCGAGAAACGCCGAGGAGGCGGTTCGCATTGCGAGGCTTGCGCGTGAGCTCGGCTGCGGCAGCTTTGTAAAGGTGGAGATAATGCGCGACGCAAAATATCTTCTGCCCGATAATGCCGAAACTGTGAGAGCGACGGAGATCCTCGCAAAGGAGGGCTTTGTCGTTATGCCTTATATGTATCCCGATTTGAACGCGGCGCGCGACCTTGTGAACGCCGGCGCGGCGGCTGTGATGCCCTTGGCGTCGCCGATAGGCTCAAACAAGGGACTTGCGACAAAGGAATTTATACAGATTTTAATCGACGAAATAGACCTGCCTATAATCGTTGACGCGGGAATAGGCAGACCCTCGCAGGCTTGCGAGGCCATGGAAATGGGGGCGGCTGCTATAATGGCTAATACCGCCCTTGCGACCGCGGGTGATCTGCCGCTGATGGCGGCGGCGTTCAAGCTTGCGATAGAAGCGGGCAGACGGGCGTATTTGTCCGGCTTGGGCAGAGTGCTCGCCAGAGGCTCGGCTGCATCCGACCCGCTCACGGGATTTTTGCGCGACTGAGGGAGGCGACAGTATGGACAGCAATCAATTTCTTGTGGATTCGGAATATTTGTCGCCGGAGGCTCTAAAAAGAAAGCACAGGCTTGAAAACGACCCAAGCAGCAGGAAAAATCATATGGAATATTTGCCGGGCATGGAAAGGATAGAGTCGGACGTTTGCGACAGGGTGATTTCCCAGATGAAGGAATACTGCCCCGAGAAATACACGGCAAGGGACGTTGAGGCGGCGCTTGAGCGCGAGGTCTGCGGCATAGAGGACCTAAAGGCTCTGCTTTCTCCGGCGGCTGAGCCCTTTTTGGAGCGCATGGCGGAAAGGGCGCGGGTGGAAACCGGCAAGCACTTCGGTAACACAGTCTATCTCTTCACCCCGCTTTACATTGCAAATTATTGCGAAAACTACTGCGTCTACTGCGGCTTTAACTGCTATAATCACATAAGGCGAATGAAGCTGTCGCCTGAGCAGATAGAGCGTGAGATGAAGGTTATAGCCGAAAGCGGCATGGAGGAGATACTTATCCTCACCGGCGAAAGCAGGGCGCACAGCAGCGTTGAATATATAGGCGAGGCGTGCAGGCTCGCGAGGAAATATTTCCGCATGGTGGGGCTTGAAATATACCCCGTGAATACGGACGAGTACCGCTATCTGCACGAGTGCGGAGCGGACTATGTGACTGTTTTTCAGGAAACCTATGACTCCGACAAATACGAAGCTTTGCACCTGTATGGGCACAAGCGCGTGTGGCCGTACCGTTTTGACGCTCAGGAAAGAGCTCTGCGCGCAGGTATGCGCGGAGTTGCGTTTTCGGCTCTTTTGGGGCTTTCCGATTTTCGCCGCGACGCGCTCGCCGGAGCCTTGCACGTATATTATTTGCAGAGAAAATATCCCCACGCCGAGATGTCGCTGTCCTGTCCAAGACTGCGCCCGATACTCAACAACGATAAAATAAACCCGAACGACGTGGGCGAGAGGCAGCTTTGCCAGATAATTTGCGCTTACCGCATTTTCCTGCCCTTTGTCGGCATAACGGTTTCGTCAAGAGAAAGCGCTGAGTTTCGCAATGGCATCGTAAGGATAGCCGCGACAAAGGTATCCGCCGGAGTTTCTACCGGCATAGGCGATCACGAGAGCAAGTACAGCGGCAAGGAGTCAAGCTGCGAGCAGGGCGACGAGCAGTTTGAGATATGGGATGGCCGCAGCCTTGAAAAGATGTACGGCGACATATCCGCCGAGGGCTTGCAGCCGGTTTTGAACGACTATCTTTATGTGTAGCGCTATATAACATTTTTGTACGAGGAAGGAGCGAAGCTCTCCTAAAAATTCCCCGCCTTTTCGGCGGGGATCTTTTATGCCCATAAATCGGCCGAGCATGGAGAGCCTAAATAAGCGTAATATTCTTTAAATGATAAATGGGGCTGCAAGAGGCGGCGACTCCCGATCAAGGCCTTTTCTTGATTAGGCTTTATACCCGTAAATTAATTGCGCCGCAAAGAGCGGAGCCCCTCCGTATTAAATTCAATATTAAAGCTGCGGTCAATCCCCTGCATAATTTCTCCGCTTTTTACAATAATAAGCTTGAGTAAATGAGTGAATATGATAGGGGAGATAATATGGCTCTTACAAATGATTTGAAGCAGAACAGGATGATTTTGGAGAGAATATTGCACAGCGGCGAGAGCTTCGACCTTATAAGCCGCGAGCTTGAGCTGAACGGCCGACGCGCTCAGCTTTATTTTGTCGACGGCCTGATAAAGGACAGCGTGATGGAAAAGGTGCTCGAGTTTTTGTATTCGGTGAACGACGACAGCTTTATGACGGATGCGGACAGGTTTTTAAAATGCTGCGTGCCGTATGTTGAGGCCTCCGCCGAGGGCGATGAAAAAACGGTGGCGACAAATGTATTTTCCGGAGTGTCGGCTCTGCTTGTAGAGGGGTTTACAAAGGCGATAATGATCGACGGCAGGACATACCCCCAGCGAGATACGGCGGAGCCCGAAAAGGATAAGGTGTTGAGGGGAAGTCACGACGGCTTTGTGGAAACCCTCATCTCAAACACGGCCCTTATTCGCAGAAGAATACGCTCGTCCGAGCTGCGGGTGGCCTCCTTTGTCATAGGCAGAAGCTCAAAAACCGACGTTGCCCTCGTGTATATGGAGGGCAGGGCGGATAAAAGGCTTATTGATAAAATTAAGAGCAGGCTCGAAAATATGGACTGCGATTCGCTCACTATGAATCAGCAAAGTCTGGTCGAACTGCTCTTTGGCAGAAAATGGTACAATCCCTTTCCGAAAATAAAGTATACCGAGCGGCCCGACTCGGCCGCCTCGGCGGTGCTCGAGGGCAACGTCGTTATATTGGTGGACAATTCGCCCTCGGCGATAATTCTGCCCACATCGGTTTTCGACGTTATGGAGGAGGCCGACGACTACTATTTTTCACCTATAACGGGAACCTATCTAAGACTATCAAGATATTTGGTCACCTTTGCTACGCTGGTGATAACTCCGCTTTGGCTGCTCGCCTTGAAATACCCCGACCGTGTTCCGGACGCGCTTGGCTTTGTACTGCTAAAGGATCCGGTGAATGTGCCGGTGTTTTGGCAGCTTTTAATACTCGAGATAGCAATAGACGGTCTGCGCCTCGCCTCGCTCAATACACCCTCTACGCTCAGCACGGCTCTGAGTATAATCGGAGCGATAGCCCTGAGCGACTTTGCGGTATCGTCGGGCTGGTTTTGCAGCGAGGCTATTTTATATATGGCCTTTGTCGCGGTCGCAAATTACTCTCAGCCGAGCTATGAGCTGAGCTACGCATTGAAGTTTATGCGCATAATTTTGCTCGTTCTGACCGAGCTTTTCGGCATATTCGGCTTTATAGGCGGATTTGTCGTAATGATAATAATGCTGCTTACAAATAGGACGATATCGGGAAAGAGCTATCTCTATCCGCTTATCCCCTTTAACGGAAAAGCGTTTTTGCACAAGGTGTTAAGACTCCGCAAGACTGCGGAGAAGCCAGTGCAAAAACGCCGCTGAGGTCAATATAATTTTGTTTCTATCAGTAAAGCGATATAATCCCGACTATGGCTTTTTGTATTTGTATGGCGTCGGCTATGGATATGCCGCCGCTCATGTCGGTGTCTGCAAGAGTTAGATCTGAACCGCTCAATTTAAGAATGCTTACTATGTGCTTTTGCACCAAGATAGCGTCGGCAATCGTGACGTGACCGTCGCAGTTTACGTCGCCGATAGTATATCCGTTTATTTTAAAGCGGTTGCTCAGATCAACATAATCGAGCACCGATGAAATGTCCTCTATGTTTTCGTCCAGTTTGACCGTGACATAGATGCTTTTTACAAGATAATCTATCGTCGTTGTGCAGTCCCTGAGCGCCTTGAACTTCATCGTGCTCAGCGTGGGGTTTCCCGACAGGTCGATAGTGTCGCGCGCCGCAAACTTTGAGGCACTTATGGCAAGCTTGTCGATCTTGGTTGTTTGGTAGTATAATACGTTGTCAAAGTTCGGAAATTCGGGCTCGCCGACAGGCTCGAGATCCGATGAGTCCGCATAAACTTCGACCTGAAAGGAGCATACCTTCGCCTCGTCGTAATCGAGCCGGGTGTTAAATTCAAGCACATCTCCCTTGTCAAGTGTGAGCGTCAGGCTTTTTTCAAGACTTCTCGGGTCACTGCCCATCGAGGGAGCCTCTCCCAAAGCTGTGGCCGCCGCCGAAAAAGCGAAGGACGAGAGCGCCAAGGCCGCTGTTAAAATCGCCGAAATTATTTTAAATTGCCTTTTCATTTTAAGGTCACCTCGTTATAATGCGGTTAAAATACCGACAATATATTTTTGTACGGCTATTGCGTCGGCAATGGTCGTTGTACCGTTGCCGTCAATGTCTGACAGCGTTTCTTCAAGCTCGTCAAATGTGCTTATTCCGACTATGCGTTTTTGAATCAGTATCGCGTCGGCAATAGAGATAGCGTTGTCCTCCGTGACGTCGCCGAGCTTGTAGCCGTTTATTAGAATTTCCTGCTCAATCTTGGCGTATTGGAGCATACTCGGGAAATCGTCGTCTGAGTTGTCCTCGGAGCAGGAAACCATATATGCGTTGAGGTTCGTCGCTCCGCTTTTCTTTACGTCAAATTCAACGCTTGCGAACAGGGTGCGGTTTGATAAATCAAATCCGTTGTTTATCGAGCCCATCAGACTGAACATGGAATGGTCGGGATCTAATTCCGGGTGAAGATTTATCAACATTCCCGGGAAGTTCGGGCACAGCTCCGAGGAAAGCTCGTCCTCCGGTATACTCTTGACGCGCTCGCTGTAATCCAAAGCGTTTACGTCGTGCACGAGGTTGACTTGGGCGCCTGCGATTTTTATCGGCGTTGGCGACTCCGTTTTGATGTAGATTTTGGTTGTGACCGTTTGTCCGCTTTTCAGGTTCAGGATTTTTGAATAGGAGGGATACCCCTCGTAATTGCCGGCTGCCGAAGCAGAAAGAATGCAGGTGCAGCCGAGCGCCGCCGCCATTGCGGCGGAGATCAGTCGTTTTAGCTTCATTTTTGTTTTACCTCACTTTTCTAATCCCTGCGGGCATAGATTAAGCCTTGTTCGATAAGAGCCTTATCGCGTTTGGCAGTTCCCGCAAGCTCAAAAAAATTATACAATAAAATCTTAGGGCAGGCAATAGCTTTTTGTCTGATATATTTAAAATTAAATATAATAGGAAAGCGGCGGCGAATAAGGCATTTGGGGCAAAGCTTTGGGCTGTCGCGGCGGCTCGGTTGCACTTTGTGCCGGAGACGTACTTTTCGGGCGGCGACCCGCGCGGCCGCAGGCCGCGCGGAAAAACGCGGCGGGGGCAGGGGAGATTCAAGACGAGATGAGCCTCTAAGCCGAAACGCGCCCAAAGGCGAACTGCACCGACCTTGCCCGCCGCGTTTTTCGGTTCCGCGCCGCAGGCGCGGAACGGTCGCCGCCCGAAGCTGCTCGCCCTCACCACACTGCGGGCGAGCAGGGCGACAGCCCTTCCCTAAACGAACCGCAGCAGCCGCTTCGATAATCCTTGACCTTCAAAGGCAATGGTAATATAATAAAAATAATCAAAACGGCGCGTTTGGTTCTTTTTTGCCTACTCGCCGAAAGCAAGCGGAGAGAAATATGACTGAATTTGTAAAGAGAACCTGGGCGGAAATAGATATAGACGCCGCAATACATAATTACAGGGAAATAAGAAATAGAGTCAATAAAAATACCATGCTGTGCTGCGTCGTCAAGGCTGACGGATACGGCCACGGCGCAGTCATGCTGTCGCAGGTGTATCAGAAGCTCGGAGCCGACTGGTTTGCCGTGTCTAATATCGAGGAGGCAATGCAGCTTCGCCGCGCCGGCATAACAAAGCCCATACTTATCCTCGGCTATACTCCGGCGGAGTGCGCGCAAACGCTGAGCGAGAATAACATCTCGCAGACAGTGTATTCGCTTGAATACGCCGAAAGGCTCAACGACTGCGCCCAAAGGGCGGGAGTTAAAATTAAAATACACTTAAAGCTCGATACGGGAATGAGCAGAATAGGACTTCTATGCCAGTCGCAGGAGGGCGACGACGAGGCTGTAAAGGACGGAGTTAAAATATGCTCAATGCCGTCGTTTGAACCTGAGGGAGTGTTCACGCACTTTGCCGTAGCCGACGAGGGCGGTGACGGCGAGGAATTTACAAAATCGCAGTTCGATAATTTCATATATACGGTAAACAGACTTGCGGAGAGCGGGATAAAATTCAAAATACGCCACTGCGCAAACAGCGGGGCGATAGAGGATTATCCGGAAACGCACCTCGATATGGTCAGAGCGGGAATAATATTATACGGCCTTGCGCCGTCCGCCAAGGTGAAAAATCCGCTCGACCTTGTTCCGGTCATGGAGCTCAAATCCGCCGTGTCGCACACGAAAAAAATAAGCAGGGGTATGACGGTGAGCTACGGCAGAACATATACAGCCGACGGAGTAATCGCACTCGCGACCTTGCCGGTCGGATATGCGGACGGATATGTCCGCTCGATAGCAAGGGACGGATATGTTCTCTTGAAAGGAAAAAAAGCGAAAATTAAGGGCAGAATATGTATGGATCAGACGATGGTCGATATATCGGATATAGATAACGTCGAGATAGGCGATACGGCGACCGTGTTCGGCAGAGATGAGAAAGCGCCGAGCGCGGACGATATAGCGCGCTGGATAGGAACGATAAACTACGAGGTGACCTGCATAGTCGGTAAAAGAGTTGCAAGGGTTTATCTTAAGAATAACGAGATAGTCAGCGCGTCTACGCTGCTTGACAGAGAAATGTGAGGATAATTATGAAGCTATTGGCGCTTGACGGAAACAGCATATTAAACAGGGCGTTTTACGGCATAAAGCTCTTAACGACAAAGGACGGCGCTTATACAAACGCCGTTTACGGCTTTATGACGATGCTGCTGAAAATTAAGGAGGACGTTGCTCCGGACGCGATAGCGGCGGCGTTTGATTTAAAGTCTCCGACGTTCAGGCATAAGAAATATGACGGCTACAAGGCGCAGCGCAAGCCCATGCCGGCCGAGCTTGCTTCTCAGCTGCCGGTAATAAAGGAGCTTTTGACCAAGCTCGGAATAAAAATAATCGAGTGCGAGGGCTTTGAGGCGGACGATATTCTCGGAACGCTCGCAAAGGCGTGCGAGGATACGGGTAACGAGTGCGTCATAGCCACGGGCGACCGCGACAGTCTCCAGCTTGTCTCGCCGAGCGTGACGGTAAGGCTTGCCGCGACCAAGATGGGCAGACCGGACGTAAGGATTTATGACGAGGAAAGGATAATGGAGGACTACGGCGTTTCGCCGCGTCAGCTTATCGACATAAAGGCAATACAGGGCGATTCCTCGGACAATATCCCGGGAGTAAAGGGTATAGGCGAAAAGGGAGCGGGCGAGCTGATAAGACGCTTCGGCAGTCTTGACGGAGTATATGAAAATATCGACAGCGAGGACATAAAGCCCGCGATGCGCAAAAAGCTGACCGACGACCGCGACAACGCGTATTTAAGCCTCATGCTCGGCGAGATAGTGAGAAACGCCCCGATAGACACGGATATAAACAGCTATATTTTGAAAAACGGCGACAAAAGCGAGGCTGCGGCAATGCTCGCAAGACTCGAAATGTTCTCAATAATAAAAAAGCTCGGGCTTGACGCGGCGGCGCAGAGCGCGCAAAGCAGCGCATCGGAAGCGCGGCCATATAAAACGCAGGCAGGAACGCCGGAGGAGGCTGTAAGGCTCGCAGCGCAGGCAAAATCTGCGGCGGTCGCCTATGATATTGAGAGCAAGAGCGCCGCGATAGCCATTGACGATCTGCGGGTAATAACGCTCGACGGCAACGCCGACGGGGAATTTTTCAGGGCTCTTTTTGAGTCGGGCGCGCCTATTTTCTCGGATTCGCTCAAGCCCCTGTTCAAATACTCGGAGGAGCTCGGCGCTGAAATAAAAAATCCCGCATTTGACGCTTCGCTTGCCGCATATCTTTTAAATCCCTCGGCAAGCTCTTATGACTGCGAAAGACTGATGAGCGAGTACGGCGTTGCCCTTCCGCAAGCGGACGGCGGCGAGCTTGCGCTTAAAGCGGCGCAAATACTTGAGCTCAGCCGCGTATTGCTCGAAAAAATAAGGGCGAACTCTCAGGAAACTCTGCTTTATGATATAGAGATACCGCTTGCGCGCGTGCTTGCGAAAATGGAGCGCTGCGGCTTTGCGGTCGATAAAGGCGGTATAGAGGAGTACGGCTTGTCGCTTGAAAAGACGGTTGACGAGCTGCAAAACTCGATATACGACGACGTGGGGTATATATTCAACATCAATTCGCCCAAGCAGCTTGGAACAGCTCTGTTTGAAAAGCTCGGACTTCCTATGGGCAAAAAGACAAAGACCGGGTATTCAACGAGCGCTGAGGTGCTCGACGGACTTCGCCCATATCACCCGTGCATAGATAAAATATTGAACTACCGCGCCCTTGCAAAGCTTAAATCTACCTATTGCGACGGACTTCTCAAGGTTATAGGCGACGACGGGAGGATACACAGCAGCTTTAATCAGACCGAAACGAGAACGGGAAGGATAAGCTCGACGGAGCCGAACCTGCAAAATATACCGGTCAGGACGGAGCAGGGAAGGCAGATGAGGAGATTTTTTATCGCTAAAGAGGGCTGCGTGTTGGTCGACGCCGACTATTCGCAGATAGAGCTTCGGGTGCTCGCTTCCGTCGCCGACGACAAGAATATGATAGAGGCTTTTACAAATAATGAGGATATACACGCTATAACCGCCTCGCAGGTGTTCAATATGCCGCTTGAGATGGTCACTCCTCAGATGAGGAGCAGGGCAAAGGCTGTAAACTTCGGAATAGTTTACGGCATCGGCGCGTTTTCGCTTTCAAAGGATATAGGCGTAACGAGAAGAGAAGCCGACCGCTATATAAAGTCGTATTTAACGCATTACAGCGGGGTCGCGGAGTATATGGAGCGGGTGGTGGACGAGGCTAAAAGCAGGGGCTACGTCAGCACTTTATTCAACCGCAGGCGTTATCTGCCGGAGCTTAAATCCACAAACTTCAATATGCGATCCTTCGGCGAGAGGGTCGCGAGAAATATGCCTATACAGGGAACCGCCGCCGATATAATCAAGATAGCCATGATAAAGGTTGACGAGAGGCTCAAAAGGGAAAATATGCGCTCTCGCCTGATATTGCAGGTGCACGACGAGCTTATCGTCGAGGCTCCGAAGGAGGAGGCTATGCGTGCGGCGATGATACTCCGGGAGGAGATGGAGAGCGCCGTCAAGCTTAAGGCGCCGCTTATTGCTGATGCGGCTATTGGCGATACCTGGTATGACGCTCACTGAGGGCGTTTCACGCGACAGGGGGCGGCAGCGCGGGAGTTAAGGCTGAGCATCTTTACTGCTTTGAGCGGGAGCTATAGCTTCGGGCGGCGACCGGCGCGGCGCAGCCGCGCGGGGAAAACGCGGCGGGAGCAGGGACTAAAGCCCCGCCGCAAAAGGCCGGGCCCGCCGCGTTTTCCGGCAAATTTCCGCGCAGCGGAAATTTGCGGGTCGCCGCCCGTATCCTCCCGCAGAAAACAGCCGCCCAAACCTCAATACTCGCACCCGCTATAAGGTCATATATCCAAAGACGGAAGGAAGTATAAAATGGAAAAAATAAAAAACGTGCTCTTTGTATGCACGGGAAATACCTGCCGAAGCCCGATGGCACAGGCTATCTTTCAACGCACAGCGGAGGAAAATAAGCTCGACTGCACATCCGAGAGCGCGGGTATCGCGGTCGGAGCGGAGGGCAGACCGGCGACGGCGGAGGCGGTGAACGCGCTTAGAAAGCTCGGAATAGATATTTCCGGGCACAGAAGCAGGAGCGTGCGCTCGCTCGATATGAGCAGGGTGGATCTCTTCGCGGCTATGACCATGGACCACGCCGAGATGCTCGTAAACCTCGGAGTGCCGAAAAATAAAATATATGTTATGGATATACTCGACCCCTACGGCGGCAATCAAGAGATATACGACAAATGCTGCAAGGCGATAAAGCTCTCAACCGAGCATTTGGCGGAGCTTATCAGGGAAAATAACGAGCGGTAAAATAAATATGCAGATACAAATACAGAAAATGGACAAAACGCATATAAGCGCAGCGGCGAAAATCGAAAGACAGTGCTTCTCCGAGCCATGGAGCGAGCGTGCCATAGAGGAAGCGCTTGAAAGCGAAGCATCGCATTTTTTTGCCGCGCTTTGCGGTGAAAAAGCCGTCGGCTATATAGGGACGTACTGCGCCGCAGACGAATGTTATGTAAATAATCTAGGCGTCCTGCCCGAATACAGAAACAGAGGAATAGGCTCAATGCTTGTAAAGCAGGCCGTGAAAACAGCAAAAGAGCTGAGAATGAGCTTTATATCTCTGGAGGTCAGGCCCTCTAATAAAAGCGCCGTGGGCTTGTATGAAAAATATGGGTTTGAGCGCGTGGGGCTGCGCAGGGGCTTTTACTCAAGCCCCAAGGAGGACGGGCTGATAATGACGCACTATTTTAAAGGGTGATAAGGCAATATGAAAATTCTTGCAATAGAAAGCTCCTGCGACGAAACAGCGGCGGCGGTCGTTGAGGACGGCAGAAAAATAATATCCTCGGTGGTAGCGTCGCAGGTCGAGGAGCACAAGCTGTACGGCGGCGTTGTGCCGGAGATAGCCTCGCGCCGCCACTGCGAGTCCATAGTGGGGGTCGTTGACGAGGCTATGGCAAAGGCGGGCTGTAGCTATAATGATATAGGCGCGATAGCCGTTACATACGCGCCGGGACTTATCGGGGCGCTGCTCGTGGGTGTGAATTACGCAAAGGGGTTGTCGCTGGCGACGGGCATACCGGTGGTTCCGGTTCATCATCTGCGCTCGCACATCGCCTCAAATTATCTGAGCCATAGCGAGCTTAAGCCGCCGTTTTTGTGCCTTGTGGTAAGCGGCGGACACAGCCATATAGTTATGGTCGAGGACTATACGAAAATGAGGATAATAGGAAAAACGCGCGACGACGCGGCGGGCGAGGCGTTCGATAAGGCGGCAAGAACTATGGGAATGCCGTACCCCGGCGGGATACATCTCGACAAAATAGCCGAGAGGGGCGACGAAAGGGCGTTTAAGCTCCCGCATCCGGTGGTTCGCGACGCGCCGTATGATTTCAGCTTCAGCGGCTTAAAGACGGCGGTCATAAATCTCATACATAACTCACAGCAAAGGGGCGAGATTCTGCCGATTGAGGACCTCTCCGCCTCGTTCAGACGCGCGGTGGTGGACAGCCTGACGGATAACGTCTTTCGGGCGGCAGCGGAGTTAAACGTCGGCACGATAGTTACCGCAGGAGGCGTTTCGGCAAATTCCCTGTTGCGCCGTGAGATGCAGAAGGGCTGCGCCAAAAAGGGGATAAGACTGTTTATGCCGGATAAAAGCCTGTGCGGGGACAACGCCGCCATGGTCGGCTCTCAGGGGTATTATGAATATTTAAGCGGAAATATTGCCGATCTGTCGCTAAACGCCTATGCTACCATGTCGATAGAGAAGGGCTGAGACGAGGGCTTCGCGCCGGAGTATTTGACTTTTATTAAAGCAAATGTCGGCGCGTTTATTTTTTTGCGAAGCGACAAAACCTTGTAATGAAAGATTAAAAAATAAATCCTGCAAAAACCTCACCTAAAAACCGCGAAATGATATTACATATTGTTGCAAAATGAAAAAACTAAAAGACGATAATTCATAATGTTGACTTTTAACCGCCTATATTATATAATAGATACAAAATTTGCAGTCAATCAAAGGAGGAGATTTTTTTGGGTTTGACTTTAGCGCAAAAAATTATCAAGGCGCATCTGCTCAGCGGAGATATGACCGTCGGGACAGACGTCGGACTTAAAATCGACCAGACGCTCACTCAGGACGCGACTGGTACAATGGCTTATCTTGAATTTGAAGCGATGGGCGTTCCGAGGGTAAAGACGGAAAAAAGCGTCGCTTATATCGACCACAACACTCTTCAGACGGGCTTTGAAAACGCGGACGACCACAGATTTATTCAGTCGGTAGCCAAAAAGCACGGCATATATTTTTCGCGCCCCGGCAACGGCATCTGCCATCAGGTTCATCTTGAGCGCTTCGGCAAGCCCGGAAAAACGCTCATCGGCTCGGACAGCCACACCCCGACGGGCGGCGGCATAGGAATGCTCGCAATGGGCGCGGGCGGACTCGACGTAGCCGTGGCTATGGGCGGCGGAGCCTATTATATATCAATGCCAAAGATGGTAAGGATAAACCTCACGGGCAAATTGAAGCCGTGGGTATCGGCAAAGGACGTTATTCTTGAGGTCTTGAAAATCATGTCCGTAAAGGGCGGAGTAGGCAAGATAATTGAGTACGGCGGCGAGGGAGTCAAGACCCTGAGCGTGCCGGAGAGAGCCACAATAACAAATATGGGCGCGGAGCTCGGAGCCACAACGTCTATATTCCCCTCCGACGAGATAACAAAGTCGTTCCTCAAGGCGCAGGGGAGAGAAGAGGACTGGAGCGAGCAGAAGCCCGACGACGATGCGGTTTATGACGAGATTATCGACATTGACCTTTCAAGTCTTGTCCCGATGGCGGCTTGCCCGCACAGCCCGGACAACATAAAGAGCATCTCGGAGCTTGCCGGTCAGAGGGTTGACCAAATCTGCATAGGCTCATGCACAAACTCCTCATACAGAGATTTGATGATAGTTGCGTCTATATTAAAGGGCAAGACCATCGCCGAGAACGTGAGCCTTGCAATAGCCCCCGGCTCAAAGCAGGTTTACAATATGCTCGCGCTCAACGGCGCGCTTGGCGATTTGATAGCCGCCGGCGCGAGAATACTCGAGTGTGCCTGCGGACCGTGCATAGGCATGGGTCAGTCGCCGAACTCAAAGGGAGTTTCACTGCG
The DNA here is from genome assembly GCA_947632045.1 of uncultured Clostridia bacterium. Taxonomy (GTDB): domain Bacteria; phylum Bacillota; class Clostridia; order Oscillospirales; family Acutalibacteraceae; genus UBA7067. The sequence continues at coordinate 26,762 of CANRNQ010000003.1, forward strand.
CACGTTTAACAGAAACTTTGAGGGGCGCTCAGGCACCGCCGACGGTCAGATATATCTTGTCTCTCCCGAAACGGCGGCGGCTTCGGCGCTCGCCGGAGTGTTCTGCGACCCGACTACCCTCGGTGAGCAGCCGGAGATAATCATGCCCGAGGAATTTTTGATAAACGACAATATGGTCGCCGCTCCCGCTCCCGAGGAGGAGATGGACAGCGTAGAGGTTCTCAGAGGGCCGAACATAAAGCCGTTCCCGACGACGCAGCCGCTTTCAGACAGCATTGAGGCGCAGTGCGCTCTAAAGGTGGGCGACAATATAACGACGGATCACATTATGCCGGCGGGCGCAAAGATACTTCCGCTGCGCTCAAATATACCGGCTATTTCAAACCACTGCTTCACGGTGTGCGACAAGGAATTTCCCGCAAGAGCCAAGGAATTGGGAAAGAGTATTGTAGTGGGCGGCTCTAATTACGGACAGGGCTCGTCGCGCGAGCACGCGGCTCTCGCTCCGCTCTATCTCGGAGTTAAGGCTGTCCTCGTTAAGAGCTTTGCAAGAATACACCGCTCAAACCTCATCAACGCGGGAATACTCCCCCTCACGTTTGAAAACGAGGCGGATTACGACTCGATCTCTCAGGGTGATCTTCTTTCAATGCCCGACGTTAAGGAGGCACTTAAGTCCGGCGGCGATATAGTTATTACGAACAAGACGACCGGCAGGCAGATCAAGGCTAAGTGTGAGCTGACCGACAGAACGAGGGATATTATCCTTGCCGGCGGATTGCTCAACTACACAAAGGCAAATTCTTGATTTGAATTTGATTAAGATATGTTTGATTGAAAAATATTAGGAAGTGATTTTAAGTGGCAGACAAAATTCAAATGAAAACCCCTCTCGTCGAGATGGACGGGGACGAAATGACGAGAATCATCTGGAAGATGATAAAGGACATACTCATAACCCCCTATGTCGATTTAAAGACCGAGTATTACGACCTTGGACTCGAGCACAGAAACGAAACGAACGACCAAGTCACGTTCGACAGCGCGGAGGCTACGAAGAAATACGGGGTAGCCGTAAAGTGCGCGACCATCACCCCGAACGCCGACAGAATGACCGAGTACAACCTCAAGGAGATGTGGAAGTCGCCCAACGGAACTATCCGCGCAATACTCGACGGAACTGTGTTCAGAACTCCGATTCTCGTCAAGGGCATCACCCCCTTTATCCCGACCTGGACAAAGCCCATCTGTATTGCCCGTCACGCATACGGCGACGTTTACAAAAACACCGAAATGGTGGTAGAGGGCGGCTGCAAGGCTGAGCTTTGCGTAACAAAGCCCGACGGCACCGAGGAAAGAACTCTCATACACGATTTCGACTCCGACGGAATTATACAGGGGCTTCACAACATAGACAAGTCCATAAGGAGCTTTGCCCGCTCCTGCTTCAACTATGCCCTTGACACAAAGCAGACCGTATGGTTCGCGACCAAGGACACCATAAGCAAGAAGTACGACCACCGCTTCAAGGATATATTCAACGAGGTATTCGAGAGTGAATACAAGGAGAGGTTCGACTCCGCAGGCATAGAGTATTTCTATACCCTCATCGACGACGCAGTGGCTCGCGTAGTGCGTTCAAACGGCGGCTACATCTGGGCCTGCAAGAACTATGACGGCGACGTTATGTCCGACATGGTGGCGACCGCCTTTGGAAGCCTTGCCATGATGACGAGCGTTCTCGTATCGCCCGACGGCGTTTATGAGTACGAGGCCGCCCACGGCACCGTTCAAAGGCATTATTACAAGCATTTAAAGGGCGAGGAAACCTCGACGAACAGCGTAGCGACGCTTTTTGCCTGGACGGGCGCTCTGCGCAAGAGAGGCGAGCTTGATGGCACTCCGGAGCTTTGCGCCTTTGCCGACAAGCTTGAAAGGGCTACTATACAGACCATCGAGGAGGGCGAAATGACGGGCGACCTTTATTTGCTCTCAACTCTCGAAAACAAGAAGAAGCTCAACACAGAGGAATTTTTGCAGGCTGTAAACAGCCGCCTCGAAAATAATTTATTCAGTTGAACTCCGCTCCCCCTGAACCCCATTGCCTTCCCGTTTACAGCAGTCGGCGATGCTCATCAGCATCGCTGACTGCTGCTTTATATTTAATTTATTCGCAGGAGGAGCTTCGCGCTCCCTCTTGCGGTACCCAAAAATCGCTTCGACTTGGAGCGCCGCCGATTTTTGACCGCTGCGCCATCCCCAATTCGCTTCATCCGCCACAGGCGGCGCTCATTGGCGATGCCCCTGCACCTCCACTCACTCGTTTAAAGAATATTATTTTATCCCTACTCTTTGCGACGGAATTAATTTGCGGGCGCAAAAGCTCAACTTTAGAAAAAATCTTTGTGCGAGCAGCAGGGTTGCAAAGGGGCTGCAAGCCTCTTTGAGAACTATCCTAATTTCAAAGCCGCAGCTTTACCGGCGCAAGTCGGTAAAGCTGCGGTCGACGGGAGCGGTATTAATCCGCAGACCCCAAAAATAATGTCCCCCCTTGCAATTTGCTCTAAAATAGTCTAAACTGATATTTGCGTATTCGCAGGGAAAGGAAGCGGAAAAATGATAACAGTATCAGATGTAAGCCTTAATTTCAGTGGGCAAAATCTTTTTTCAGACGTAAATTTAAAATTCACACCCGGCAACTGCTACGGAATAATCGGAGCTAACGGGGCGGGCAAATCAACCTTTTTAAAGCTGCTGTCGGGCGAGCTTGAAACCTCTAAGGGAGAAATCATAATTCCCGACGATGTAAGAATGTCGGTGCTCAAGCAGGATCACTTCGCGTTTGATTCCTATACCGTACTTGATACGGTCATATACGGCAATAAAAAGCTATATGACATAATGAAGGAAAAGGACGAAATATATTCAAAGCCGGACTTCAGCGATGAGGACGGCCTGAGAGCCTCAGAGCTTGAGGCGGAATTTGCGGAGCTCAACGGCTGGGAGGCGGAAAGCGACTCGTCAAAGCTGATACAGGGGCTGGGGCTGAGCGAGAGCCTGCTTTATTCGCAGATGAGCTCTCTGTCGGGAAACGAAAAGGTCAAGGTCTTGCTCGCTCAGGCGCTGTTTGGCAATCCGGATATAATTCTTCTGGACGAGCCGACGAACAACCTTGACGTTATGGCGATAAACTGGCTTGAGGATTTTCTTCTTGATTACGAGGGCACGGTTATAGTGGTGAGCCATGACCGCCACTTTTTAAACACGGTGTGCACTCATATAGTAGACGTAGACTACACTAAGATAAAGATGTATGTGGGCAACTATGAGTTCTGGTACGAGTCGAGCCAGATGATGCAGGCGATGATGAAGCAGCAGAATAAGAAGGCCGAGGAGAAGATAAAGGAGCTGCAAAGCTTTATACAGAGGTTCTCGGCCAACAAGTCGAAGTCGAAGCAGGCAACCTCAAGGAAGAAGCTGCTCGAAAAGCTGACGGTAGAGGAAATGCCGGCTTCGAGCAGAAGATACCCCTTCGTGGGCTTTACTCAGGACAGAGAGGTTGGCAAGGAGATACTCACGGTCGAGGGGCTTACAAAAACCGTCGACGGCGTAAAGGTACTCGACGATGTTTCGTTCAGAGTAGAAAAGGGGAATAAGATAGCCTTTCTCAGCGACAACGAGATAGCTATAACCACCCTTTTCGAGATATTGATGGGCAATATGGAGCCTGATCAGGGAAGCTATAAATGGGGAGTCAGCACAACGCAGTCATACTTCCCGCTTGACAATACAAGCTTTTTTGAAAACTGCGACAAAAGCATACTTGAGTGGATAGGTCAGTACAACATGAGCAACGACAGAACCGAAACGTATTTGAGGGGCTTCCTCGGTAGAATGTTGTTCTCCGGCGAGGACGTTTTTAAGCCGGTAAAGGTTCTCTCGGGAGGCGAAAAGGTGAGGTGTATGCTCGCGAGAATGATGATGTTCGGCTCGAACGTGCTTGTGCTCGACCAGCCGACGAACCACCTTGATCTTGAGTCGATAACGGCTGTAAACAACGGCCTGACAAATTTCAAGGGGATAGTCCTGTTCGCATCTCATGACCACGAATTTATATCTACCGTTGCAAACAGGATAATATTCATACAGGAGCACGGCATAAAGGATATAACTCAAAATTACGACGAGTATATAGAGCAAAACAAGCTCATAAGGGGTTAATTATATCTTAATTGAGGCGCAGCTCAAAAATCTAATATAAGGCTGTTGCGTAGAGAGCGGCTTTATGCTAAAATCAAGCTGTAGGATAACGAGGAGCGGATATAAAAAATAAAAAAGCAAAAAATATCCGCAGGCATTGCGGAGAAATAAAACAATAAAATATGAGGTGACGATTATGCTAAAATCCGAGTTGGCGACCGAAATGCTGCCATATCCCGATAAGCCCGACAGACGGGTGTGGGTCTATCTTCCTGAGCGCGAAAAGGACGAGAAGCTGCCCGTAATATATATGACCGACGGGCAAAACCTGTTTGATGAAAAGGCGACGCCATACGGCTCGTGGGGAGTTATCGAGGCCGTTGAAGGCGAGATGAAAAACGGGCTCGGCGGAGCGATAATAGTCGGGATAGACAACGGCAATATCTACCGCGACAGCGAGCTTACGCCTAAAAAAATCGGCCCGATTTTGCACAGGGGATACTTCAACGATATATTCAAGCCCGAGGGCGAGATATTCGACGGCTTTTTGATGAACACCGTTATGCCTTATGTTGAGAAAAATTATCCCGTAAAAACGGGAAAAGAGTACACCGCCATATGCGGCAGCTCCTCCGGTGGGCTTCAGTCGTTTTTTACCGGAATGGAGCATATATCGTCCTTTGCGTGTATAGGGGCGTTTTCACCGGCGTTTTTAGTATATACAGCAGAAAATTGGACGGAGTATCTTAAGCCGAAAATCGGCGACGACGCGCCGTATCTGTATGTGTATTCCGGAGCGGGAGATATGCTTGAGAAAATGATATGCGACAGCGTTGAGATGCTCTCGCCGATACTCGACGAGCTCGGCTATCCATTCGACAAAAAATGCGAGATAATCATGCTTGAGAATAAGCACAATGAAACGGCTTGGAGAGAGATATTTCCGGACTTTCTCCATACTGCCCTTTCTCAAATGCAGGGGGATCGATAAATAAAAAGGGGAGCTTGAAGTCTCAGGGGAGCTGTGCACTTTGCACAGCCCCCTTTTTTGTGTGCACTTTGATTAAGCTCTCGAGCGCCCATAAGATAGACTTATCCCTTTAAAAAAAGAGCAATTCATTATAAGAAATTATAAAAATAGAACGGACATCTGTTAAGCCCTTTTTCGAAAAATTTTTAAATTTTTCAAAATGGGTATTGACAAGCGGGAAATTTATTATTATAATCGTGTTGTCAGTTAGTTACTTGACTAACTAACTGACAATGAGAGGAGGAGAGTGATTGAATGTCAATTCAAACATAGAAAAGCCTATCTTTATTCAAATAGCCGAGCAGCTTGAGGATAAGATATTCACGGGAGTGTTTCCCGAAGAAACGCAAATTCCGTCAACTAATGAAATTTCCGCTTTGCTAAGCGTCAATCCTCATACCGTTTTAAAGGGAATGAACATACTGGTGGACGAGGAGATCATCTATAAAAAACGGGGCCTTGGTATGTTCGTTACGGCGGGGGCGGTAGAAAAAATACGGCGGAAAAGACAGAGTCGTTTTTATGAACAGTATATAGCTGCTTTGCTGGAAGAGGCTAAAAAACTGCAAATGAGCAAAGAGGACGTTATCTCATTGATAGAAAGGGGTTATAGGAATGGAGGCCATTCAGATTAAGGGCGTTACAAAACGCTATAAAGACGTGCTGGCGCTGGATAATGTTTCATTCACCTTTGAATTTGGAAAAATATATGGGCTTTTGGGCAGAAACGGCGCGGGAAAATCCACGCTGATAAATATTATTGCCAACCGTGTTTTCGCCGACAGCGGCGAGGTGTTCATAGACGGCATAGCGGCGAATGAAAATATGGCGGTTCACGATAAAATATTCTGTATGAGCGAAGCGGATCTGTATGACAGAGATTTAAAGGTGATAGAGCATTACAAGTGGACGAAGCGCTTTTATTCGGATTTTGACATGAACAAAGCGCTGGCGCTTTCTGAGAAATACGATCTTGATGTAAACAAAAGATTTCGGGCGCTGTCTAAGGGTTATCAATCTATTTTCAAGCTGATCATCGCCCTGTCTTTAACGGTTCCCTATGTTATTTTTGACGAGCCGGTGCTTGGGCTTGATGCAAATCACAGAGAGCTTTTTTACAGTCTGCTCCTCAAAGAGTTTGAAGAGGGAGAGCGCACCTTCATTATTGCAACGCATTTAATAGAGGAGCTTTCCAATATCATCGAAGAAGTGGTTTTGATTGATAAAGGAAGGGTTATTTTACAGGAAAGCATAGAGAGCTTATTGGAAAAAGGGTACAGCATATCAGGCTCGGCGGCGGAGGTAGAAAACTACTGTGCGGGCAGGAATGTAATTGGAATCGAAGAATTGGGCGGCCTGAAAATTGCCTATATAATGGGCGAAAAAGCTGCCCTGCCAAAGGAGAGCAGCCTGCAAATTTCCGCAATGAACCTGCAAAAGCTGTTCGTCAAAATGACTGAGAAAGGCGGCGAGGAAAATGAATAAGCTGAAATCTGCTGTTTTTTACGGGTGCTTGACCAAAATCAAGCCTCTTATGATTTTCTATCTTGTGGAATACAGTATTTCCTTTTTGATTATGGCAATCGTTGTGCTTTGCACTGGAGAGCTCGAAGCAGGCTCCAATGGATTGGAAGTAGCGACGGCGGTGTTTTTAAGTATTATGGGAGCTTTGAGCTTCAGAGAGGACTTTAAGGCCTTTTTACAAAACGGCTTTACCCGCAGATATATTTTTCTTTCTACATTTTGCAGCTTCCTTTTAGTGTCCGCCGCGATGGCCTTGATAGATACCCTGCTCGGAAATCTTCTTCATCATTTCATTAATTACTTCACATTTTTCGGAATGTTGTACGGGTACGAAAATATTCTGTTCAACTGGCTTTGGCTGACCTTAGTGTATACGACGTTTTGTAGTGTTTTCTATCTGGCGGCGTTGGTCGTCAATAAAGTCGGAAGAATAACCGCGCTGCTGATAGGCGTCGGCCTCGCCGGTGTAATTCTTTTGATCGCCGCCTTGTTCCGATTTGTATTATCCTCGGAGCTTGTAAGCAGGATCGGAAGATTTGCGCTAAACGCCTTTGGCTTTATGAATGACGGAACGGTTAATTTTATTTTCCCCGTGCTTACGTTCATAGTAATAGGCGCTGTTTTCGGGTTCGCCTCCTATGCGCTCATACGGCGCACAGAATTGAAATAAACATAACGCAGTAATTAATATGCTTTCTCAGATAAAGCTCTTTTAAATAAAAAAAGCAAGTCCGCGCTTTTGCAGACTTGCTTTTTTGCGACCGGACCTGTAAGCCGGGTTCTGTCGTGAACAGCCATCTATCTTGGCAGACCGTTGCCGAATCTGCTCGACGCCACCTCCTAAGACGCGCAAGGCACGCATATTGTCTTTCCACGGTGTTGCTCCAAATAGGGTTTACATGGCCGCTGCGTCTCCGCAGCGCCGGTGAGCTCTTACCTCGCCTTTCCATCCTTGCCCTTGCGGGCGGTTTATTTCTGTTGCACTTTCCCTGGGGTCGCCCCCGGCGGCCGTTAGCCGTTATTTTTGCCTTGTGGAGCCCGGACTTTCCTCGGACAGCAGCTTTCGCATCCGCCCGCGGCTGTTCAGCCCGCTCGCAGGTAATATTGTAATATATATGAGAAATAAAGTCAAATTTATGTTGCCCTTTTCGACATTTTGGTATATACTCTTTAAAGATAAATTAACTCGAAAGGATATGTTTTGTATGGATATACGGGAGGAGTCGCTCAAGAAGCATTACGAATGGAACGGGAAAATAGAGGTCGTTTCAAGGGTTAAGATAAACGATTCAAAGGATCTCTCGCTCGCCTATACTCCGGGCGTCGCTCAGCCCTGCCTTGAGATACAGAAGGATTATAAAAGGTCGTTTCAGCTTACTCGCAGGAATAATCTTGTGGCCGTTATAACGGACGGCACGGCGGTGCTCGGGCTTGGAGATATAGGGCCGGAGGCCGGTATGCCCGTCATGGAGGGCAAGTGTGCGCTCTTTAAGGAGTTTGCTGACGTAGACGCTTTTCCGATATGCGTAAGGTCGAAAAACGTTGAGGATATAGTAAAGACCGTGTATCTGATAAGCGGCAGCTTCGGCGGGATAAACCTTGAGGACATATCCGCTCCGCGCTGCTTTGAAATAGAAAGACAGCTAAAGCAGATATGCGATATTCCCGTGTTTCACGACGATCAGCACGGCACGGCGGTGGTTGTCGCCGCAGCGTTGATAAACGCGCTAAAGGTCGTCGGAAAAAAGATAGACGAGATCAAGGTCGTGATAAACGGCGCGGGCTCAGCCGGAATTGCGATAGCGAAGCATATGCTCAATATGGGGGTAAAGAGCCTTATTATGGTGGATCGCTTCGGAATAATATGCGAGGGCATGGACGAGCTCAACAGCGAGCAGGCGTATATGGCCACGCTTACAAACAGGGAAGGGCTTCGGGGCACGCTTGCGGACGCTATGAAGGGCGCAGATATGTTTCTTGGCGTTTCCGCTCCGAATATTGTAAGCGAGGATATGATAAGGTCGATGGCCGAAAAGCCTATTGTGTTCGCTATGGCTAATCCCACGCCCGAGATTATGCCCGACAAGGCAAAATCCGCGGGAGCGGCTGTAGTCGGCACCGGAAGGTCCGACTTTCCAAATCAAATAAACAATGTGCTCGCGTTTCCGGGAATATTCAGGGGAGCTCTTGACTGCCGCGCCAAGGAGATAAACGAGGATATGAAGGTCGCGGCGTCGCTCGCGATAGCCTCGCTTGTAGACGACAGCGAGCTCAGCGCCGATTATATACTGCCCGAGGCGTTTGACAAGAGGATAGGCGGCGCGGTTGCCAGAGCCGTGGTTGACGCTGCGAGGAAAAGCGGCGCGGCGAGAGAATAAAATTTAAAGCAGGCGGCGGTTTTCGCTTTTGATAAGCGAGCGCTTCCTGCTTTTTTGTGTAATTGTTATTTGTCGTTCGGGGTATAGTGCGGCTGCCGCGCAAGCTCGTTTTAACGCTGTGCCTGAGTTGGGGCTTGTTCGGGCGGCGACCCTCCCGCGCCCGCGTCTGCGGGCGCGGGAGCAAAAACGCGGCGGCGCAAAGGCTTTTTCCTGCCATACATAGCCCTTCGCCGCGTTTTTCGCAAAATCCGCCCGGCCGGGCGGATTTTGCCGGTCGCCGCCCGAACACCCTTACCCGCGCACAGAGCCGGTCGGAAAAACGCGCGGCAGCTTAGGTGCTTCGCCTTAGCCTATTTTACTGCGTTAAGCTCAAGAATCTCTATCTGCTTTGTCAAAATATCCGTGTACTGCACAGTGTAGCTGTGGCGCTCGCTCTCGCTGTCCTCCTCAATGCGGAATATGTTCGGATAAATTGCGGTGATCACGACACTGACATTTTTAAGCGCAGGCTTAAGTCGAGGTATTGAAACGTTGATGTGTATGTGCGGGTCGCTTTCATACAGCGCCTTTACCCTTTCCTTTATTAACGCCAAATTGCTCATTTTTTTCACCTCTTAAAACGGCAGGCTGCAAAACGACAGCTCATCTGCCTTTGATTTTGTAAAGCATTTTACAAAATAATTATATCAAACGCGGTTGAAATTTTCATGCGCCAAATTTGTAAATTTTTTTTGACATATGCTCGTTGACAGTAGCTTTACCGAGCTGCGCCGGTAAGCCGCCTTATGGAAAGAAGAAAAGCTTGATTAAGCAAAATCCTTTGAAGAAAAGGCGGAGGCATCGGTTTGGGCGCAAGCCAAAAAAATTCCTCCTTAAGCCTTGAATTTAAAATAAAAAAACGGTATAATATATTTAACGAGCAGCGAATGCGTAAGTCCAGTTCAGGGCTTACGCATTATTTTTTTGCTCTGAAAAGGAGGAACATATTATGGAACAAATCAATCAATCTTATCTTGCGGAGGAGAAAATAGGCAGGCTTATGCGCAAATACGCCCTGCCGTGCGTTATTTCGCTTTTGGTCGGCGCTCTTTATAATATCGTCGACCAGATATTTATTGCGAATGCGGACTATCTCGGCTCCTTCGGAAACGCCGCGAATACCGTCGTTTTTCCGCTCACGGTCATAGCGCTCGCAGTCGCCGTTATGATAGGCGACGGCTGCTGTGCGTTTGTAAGCCTTTGCCTCGGCAAGGGCGAAAGAGACTCGGCCGGCAAAAGCGTGGGTATGTCAATACTTATGTCGCTTGCCGGAGGTATAGCGCTGTGCGCGGCCTACCTTATATTTCAAGAGCCTATAATAGCTATGTTCGGCGCAACGGTCAACAGCGAAACCTTCGCGCTTTCAAAGGAGTATTTCTTCTATATTACCCTCGGCATACCCTTTTATATGTTCGGTCAGGCGATGAATCCTGTAATACGCGCGGACGGAAGCCCCAAGTTTGCAATGCTCTCAACTCTTGTCGGTGCGGGGATAAATATCGTGCTTGACCCCGTGTTCATTTTCTGCTTCAAATGGGGAATGACGGGTGCGGCAGTCGCGACGGTCATAGGGCAAATAGCGGCGGCTCTGCTTTCGGTGTGGTATCTGCTTCATACAAAAAGCGTAAGGCTTTCAAAGCGCGATTTCCGTTTGGATATTCATATAATAGGCAGAACGCTCTCGCTCGGCGCTTGCAGCTTTCTCTCGCAGATCTCGCTCGTAGCGGCGATGGCGGCGATAAATAATATGATACGCGAGTACGGCGCGGCGGACCCTATATTCGGTCAGGATATTTACGCCCAGATACCTATGGCTGTCGTCGGAATAGTGATGAAATTTTTTCAAATAGTCATCTCAATAGTCATAGGTATGGCGGCGGGCTGTATCCCGATCGTCGGATATAATATGGGCGCAGGCAAGCTCAGGCGAGTAAAGAGCCTGTTTACGCTTTTGCTTTTGTGCGAGGCGGCCGTCGGCTTTATCGCTCTTATAATAGTCGAGCTTATGCCCGGTCGGCTCATAGCGGTGTTTGGCTCTGCAAACGAGAGCTCATATTATGCCGATTTTGCCGTAAAGGCATTCAGAATATATCTGTGCATGATAGTGTTCGCGTGCGTGAACAAGGCGGCTTTTATTTTTCTTCAGGCTATGGGCAAGGCGTCAGCGTCGACCGCGCTGTCTATGATAAGAGAGGTGGTTTTCGGAGTGGGCTTTGCGCTTTTGCTGCCTGTCTTTTTCGGGCTCGACGGAGTTTTGTACTCTATGCCCGTATCGGACATTCTCACCTTCGCGATATCACTCTGCGTGATATTGCGAACCTATGGCGAGCTGAGGGAAAGCGAAGCCAAGTCGGAGCGAATACCCTGCGAGCGTCGGGCATAACGGCTTGCGCCGCCGTCGCTTTTGCTGACCTGTACCCGCCAAGGCGGCATTTTTTAACAAAAATATCCATATTAACAAATTATTATTTTTTTGTTTAGCAATATTTCATTTTAGTTTAAAAATTGCGTAAAGATAAATGTATATCATATAATCATCAAAGAAAAAGACTTGCAACAACAAAATAATGAAAGTTAGGTGTTATTTATGGACAAAAATTATAACGATAATTTTGACGGAACAGAAAGCTTTGAGAAAAACGAGGAGCAGGAGTATACGACCCCGACTCAGAGCTCCGAAAACATTTATTCAAGCTCATACTCAAAGCCCGAGTCGACCTCTGCGGCCGAACAGAACCCGTATTACGCCGGTGGCACAAATCACAGCGGCGCGGCGAACGATAACGAAGGATATACCTACCGCAGTGCAGACTTTACCAAAACGGCTGACAGCGCTGAACCGAGCAATTCCTACGGTGGCACAAGCTATAATACAGCGGACAATCAAAGCGCTTCTATGTTCAATGCGGACGGCAGCTACCGCAGGAGCTATTCTCCCGATAATCAGCCCTCGGGCAGCTATGAAGCCGGAGGATACTCCAGCACAAGGTATATAAACAACGAGCAGACCCAATACGGCGCTGTGCAAAGCGGAGCTCGCGGGACAACGCCGCAGAGCTATTACACCCCGACTCAGCAGGCGGTGCAGTACAACAGCGCTAAAAAGAAAAATAAGAATAAGAAAAAGGGCAGAGCGGGCATGGCGGTGCTTATAGCCGCGTGTATGCTGCTGAGCGCCGGACTCGGCTTTGGCGGAGCAATGCTTGCAAACCACCTTAATCCCACATCAAGCGGCGGGGTAAATATCCAAAAGGTGGTCGAAACGGTTTCAACCGGAGCTGATGGCAGCGCGATGTCAACCGAGGACATAGTTGCCAAAACTCAGAATAGCGTTGTTGAGATAACCACCGAATCGGTAACTACCGGCGCGTTCTCGCAGAACTATATTACTCAGGGCGCGGGCAGCGGCGTTATAATATCCGAAAACGGATACATTATAACAAACAACCACGTTATCGACGGGGCAAAGACTATAAAGGTGACCACCAAGGACGGAAAGAGCTATGACGCAAAGCTGGTCGGAACGGCTTCGCCGACTCTTGACGTAGCTCTTGTGAAAATCAATGCGACAGGCCTCACTCCGGCAGTTATGGGTGACAGCGACAAGATAAAGGTCGGCGAAAAGGCTGTCGCAATAGGCAACCCGCTCGGACAGCTCGGCGGAACGGTGACAGAGGGCATAATCAGCGCCTTGAACCGCGATATAACGGTTGACGGAACGGTTATGAACCTATTACAGACGAACGCGGAGATAAACCCGGGCAACTCAGGCGGCGGACTTTTTGACGGACACGGCAATCTTATAGGCTTGGTAGTGGCAAAATCCGTCAGCAACGAGATAGAGGGCATAGGCTTTGCAATCCCGATAAACAGCATTTCAGACGTTGTAAGCGATTTGACTGAATACGGCTATGTAAAGGGCATTACCGAAACGGGACTTAAGCTTTTAGATATTCCGAACGAGCAGACCGCCATGATGTACGGCGTTAAGGAGACTGGCGTTTATGTTCAGAGCGTAGATTCGAGGAGCACGGCGTATGACGCGGGATTTATCAGAGGCGACAGGATAGTATCCGTCGAAGGCAAGGAGGTTTCGACCAAGAGCGAGTTTGAGGCGCAGATAAAGAGTCACAAGGTCGGAGATGTAGTAAGCGTAGTTGTCAGCCGCGACGGTCAGAAGACAACGCTGAAGCTTGAGCTTGAGGAGTATATTCCCGAATCGTCGTCATCGACAAACGGCTTTAACGAGGACGGCAACGGCGGGTATTCAGGAAACAATAACTATAGCGGAGGCCTTGAGGATTTCTTTAACGAGTTTTTCAACTGATACTACGGTAAAATAGAGAGCTTTGTTTACCTCTCCTTTTAATATAAATTTCGCCCTGCGGAAGTGTGTTCCGCAGGGCGAAGCTATGCTTGAAGGAATATTGATATGCCGCAAGTGGGGCGGCCCGGGGGTTTAAGTTGCCGTTTAAGCGAGAGCTTAGGTTTAGGGGCTGTCGCGGCTGCCCGTTTTGACTGCACTGCGGCGTGAGGGAGGTTCGGGCGGCGACCCGCGCGGCGCAGCCGCGCGCAAAAACGCGGCGGCATAGCTCCCTGTTGTAAGGTGAAAGCTCCTGCACGCCGCGTTTTTGTGCTCCACCCCGCCCTCGGGGCGGGGTGGAGCCGGTCGCCGCCCGAAGCCTGTTTAACCTCGCACCTTGGCATAAACAGGAGTGCGCGACAGCCTTAATGGCAGTAAAAATAAAATCAATTAAAAAATCAGTTTTTAAGACTTTGCAGCGGAGCGGGGATCCTGCCGCCCCTTGATATGAATTTCGCGGGAGAAGCGGTGTTCAGCTCCATAACGGGACCGCCGCCCAAAAGTCCGCCAAATTCAAGCCATTCGCCCGCCTTCTTGCCTATCGCAGGAATGAGCCTTACGGCGGTCGTCTTTGAGTTCACCATACCGATAGCGGCCTCGTCGGCAATAATGGCGGAAAGAACCTCGGGAGTCGTGTCGCCCGGTACGTTTATCATATCAAGCCCGACGGAGCAGACGGAGGTCATCGCTTCGAGCTTTGTCAGTGTCAGACAGCCGCTCTTTGCCGCCGCTATCATGCCCGCGTCCTCGGTAACGGGTATAAAAGCGCCCGAAAGTCCGCCGACGTGCGACGAAGCCATAACGCCGCCCTTTTTAACGGCGTCGTTCAGCAATGCGAGAGCCGCAGTGGTTCCGTGAGCGCCGCACTGCTCAAGCCCCATCTCCTCGAGAATGTGCGCCACGCTGTCGCCTACAGCGGGAGTCGGCGCAAGCGACAAATCGACTATTCCGAAAGGAACGCAAAGCCGTCTTGAAGCCTCCTGAGCGACAAGCTGACCCGTCCTTGTGATTTTAAAAGCGGTTTTCTTAATGAGATTGGCGACCTCGGTGATGTCGCAGTCGCCGCACTTTGAAAGCACGGAGCGCACCACTCCGGGCCCGGAAACGCCGACGTTTATCTCGCAGTCGGGCTCGCCCACGCCGTGGAACGCGCCCGCCATAAACGGGTTGTCCTCGGGAGCGTTGCAAAATACAACGAGCTTTGCCGCGCCGATGCACTCCCTGTCGCTTGTAAGCTCAGCCGTCTGCTTGATTATCCTTCCCATCTTCGCGACAGCGTCCATGTTTATGCCCGCCTTTGTGCTTCCGACGTTTACCGACGAGCAAACGTGCTCGGTTTCCGACAGGGCGCGCGGTATGCTCTCAATAAGGCTGTAGTCGCCCTGAGCAAAGCCCTTTTGAACGAGAGCCGAGTATCCGCCGATAAAGTTCACCCCGACCGTCTGAGCCGCCCTCTCAAGAGCGTGGGCAAATTTAACGGGGTCGCTCGCCGGACATGTCGCCGCGAGCATTGCAACAGGCGTAACGGCTATCCTCTTGTGGATTATGGGTATGCCGTATTCCTTCGAGATGTCCTCGCCCGTCTTGACAAGATCCTTTGCATAGCGGCATATCTTATCGTACACCTTGTCGCAGGCGCGGTCTATATTCTCGTCTATACATTCGAGCAGCGAAATCCCCATTGTGATGGTCCTCACGTCGAGGTTTTCGTTGTCTATCATATTTATCGTTTCGAGTATGTCGTGTGTGTTTATCATTTATTCAAGCCTCCGCGGTCAAATTCTGTGCATTGAGTTAAAGATGTCCTCGTGCATTATGTGAATCTTAAGCCCCATCTCGTCGCCGAGGGCGGAAAGACTGTCAGAGAGCTTGTCAAAGGGAACGCTCGACTTGTCTATATCGACAAGCATTATCATTGCAAACATATCCTGCAAGACAGACTGCGTTACCTCCTGAATATTAACTCCATATTCGGCGCAGGCCGAAGAAACCTTTGCGAGTATCCCGACGGTGTCCTTGCCGATAACGGTAATAAATGCGCGCATAAAAAGTCCTCCTGAAAATAATTTTCCGCTGCGTATAAAATAATACGCTTAAATAATCTTAAATAATATTATCTTATTTTTATCTCCGCCTGTCAATAGCGGCGCGGCATTTTGTCAAATAAAGGCGTTTTTGCCACAGAGCCCGGGAAAGAGCAGCGGCAAGCAGGGCGAAAAAGCTTTTGGGACTTGAAAAACGCGGGAGGGCAATATATAATTTTTTATATAGTTTTTTAAGAGAAAGCGGAGGGTTGCAGATGAGGCATAAACTTACGGCCGACAGCCATGTGCACAGCAAAAATTCCTTTGACGCGGACAGCAGCGTTGTGGAGCAGCTGAAAAGGGCGGACGAGATCGGGCTTGATTATCTCACCGTGACCGACCATTTTGAATCGGCGTTTTATTATAAGCCCGACAGCGAGTTCGGCGACCAGTCGAGCCTGCTAAGGCAGTCCGCAAACGATATTGAGTCGGAGCGGAAAAGCAATGTATATAAAACTGAGCTTTTGTGCGGCATAGAGCTTGGCGAGCCCCTGCACGATATGAGGGCGACGGAGGACGCACTCGCCATAGCCGATTACGATTTCATACTCTGCTCCACGCACAATTTAAAGGATATGGGCGACTTTTTCTGGCTCGACTACCACAGGGAGGCAATACCCGAGCTTTTAAAAAAATATTTTTCGGAGCTTTGCGAGTGCATTGAGTGGGGGCGCTTCGACAGCCTTGCGCATATAACCTATCCTTTTAGGTACATATGCGGCAGGGCGGGAATACAAATTGATATGAGCGACTATAAAGACGAGATTGACGAGGTGTTGTCGCTTCTTGCGAAGGGGGAAAGGGCGCTCGAGTTTAACACCTGCCGCAATCCGGAGCTTTCAGCGTCTTGCATTGACGACTGCCGCGACGTGTATTTTCTCAGGCGCTTTATTGAGTTGGGCGGAAGATATATAACCATTGGCAGCGACGCGCACAAAGCGGAGGACCTCGCTAAGGGAATAGACGGAGCTCTTGATATTTTGTCGGAGCTTGGTATTAAGGAGATAGCCGTATATAAAAAGCGCGAGCCTCATATGCTGTCAATCGTTTGATATGGATTTTAATTTATGTTGATTTGCAGGCGGAACCGACGTTCCCTCTTGCGGTACCCAAAAATCGCTTCGGCTTGGAGCGCCGACGATTTTTGACCGCTGCGCCATCCCCAATTCGCTTCATCCGCCACAGGCGGCGCTCATTGACGATGAAAAAGAAAAGGCCGCGAATATTTTTTTCATAATGCGCCCATAATAAAACGGGTGAATGTTATGAATATTATTATGGATATGTCAAAGATAGCCTTGGCGGCGATAGGCTCTCTTGTCGCCTTGTTTTTGTTGACTAAGCTTATCGGCAACAGGCAGGTGTCACAGCTTACAATGTTCGACTATATCAACGGTATAACGATAGGCTCGATAGCCGCAGAAATGGCGACCTCGCTCGAGGGCGACGCGCTAAAGCCGCTCACGGCAATGGTGATTTACAGCGCTGCGGTCGCGCTCATATCCCTTTTGTCGCAAAAGTCCGACAGGCTCAGGCGTTTTTTCGGCGGCAGGGCGCTCGTCATAATGGACAAGGGCAAAATATACCGCAACAATATGAAAAAGGCGAGAATTGATTTAAATGAATTTCTTATACAGTGCCGCGTAAACGGGTATTATGACCTAGATGAAATAGAAACCGCTGTGTTTGAGAGCAATGGCAAAATGTCGTTTTTGCCTAAATCTACAAAGCGTCCGATGTGCCCCGAGGATATGAATATATCTCCGCAAGCCGCGCGGTATTTTATAACGCTCATAGCCGACGGCAGGCTGATGAAGAAAAATCTTCACGCCTCAGGCAAGGACGAGCAGTGGCTGAAAAAGGAGCTTAAAGCTCTCGGCTACGGCAAATATTCCGAGGTGTTTTACTCCGCAAGCGACGGCGAGGGGCTCATAGCCTACGGCTATGAGAGAGGACGGAACGGGAATGATATTTTTCAGTGATATGAGGTGTAAAAATGATAATAATGTCGGTTGATTTGGGGCTTGCGAGGACGGGGCTTGCTCGCTGCGACAAAAGCGAGCTGCTCCCGTCGCCCCTTTGCGTGATAGAGGAGAGGGAGCTTGACGTTCTTGAGCTCAAGGTAGCGGAAAAGGCGAGAGAGTGCGATGCGGAGCTCATAGTTGTCGGGCTGCCGAGAAATATGGACGGCAGTGAGGGCGAGTCGGCTCAGAGGGCTCGCGCCTTTGCCGAGAGCCTGTCCGAGAGGACCGGTATTAAATGTGTTATGCAGGACGAGAGGGGCACCACGATAACGGCGCACAATTATTTGAACGCGACCGACACGAGGGGTAAAAAGCGCAAACGGGTTATCGACAGCGTGGCGGCGACGATAATACTTGAGGATTATCTTGCCGCAAGAAGAAACGGCAATACATAAACGGCTGCCGCAGGCTCTTTTCTTGGATTTGAGCGGGAGTGGAGGGTTCGGGCGGCGACCCCGCCCATTCCCGCCTCCGGCGGGAATGGGCCGAAAACGCGGCGGCAGGGGGTTTCATAGCGGGAACGGCCGCAGCCCCGCCGCGTTTTCCGCGCGGCTGCGCCGCGCAGGTCGCCGCCCGAACAAGCCTTGGCACAAGGCACAGAGTAAAAACAGGACAAGCGGCAGCCCCCCTCGTGGGGATCTACCTTAAGGCGCAGTTTATCTCAATCGCAAGCCTGCGCATCTGCATTATCCCCCTGCGCTGAGAGGCGATAATAGAACGAAGTATCGGCTTCAGATCGCGGCAAACGTCGTACCCGAGGGCATTTTCGGACATTCTCACAGCTCCCATATGGTGGGGTATCATCTCGCGGATAAAGCTGCAATTCACGCAGTTGACAGCCCTTGCGTTTTTCATTCCTGCAAACATCGCCTTGAGTATGGAGTCGGTCTTGCCCTGATAGGATGTAAGCTCGCTCTTTGAATTGCACACCTCCGAGCAGCAACGCTCGATCTCGGTCATATCGGCAATGCTCTGAGTCTGTTCGGATATGATATTGTCGGCTATGCTTTGCAGGCGCAGATTGGTGGTGTACTTCAAAATATTGCGCGACATCTCGATTGCTGCCATATGATGAGGTATCATCTGGTTTATGAAGCGCTCTGAAATGCTGTCCCCAAGCTCGGCGCTCGTCATTTTACATATCATTGTGCCGAGTATCTCTTCGTATTCGCACAGATATTCCTTTGTTACGCGGCTGAAACCGCTGCTTTTTTCCATAAAATCACTCCTTATGCTCATAATATGCGTCCGGTGAAATTTCGCGATGAATTTTGATTTGTCGCTATGATAAATTTCTTTTCAAAGAAACGAAAAGAATTGTGCGCATTCAAAATTTAAAAATAAATTTTGAATATCGGCCATTATTATGCTTGAAAAATGTGTTTAAGAGTGCTATAATAACGACAACGCAGAACTGGTGCATATTAATATGTAGGTTTTTGCTATTGTTATTTTCATTTCAACGGCGAAATGCGAGGACTGTGCGCCTCGCTTTATTCATTTACGGAGGTGTTCATATGGAGGATATGCTCTCAAAAATAGTTGAGATGGACGAAAAGGCTCGCAAGCTCACCGAAGAGGCCGACCGCGAAAAGGCGACCTCGGAACAGGATATAGCAAAGGCGCGCGACGCCGTTTACAATCACTACATTGAAAACGCGAGGAAACGAATCGAAAAAAACGAGGCCACCGAACGCAGGGCGGCCGACGACAGGCTTAAAAGGTCCAAGCAGAAGCAAAAGGAGGCCTTTGAGAAGCTCGAAAAGACCTTTTCGGATAATTGCGATAAATGGGTCGACGAGATAGTTTCGCAGGTGATAGGCTCTTGAGTGATTATTGATCGCAGATTTTGGAAAGGAGCCTGAACAATGGTATTCACAAAATATGCCGCAAACGCCATAATAGCAAAGGCAAGAGCAATGTATGGCAAGCGGCTCAATGAAAAGGACTATCAGTCGCTTTTGGGCTGTTCGAGTGTGGGCGAGGTTATGTCGTATCTCAAAACGCATACAAGGTACTCGTCGGTGCTTAATAATATGAGCGAGAGAGATGTTCACCGCGGCCAGCTTGAAGCGGTGCTTAAACGGCTGCTAATGCAGGAATTTGCACAGCTGAGCCACTATGAGATAGCGACTGGCGAGGCCTTCTCGCAGTACCTCATAAACCGAGCCGAGGTGGAGCAGCTCACGCACTTTTTGATGCTTTTAAGCTCCGGCAACGCCGATAGATACGTTTTTGACCTTCCCTCAAACCTCGAGACGCACACAAAAATAGATTTAAAGCTTCTTGCCAAGGCGGAAAATTACGACGATTTTCTTGCGGCGCTTGAGGGCTCGAAATATAAAAAGCTTTTAAGCCCATTAAAACCAGTCGACGCAGCCGCGCTCGATGTGCCGAAAATAGAAAATATTCTCTATGCCGATTTGTATTCAAATCTTTTTGAAATCATCAACAAGCATACCTCCGGCGCGGAGAAAAAGGGGCTTACCGATATGTTCTCCACCGAAATAGACTTAAAAAATTTTGTGAGAATATTAAGGCTCCAGAAATATTATCAAATGAAGCCGGACGAGATAAAGCAGCAGCTTATTCCGGGCGGCTCGATAAACGACAGAATACTCGACGAGATGTGCGCCTCGGGCAGCGCGAAGGAGCTGTTTGCGGTTGCGGCACAGACGAGCGTCGGCAAGAGAATAGCTAAAATGGAGTACAGCTATGCCGGCGAAATAGACAGGCGGGGAAGGTATAACTACACAAGGCGGCAAATACGCTTTTCGACCATTCCGACTGTTGTCATGATGAGCTATTTAACGCTTGGGCAAACCGAGCTCAACAATATAATAAACATTATCGAGGGAGTAAGATATAAGGTGGATCCCGACACGATAAAAAAACTATTGATATATCAATAAATTTAAGGAGGTATGGTGATGGCTGTTTCTCCCATTAAATCAATTGGTATAATCGGTCTTAAGTCGGAGCTTGAAAAGGTAATAAACGTATGCGGAAGCTCGGGCGTGTTCCAGCCCGACGACCCGCTGAACTTTTACTCCGACACAAGAGGCTTTTCCCCGGTTACCGACAGAAATCCATACACGGAGCCGCTTGCGGATTTTACCGAAACGCTCAACACCGCCGGCATAACGCCGCAGATAGTTGACGCTTCGGATTTGATAGACAGCGACGAGCAAATTCTTGACAGGGTTAAAGCGATGAACGACGAGCTTGAGCGGCTTGTCATAAATAAGGCGGATTTAGACCAGAGAATCGACCAGTGCAGAAGAAGTATTGAAGAGGCGTCGCACTTTGCGGGGATAGGAGTCAACTTTGACAAGATACTCGAGTGTAAATTCATAAAGGCGAACTTCGGTCGCCTGCCTCGCGATAGCTATGAAAAGCTCGATAAATACAAGGATAATCCTTACGTTTCGTTCTTTGTCTGCACCGAGGACGACACCCATTATTGGGGGGTGTATGTGACCCCGATAGACAAGAGCAGCGATATAGACCGAATATTTTCGGGATTATATTTTGAAAGATGCGATATAAAGGAATATCACGGCACGCCGGAGCAGTCGATAGAGATATTGAAGGAACACTTAAGCGCTCTGAACGAGGATTACGAGGTCGCGTCGTCAAAGCTCGACAGCTATTATAAATACAACAAAAATGACATAGATAAATATTTCAGCAAAATTTCCGAGAAGGAGCTATACTCGGGCATAAAGAAAAATGCGATGATATATAACAAGAGCTTTATCCTTGTCGGCTGGGTTCCCGCAAAGAGCGCGGATAAGCTCGTGTCAAGACTTGAGAAAATCGACAGTATAGAGTGTTCCCTTTCGGACGGCAGCGAGGAGCTCAAGCATTCCCCGCCGGTCAAGCTGAAAAACAACTTCTTTTCAAGACCGTATGAATTTTTCGTCGATATGTACGGCTTGCCGTGCTACAACGAGCCCGACCCGACTCTCTTTGTTTCGCTGACGTTCACGGTTTTATTCGGAATGATGTTCGGCGATGTAGGACAGGGCATACTCGTTTCGATAATCGGCTTTCTAATGTGGAAGTTCAAGAGAATGGATATAGGAAAGATACTGATACCCTGCGGTATAGCGGCGACGCTGTTCGGCTTTGTCTACGGCTCAGTGTTTGGCTTTGAGCACGCGCTCGACCCGCTTTATAACTCCGTCGGGCTGAAATCCGCCCCGCTGCCGGCTATCGAGAGCGCGACGACGCTCGTTATAATAGCCGCAGGGATCGGAGTGTTCCTCGTATTTTTGGCGATGCTTTTAAACGTCATCTCATCGGTAAAGCGACGAGATTTCGGCAGGGCGCTGTTCAGCCCGAGCGGCGTGTGCGGCATAGTCTTTTACATCTCGCTCATAGCGGGAATGTTGCTTTCGCTGTTCGGCATACAGATAATGAACGTCTTTTACGTCGTCTGCCTGATAGTGGTTCCGGTCATTCTGATATACCTCGGCGAACCGCTGTCAAAGCTGATAAACGGCGAGAAAAACTGGAAGCCGGAAAAATGGGGAGAGTTTCTCGTGCAGAGCTTCTTCGAGCTGTTCGAGGCTATGCTCAGCTATATAACAAACACGATGTCCTACCTCAGAATAGGCACCTTCGTGCTTGTCCACGCCGGCATGATGCTCGTGTTCTTCACGCTCGCCGGACTTGTAGGGGCGGAGGGCTCCGTTCCGTATATAATCATGATAGTATTCGGCAACTGCTTCGTTATAGCGCTTGAGGCGACTCTCGTAACGATACAGGTGCTCAGACTCGAATATTACGAGCTGTTCAGCCGCTTCTATGTGGGCGACGGCAGAGCGTTTAAGCCGGTAAGACTTGAGCGCAGACACTGATATGTCAAAAGCTCCGCCATTGCGGGGATAATATATTTATCATTCAGGAGGAATTTATTATGCAAATCATACTTTTAACTTTACCTGTACTTTTCTTACTCGTTTCAATGACACTGTCGTATCGCTCGGTTGCTCGCGGCCGCCGCAGCAGAAAGAGCGCCGTGCTCAGACAGATAATCTCGTTCGCCGCAATGATGGTGCTTTGCGTGGCTTGTCCTATCGTGGCCTCCGCCGCAGGAACGGATACTGCTGCGGCCGCTGATGCGTCCTCAAAGGGACTCCAGTACATAGGCGCGGGACTCGTTACGGGGCTTTCCGGCATAGGCGGCGGCATAGCGGTTTGCGGCGCGGCTCCGGCTGCTATCGGGGCTACGTCCGAGGACCCGAAGGCCTTTGGTAAATCGCTCATCTTCGTTGCTCTTGCGGAAGGTATCGCGATCTATGGCGTTCTTATTTCGATCCTCATTCTCTTCTCATAATTAAAGAATACATAAAACGCGCAAACGAAGGATCAGGTGAGAAGATGCGTTTTTACTTGATAAGCGACAATGTTGACACACAGATAGGTATGCGGCTCGCGGGGATCGACGGGGTGGTTATCCACGAGGACAGCGAGGTGCGCAAGGCGCTTTCGGAGGCCATGGAGATGGAGGACGTGGCTGTTATTCTTATGACCGAGCGGCTGGTATCTCTTTGTCCGGAGCTTGTCTACGATTTAAAGCTCAACAGGCAGAGACCGCTGATAGTCGAGATCCCCGACCGCCACGGAAACGGAAGAACAAAGGATTCCATAACAAGGTACGTTCAGGAGGCAATAGGCGTAAAGCTCTGACGTATATATTAAGGGGCGCTTTCAGTTGGGGCTTCGCTGCGGCTCCGCTTCGGGCGGCGACCCGCGCTGCCTGCGGCAGCGCGCCAAAACGCGGCGAGCACTCCGGCTTAACGGGGCAAAACGGCAGAGTGCCGCGTTTTGGCTTCCCGCGCCTTAAGGCGCGGGAAGCGGTCGCCGCCCGAAGCGGAGATAGAATAAAGCCCTATGCACGAGCTTCTATCTTCACGCCCAAATCAAAGTCCGAGCGGGGTCGGCTTTGAGCCTTCATGCCCGCTCGACAGTAAAGGCATATTAATAGCGCCGCTCAGCGGTGCGAATAAAACTACACTCTTCGGAGAGGAATGGTTATTATGTCGCCTGACAAAAAGACAGGTAACTTTTTAAACGCAATACAAAAGTACGCCGACGAGCAAAAGCATATGATTCGCTCCGAGGTGGAGAAATTCAAGGCGGAGGAGCTGAAAAAGGCCGAGGACGAGGGCATAAGGGACGCTCACGCGTTGATACAAAAGGAAATGGCGAGTATGCGCGCGGGAATAACGAGCGAGCTTGCCAAAAAAGAGGACGAGGGCAGACAGGCGCTTTACAAACGGCGCGAGGAAATGGTCGAAGAGGTATTTGCAAGGGCCGAGAAAAGGCTTTTGGAATACAGCGCCACAGAGCAGTATAAGGACGCGCTGAAAAAGAACGCCGCCGAGGCTGCCGCTTATTTTGCCGATGATGAAATAACGGTATATATAAAAAGCGACGATATGCCGCTGGGGGCTGAGCTTAAGGAAATATTCGGACAAAATTGCAGCATAAAAGCCGCTTCGGATATAGCTGTCGGAGGGTTTAAGGCGCAGTGCGAAAAAAAGGGCATTGTCGTTGATTTTACCCTTGATACAAGGCTTGAAAATCGCAGGGATTGGTTTTTGAAAAACTCAAAGCTTAAGGTTTAAGCGCCGTTCACCGCGAACAAAATTCGATGTACCGGAGGAGATGGTATTTGATGGCGAATCAAAACGTAATTTACGGCGTCAACGGGCCTGTTGTTACCGTGAAAAACACCAAGGACTTTTCTATGATGGAGATGGTCTATGTCGGCGAGCAAAGGCTTGTCGGCGAGATAATAGGTATCACCGACAAGGCGACTACCGTTCAGGTATATGAGGAAACGTCGGGACTGAAGCCCGGCGACCCGATAGTCGGCACGGGCGCGCCGATGAACGTAACGCTCGGGCCGGGAATTATAGATAACATATTTGACGGAATAGAAAGACCTCTGTCGGAAATAGAGAAAAAGTCCGGCGCGTTTATCTCAAGAGGCGCAAGCGTGCCCTCTCTTGACCCGGATAAAAAGTGGAACGTTACAATGAAGGTCAAGATCGGCGACAAGCTCAGCGGCGGACAAATATACGCGACGCTGCCCGAAACGCCGATAATAGAGCACAGACTGCTCGTTCCGCCGCTTTTGGGCGAGTGCGAGGTAATAAGCGTTATGCCGGACGGCGAATACACCCTAAACGATACCGTCGCAACGCTCAGGGACGAAAAGGGCGAAGAGATAAAGCTGACGCTTTGCCAAAAATGGCCTATAAGAACTCCGCGACCGGTAAAGAACAGACTCTCTGCGTCCGTTCCGCTAATAACGGGTCAGAGGGTAATAGACACTCTGTTCCCGATAGCAAAGGGCGGCACGGCGGCAATACCGGGCGGCTTCGGTACGGGAAAAACAATGACGCAGCACCAGCTTGCCAAGTGGTGCGACGCGGATATCATAATATATGTCGGCTGCGGTGAGCGCGGCAACGAGATGAGTCAGGTTTTGCAGGAGTTTTCCGAGCTTATAGACCCGAAGTCGAACCGCCCGATGACCGACAGAACGGTGCTGATAGCAAATACCTCAAATATGCCGGTTGCGGCGCGCGAAGCGTCGATATACACCGGCGTTACTCTCGCGGAGTATTACAGGGATATGGGCTACAACTGCGCGATAATGGCTGACTCGACCTCGCGCTGGGCTGAGGCTCTGCGCGAAATAAGCGGCCGACTTGAAGAGATGCCCGCCGAGGAGGGCTTCCCCGCTTATCTGCCCTCAAGACTTTCCGAGTTTTACGAGAGAGCCTGCATAGCCGATACGCTCTGCGGCGCTCGCGGCTCGGTCACGATGATAGGCGCGGTTTCGCCTCAGGGCGGCGATATGAGCGAGCCGGTAACCCAGAACACAAAGCGATTTATCCGCTGCTTCTGGGCGCTCGACAAGGACCTCGCCTATTCAAGACATTATCCCGCTATAAACTGGCTGTCGAGCTACAGCGAATATTTCAGCGACCTCGACCCGTGGTTTGCCGAAAACGCGGGAGAGGACTTTATAAAATACCGCAGGAGAATAAGCGCGCTGCTCCAGGAGGAGAGCTCGCTTATGGAGATAGTAAAGCTCATCGGCTCCGACGTTCTGCCCGACGACCAGAAGCTTGTTATCGAGATATGCCGAATTATCCGAGTGGGCTTTTTGCAGCAGAACGCCTTCCATGCCGACGATACTTACGTTCCGCTTGAAAAACAAAAGCAGATGATGAAAACCATACTTTACCTCAACAAAAGGGCAAAGCACCTTGTAAACGCCGGAATCCCTATATCGAGAATACTCGAAACAGGCCTTTTCGACAAGCTGACAAAGATGAAATACGACATTCCTAACAGCAAGCCGGAAATGTTTGAGGATTACAGAAACGAGATCAGGGAAAAGCTTGAGGCTATTGCCCACGGCTGATAATAGGCGGCCGGGAGTCCCAAGCAGAGAGAAAGAAGGTAATTTAATTGATAATAGATTATGTTGGCGTTAAGGAGATCAACGGCTCTCTTATAGTTATCGACGGCGTAAAGGGCGCGTCCTTTGACGAAATAGTTGAGATAAGGCTTGAAAACGGCACAAGGCGGCAGGGCAGAGTCGTGCAGATGGAGGGCGACAGAATAGTCGTTCAGGTGTTTGAAGGCACGAGAGGGCTGTCGCTTGAAAACACGAGGACAAGGCTGACCGGCCACCCGATGGAGATCTCGCTCTCGCCCGAGATAATCGGCAGAGTCTTCGACGGAGTGGGCAGACCGCTTGACGGCCTCGGCGAGATTTTCCCCGAGAAGACGGCGGACGTCAACGGCACGCCGATAAACCCGGTGTCGCGAGTTTATCCTCAGAACTATATCAACACGGGCATTTCAACGATAGACACGCTTATGACGCTCATAAGAGGGCAGAAGCTGCCGATTTTTTCCGGTTCGGGAATGAGCCACAACGAGCTTGCCGTGCAGATAGTGCGCCAAGCGAAAATAGCCGACGAGGCGGGTCAGGGCTTCTGCATCGTCTTCGCCGCGATGGGTGTAAAAAACGACGTTGCCGACTACTTCCGCAAGAGCTTTGAAGAGAGCGGAGTGCTCCAGAGGGTCGTTATGTTCTTAAATCTTTCAAACGACCCGATAATCGAGAGAACGCTCACGCCGAGGTGCGCGCTGACTGCGGCGGAATACCTCGCCTTTGATTTGAATATGCACGTTTTGGTCATTATGACCGATATAACCTCTTACGCCGAGGCTCTGCGCGAGTTCAGCTCATCAAAGGGAGAGATCCCCGGAAGAAAGGGCTATCCGGGCTATCTTTATTCCGACCTCGCCTCGCTTTACGAGCGCGCCGGAATGGTAAAGGGCTCGACCGGCTCTGTAACGCAGATACCGATACTTACAATGCCAAACGACGATATCACTCACCCCATACCCGACCTTACGGGATATATAACCGAGGGGCAGATAGTTTTGGACAGGGCGCTTCAGGGTCAGGGGCTTTATCCTCCCGTGTCCGTTTTGCCGTCGCTTTCGCGTTTGATGAAGGACGGCATAGGCGAGGGCTTCACAAGAGCGGATCACCCGGCCTTGCAAAACCAGCTTTTCGCCTCGGTCGCCAAGGTCAACGACGCGAGAAGCCTCGCCTCGGTTATCGGCGAGGAGGAGCTTTCCCCGACGGATAAGAAGTATATGCAGTTTGGCAAGCTGTTCGAGGCTCACTTTGTAAATCAGGGCTTTTCAACCAACCGCACCATAGAAGAGAGCCTTGACCTCGGCTGGAAGCTGCTCGGCACTCTGCCGAGGGCTGAGCTTGACCGCGTTGACGACGCCGTTTTAGACAAGTATTACAAGGAAACATCTCCCGAGGACTTCAACGTAAAATAAGGCTCGGATATTTCTTGCTTAAAGGTGGTGGATATTGTGCCTGCACAGATAACGGCGACAAAGGGCAATTTAATGAGCACGAAAAAGACCCTTGCTCTCGCAAAAATGGGCTATGAGCTGCTCGACAAAAAACGCAATATTCTCATTCGCGAAATGATGACCCTGATAGACAGGGCAAACGAAATACAAAATAAGATAGACAACGCTTACAGCGAAGCGTATTTCTCTTTGCAAAGGGCAAATATACTATCCGGCTTCTGCGCGGAGATATCGCAGAGCGTACCGATAGAGGACAGCCTGAAGCTGTCGTACAGGAGCGTGATGGGCGTTGAAATACCGATAGTTTCAATACAGGGCGACGAAACGCCAAAGCTTCATTACGGGCTTTTTGACACGACCTCGCCGCTCGACGACGCGTATGTGAAATTCAACGAGGTAAAGGTGTTCACGACCGAGCTTGCCGAGGTTGAAAACAGCGTGTATCGGCTCGCCGATTCGATAAAGAAGACGCAAAAGCGCGCAAACGCTTTAAAGAATATAATGATACCGAGGTTTGAGTCGGCCGTAAAGTTTATCACCGACGCTCTCGAGGAAAAGGAGAGGGAGGAGTTCTCCCGACTAAAGGTCATAAAAAAGCAAAAATCCTCCAAGGAGGAATAAAGACTCGGGCTGCCGCAGGATTTTATCATAGCGGCAGCCCTTTTGCTTTTATATGTTCGGGTTTACCTTGATCCTTGCTTTGCGCCGCAAGCCAAGGACATCTTATCCGCCCAAAAGCCTTGTGCTAAGCACAGCCATAGCCATTCCTGTGAAATCGGCGGCAAGCGCGCAGGGTACCGTGTGTCTGGTCTTGCTTATACCCACGCTGCCGTAGTATATAGCGATAGCGTAAAAGGTTGTTTCGGTCGAGCCCATCATAACGCTCGCCGCGCGGCCTATAAAGCTGTCCACACCGCAGCTTTTGTATATATCGTCGAGCACCGCGAGGGCTCCGCTGCCGGAAACAGGCCGCAAAAGCGCAAGCGGAAAAAGCTCCGGCGGAAAGCCGAGAGGCTGCAAAATTGGCGAGACTAAACCTATGAGAAAATCAAGCAGGCCGCTTGAGCGCAGCATTGAAACCGCGCAAACAAGGGCGAGTATTGACGGCATTATCTTAAATACGGCTCCTATGCCCTGACGCGCGCCCTGTAAAAAAAGCTCAAATACCGGCAGGCGCTTTAGCATAGCGTTTGCTATTATCAATAAAAGCGCCGACGGAATTACATATACGCCTATGTTCAAGCCGCGCCTCCTCCTCGCTCAAATATCTTCGCAAGACTTATGCCGACGACGAGGGCTGCAATCGAGCACAGCCACACGTTCAGCGTTATCCCCATAGGGTCGCAGCTTCCGTTTTCGCTTCTCAGCGCGGCTATTGTCGTCGGCACAAGCTGAATGGACGCGGTGTTCAGAACAACAAAGACTACCATCGAATTGCTTGCCGTGCGGCGGCCGAGACCCTTGTTCATCAGCCGCATAGCCTCAAGCCCCAGCGGAGTGGCCGCGTTGCCGAGCCCCAGCAGGTTTGCCGATATGTTCATCGATACTGCGCCGCAAAGCTCGTCGTCGTCGGCGATTTCGGGCATAAGGCGTTTTAAGGCCGGGTGGAACAAACGAGCTATTGCTTTGGTTATGCCACCGCATTGAGCTATTCTCATAATTCCCGACCAGAAGCACATCATTCCGGCGGTTGCCGCGATTAAGGCGAGGGCGCTTTTTGCTCCGTCCATAACGCTGTTTGTGAGAGCTCCGCTTCCGCCTGTGAACAGGGAATATAAAATGCTCAGCACTATAATTCCCGACCATATGTAGTTCATCATAAAATCACCAATTTTCAACAAATTTTTAATTGCGCTTGACAAATATGCCATTAATTGGTATAATTACTACAAATTACATCATTTGTAAAATTTTAAATGTTAAGAAGGGATGGTAACATGAAACCAGCAGGCTGCTTGTGCAAGATCGATACCTTAGGGAGGATAGTTATTCCGGCGAACGTCAGAAAAAAATATGAGCTTTCGAGCGGAGATTCAATAGAAATTTTTACGCAGGAGGACGGCATAGTGTTAAAGAAATATAATCCCGCCTGCATTTTCTGTGGAGGTATGGAGGAAATTACAAATTTTAACGGCAAGGTGATCTGCAAAAAATGCGTTGAAAGGCTTGCTGAAGCCGTCAAATAAAATAACGATTGAAGGATTCGCTTTGTTTATTCTATGCTTTTAAAAGCTTGTATATGACCGCAGCCTTGCCGACTTGCGCCGGTAAGGCTGCGATTTTTATTGACTGCTATTAAGTGGCGAGCCGTCGATTCTTCTATCAAAGCGCCCCAAAACGAAATCCCACTTGTCCGATAAAGAGCTTTTGCTTAATTGCGCGCTTGCGTCCATAAATTATTTTCGCGGCGCGCTCAGGCCCCAAAATAAGGCGCGCAAAGGCGGGGTGTTAGGGTGCGGGCCAGGGTTTGAAAAAAATATTTCTTTATGTTATAATTACAGAGAATAAGGATTTATATGTCAAAGCAGAGAGGAAGGCTGTGTATTATGGCGATAAAAGTAAATTTGATAGCATACACTCCGGCTCCTGAGCAGATTGTCGCGGCGGCGGCAAAGCTGTGCTATTCTCCGGTCGGGATAGATGAAATACGCTCGGGGCTGACCCCGGAAAAGACCGAGTCCTTTGTTAATATGCTCGCGGAAATAGGTCACGCAAGCCCCGTGGAGCACGCAAGCTTTACCTTCGCCATAGAGGGCATATCAAGAGCCTGTTCGCATCAGCTTGTCCGCCACAGAATAGCGTCCTACAGCCAGCAGTCGCAGAGATATGTCGACGGCAATAGCTTTGACTTTGTAACGCCGCCGGCGATAGAGCAGTGCCCCGAGGCGAGGGAGGAATACGAAAGGATAATATCTCAGCAGAGAGAGGCCTATGCGAAAATAAGGGACAGCCTTGCGGCAAAGACGGCGCGAAAAGCCGTGCCGGAGCTCGACGGCGACAACGCGGACGTGCTCGAGGAATTTAAAAAGCGCGATAAGGCGGCCTACAGCGCGGCGATAAAGAGGGCGAACGAGGACGCGAGGTTCATACTGCCTAACGCCTGCACAACGGCGATAGTGGTGACGATGAATACGCGCTCGCTGTGGAACTTTTTTGCGCACCGCTGCTGCAACAGGGCTCAGTGGGAGATAAGACAGGTCGCGGTAAAAATGCTTAGGCTCTGCAAGGAGGCGGCGCCCGCTCTGTTTAAAAACAGCGGCCCGTCGTGCATGAGCGGCAAGTGCCCCGAGGGAAATATGAGCTGCGGAAAACCCGCGCAGATGCGCGAATACTTTCTTAATTTAGGGAATGAAAAGAATGGGTAAAATAATAGTCATAGAGGGGCTCGACGGGAGCGGAAAGGCGACCCAGACCAAGCTTTTGTATGAGCACCTCATAAAAAAGGGGTATAATACGCGAAGGCTTTCCTTCCCCGATTATAACAGCCCCTCCTCATCTTTGGTCAAGATGTACTTAAACGGTGAGTTCGGAACCGCGCCCGACGACGTGAACGGATATGCCGCGGCGGTTTTCTATGCCGCCGACCGCTGCGCGTCATTCATGCGCGATTGGCGCGAGGATTACAATAAAGGGGTCTATATACTCTGCGACAGATATGTAAGCTCAAACGCGGTTTATCAGATGACCAAGGTGCGTAAGGAGGAATGGGAGGGCTACCTTGCGTGGCTTGAGCAGCTCGAGTATGAAAGACTCGGAGTGCCAAGGCCGGATATCGTGATATACCTTGACGTGCCGACCGAAATATCTCAGAGGCTCATAAGCGAAAGATATGGCGGCGACGATAATAAAAAGGACATTCACGAGCGAAATTTGTCATACCTTGCCGATTGCGGCAGGGCGGCGGCATATGCGGCAAAAAAATGCGGCTGGCATATTATCTCCTGCGTTAGGGACGGACGACTGAGGAATATAGAGGATATTTCCGCGGAAATAATAAAGACGCTTGAGAAAAGGCTCGGGATATAGAGCCCTTGTAAGATGAGTTGAAGGCGTGGAGGCGGCATATAAATTAGCGCCGTCAAGGTCGCTTTGCTCATCGAGCGGACAAGACTTAAAAATACTAAACAGCTTAAAGAACAGAGAGGCATTTATGCTTGAATTTAAAAAGGCGACGCTTGACGATATTGAATGGTACAGGGAAATAGCGGAAAGGGCGAACAGAGAACAGCCGAGGCTGGAGCTTGAGTGCTCCTTCGGCCCCTGCTATCTCTGGGGCGAATACTACGGCACAAAAATATGCCGCTTTGAAAACTTCATACTTAAGGGCTACTTTAAAAGCGACGGCAGGGCAAGCTTTACCTTTCCCTACGGAATCGGCGATACGGAAAGGGCGGTGAGAGCTATCGAAGAATATGCGGCTCAAAACGATATGCCCCTCGTCTGGGGCGGGCTGACGAGCCGTCAGGCGGATTTCATAAACGAGATGTACGGCGGAGCTTTCAAATTCACGCCGAATCGCGACTACGCCGAGTATATATACGAAACCGAGAGACTCTCGACCCTCGCGGGCAGAAATCTGCACTCGAAGCGCAACCACTTAAATCGCTTCAAATCCTTGTATGAATATGAGTTTGAAATGATAGACGAGAGCAATAAATACGAGGCTCTCGCCGTTGCCGAGCAGTGGTGCAAAAACGAAAACGGCGACGAAACCCTTGAAGACGACAGCATAGGCTCTGAAAGCTGCGCCATACGAAGGAGTATAGAAAACTACGAGCGGCTGGGCTTTAAGGGCGCGATAATAAGAATAGACGGCAAGGCGGTCGCGATGACTATGGGCGAGCGGATAAGCCGCGACGCGTTTGTGACTCACTTTGAAAAGGCTCTCGACGGCTATGAGGGGCTATATGTCGCCATAAACTATTATTTTGCGAAAAGTCTCCTTGGCGAATATAAATATATCAACCGTGAAGAGGATATGGGAATTGAAGGGCTACGGAGATCTAAGCTTTCGTATAAGCCGGCGATACTGCTCGAGCAGCTTGTGGGGGAGCGCTATGATCGATTATTTTAGACCCGAGGAAAAGGACATGAAGGAGCTGGAGGAGCTTTACCTCGAATGTTTTGACGACGACAGGGAGATAGCGGATTTTATATTTAAATTTTTCCTTCTGCCCAAATACGCCTTCGCGGCAAGAAAAGGCAACGAGATCGTGGCGGCGCTTTATCATTTGCCGGGGCCGTACTCCCTCGGCGACGGGAGCAAGGTTAAGATGCAATACGTTTTCGGAGCCGGAACAAAGGAAAAATATCGCGGGCGCGGGATTATGAGCGGGCTGATAAAATATTCAAATTACATCGCGAAAAGGGAAAACTTTGAATATTCGGTGCTCTGCCCCGCCAGCGACAAGCTGTATGATTATTACGCGAAGCTGGGCTACAAAAAATACTATTATTCGTCATATTTCGACTTTGTACCCGCCAAAATGCTGGATAGGGGCATAAAGCCTAAGCGCATGGCGGAAATTTCGGCCCAAACGGTGGGCAAAAGATACAGTCCGTTTCGCTTAACAAAAATTTCATTTGACATATGCTTTCGTTTAAGGTTTAATATATGTATGGCTATAAGGGGTAGTGTGTGCTGGAGCCGAAGGCATCTTGCCGCCTGCACCGCGCTCAACAGACTTTCCGGGGGCGGCTCGCTTATGTGCCCAAAGGGCTATGCCGTGTATAGAATAGACGACCCCAAAGGCAAGGAGGTCTTTGTCGAGGAGCTTATGTGCGAGCCGAAGTACGCCGACGCGATACTGCTCGGGGTCGCATTGAAGCTTAACGCGGACAGACTGAGGGTGCGCTGTCCACAGTATGTTCACGACGGCGAATTGAGGCCGATGGGTATGGTGCTGCCGCTGAAAAAGAAAAACCTGACTGACAGGGGGGCTTTTGCGCCCTATCTTGGATTAAGTCTGGATTAGGAGGTAAAATAAATGGTATATGTATTTCTTGCCGAGGGCTTTGAGGAAACCGAGGCTCTGGCACCGGTAGACATTTTGCGCCGCTGCAAAATCGAGGTGAGCACCGTCGGCGTGGGCGGAAGGGAGATAACTGGCTCTCACGGAATAAAAGTCAGCGCCGATATCACCGAGAGCGAGCTTTCAACGGACGACTGCGAGGCCGTGGTGCTCCCCGGAGGAATGCCGGGAACGCTTAACCTTGAAAAGTCGCCCATAGTAAAGGCCTGCGTAAAATACTGCGCGGACAACGATCTTCCGATATGCGCCATATGTGCCGCTCCGTCTATACTCGGCCATATGGGTATACTAAGGGGCAAAAAAGCCACCTGCTTCCCGGGCTTTGAGTCTGAACTCGACGGCGCGCTGCTTCAAAACGAGCTTGCCGTCACCGACGGAAAAATCATCACGGGCAAGGGCGCGGGAGCTGCGATAGAATTTGGGCTTGCGATTGCGACCCTTTTAGCCGGAAGCGAAATAAGCAATAAAACAAGAGCGGCTCTTCAATGCAAATAGAGTCCGTAAAAGATGAAAAGGCCCTTTTGCGCAAAAGGTATTCGGCGCTTAGAAGCTCAAAAAGCGCCGCCGAAAGAAAAAGGGTAGACGCGCTCATAGCCGAGGCGCTTTTTTCACTTGACGAATATAAAAACGCCGAGATTATTTTTCTATACGCCTCAAAGGGCAGCGAGGTCGATACCTTCGGCATAATAAACAGGGCGCTTGCCGACAAAAAATCCGTCGCCCTGCCGCGATGCAGCGGCGACTCTAAAATGGATTTTTATTATATCAGCTCTCAAAACGACCTTGAGATCGGCGCCTTTGGCATTTATGAGCCTAAGGCCGCAGCAAGGCCTGCTCGCCCGCAGGACGGTAAGCTTTGCATAGTGCCCGGGCTGCTCTTTGGCCGGGACGGCTCAAGGCTCGGATACGGCGGGGGATATTACGACAGATTTTTGCCGCGCTTTAAAGGGACTGCGGCGGGCTTGTGCGGACTCGACTTTTTGCTCGACTCGCTCCCATGCGAGGCGACGGATCAAAGGGTCGATATGGTCATAACCGAAAACGGGATTTGCCGGACTTAGCGACACGGCATTAATACACTCACGCGTCAGGAGGATACAGATGAGCGATGAAAACAAGGGCAGAGATTTGACCGCGGAAGAAGAGGTCGCGGCTGCACGAAAAAAGAAAATACAGAGCTTTAAGCTGCAAATAACCGACTTCGGCTTCGGAGACCCTGATTCGGGCGCTCCGGCGGAGCGCAAAGAGCCGGAAAGCGTCGAGGAGATCCTTCGCGGGGTTCACGACAGGGTAGGCGAAAAGAAAAACAAAAACGAGCAAACCGGCGATTTAGACTCAAACGGCTCAGCCGACGCAAACGGCGCGGCCGAGGAGCTTGAGGACGAGTCGCTTATAAGCAGCTACAGCGACGAGGAGCTCAAAAAAAGAATGAACCTCGCCGACGAGGAAAGCCTTAAGGCCTACAAAAAGATGGTCAAAAAGCGCTGCAAGAAAAAGGCCAAGCGAAACGGCTGTATGTTCAAGATGGTGTGGCTTGTTATGGTTGTTTTCGTTGCGGTGCTGCTCGGGATGTTCCTGATAAGGGGAACCAACGATATGCTCGCCATCAACAGGGGAGCCGCCCCGACGACCGCCGCGACAAACGGAGCGGGAAATCTGAGCGCCGGCAACATACCGGAAAAGAAAAAGGCGAACGTTGAAATTCCCGCAAACGCGAGCATTGACCAGGTCGCCGACATACTCGCCAAGAACGGCGTTATAAAAGAGCCGCTGTTTTTCAAGCTGTACGCGAGCGTTACAAAGTCCGGCGAGCCCTTCCTTGAGGGCAGCTGGCAAATGGACACCGATATGGACTACGAGGCGATATTAAACTTTCTGATATACAACTCGGGGCCGAAGGAAACCGTATCCGTCCGCTTCACCGAGGGCATGACGGCAAGGCAGATAGCGCGGCAGCTTCAGGAAAACGGAGTTTGCAGCATGGACAAGTTCCTCGAGGCCTGCAACAGCGACGATTATGACAAGGATTATACCTTCCTGCAAAACATAGTAAACGGCAGCGAGCGTTATTATAAGCTCGAGGGCTATCTCTTCCCCGACACCTACACCTTTTTTGTCAACGACAGTATAGACAACGTAATGGAAAAATTCCTTGACAACTTTAACAACAAGGTTTACGTTGAAACCAAGAGGTTCACGGGCTACAGTGAGGAGATGACCATAGCGGAGCTCGCCGAGATGCAGGGAATGGCGATGGACGACGTTATAAATATGGCCTCGCTTGTTCAGGCTGAGGCGGCCGACGAGCACGATATGTATAACATAGCCTCAATATTCTATAACAGGCTTTCAACCGAGGCGACGGGCGGAATGACTCCCTACGGCGATGAAGACGTGAACCGCCTTAAATCGGACGTTACAGTATATTACCCCTACTTATCCAAGGAGGACGTTCCCGAGAATATAAGAAAGACCTTTGAAAGCACATATGATACTTATGAAATAGTGGGTCTGCCGCCGGGAGCGGTGTGCAACCCGGGCGAAAAGGCGATAATTGCCGCCTTACAGCCGGCTTCGACAAGCTACTACTTCTTCTGCCACAAGCCGGCCACCGACAAGGAGGCGGCCGTCGCGTACTATGCGGTTACCTATGCCGAGCAGGTTGCAAACGAGATAGAGGCCGGATTGCGCAAGGAATAATATAAATTAAAAGAGCTATCTTTATATCTTAAACACAAAATTGGGGCTGTCGCAATGGCAACCCCGTTTTGCTTAACGGGGTGAAATTATGGACGTGAAAAAAATGGAGCTGCTTTCGCCGGCGGGCGATATGGAAAGCCTTGAAAAGGCGGTCGATTTTGGAGCCGACGCCGTTTTTCTGGCGGGAAAGGAGTTCGGAATGAGGACGGCTCCGAAAAATTTTGATATGCAGCAGCTTGCCGCGGCGGCGGATTACGCCCACTCAAGGGGGGCGAGGCTGTATGTGACCTGCAACACTCTGCCGCGAAACGACGAGCTTTCAAGACTGCCGGAGTTTTTGCGCGGCTGTGAGGAATGTGGAGCGGACGCGTTTATAATAGCTGATATGGGCGTTTTAGAGCTTGCAAAAAAATACGCGCCGGGAGTCGACGTTCACATTTCGACTCAGGCGGGCATAGTAAACTACGCGGCGGCGAACGCGTTTTATAACATGGGCGCGTCACGGGTGGTGCTCGCGCGCGAGACGTCGCTCGACGAGATAGCCGAGATAAGGGCGCATGTACCGCGCGAGCTTGAGATAGAGGTCTTTGTCCACGGGGCTATGTGCGTTTCGTTTTCGGGCAGATGCCTCATATCGGCCTATATGACGGGCAGAGACGCAAACAGAGGCGATTGCGCTCAGCCCTGCCGTTGGAGGTATCAGCTTTACGAGGAGAACCGCGAGGGGCAGTTCTTTCCCGTTGAGGAGAGCGACGGAGGAACGTATCTTTACAATTCAAAGGATATGTGCATGATAGATTACATACCCCGGCTTTATTCCGCCGGAGTATCGAGCCTTAAAATAGAGGGCAGGGCGAAGTCGGCGTATTATGCGGCGGTGGTCACAAACGCTTATCGCCACGCGCTTGACGGCTTTTACGACGGCGGCTGCAAGCCGGAGTATCGGGTCGACGAGCGCATAAGAGCCGAGCTTGACAAGATAAGCCACAGGCAGTATTCGCAGGGCTTTTATCTTGGCGGCGAGCCCGGGCAGAACACGGCGGACGGCGGCTATATAAGAAAATATGATTTTGTCGCGACCTGCGCGGCCTCTGAGGGGAACTCGGCGGTGATAATACAGCGCAACCGATTTTTCAGGGGGGACAGCCTCGACGTTCTCCCGCCCGACGGTATTCCCTTTGACGTTGTGATAAACGAGCTCTACGACGAGTCCGGCGAGCCGCTCGACAGCGCCCCTCACCCGCTTCAAAGACTAAACGCAAGGACAAGCCGAAACATTCCGGCGGGCAGTATGCTTAGAAAAATACGAAAGACGGCTTATTGATAAATTTAATAAGTTATAAAGAGCGTTCTAACCGGTAAGAGGGGTGGAACGCTTTTGTTCGTTTTGCGCGATAATTCAAAAACAAAAACTTATAATATTATCAGTGTTATTATTTACATATTTTTTACAAGAATAATGTGATTGCTTTTTGCAAATTGTTTTTATATTGCTATTTTGCTTATTTATATATTTCTGTTTTACGAGTAAAATTTTAAATGTAATGGAGGTGCAAAAATGTTTATAATTAAAAAGCCTGAATCGTCAAATAAAACGATAAGAATGCCAAACGAGCTTATTGATAAGCTTGAGAAGCTTGCTGCCGGAAAGGGTATCTCGTTTAACCAGCTTGTTATACAATGCTGTGAATATGCCTTGAACGATTTGCCAAAGGAAGAATAAAAGGTGTGATATCCCTCTTAAGACGGCGTACTGATGTACGCTTCTTTTTTTTGAGGAAATATAGTTTATATAAATTTACACAGCAAAATAGGCGTCGCAGAAAATGTTTAATAATATATTGCAAATTAATATTGGGCGTGATAAAATGAATTATAAAATAATTGTTGCTTTATTATCATTCTTTGAAAATTATTCGACAAATTATTTTACAAGATAAACAATCAAGGCGCTGACAATGCTTTATATCAGAGCCTTAAATTAAGGAGGATATTTATGAACAAAAAACTAAAGCTCGGCAAAAAAACCGTTTCTCTGCTGCTTTCGGCGCTTATGTCCTTAGGCGCTTTCTGCGGTATACCGCTAAGCGCAGCGGCAGAGGAAAACAACATCGCGCAAGGCGAGGAGATCTCCGGCGCGGCGCTCAATGAAATTGATGATTACGGCAGAAACAAGGGTGTTCCCGCCATCGCGGCGGACGGCGACGCCACCTCGCCATTCTACTATGAAGTTAAAAGAAACGGAACTATTCGTATCAGAAGCTATAACGGCGACGACAAAGACACTATGACAGACCTTGTCATCCCCGCAGAAATCGACGGAAAAAGCGTGACCACGATTGGACTGCAAGCATTCGAAAATTACACAAATCTTAAAAGTGTGACGATTCCGGATAGTGTGGTCTCAATTGAATTTTCTGCTTTTTTAGACTGTACAAGCCTTAAAAGTGTGATAATTCCCAAGAGCGTTGCCGATATAGGTGACCATGCCTTTGGATATTGCAATGCCCATATGGATGAAGACAACAATCATGTTTGTGACAAGGTTGACGGCTTTAAAATTACAGGTTATAAAAATTCTGCCGCATACGCTTACGCACGCGACGAGAATTTTGAATTTGTAAGTCTTGGCGAGGCTGATCACTCATTCGGATACTATATACTTGAGGACGGAACACTTGGGTTGACTGATTATTACGGTGACGACAAAAAAACGATGACCAAGCTTGATATACCCGCAGAGATTGACGGAAAAAAAGTGACCGCGATTGAAAATCGAGCATTCAGTGGATGCACAAGCCTTACAAACGTGACTATTCCCGAGGGCGTGACCGGTATCTATTATCATGCCTTTTATAACTGTCCAAATCTCAAGAGCGTAACAATTCCCAAAAGCGTTTCTCGGATAGATAACGAAGCTTTTGGATATTATGGGGAGGAAGAAACCTACGATGCCGAAAAGATAGACGGCTTTACAATTACGGGTTATACATATTCGGCAGCATACTCTTATGCGCACGACTCGGGTTTTGAATTTGTAAGTCTTGGAGAAGTAAGACCATTTACATATGATACAATTGACGACGGAACTATTTATATAACAGGCTATAATGGTGACGCTTCTGAGGTTGATATTCCGGCGAAAATCGACGGAAAAAGAGTGACTGAAATCGGAGGGAGTTCCTTTAAAAACTGTACAAGCCTTATAAACGTGACTATCCCGGATAGTGTGACTATTATCGGAGATAGTGCTTTTGAAAACTGCACAAGCCTTACAAGCGTGACTATTCCCGAGGACGTGACTTATATCGGAAGGAGTGCTTTTAAAAACTGTACAAACCTTATAAGTGTGGATATTCCCGAGGGCGTGACTGAAATCGAATACTCTACTTTTAGCGACTGCACAAGCCTTACAAGCGTCACTATCCCCGAGAGTGTGACCGTAATCGGAGTGGCAGCTTTTGAGGGATGTACGAGCCTTAAAACTGTGACTATCCCAGAGAGTGTGACTGATATCGAAAATTTTGCTTTTAGCAATTGCACAAGCCTTATAAGCGTGACTATCCCAGAGAGTGTGACTGATATCGGGGATTCTGCGTTTAGCGATTGCACAAGTCTTACAAGCGTGATTATCTCAAAGAGTGTGACTGATATCGGAAAGTCTACGTTTGAGGGTTGCACAAGCCTTACAAGAGTGACTATCCCTGAGAACGTGACTGAAATCCGGGGTGGTGCTTTTAGCGATTGCACAAGTCTTACAAGCGTGACTATCTCCGATGGCGTAACTTATATTGGAAACGAGGCCTTTTACAACTGCCCAAATCTTAAGGCTGTGACAATACCTAAAAGTGTTATCGATATAGAGTGGGAAGCCTTTGGATATTGCACCGGCTACCATGATGAAAACGATAATTATGTTGGCTACAAGGTCGAGAACTTCACGATTACGGGATATACAAATTCAGCCGCATACGCTTACGCGCGCGACAACGACTTTAAATTTATAAGCCTTGGTGAAGTTAATCCTTGCGCCTACAGAGAACTCAATGACGGAACGCTCGAAATAGTTGCTTATTACGGTGACGAAACCGAGGTTGATATTCCTGCAAAGATAGACGGAAAAAGTGTGGTCGGCATCGATTATGAAGCTTTTTCGAATTGTACAAGTCTTACAAGCGTGAATATCTCTGAGGGCGTGACTTACATTGGATCTTTTGCTTTTTCGAATTGTACAAGTCTTACAAGCGTGACTATCCCAGAAGGGATAATCAGTATCTATTTTAATACCTTTTATAACTGTTCGAGCCTTAAGACTGTAACAATCCCAAAGAGCGTTACCCATATAGATAGTGGTAATTTTGGATATTATTATGATGAAAAAACCGGAAAATATAATAATAAAATCGACGGGTTTAAGATAATAGGCTATAAAAATTCAGCCGCGTATGCTTATGCACGCGACAATGAATTTGAATTCGAAAGCCTCGGCGAGGTTAATCCTTTAGCTTGCAATGAACTCGAGGACGGAACTCTTGAATTGTTTGCTTATTACGGCGATGATAGAGAAACAATGACCAAGCTTGATATTCCAGCAGAGATAGACGGGAAAAGTGTGATTGAAATAGAACAGCTGGCTTTTTACGGCTGCACAAATCTTAAGAGCGTTTCCACTCCCTCAAGCTTAAAAAGTATAGGGTTTAATTCCTTCGAGGGTTGCGAAGCACTTGAAAATGTAAACCTGTCGGCGGGATTGACAACTATCAAAGTCGGCGCCTTTTACAACTGCCCGAGCCTTAAGGAAATAACAATTCCCGCGAGCGTTACCGAGATAGGTGAATGTGCCTTTGCATTTATCGATGATAACACAAAGGTCGAGGGCTTCACAATCAAGGGCTACTCGGGCACAGAGGCGGAAAGATACGCTAAGGATAACGGCTTTAAGTTTATCGCGCTTGATAATGAAAAATCCGGCGATATCGACGGCAGCGGAGCAGTAGATGCTAAGGACAGAATGACTATAACGCGCTACATAGCCAAATGGAAGGGCTATGAGAGTATAGACAAGACTGCGGCTGACGTGAATGCCGACGGAGAGGTCGACGCTGCGGACAGAATGATAATCACGCGCCACATAGCAAAGTGGAAGGGCTATGAAACCCTGCCATACACATCATAAAGCGCAGTACATTTGGCAAAAACAAACATTCGTGAAAGGAAAACAAAGCTATGAAACCTTCATCATCAACAATCAAACGCGCAAGCAGGGCGCTCGCCCTTGTGCTAGCCCTTATGCTCCTGCTTACAATGACGGCACCTCCTGCCCTCGCGGCGGACGGCGGTACTGCCTCGTCTTTACACTATGCAGTTAACAGCGACGGAACTATTCGTATCACAAGCTATACGGGCGATGCTTCCGAGCTCGATATCCCCGCAGAGATAGACGGGAAAAGTGTGACTCATATCGAAGATCGTGCTTTTAAAGGTTGCACAAGCCTTAAAAGTGTTACTATCCCCGAGGGCGTGATTCGAATCTGGAACTCTGCTTTTGAAAATTGTACAAGCCTTAAAAGCGTGACTATCCCCAAGAGCGTTACCGACATAGATAAAAATGCCTTTGGGTATTATGAGGATGAGAAAACAGGGGATTATATCAAGGTGAACGGTTTTACAATTACAGGCTACAAAAATTCCGCCGCATACGCTTACGCGCGCGACAACGGCTTTGAATTTGTAAGTCTTGGAGAGGTAAGTCCCTTTGTCTATGAGGAGCATTATGACGGAACAATTGAAACCGTACACTATTACGGCGATGCCACACAGCTTGATATTCCCACAGAGATGGACGGGAAAAAAGTGACTGAAATCGGGCCCTTTACTTTCTATGATGGTACAAGACTTACAAGCGTTACTATCCCAGAAAGTGTGACTGGAATTGCAAACCATGCCTTTGAAAACTGCACTAACCTTACAAGTGTGACTATCTCAAATGGTGTGATTTCTATCTCGAGCACTGCCTTCGAAAACTGCACTAACCTAAAAAGTGTGAATATCCCCGAGAGCGTGAAAACAATTGAATACGATGCCTTTAACAACTGTCCAAATCTTAAGGCTGTAACAATTCCTGCAAGCGTTACCTCAATAGGCAATCGGGCCTTTGGGTATTATGCGGACGAGGAAGGATGGAATGATATCAAGGTCGACGGCTTTACAATTACGGGCTATAAAAATTCAGCAGCATACGCTTACGCACGCAACAACGGCTTTGAATTTAAAAGCCTTGGCGAGGTCAATCCCTTTGTTTATAAAGAGTCTTATTATGACGAAACAATTGAAATCACACACTATTATGGAGATGCCACCGAGCTTGATATTCCTGCTGAGCTCGACGGGAAAAGTGTGAGTGCAATAAGCGGCGACGATGCTTGGTCTGGTGCTTTCGGAGATTGCAGGAGTCTTAAAAAGGTTACTATTCCTGAGGGTGTGACTACAATCATAGGGAACGCATTTAATGGTTGCACAAATCTTAAGAGCGTAACTATCCCGAATAGTGTTACTAGTATTGGAGGCGGCGCTTTTCGCGGCTGCACAAGCCTTGAAAGCGTGACTATTCCCGAGGGCGTGACTGCAATTGGATGGGATACTTTTTCAATGTGCAAAAGCCTTACAAGTATTAATATTCCCAAAAGTGTAACTGAAATCGGAACCCGTGCTTTTTACGGTTGTGCAAGCCTTACAAGCGTGACTATTTCGGACGGTGTGGTTTATATTAATGCTTCCGCCTTCTACAACTGCCCAAATCTTAAGGCTGTAACTATTCCTACGAGTGTTACCTCAATAGGCGACAATGCCTTTGGATATTATGAAGACGAGAAAACATGGGATGATATCAAGATTGACGGTTTCACAATCACAGGTTATAAAAATTCCGCCGCATACGCTTACGCGCGCGATAACGGCTTTAAATTTACAAGTCTTGGTGAAGTAAGCCCCTTTGCTTATAATGAACTTGAAAACGGAACGCTTGAAATTGTCGCTTATTACGGTGATGACAAGTATACAATGACTACGCTTAATATACCTGCGGGATTTGGCGGAAAAAGTGTGACTAAAATCTCGGCGGGCGTTTTTGAAGATTGCACAAATCTTAAGAGTGTGACTATTCCCGCGAGCGTGACCTCAATAGGCGATAATGCCTTTGGTTATTATGAGGACGAGGAAACACGGAATGATGTCAAGATCGACGGCTTTAAAATCACGGGTTATAAAAATTCCGCCGCATATGCTTACGCACGCGATAACGGCTTTAAATTTACAAGCCTTGGTGAAGTAAGTCCCTTTGCTTATAATGAACTTGAAAACGGAACACTTGAGATCGTTGCTTATTACGGCGATGACAAGGATACAATGACCGAGCTTGTTATACCTGCCGAAATTAACAACAAAAAGGTATCTTCGATTGTATCTCCTGATACCGTTAATGGAGATGGAGTTTTTGAAAAATGTACTAATCTTGAAAAAGTAACAATCCCCGAGGGAATAACTTCAATCGGAAGCTCTGCTTTTGAAGACTGCCAAAACCTCAAAAGTGTGACAATACCAAAGAGTGTTGCTTTAATAGGCACATATGCCTTTGGATATTATAAAAAGGCAATGGGTATGACTTACTCTACAAGTAAGGTCGACGGTTTTAAAATAACGGGTTATAAAAATTCGGTCGCATTTGCTTATGCGCGCGACAACGAATTTGAATTTACAAGTATTGGCGAAGTCAGCCCATTTGTCTATGAGGTGCTTGAAAATGGGGCGATTAAAATCTCAGACTATTATGGCGATGCTGCCGAGCTTGATATTCCTGCCGAGCTTGACGGAAAAATAGTGGCTGAAATCGGATATTCTGCTTTTTACGGTCGCAAAAATCTTAAGACGGTGACGATCCCAAAGAGCGTTACTTCAATAGGCAAACGTGCTTTCGGGTATTATATGACAACGGAGATGCCTACTACCAAAAATGTTACTTCAATAAACGAACGTTATTATGAGTCGACTAGTAAGGTAGCTTTAATTATCAAAAAGGTCGAGGGCTTCACAATCAAGGGCTACTCGGGCACAGAGGCGGAAAGATACGCCAAGGACAACGGCTTTAATTTTGTTGCACTCGAGGAGAAAAAATCCGGCGATATCGACGGCAGCGGAGCAGTAGATGCTAAGGACAGAATGACTATAACGCGCTACATAGCCAAATGGAAGGGCTATGAGAGTATAGACAAGACTGCGGCTGACGTGAATGCCGACGGAGAGGTCGACGCTGCGGACAGAATGATAATCACGCGCCATATAGCAAAGTGGAAGGGCTATGAAACCCTGCCATACACATCATAAAACGCAGTACATTTGGCAAAAACAAACATTCGTGAAAGGAAAGCAAAGCTATGAAACCTTCATCATCAACAATCAAACGCGCAAGCAGGGCG
Organism: uncultured Clostridia bacterium; assembly: GCA_947632045.1. Lineage (GTDB taxonomy): Bacteria > Bacillota > Clostridia > Oscillospirales > Acutalibacteraceae > UBA7067. Next base: position 71,546 of record CANRNQ010000003.1, read on the forward strand.
CTCGCCCTTATCCTCTCCCTTATGCTCCTGATTACAATGACGGCTATTCCTGTCCTCGCGGCGGACGGCACTGCCACCGACCCCTCGCTTTTTGTTTATTCCGATAACGGCGACGGAACAATTACTATTGAGGGCTATATCGGCGACGACAGGAATACTATGACGGAGCTTGTCATTCCCGCGGAAATTGACGGAGCTGTGGTCACATATATCAACGACATTGCCTTTGCACACTGCGAGAGCCTTGAGAAGGTGACCGTTCCCAAGAGCGTAACTCATATTGGATATGCAGCCTTTTATGACTGCCCAAATCTCAAAAGCGTGACAATTCCTACGAGTGTTACCTCAATAGGCTATTATGCCTTTGGGTATTATGAGGACGAGGAAACGGGAAACTATTTCAACAAGATTGACGGCTTCACAATCAAGGGCTGCAACGGCACAGAGGCAGAAAAATACGCCAAGGACTACGGCGTTGAATTTATAGGCCTCTTTGTCTATGAGAAGCTTAGTAGTGAATGTGTTAAAATAACAGGCTATACCGGCGATGAAGCTCAGCTTGATATTCCTGAAGAAATAGACGGAAGGAGAGTTGTCGGAATAGGAAGTGATGCTTTTAAGGACTGCACAAGCCTTACAAGCGTTACTATACCCAAGGGAGTGATTTACATTGGCAACTCTGCTTTTAAAGGGTGCGCAAACCTTACAAGCGTTACTATACCCGAGGGCATGATTTGCATTGACAGCAGTGCTTTCGAAGATTGCATAAGCTTTAAAGCGGTGACAATTCCTAAGAGCGTTACCTCGATAAATAACTACGCCTTTGGATATGGCGACAATTACCAGAAGGTAAATGGCTTTAAGATAACGGGCTATAAAAACTCAGCTGCTTACAAATATGCCATGGAAAACGGATTTGAATTTGTAAGTCTCGGCGAGGTCAACCCCTTTACATACTATGATGATGGACATGAAACAGTTGAAATCATAGACTATAACGGTTATGAAACGCAGCTTGATATCCCCGCAGAGATAGACGGAAAAACAGTGGATATAATTGGATATGATGCTTTTTATGACTGTCCGAGCCTTAAGACTGTAACAATTCCTAAGAGCGTTGTTTCGATAGAAAGAAACGCCTTTGGATATTGCGGCGGGCACCTGAATGAAAACGGTGATTATGTTTACGACAAGGTCGAGGGCTTTACAATTACAGGTTACACATATTCGGCGGCATACGCCTATGCAATAGACAACGGATTCAAATTTGTAAGCCTTGGCGAAGTAGGTTCCCCTTGCTATCAGCAATATTATGATGACGGAAAATTTGAGCTGTATGATTATTACGGCGATAAAAAAGAGCTTGTAAGGCTTGATATCCCCGCAGAGGTTGATGGGAATATTGTGACAGCAATCAGAGATAGAGCTTTCTTCTTTGACTATCCAAACCTCAAAGCTGTAACGATTCCGGCGAGCGTTACCTCAATAGGTGTTTTAGCTTTTGGGTATAACAACTCTGGTCAAAAGGTCGACGGCTTTAAGATAACGGGATATAAAAATTCAGCCGCTTACAGATACGCGATGGAAAACGGCTTTGAATTTGTAAGTCTTGGCGAGGTAAATCCATTTGTCTATGATGAGATTGATGACGGAACCGTTAAAATAACAGGCTATAACGGTTATGAAGCGCAGCTTGATATCCCCGCGTATATAGACGGAAAACGAGTAACCTCAATAGGGGAGTCTGCTTTTGAAGGCTACACAAACCTTAAAGGTGTGACGATTTCCGAGGGCGTGACCGAGATTGAAAATAAAGCCTTTTACAATTGCCAAAATCTCAAAAATGCAACAATTCCTAAGAGTGTTGTTTCCATAGGCAATTATGCCTTAGGATATTATATTGACGCCGAAACTAAGCGCACTAAAAAGTCCGACGGATTTAAAATAACAGGCTATAAAAATTCCGCCGCATATGTTTACGCACGCGATGAAAGCTTTGAATTTATAAGCGTCGGCGAAGCAAGCCCATTTGCGTATAAAGTGCTCGACAATGGAACTCTCGAACTGTTTGCTTATTACGGCGACGACAAAAAAACTATGACTAAGCTTGATATCCCCAAAGAGATTGATGGAAAAAGTGTGACTGTAATCGGGGGAGAAACTTTTAAAAACTACACAAATATTACAAGCGTAACCATACCCGAGGGCGTGACCTCCATCGGATATCAAGCTTTTGATAATTGTGAAAGACTTACAAGCCTCACTATCCCCGAGAGTGTAACTGAAATTGGCTGGGGTGCTTTTGGATATTGTAGAAGCCTCGCAAGTGTTACTATCCCGGAGGGCGTGACTGAAATCGGAGAGTATACTTTTTTTGACTGCGCAAGCCTTGCAAGTGTAACAATACCCGAGAGCGTGACTAAAATCGGAAAGGATACTTTTTATGGCTGCACAAGCCTTACAAGTATAACAATACCTGAGGGCATGGAAGAAATTGGCGAGACTGCTTTCAACCACTGCCCGAACCTTAAGTCTGTAAAAATTCCAAAGAGCGTTAGCTCAATAGGCAGTAGGGCATTTGGGTATTATGAGAATGAGGAAACCGGATATTATACCAAAATCGACGGCTTCAAGATAGCAGGATATAAAAATTCCGCCGCATACGTTTACGCGCGCGACAACGGATTTGACTTTACAAGCCTTGGCAAGGTTGATCCTTGCGCTTGCAGAAAGCTTGAGGACGGAACGCTTGAAATAGTTGCTTATTATAGCGATGACATAGAAAAAATTATCGAGCTTGATATTCCCGCAGAGATAGACGGAAAAAGCGTGACTAAAATCGGACAAGAGGTTTTTGGAGGATGTATAAGGATCGAAAATGTGATAATTCCAAAGAGCGTTACTTCAATAGGCAAATGTGCCTTCTGTGGTTGCTCAAGCCTAAAAAGTGTAACAATTCCCACGAATGTAATCTCGATAGAAGATAAAGCCTTTGGATATGATTATTATTTTACCGGAATAAGATATGACTATAAAAAGGTCGACGGCTTCATAATCAAGGGCTACACCGGTACAGAGGCGGAAAGATACGCCAAGGATAACGGCTTTAAGTTTATCGCGCTTGATAATGAAAAATCCGGCGATATCGACGGCAGCGGAGCAGTAGATGCTAAGGACAGAATGACCATAACGCGCTACATAGCCAAATGGAAGGGCTATGAGAGCATAGACAAGACTGCGGCTGACGTAAACTCCGACGGAGAGGTCGACGCTGCGGACAGAATGATAATCACGCGCCATATAGCGAAGTGGAAGAGCTATGAAACCCTGCCCTATGTCGGATAAGTATAACCAAATTTGCATTTTTGCATTAAATATTTTATTTAAAGAAAGGAAAACAAAGCTATGAAATCTTCATCATCAACAATCAAACGTACAAGCAGGGCGCTCGCCCTTATCCTCTCCCTTATGCTCCTGCTTACAATGACGACCGTTCCCGCCTTTGCGGCGGACAGCGCCGCTGCCACCGACCCCTCGCTTTTTGATTATTCCGATAACGGCGACGGAACAATTTATATTGAGAGCTATAACGGCGACGACAAAGACACTATGACAGAGCTTGTCATTCCCGAAGAAATCGACGGGGAAAGCGTGACCGTGATCGGATGGAACGCTTTCGAGGGCTGCACAAGCCTTACAAGCGTGACTATCCCGGAGAGCATGACCGAAATCGAACAGTATGCCTTTTTCGATTGTCCAAATCTTAAGGCTGTAACAATTCCTAAGAGCGTTGCATCAATAGAGGACCATGCCTTTGGATATTGCAACGGACGCTTGGACGAAAACTATGACTATATTTGCGACAAGGTCGAAGGCTTTGAGATAACCGGATATACAAATTCTGCCGCTCATAAATACGCCGTGGACAACGGCTTTGAATTTGTAAGCCTCGGCGAGGTCAGCCCCTTTGCCTATGAGGAGCTTGGGAACGGTACAATTGAAATTACGGGCTATAACGGCGCTGCCGCACAGATTGATATTCCCGCAAAGATGGACGGGAAAAAGGTGGTAGGAATCGGAGCTGTTGCTTTTTACGGTTGTGCAAACCTTACAAGCGTGACTATTCCGGACAGTGTGGTTTATATTAATACTTCCGCGTTCTACAACTGTCCTAATCTTAAGGCTGTAACTATACCTAAGAGTGTTGTCAATATAGAGTGGTCGGCCTTTGGATATTATGAGGACGAGGAAACATTGGACGATCTCAAGGTCGAGGGATTTAAAATTACAGGCTACAAAAATTCAGCCGCATACGCTTACGCGTGCGACAACGAATTTGATTTTACAAGCCTTGGCGAGGTCGATCCCTTGGCATATGAAGAGCTTGAGGACGGAACTCTTAAACTTATTGCTTATTACGGCGATAAAAAAGAGCTTACAAAGCTTGATATTCCCGCAGAGGTTGACGGTAAAAGCGTGACTGAAATTGAATATGGCGCGTTTTTCGACTGCACAAGCCTTACGAGCGTGACTATTCCCGAGGGCGTGAATAGCATTGGAGATACTGCCTTTTACAATTGCCCTAATCTTAAGGCTGTAACAATACCTAAGAGTGTTACCTACATAGACTATGAAGCCTTTGGATATTATGCGGACGGGGAAACATGGGAAGATCTCAAGGTCGAGGGCTTTACAATTACGGGCTACAAAAATTCGGCCGCATACGCTTACGCGCGCAGCAACGACTTTGAATTTGTAAGTCTTGGCGAGACCGATAACACATTCTACGGTATAAGCCTTGATGACGGAACAATATCTATAACCGGCTGCTACACGGACAGAGATGAGTTGACCGATGTGTCTATTCCGGAAAAATTAGGAGGAAAATCCGTTACCGGTATAATGTATGATACCTTTAAGGGCTGCGCAAGCCTTAAGAGCGTTTCCACCCCCTCGAGCTTAAAGAGCATAGAGTATAATTCCTTCGCAGACTGCGAATCGCTTGAAAACGTGAACCTGTCGTCGGGATTGACAACAATCGGCGATAATGCCTTTTACAACTGCCCGAGCCTTAAGGAGATAACAATTCCCGCGAGCGTTACCGAGATAGGCGAATGTGCCTTCGGATTTATCGACGATAACACAAAGGTCGAGGGCTTTACAATCAAGAGCTACGCCGGCACAGCCGCAGAGGACTATGCAAATGACAACGGCTTTGAGTTTATCGCGCTTGAGAAAAAATCCGGCGATATCGACGGCAGCGGAGCAGTCGACGCGAAGGACAGAATGACTATAACGCGCTACATAGCCAAATGGAAGGGCTATGAGAGCATAGACAAGACCGCAGCTGACGTAAACTCCGACGGAGAGGTCGACGCTGCGGACAGAATGATAATCACGCGCCATATAGCAAAGTGGAAGGGCTACGAAACCCTGCCATACACATCATAAAGCGCAGTACATTTGGCAAAAACAAACATTCGTGAAAGGAAAGCAAAGCTATGAAATCTTCATCATCTACAATCAAACGCGCAAGCAGGGCGCTCGCCCTTATCCTCTCCCTTATGCTCATGCTTACAATGACGACTGTTCCTGCCCTCGCGGCGGACGGCGGTACTACCGTCGCTGCCACCGACCCCTCGCTTTTTGATTATTACGATAACGGCGACGGAACAATTTATATTGAGGGCTATAACGGAGACGACAAAGACACTATGACAGAGCTTGTCATTCCCGAAGAAATCGACGGGGAAAGCGTGACCGTGATCGGATGGAACGCTTTCGAGGGCTGCACAAGCCTTACAAGCGTGACTATTCCCGAGAGCGTGACTTATATCGGGGAGAAGGCCTTTTATGGCTGCCCGAATCTTAAGTCCGTGACAATTCCCGCGAGCGTGACATCAATAGGCGATAATGCTTTTGGGTATTATGAGGACGAGGAAACATGGGATGATATCAAGGTTGAAGGCTTCACAATCACAGGCTATAAAAATTCTGCTGCTTACAGATACGCGATGGAAAACGGCTTTGAATTTGTGAGCCTCGGCGAGGTTAGTCCCTTTACCTATGGTGAGATTAGCGGAACAATTGCAATCACAGGTTATAACGGTTATGAAGCACAGATTAATATTCCCGCAAAGATAGACGGAAAAAAAGTGACTGGAATTGGATCCAGTGCTTTTGAAAACTGCACAAGTCTTGAGAGTGTGACTATACCTGAGAGCGTGGCCGATATATATTATGATGCCTTTTACAACTGCCCAAATCTTAAGACTGTAACTATTCCTGCAAGTGTGACCTCAATAGACAATGAGGCCTTTGGATATTGTAGCAGATACTGGGATGAAAACGATAATTATATTGACGGCAAGGTCGACGGCTTCACAATCACAGGCTATAAAAATTCAGCCGCATATGCCTATGCTCGCGACAACGGCTTTGAATTTGTAAGCCTCGGAGAAGTAAGTCCTTTTGTCTATGATGAGCTTGATGACGGAACAATTGAAATTACACACTATTACGGCAATAAAGAAGAGCTTACAAAGCTTGATATCCCCGCAAAGATAGAAGGGAAAAAAGTGACTCGAATCGGGACTGCTGCTTTTTCCAGCTGCACAAGCCTTACAAGTGTGACTATCCCGGAGAGTGTGACCGATATCTATGATTATGCCTTTTCCAACTGCACAAGCCTTACAAGTGTGACTATCCCGGAGAGTGTGACCGGTATCTATGATCATGCCTTTTACAGATGCCCGAACCTTAAGGAGGTAACGATTCCTGCGAGCGTTACTTCAATATACAATAAGGCCTTCGGATATTATAGGGACGAGGAAACATGGGAAGATATCAAGAGCGACGGTTTCACGATCACAGGCTATAAAAATTCCGCAGCATACGCTTACGCGCGCGACAATGAATTTGACTTTACAAGCCTTGGCGAGATCGATCCCTTTGATTACAGAGAACTTGAGAACGGAACTCTTGAACTGATTGCTTATTACGGCGATAAAGAAGGGCTTACAAAGCTTGATATCCCTGCAGAGATAGACGGAAAAAGCGTGACTGAAATCGGGTACAATGCTTTTGAAAACTGCACAAGCCTTGAAAGCGTGACTATACCCGATGGCGTGACTGAAATCGGGTACAATGCTTTTGGAAACTGCACGAGTCTTACAAGTGTGACAATACCTGAGAGTGTGACCTATATTGGAGGGAACGCTTTCGATAATTGCCCAAATCTTAAGTCTGTAACAATTCCAAAGAGCATTGTTTCAATAGGCAATAATGCCTTTGGATATTATGAAGACCAGGAAACATGGGAAGATATCAAGGTTGATGGTTTTAAAATAACAGGCTATAAAAATTCAGCCGCATACGCTTACGCGCGCGATAACGAATTTGACTTTACAAGCCTTGGCGAGGTCGATCCCTTGGCATATGAAGAGCTTGAGGACGGAACTCTTGAACTTGTTGCTTATTACGGCGATGACAGAGAAACAATGACCAAGCTTGATATTCCTGCAAAGGTTAACGGTAAAAGCGTTGCTAAAATCGGCCTCTCTGCTTTTGAAGGTTGCAAAAGCCTTACAAGCGTAAATATCCCCGAGAGCATGATTGTAATCGGCTGGAGTGCTTTTAAAAACTGCACAAGTCTTACAAGCGTGACGATTCCGAAGAGCGTTATCAACATAGGCAGAGGCGCATTTGGTTATTATGACAATGAAGAAGTCGGGGATTATAATATTAAAGTCGACGGCTTTGCAATTACGGGCTATACAAATTCAGCCGCATATGCTTACGCACGCGACAATGAATTTGAATTTGTAAGTCTTGGTGCGACAGATAACCCGTTCGGCGGGACGAACCCTATTGACGGAACGATCATGATGTCTGATTATTTCGGAGATAAGGATAAGCTGACAGAATTGTCTATTCCGGCTGAATTAGGAGGGAAATCTGTTACCTCTATTATGTATAACACCTTTGAAGGTTGCACGAGCCTTAAGAGCGTTTCCACCCCCTCAAGCTTAAAAAGTATAGGGTTTAATTCCTTCGCGGGTTGCGAAGCACTTGAAAATGTAAACCTGTCGGCAGGATTGACAACTATCGAAGACGACGCCTTTTACAACTGCTCGAGCCTTAAGAAAATAACAATTCCCGAGAGCGTTACCCTTATTGGCGATAATGCCTTTGGATATAAAAATAACCACTGGGACGGGAAAATAGGCGATTACGTTTACGAAAAGATTGACGGCTTCACAATCAAGGGCTACGCCGGCACGGAGGCGGAAAGATACGCCAAGGACAACGGCTTTAACTTTGTTGCACTCGAGGAGAAAAAATCCGGCGATATCGACGGCAGCGGAGCAGTAGACGCGAAGGACAGAATGACTATAACGCGCTACATAGCCAAATGGAAGGGCTATGAGAGCATAGACAAGACCGCAGCTGACGTAAACTCCGACGGAGAGGTCGACGCTGCGGACAGAATGATAATCACGCGCCATATAGCAAAGTGGAAGGGCTATGAAACCCTGCCGTTTGCAGCAGCAAAACAATAAAAGCGGCGAATACATTAATAGGCGGAGCCTGCAATAAAAAGAAAAGCTCGCTGCCGCCGCAGATTATATTGCACGGATCGTGTTGCAGTTAATATATGGCTTTAAAAAATAAATAATAATTAAATTGTAAAAACGCTTGCAAAATGCCGCAGCATGGTGTATAATACTACTAAAGTATTATTTATGCGTACATCTCCAGCATGGAATTCCCAATAAAGGCATAACAGGGTCGAGCTTCTCGACCCTGTTATGCTTAATAAAATTTTATTACGGGGCGCTGCCCCGAGCACGCGGAGCTTGTCGCATAAAGCCCTCAGCGCCGACGCAGTAACGCTTGCAGTATGCGCTTTTACTTTTTTATTTAAATCTCATCAAAATTTGATCACAAGGAGAGTAGAACATGAAGAGGAAATTTAAATCTGCTGTTTGTCTGGCAATCTCCGCGCTCATCATGGCTTCAACAGCCGTCGGCGTGTCGGCGTATCAATACGACAGCCACAGCCTGAGCGCGAGCATAAGCGTCGATCCTTCGCGCGCGTCGGCCGACGCGCTTGTGTCGGCATATTCTAAAGCGAGGTCAGGCGACGAAAATTTTCAAACGGCAATTTCAAAGCTTGTCGAGGGCGTTTCTAATTTTCAGGAAAGCATTGATATTTCCGAATTGGGCTTAAAAAAGGACGATGTTACGGCTGCGTTTAATTATCTCAGATATGAGTATACCGAGCTGATACAGCTTGGCAACGGCTACGGCTGTATCTCTGATCTCGCCGGCACTATACTAAGCGTGCGCCCGAGCTACGTTTTTTCGGCGAGCGATAAGGAAAAATATATCGATCCGCTGAACGAGGAGCTCGACAAGGTTGTCGCCAGCGCCGAAAAATACGACAGCGACTTTAAAAAGGTGCTCTTTGTCCACGACTACCTCGCGACCACCTGCGAGTATGACAACGACTCCTTAAATCCCGCGACCGCCTCGCCCTTTTCATTTAACGCTTACGGAGCGCTTGTCAACCACCGCGCGGTCTGCCAGGGATACAGCTACGCCTGCAAGGCCATCTTGAAAAGGCTATCAATAGACTGCGGCTTTGCTTCAAGCGAGGTCATGAACCACATTTGGAACGTAGTCGTGCTCGACGGCAAGGCTTGGCACCTTGATATAACCTTTGACGACCCGGTCTATGACCTCGTCGGCAGAGTCATGCACGAAAGCTTTTTGTGTACGGACAGCGAGATAACGGCAACGAACCATGAAGGCTGGAAAATAAGCTATGACAATATATCAATATCTAAGGAAAGCTACAAAGGAAGATTTTGGGACGGCATAGATTCAAAAATATGTATAGACGGCGACAATCTGATTTATGCAAAAAATATTGACGGCGATCATTACATTGACCTTGTCAAGCGCGATATCGCAAGCGGCCGAGAGAGCATAATCCCGAGCTCGCTCAACGAGCTTTGCTTTAAGGGATACAGCGGAGTTTACAATGTAAACATGAGCTCGCGAATTGAGCTTATCAATAATAAGATATACTATTCCACCCTCGACGGCGTTTATTCCGTCGGAACGAACGGCGAAAACGACGCCCGCCTATACACTCTCACCCCCGAGCAAGGCTACCTTGCCGGAATCGCCGCGTGGAACGGAAAAATTTACGGTGAGATCGTCAAGAATCTCAAGGAAGACGGAGTGGTGACCGATCTCGGCATAACGTATAATGAGGGGCAGGATCCGGTTGAAGATCCAAGCGAAGACCCAAGTGAGCCTCCGAGTGAAGACCCGAGCGAAGATCCAAGCGAAGACCCGAGTGAGCCTTCGAGCGAGGATCCCGGCGAGGAAACTGCGAAATTAGGCAATGTAAACGGCGACGGCAAGATAGACGCAAAGGACAGAATGACAATAACGCGTTACCTTGCGGGCTGGAAGGGCTATGAGAGCATAGACAAGACTGCGGCCGACGTGAATGTCGACGGAAAGGTAAACGCTTTGGACAGAATGATACTCACCCGTTATATAGCGACTTGGGCGGGATATGAAAAATTACCGATTACAGGAACAAAGTCCTAAAAAGTTGCATAAATTTTAGCCTCTAAAACGCTCTCAAACTTAAAATGTGACGATATTGTAATTTTTATTTAATTAATATATAAAAAGTAGTTGCATTTTAATTTAAAATAGAGTAAAATTATCTCGTAAGCTTGCCATACGTCTGTATATAAAATTATATGTGATTGTAGGCATTACATTAAGGCGCGGCTTGAGCGCTGAAAATATTTTTTAAAGAAAGAAAAGGAGAACAAAGATGAAGAAGAAAATTTCAATTGCACTTTCAATGATCCTTGTTGTATGCGTTATAATGGCGCAGACAGTAACAGCCTTTGCGGCTTCGCCGCTTATGACTATCGGTGACGCAACAGCCACCCCGGGCTCTACGGTTAGTATTCCTATTTCAATATCAGATAACCCCGGCCTTGTATCTATCAACCTTTATGTAAACTATGATGAAAGCGTATTTTCACTTTCAAGCAGAGATGACGTAGTAGACGGCGGCCTTCTCGGAGGTATAGCTCACAGCGATAATTTTACAAGCCCCTATGGACTTTGCTGGGCAAACGACCTTGCTATGGAGGACTTTTATGTAAACGGCACTCTCGTTACACTTAATTTCAAGGTTGCTGACGATGCAGAGCCCGGCGAGTATACAATATCTGTAGATCAGGATATACTCAATACAAATATGGGCGACGTTGTATTCCCTGTAACCGGCGGTACAGTAACAATAGTTAACGAGCTCCCGACAAATCCGGAACCGACAACCGATCCTGACGAGCCTACAACTGACCCTGACGAACCGACAACTGACCCTGACGAACCGACAACTGACCCTGACGAACCGACAACTGACCCTTCAGGCGAAGCAACCAATCCTTCAGGGGATACAGATGCAACAAATCCGTCAGAGGATACAACAGCTGCAACAGATGATGCTTCTACACCCGGCACAGGCACAGATAACGGAACAGGTACTGGCACAGGCACGGGTACAGGCACAAACGGCACATCAAACGCTACTCCGAACAACGGTAAAACTGCCGGCACAGTAAACACAGGCGACGAGCTCCCGATAGCTCTCTTTGCTGTAGCTGCCGCATTTGCTCTTGCTGTTGGCACAGTTGCTGTTAAGAACAGAAAGAAGCTTTTCAATAAATAATTTTCTCAATCAATGTTTATTTTAAAGCTTGCTGAAGCGCATTGCTCCTTTGCATAGCGTTTCTCATACTAAAGCTTATCAAGCGAACAGGTTTGTACTCTCAAGCCTGTTCGCTTTAATTTTTGCCCGCAAAAAATTATAAAATGTTTTTAGCTATCCTCCCGCTTACCGCAGCCACGCCGACTTACGTCGGCACAGCTGCTGGCTTTTATTTGCAGGAGGAGCGCCGGCTCCTCCTGCAAATAGATATAATATAAAGTAGCAGCTTTACCGGCGCAAGTCGGTAAAGCTGCGGTAAGCGAGAGGTCAATGACGGATACGAATATGCGTCTTGCAATCCAAAAGGCGTTGTTGTATAATATACGTGTAATTTATCGGATGCAAAGCGACTTAAAAACAAGAAGCGGCAATCGTAATTTACAAGCTGTAAAGCGTAATTTTTCAAATCTAAATCTAAAAGGAGCGGGTAAGAATGAAAAAGAAAATTGCGGCGGTGCTTATTGCGGCGGCATTATTGTGCTCGGCGGCGCTCTCAGGCTGCGGCGGCGGTTCAAATGATGCTTCCTCATCGGACAACGGAGGCTCGTCCTCGGACAGCGGCAGCTTGGCTGAACAATCCTCCGGCGGGGACGCTCAGTACGATGACAGCGGCTTTCTGGATATACTGGACCGCGAATTTGTCAAGGACGGCGAAAATGACGATTATCATTATGAGGTTTATGACAATCATGTGCGAATAAAGCGTTATAAGTTTAAGATGGATGGCAAAAGCTATGATGTTGTAATACCGTCTGAAATCGAGGGCTTGCCGGTTGCCATGATTGAAGAAAATGCCTTCGCGGTTTATAACGCTTCATATACGGAAGCGGAGGAAATGAGGAGCCTTGTTATTCCGGACAGTGTGATTGAGATAGACACCTCTGCGTTTAAGGGGAATACCAAGCTTGAAAAGGTTACGCTGCCAAAAAGAATGGAGTCCATTGGTCCCAACGCCTTTAACTCCTGCTTTGCCTTAAAAAGCGTTGAGGTGCCGGAGGGCTTCGACTTGATGTACGGCGGTACGTTCGCGTATTGCAGATCGCTTGAAAGCGTTACAATACCCAGCTCGGTGAGTGAAATCGGCCAAGGTGTGTTTAAGGATTGCACCGCGCTCAAGGAAATAAAAATTCCGGACAGCGTAACGGCGATTGATGAGGAAGCGTTTTCCGGATGCTCATCCCTCGAAAAAATAAATATCCCCGACGGCGTAACCAAGATATGCAGTATGTCCTTCCGAGGCTGCTCCTCGCTCAAGGAAATAACCATTCCGAAGGATGTAACGCAGATTGAAGATTTTGCGTTTGCCGACTGCACTTCACTTGAAAAAATAGACATACCGGAAGGCGTTTGGCAGGTATTGGAAGGGGCGTTTGAATCATACGAAGGAGAAGAGCCGACAGCGTGGTACAAGGCTCAGCCGGACGGCGAGATTTACATCAATAATTGTCTGTATAAATATAAGGGAGAAATGCCGGCAAACACTAAAATAGATGTAAAGGATGGCACCGTGTGTATTTCGGAAGGGGCCTTTGAAGGACAAGAGGGACTGACCGACATAACGATTCCCGATAGCGTTGTTGAAATTGGATATAACGCGTTTAGCGATTGCCCGAATGCTGTTATCCACGGCAGCAGCACGGAGGCGAAAGATGCAGCGGAGATTCAAGATATAAAATACGTTGAGGAATAAAAGTTTATTATAATGAATTAAATGGTAGTGAGGGGGAGCCGCTGGCTCCCCCTTTAAATCTCCCTTTTCCTCGCACAAAGGTTTTGTTTTTGGGCTGCGCCCTAAACCGGCGCTCGCCGACCGCAGTCGCGCCGACTTGCGTCGGCACGACTGCTAATTTGAAATTAGGTTTAATACGGGGGAGCGGAGCTCCCCCGTAAGCCCCCTCTTGCTCGCTCAAGTTTATATTTTTAATTTAACTATTTACGCCGTTCACAAGCCCCATTTTTATTTAAAAGTTTTTCTCAAGTCGAGCTTTTATATCTGCAAATCAGCTTCGTCGCAGAGAACGGAGCTAAAAATAATTTTCGAAACGAGAGGGTGGAGGTGCAGGAGGAGCTTCGCGTTCCCTCTTGCGGTACCCAAAAATCGCTTCGGCTTGGAGCGCCGGCGATTTTTGACCGCTGCGCCATCCCCAATTCGCTTCATCCGCCACAGGCGGCGCTCATTGGCGATGCCCCTAAGACCCCCGCCTCTCGCACAAAGAATATTATTTTATCCACACTCTCTGCTGCGGAATTAATTTACGAGCATAAAAGTCTAATTTAAGCAAATCCTTTGTGCGAAAAAAGGGGTTGCAAGGGGCGAAGCCCCTTGCAAATAAAAAAATATAAAAGCAGCAGCTTTACCGGCGCAAGTCGGTAAAGCTGCGGTAAACGGGGCTGCAAGCCAAAAAAATTATAAGTCCCTTATAGCGTCCTTCATCTCCTTGACAAAGGCTCTGACAGGCTCCACGCAATCCCTGCCGTATTGCGCGCAGAGCTTTACTATTGCGCTGCCGACTATTACGCCGTCGGCGTGGCAAGCCATTTTGCGGGCGGTTTCGGGATTTGATATGCCGAAGCCTATCGCGGTCGGAATGGAGCTTACCTCTCTGACGTTTCTTATCATTGCGCCTATATCGGTCTTTATCTCGCTCCTAACGCCCGTAACGCCCATTGAGGACACGCAGTACAAAAAGCCCTGAGCCTCGGCGGCTATCGTTTTTATTCTTTCCTCGGACGTTGGCGCTATTAAAGAAATAAGATCTACTCCGTGCTTTTCGCAATACGGCAGAAGCTCCTGCTTTTCCTCATACGGAATGTCCGGCACTATAACCGCGTCAACTTCAAGCTCCTCACAGCGGGCGAGAAATTTTTCACTGCCGTAAACGTAAATCGGATTTATGTATGTCATAAAGGCGAGGGGGAGCGTTGGAAGCTCCTTTCTAAGACTTGATACCATGTCGAAGATCTTGTCGGTCGTCGTGCCGGAGGACAAGGCCCTCTCGTCGGCCTGCTGAATGACAACTCCCTCGGCTACCGGGTCGGAAAACGGTATGCCTATCTCAACAAGGTCGGCGCCGCTCTCGGCCATCGCGATTATGAGCTTTTTCGTCGTTTCAAGGTCGGGGTCTCCGGCGGTCACAAACGGAATGAACGCCTTGCCGTTTTTAAATGCCTGCGCTGTTTTACTCATATATCTCAACTCCTCTGTATCTTGCAATGGCGGCAACGTCCTTGTCGCCCCTGCCCGAAAGATTTATTACCATTATCTTGTCCCTGCCCATGTCAGGCGCTATCTTCATAGCGTGAGCGACCGCGTGGGCGCTCTCTATCGCGGGGATAATTCCCTCGGTTTTAGACAGATACTCAAAGGCGTTTACGGCCTCGTCGTCGGTCACGGGAACATACTGCGCCCTGTCCGTGTCGTGCAGGTTCGCGTGCTCGGGGCCTATGCCGGGGTAATCAAGTCCGGCGGATATCGAGTAAACCGGAGCAATTTGACCGTACTCGTCCTGACAAAAGTACGACTTCATTCCGTGAAATACGCCGAGAGTGCCGTTTGCAACGGTTGCGGCGTTTTTCGGATTGTCAACGCCGAGTCCGGCCGCCTCGCAGCCGATAAGGGCGACCGACTTATCGGGGATAAACTCGTAAAACGCGCCCATGGCGTTGCTGCCGCCGCCCACGCAGGCGAGAACGGCGTCGGGGAGCCTGCCCTCGCGCTCGAGAAGCTGGGCTTTTATCTCCTTGCCGATTACGCTCTGAAAGTCGCGCACTATCGTCGGGAAGGGGTGAGGCCCCATAACTGAGCCGAGAACATAGTGGGTGTCGTTTACGCGCCTTGTCCACTCGCGCAGAGTTTCGTTTACAGCGTCCTTGAGTGTCTGAGTGCCGGTCGTTACGGCGTGTACCTTTGCGCCGAGCAGCTCCATTCTGTATACGTTCAGAGCCTGACGGTCGGTGTCCTCCTTGCCCATGTATATCTCACATTCCATACCCATAAGCGCCGCCACAGTCGCTGTCGCAACGCCGTGCTGACCGGCTCCGGTCTCGGCTATGACCCTTGTCTTGCCCATCTTTTTGGCGAGCAGGATCTGACCGATCACGTTGTTCAGCTTGTGCGAACCGGTGTGGTTCAAGTCCTCGCGCTTCAGGTATATCTTCGCGCCGCCCAGATCCTTGGTCATCTTTTCGGCGTAATACAGCAGCGACGGTCTGCCGGCGTATTCGTTCAAGAGCCGCTCGTTCTCGGCTATAAACTCCGGGTCGTCCTTGTATCTGTTGTAAGCTTCTTCAAGCTCGTTTACGGCGTTCATCAGCGTTTCGGGAACGAATTGTCCGCCGTGTATACCAAATCTGCCCTTTGACATTATATATCACTCCTGATAAGTTTAATGATTTCATCTATTTTTTCTCTGCTCTTAAAGCCGTTTTCTTCAACCCCGCTGCTTATGTCGAGGGCGAAGGGCTTTACTGTGCGGGCGGCAGATAAAATATTTTTGCTGTCAAGCCCCCCCGCGAGAAAGAACGGCTTTTTAAGCGGCGGTATCAAATCCCAGCAAAATGAGTGCCCCGTGCCGCCGTATATGCCCTTTTTGTATGCGTCAAGCAGAAGATAGTCGCAGGGAAGCTCCTGCGCGCTCAGTATTTGTTGTGCGGACTGCACGCGAACCGACTTTATTATCGGTGCGGGAACCCTGCTCTTGATATAATTTATATAGTCCGCGTCTTCGTCGCCGTGAAGCTGTATCATATCCGCTATTCCTCTGTCGGCCGCCTCGCAGACCTTGTCCCTGTCCTCGTTGACATAGACCCCGACGGATTTTATCCTGCCGTCGAGCCTTGATTTTAGCCTTGCCGCCGAATCGTAATCTATATACCGCCTTGTGTTCGCGAATACAAAGCCGATGTAGTCCGGCAGAGTGGCGTTTACATAATCTATATCGCAGTCGCGCTTTAGACCGCATATCTTTATCTTGCACATTACAGCTCACCGCCGTTCAGCTCTTTTAAAGCTGCGCTCTTGTCCTTTGCCCTCATCAGAGTTTCGCCTATCAAAACAGCGTCTACTCCGTTTTTCTTTAAAATCTCTATGTCACCGCTCGTCTTTATGCCGCTCTCGGCTACGAATACGCAGCTATCCGGTACAAGCCTCCTCAGCCGCAGACAGTTGTTTATATCGACCGTGAAGTCCTTTAAATTCCTGTTGTTTACTCCTATTATATCCGCTCCGGCCTTGAGGGCGCTCTCTATCTCCCTCTCGTCGTGGGCTTCAACAAGGGCGGAAAGACCGAGACTGCGGCATATATCAAGATAGCGCTTTATTACCTCGCCGTCAAGCAGGGCGCAAATCAAAAGCACCGCCGACGCGCCGATGAGCTTAGCCGTGTATAGCTGGTGCTCGTCTACCGTAAAGTCCTTGCGTATTATAGGTATGCTCACGCTCCGCGATATTTCCTCAAGGAACGAGTCGCTGCCCTTGAAATAATACGGCTCCGTCAAAACCGAAATCGCCGACGCTCCTGCCCTTTCGTAATCGGCGGCTATTTCAAGATAGGGGAAGTCCTCGGTTATAACGCCCTTTGAGGGGGAAGCCTTTTTGACCTCGCATATATATGAAAGAGAGCCGTCCTTAAGCGCCCCGAAAAACGGAAAGCCCGTGTCGCCACCGAGCCGCTCGGCTCGCTTTTTTGCCTCAGATGTAGGCAAAAGCTGCTTTTCGCGCTCAACGCGCACCCTCGTTTTTGCCGCTATCTCGTCAAGTATCATATTGTCCACCCTGCTTTAAAATTTGTTTGTCGCCGCGATCAGCTTTTCAAGTTGACGCATCGCCTTGCCGCTGTCAATCGTATTGCGCGCAAGCTCTATGCCGTCCTCTATCGACTGCGCCTTGCCCGCAAGATAGAGCACAACGCCTGAGTTGAGCAGAACTATGTCGCGCTCAGCGCCTGTCTTTCCGCTTAATATGCCCTTGGCTATTTCCGCGTTTTTCTTAGCGTCTCCGCCGACGAGCTCATTCTTTGAGCACAGCTCAAAGCCGTAATCGGTCGGGTCTATCTCAAATTCCGTCAGCTCGTCGCCGTTTATTTCGCAGGCGGCGGTCTTTGTCGTCAGAGTGATCTCATCAAGTCCGTCAAGCCCGTGAATGACCATCCCGCGCTTAACTCCGAGCTTTTGCAGAACCTCGGCGATAGGTCTTACAAGCTCCTTTGAGAATACGCCGATGAGATTTATTTCCGCTCCCGCCGGACTGCCGAGGGGTCCGAGAATGTTGAAGACGGTCCTTGTGCCGAGCTCGCGCCTAACCGGAGCCGCGTATTTCATTGACGAATGGTATGCCGGCGCGAACATAAAGCACATTCCGCACTCGCTCAGCACCTGCTCGTTTTGCTCCGGCGGAAGGTCTATTTTAACGCCGAGCGCTTCAAGAACATCGGCGGCTCCGCATTTGCTCGATACGCTGCGGTTGCCGTGCTTTGCTATGGGCATACCCGCCGCTGATACTACAAAGCCGCTTACGGTCGAGATGTTGAAGGTGTTTGCGCAGTCGCCGCCTGTGCCGACTATTTCCGCGACCGGAAAATCGTGCTTGAGCTTTCTGCCCTTTTCGCGCATCACCGAGGCGAAGGCGCTTATCTCGGTCGGAGTTTCGCCCTTTATTCTCAACGCGATAAGGAAGGCTGAAATCTGCGCGTTTGTCGTTTCGCCGGACATTATCTCGTTCATCACCGCCTTTGCCGAGTCAAAGTCGAGGTCTTGCCCGTTGATCAATGTTTCAATAGCCGATGTAATCATTTTAATCACCTTTCTTTAAATATGTTTTTTGGAATTAGTGTTATTGGTTTTATCTTATTTTATTTGATTTATATTTTAAGCCCGCTCGGGGATGAGCGCCGAAGGCGCTTTGGGGCGGCGGCCGGGCGCGGCTGCGCCGCGCGGAAAAACGCGGCGGGGCAGGGGCTCTACTCTATGCAGTATAGCCGAGCGCCGCGTTTTTCGCAAATTCCCGCGCAGCGGGAATTTGCCGGCCGCCGCCCAACCCGAACCGTCTCTCCGCCCGCTCACGGCAAATTCGCCTAAGCTATATGGACAGAAAGTTTCTCATCATTATCTCTCCGCTGTCTGTAAGAATTGACTCGGGGTGGAACTGTAAGCCGAAGATGTCAAGACTGCGATGCTCAACAGCCATTATCTCGCCCTCGTCCGATGAGGAAATAACGCTGAGGCAGTCCGGCACGGATACCGACTCCGCAATGAGCGAATGGTACCTTGCGACGCGCTCTCTTATCTTTAAGCCGGCGAATATCCGGCTGCCTGTGTCGATATCGACAACGCTCGACTTGCCGTGCATAAGCCTCTGCGCGTGTACGATTTTGCCGCCGAGAGCCTCGCATATGGCCTGATGGCCGAGGCAAACGCCGAGTATGGGATATTTCCCGCCGAGCTCTTTAACAACGTCCTCGCATACGCCGGCGCGCACCGGGCGTCCGGGACCGGGGGAGAGTATTATGTGGCTCGGCTTGAGCGAGTCTATCTCATCAATGCTTAGTTCGTCGTTTCGTATTACCTTGATATCGCGGCTAACGCTGCCGGCGAGCTGATACAAATTATATGAAAAGCTGTCGTAGTTGTCTATCAATAAAATCATCTTGTCGCCTCCTCAATACATCTTTACGTCGGACGCAGTTTGTATTGCGTTTATCACGGCCTTAGCCTTGCTTGCGGTCTCCTGGTACTCACTCTCGGGAACGCTGTCGGCTACTATGCCGGCTCCCGCCTGAACATAAACCCTGTCGCCGCTCTTTACGCCCATTCTTATGGCTATGCATACGTCGGTGTTTCCGCTGAAATCAACATAGCCTATCGCACCGCCGTAAATGTTTCGCGGCTCGATCTCAAGCTCCTCGATTATCTCGGCGGCCCTTATCTTCGGAGCGCCCGAAAGAGTGCCCGCGGGAAGAAGAGCCTCAATTGCGTCAAAAGCGTCCTTGCCCTGTTCTATGTCGCCCTCTACCTCGGAGCAGATGTGCATTATCTTTGAATAGCGGTGTACCTGCTTGTACTCGGTCACCTCTACGCTGCCTATTTTCGCTATTTTGCCGATGTCGTTTCTGCCGAGGTCGACGAGCATATTGTGCTCCGCAAGCTCCTTTTCGTCCGATAAAAGCTCGGCCTCAAGCATATCGTCCTCCCTCTCGCTTTTGCCGCGCGGCCGCGAGCCGGCGATGGGGTAGGTCGACAGCCTGCCTTTGTGCAGTCTTACGAGCGTTTCCGGCGAGGAGCACATTATCTCCTTGCCGCCTATGGACATAAATACCATATAGGGCGAGGGGTTTGTCGTCCTGAGAACGCGGTAAGCGTCCAAAAGACTGCCCTTGTACTCGGCTTCAAAGCGCCGCGATACGACGCACTGAAAAATGTCGCCGTCGTAAATATACTTTTTCGTCCTCTCCACCATCTCGCAAAAGCTCTCCTTCGAGAGGTTGCAGTCAAAGTCGACGTGCCTCGGGGTTTCCTGCTGCGGAATGGGCGAGTGGTCGGTTATTATATCTATTATCTTCTGTATGTCGTCAAGAGCCTTTTCATATTGAGCGTAAAGCTCGTTCGTCTTCATATTAACGATTATAACTATCTTCTGCCTGAGATGGTCATAGGCTATCACCTTGTCGGCAAGCAGCAAATCGAAGTCGTTAAATTCCCCGCTTTTGAGCTTTAAAACAGGCTCCGCGTAGCCGAGCATATTGTAGCCGAAGTATCCCACAAGGCCGCCCGTAAACGGCGGTATGCCGTCGATGCTCGGCGTTTTATAGCTTTTCATATACTCCCTGAGTATGTCAAACGGCTTGTCGCTGCGGCGGGTAGAGCCGCCCTCGCCCTCAACGGTCACAACGCCGTCCTTGCAGTAAATCCTCGCCTTGGGGTCAAAGCCGATAAAGGAGTAGCGCCCCCATTTTTCGCCGCCCTCGATGCTTTCAAGCAGGAAAAAATCCTTTTTATATTTCGCTATGCGCCGCAAAAGAGTTATAGGAGTTATCAGATCGGCGTAAATTTCCTTGCATATCGGAATAATGTCGTAATCACCCGCGAGTGATTTCACCGTTTCAAAATCAGGCCTTATCATAAATGCACATCCCTTCGGCATAATAATTAAATAGTAAAACAGTAAAAATAAGGAAGATAAAAAAGAAAAATAAAAAAGACTCTTATCCCTAAAAATAAAGGGACAAAAGTCTTGAAGCTTCTGCGGTACCACCCATATTGACGGCATAGCCGCCCACTCGACCGTGCAAACACACGAGCCTTTTTATAACGGGAAGGTCAGCCCGTCGGCGCATACTCGGCAAAGCCTTTGGCGCCGCCCTCACAAGTCCATTCAAAACCATGCCGCTGTCTGCTCGCACCGACCGCAGACTCTCTTAAAACGAGCGATGATCTCTACTCACTCTTGCTCTTCGGTTTGTCATATTGTTTATATTATATGTTTAAAAAGCGCAAATGTCAATATTAAACTCAAAAAAATTTGCTTTGCATCTGGCGGGGGGATAGAAGCCCGTCGGCGCGCGGGAGCTTTCGGCTTGAATAAGCTCAAAGCAAGCCGAACCGAGCCAAACTATAACCCAAGGCGCAGACTGCGCCCCTTGAGCGGCGGGGGGTATTTAAAGCAAGGCTCAGTAGCCGAAAACCCCGTTGAGGCTCTCGTCGTTATTTATCCAGTCCTCGACATATATGGCGGTGAATTTTGTCTTTGAATTGCGTATTATAACCTTTTTGATGCCGGAGTTTATTATCATGCGCTTGCACATGGCGCAGGAATTTGCGTCCTCAATATATTCTCCTGTCATCGCGTTTTTGCCGACGAGATACATCGTCGCTCCTATCATGTCGTTGCGCGATGCGTGGATTATGGCGTTTGCTTCGGCGTGTACGCTCCTACACAGCTCATAGCGTTCGCCGCGAGGAATCTGCATACTCTCTCTTATGCATTTTCCGAGGTCGATGCAGTTTTTTCTTCCCCTCGGAGCGCCGACATAGCCGGTAGAAATTATCTGGTCGCGGTTCACTATTATTGCGCCGAAATTTCTCCTCAGACAGGTTCCTCTTTCGAGCACTGTCTCCGCAATGTCAAGGTAATAATTGTTTTTATCTATCCTGTCCATTAATATCGCCTCCGAAATATCTGTTTTATAAAACAATAATAACTCATTTTCGAGCGATAATCAACGGAAATAAGGTGAAAAATTAATTTTTTTAGTTAATAAAAACGATATAAGGGAAAACAATAAAGCTTATACGGCATTTTTTAATCAAAAATATGTTGGGGTGTCTTACTTATGGCGCTTATAATTGTTATGACAAATAAAAACGATTCGCATCTCGGCGAGGTTATGCGCAGCGCTCTCGAAAAAAACGGAGGCATGGGCGAGATAAAGCGTCTTGCCGACATACGCAGAGCGCGCCGCTTTAAAAATTGCCTTATCACTCTAAAAAAGCCGCCGCAGCACCGCTTTAGGAACGCTGTGAGCGTTTTTGACAGCGCATATAGGGGCGATGCGAATCCTCTTTGCGGAACGAGCGTTTTTGCCTCGTCGTGCAAGGACATATTGAGCTCTATGGCGCACAGCGACTGCGTGGGAATAAGCTGCGGGACCGGCCCTCTCGACACCTTGAGCGTGGCGAGCTGCGAGGAGGGCAGAATGCTGATAAGTCTTCAGCGCGACATAAAGACCTTGTCGGGGGAGATAATAGAGCCTTGCGAGATAATGATAAAAACCGAGAAGTTCCCTCATATATATCCGACCCTCGCCGCCTGCGCCGCTCTATTGATAAGCGGAGTTCCGCACGACGGGGGGTATGTTATGTAAGCGCGCCCGCTTACAGGGGGCTTTGCCTCTCGTTGACAGCGGCTTTACCGACTCGCGCCGGTAAAGCCGCTGCTTAATATTTTTTTCTATTTGCAGGAGGAGCTGGCGCTCCTCCTGCACCTCCACCCTCCCGTTCAAAGGCTTATTTTTAATTTAACTATCTGCGCCGCTCATAAGCTCCTGATTTTCGCTCAAGGAATATTATTTTTTAGTCCCATTCTCTGCTAAGGAGCTAATTTACGGGCATAAAATCCTAATTTAAGAAAAATTCCTTGAACGAGCGGCAGGGATGCAAAGGGGCTGCAGCCCCTTTGAGAAATATTCTATAATAAGTAGCAGCCGCGCCGGCGCAAGTCGGCGTGGCTGCGGTAAACGAGCGCCAAAAATAAACATTGCAAAAACGCTTTATATGTAATATAATATAACCGTACTGAGCGCGAGGAGCACCGAGTGCAAAGACAGCATATCCAATCATCTGACGCCGAGAGATACTCAAGGCGAAAGAAAAGCAACTGCGATATTGCGGAAAATCGCATTTACCGCATACGCATATTTCTGATTCAGACAGAGCTTTGGTTATAGCTGCGCCTTGCCGTTCGGCAGGGCGTTTTTTATTTTTATATTTTTATTTATTTTATTCTATTATACAAGCGGAAAAGCAGGGGGATTTTAATGGAGAATAATACGCGAGTGGCAGTTATTGGAATAGTGGTCGAAAAAAACGGGGATACGGAGCGAATGAACTCAGTGTTGTCGGCCTATGGCGAATATATAATCGGCAGAATGGGTATCCCTTATAGGGAAAAGAACATAAATGTGATAAGCGTTGTGATAGACGCGCCGAACGATATAATAAGCGCACTGTCGGGAAAGCTCGGAAGGCTCGATGGCGTGAGCTCGAAAACTCTGTATTCAAAGGTGTAATGTAATTATGATAGAGGCTGTTGAAAGACTTATAAAAAACCGATTTCTGAGCTTTGAAGACTTTGTTAAGATTAAAAACTGCGGCAAGGAGGAAACGGAATACCTTTTTTCAAAAAGCCGCGAGCAGGCGAGAAAATACTACGGCAATAAAATATTCGTAAGGGGACTCATAGAATTTACAAATCACTGCAAAAACGACTGCTTTTACTGCGGGATAAGGGCTTCAAATTGGAGCTTGAACCGTTACAGACTGAGCGAGGAGGAGATAATCGAGTGCTGTAAAAACGGCTACTCGCTCGGATTTCGCACCTTTGTGCTCCAAGGCGGCGAGGACGGATATTACGGCGATGACGACTACGTCAGGATAATAAAGCGTATAAAGTCCGATTACCCCGACTGCGCTCTCACTCTCTCGATAGGCGAGAGGAACAGGGAGTCTTATGAAAAATACTTCGGCGCAGGAGCGGACAGATACCTTTTAAGGCACGAAACCGCCGATGAGGAGCATTATAAAAGACTCCACCCGAAAAGAATGAGCTTTAAAAACAGAATGAGATGTATAAGGGATTTAAAGGAGATAGGCTATCAGACGGGCGTGGGCTTTATGGTAGGCTCGCCATTTCAAAGCGACGAGAGCATTTATAAGGATCTGTGCTTTATAAGGAAAACGTCGCCCGAGATGGTCGGCATAGGGCCCTTTATTCCACACAAGGACACGCCATTTGCGGGCTATGCACGAGGCAGCTGCGAGCTTACCTTAAAGCTTTTGGCTATAATAAGGTTGATGCTTCCGTCGGTTCTGCTGCCGGCTACCACGGCGCTCGGCACCGTTGACCCCATGGGCAGAGAAAAGGGTATACTCGCGGGCGCGAATGTAGTTATGCCTAATCTCTCGCCGGTAATGCACCGAAAGGATTACGCGCTTTACGACGACAAGATATGCACGGGTGAGGAGGCTGCGGAATGTCGCTTTTGCCTGAGCAGGAGGATAGAGAGCATAGGCTATGAGATAGTAACCGACCGGGGCGACTACAAATCGCCCTGAGAGTCGGGGGCTGCCGCGCTGCCGAATTGACCTTGCTGAAGAGCTCGGGGGTTCGGGCGGCGACCGCGCGGCGCAGCCGCGCGGGAAAATGCGGCGGAGATGATTCTCTGCCGGAGGGACGGGACTTGCGCCCGCCGCGTTTTCCTGCAAATTCCCGCGCAGCGGGAATTTGCAGGTCGCCGCCCGAACCTGCCTGTCGCCGGCAGATAGGGAAAACGGGCTAAGCGGCAGCCAAGGCGGATTTTTAAACAGGCAATTCAGACTATTATTGCAATGTTTATTATAATTAATATTAAAATTAAAAATAAGGAGAAATGAAAATGTGTAAGTACGACCCAAAATCAATGAAGGCGGAGGAGTTTATAAATCACGAGGAGATAGAGGCCTCTCTGAAATACGCCGACGAAAATAAGAATAACAAGGAGCTTATAGACTCCATAATCGAAAAGGCAAGGGAGGGCAAGGGAGTCACCCACCGCGAGGCACTGCTGCTGCTCGACTGTGAGCTTGATGAGGAGAACGAAGAAATATTCAAGCTCGCAAAGGAAATAAAGGAGAGATTTTACGGCAGAAGAATAGTGATGTTCGCCCCGCTGTATCTTTCAAATTACTGCGTGAACGGCTGCGTCTACTGTCCATACCACTATAAGAACAAGCATATCTGCCGCAAAAAGCTGACGCAGGAGGAAATAAAAAACGAGGTTATCGCCCTTCAGGATATGGGGCACAAGCGCCTTGCGATAGAAGCCGGAGAGGATCCGGTCAATAATCCGATAGAGTATATTCTCGACAGCATAAAGACCATATACTCCATCAAGCATAAAAACGGAGCCATACGCCGCGTAAACGTAAATATTGCCGCGACGACCGTCGAGAATTACCGCAAGCTCAAGGAGGCGGGCATAGGAACATATATATTATTCCAGGAAACGTATCACAAGGAAAATTATGAGGCGCTTCACCCAACAGGCCCCAAGCACGACTACGCCTATCATACCGAGGCTATGGACAGAGCGATGGAGGGGGGAATAGACGACGTGGGACTCGGCGTTCTTTACGGCCTTAATATGTACCGCTATGATTTCACCGGAATAATAATGCACGCGGAGCACCTCGAGGCTGCGCACGGCGTGGGTCCGCACACGATAAGCGTGCCGAGAATATGCCCCGCCGACGATATAGACCCCGAGGAGTTTAAGGACGCGATCTCGGACGAAATATTTGAAAAGATCGTCGCGGTGCTGAGGATCGCCGTGCCGTATACCGGAATGATAGTTTCCACAAGGGAGTCGAAGAAGAGCCGTGAAAAGGTGCTCGAGCTCGGAATTTCACAGATAAGCGGCGCGTCGAGGACGAGCGTCGGCGGCTACTGCGAGCCGGAGCCCGAGGAGGAAAATTCGGCGCAGTTCGACATAAGCGACAACCGCACCCTCGACGAGGTCGTGAACTGGCTTTTGGGGCTCGGCTATATCCCGAGCTTCTGCACCGCCTGCTACCGCGCCGGCAGAACCGGCGACAGGTTTATGACCTTGCTTAAATCGGGGCAGATAGTAAACTGCTGTCAGCCCAACGCTCTTATGACGCTTAAGGAATATCTTGAGGACTACGCGAGCGAGGATACTCGCATAAAGGGCGAGGCTGTAATAAGGGAGGAACTTGAAAAAATACCAAATCCAAAGGTAAAGGCGATAGCCTCGGAGCATTTGAAGGAGCTGCACGACGGCAAGAGGGATTTCAGGTTTTGATTTTCTATCTGCGGCGGGATAAGATACCGGTTTGGGGCGGCGGCGGAACTGCCGAAGGCAGTTCGGAAAACGCAGCTGGGCAATTTTCGCTGCGGACAATAATCCTCGAAAGCCGCGTTTTCACCGCCTTCCGCCTCCTGCGGAAGGCGGCGCCGCCGCCCCAAGTACAATCTACCCCCGCCGCTTCTCAACGCGGGACAAAATATGATTTTTCAAGGAGTGACAGCAATGAGCCTTAACGAAACGCCGAGAAGCACAAGACTGCATATAGGACTGTTCGGAAAGCGCAACAGCGGCAAGTCGTCGCTTACAAACGCGCTGACTAATCAAAACATTTCCGTTGTGTCGGACGTTGCGGGAACCACGACCGACCCGGTTTACAAATCAATGGAAATACACGGCATAGGGCCGGTAGTGTTCATAGATACGGCGGGCTTTGACGACGAGGGCGAGCTCGGAGGAAAGAGAATAGAGCAGACAAAAAATGCTCTCGACAAGACAGATATAGCGATACTGATATTCAGCGGAAGTCCGTCTAATAGCGACCGCGAGTGGATAAACAGATTTAGAGAGAATAACACCGAGTTTATTCCCGTGATAAACAAGAGCGATATAATGAAGGACGCGGATAAGCTGAAGGAAGAGGTGACCGCGCTGTGCAAGAGGGAGCCGGTTTTAGTGAGCGCAAAAACCGGCGCGGGCATAGACAAGCTGCGCGCCGAGCTTATAAGCTCGGTTCCCGACGACTTCGGCAGCCGCAGTATAACGGGCGAGCTGTGCGCTGACGGCGACCTTGTTTTGCTCGTTATGCCTCAGGACATACAGGCTCCCAAGGGCAGACTGATTTTGCCTCAGGTGCAGACTCTTAGAGAGCTGCTCGATAAAAAGTGCATAGTTATGAGCTGTACGACCGACAGACTGGAGCAAACGCTTGACGCGCTTTCATACCCTCCAAGGCTTATAATCACGGATTCTCAGGTGTTTTCAACCGTGTACGAAAAGAAGCCTGAGGACAGCCGCCTCACATCGTTTTCGACTCTCTTTGCAAAATACAAGGGCGACATAGATTACTTTGTCAACAGCACGGGCGTGTTTGAAAATCTGAACGAGGACTCAAAAATACTCATCGCCGAGGCCTGCACCCATGTTCCGCTAAAGGAGGATATAGGGCGCGAAAAGTTGCCTAAAATGCTGAGAGCGAGATATGGGCAGGGCTTGCGCATAGATCATGTAAACGGTCAGAATTTTCCTGACAATCTGAGCGGCTATGACCTCGTTATACACTGCGGAGCTTGTATGTTTAACAGGAAGTACGTCATGTCGCGAGTGGAGCGCGCGAGGGCTCAGGGAGTGCCAATGAGCAATTACGGCGTTGTGATAGCTTATTTAAAGGGCATACTCGACAAAATAGACTATTGATTTCTTTTTGGACTGCTACTTTTAAAATTAAGATAATTCTCAAAGATTTATTTTGGGTTTAAATTTTTACTGCGAAAATAATCACGGGCACAAGCGCTTAATCAATCAAAAGCCTTTGCGTGAGTAAGTGGGGGGCATACGGGCGAGCGCCAGCTCCCCCTAAGCCCCTCGACTTTTCGCACAAAGTTTCATTTGCTTCGTAAAAAGATTTGTCACGTGATTTAATATTTAAAGTAAAATAATATTCTTTGAGCGGAAAAAGGGGTGCATTTCAGGGGCGAAACCCCTTGTAAATAGATAGAATATAAAGTAGCGGCTTTACCGGTGCGAGTCGGTAAAGCCGCGGCAGGCGGGAGAGCCTTGGAGCTGCAAGCCCCAAAATAAATTGTGACTGCGGTCAACGAGCAGCAGCCTTAGAGCGCAAGCTCAAATAAAAAAACAAATCGCGGTAAGCCCTTGCGACTTACCGCGACGTGGTGGAGACGGAGAGGATCGAACTCTTGACCTCTGCGTTGCGAACGCAGCGCTCTCCCAGCTGAGCTACGCCCCCATGCGTTTTTAACCTTACTTTGAGTATTATATCACTTTACCCTTGTAAAATCAACATAAATTTTTTGTTTTTTAAAAAAATATTTTTTTTGAAAAAATTTGAATTTCCTTAAAAAATGTCTTGACAGAGGAAAATTATATTGATATAATATTCTGGCACTTGAAAATCAGGTGTTGATACGGACCATTAGCTCAGTTGGTTAGAGCAACCGGCTCATAACCGGTTGGTCCGGGGTTCGAGTCCCTGATGGTCCACCATGCAGCGGCAAGTCCTTGCGACTTGCCGCTTGTTTTTTTGCCTAAATGAGGATTTTTAATAAATACCTTTAGAAAACAGGGCTGTCGCGCCGCCTCGTTTTTTAGTATGAGGGCGGAAATTTGCGGTCGCCGCCCGAATGCTTTCTCGCGATAAAACAAGCCGAGAATATGGGCGCGACAGCGAAGGCGGGATAAGAGCCTGCACAGCGGCAAAAAAACTCAGCTATAATTCCGTAAAAACAACATATTGAAATCTTTGGCAGTAATACACAAAATATAGTATGCTTTTTTGGCGGGCAAAAAATTTATAATTCTTTTTAAGCCATATCGCCGCGCCTGAGGGGTGATATAATTAACCTCGGAATTTGTTTTTAGAGCGGCCGCAAGCGTAAAAAACGTAATAAGACCGATGCGGGCAGAGCAAGGGTTAAAGCTAATACAGTGTGTTTTAAATTTAAAAAATCTTTACACAATGTAAATTTAGCACTTGACTATTTGCCTCGAGTAATCTATAATTAAAATCACAAGATATAGTTATAATACACGGAGCGAAGCACAATATATTCAAAATTCATTTACGAGTTGAGAAGGCAGCGAATAAAACATAAGGAGATTAGGAAGATGAAGGTTCAAAAGAGAAACGGAAAAATGGTGGACTATGAGGCCGACAAGATCCGCCAGGCTATTTTAAAGGCAAACGCGGAGGTTCCCGGAAACGAGCGCATCAGCAAGCGAACCATAGAGGATATAATAGCGTACGTTGAAAACTACGCGACTGATACCATGGCGGTCGAGCAGATACAGGACATAATCGAGTCAAAGCTCGTCGAACTCAACAAATACGTTCTCGCAAAGACGTACATAATATACCGTTACACGAGAGCGCTTGTCCGCAAGCAGAACACGACCGACGAGAGTATACTTCAGCTTCTCAATAACGAGAACAAGGAGCTTGCCGAGGAAAACAGCAATAAAAACACAGCGATAGCCGCGACCCAGCGCGACTATATCGCGGGCGAGGTATCGCGCGACCTCACAAGGAGAATACTGCTGCCCGAGAGGATATCAAAGGCGCACGACGAGGGAGCTATACACTTTCACGACGCGGATTACTTCGTTCAGCCCATATTCAACTGCTGCCTGATAAATATAGGCGATATGCTTGAAAACGGCACGATGATAAACGGAAAGCTCATCGAAACGCCGAAGAGCTTCCAGGTGGCCTGCAATGTTATGACCCAGATCATAGCGAACGTGGCCTCCAACCAATACGGCGGCCAGTCGGTCGATATAGCGCACCTTGGACGCTATCTGCGCCGCAGCCGCGAAAAATTCCGCGACCATATCACGCGCGAGTGCGCGGGCGAGGTGTCCGACGAGATAATAGAGCGCCTCGTAAACGAGAGAGTTACCGAGGAGCTGAAATCCGGAGTTCAGACCATACAGTACCAGATAAATACGCTCATGACGACAAACGGCCAGTCGCCGTTCGTAACGCTTTTCCTTTATCTGCGCGAGGAGGATCCGTATATAGAGGAGAACGCCCTCATCATAGAGGAAATACTCAGGCAAAGGCTCCAGGGCATAAAGAACGCCCAAGGCGTTTACATAACGCCGGCATTCCCGAAGCTCGTCTATGTTCTCGACGAAAACAACTGCCTTAAGGGCGGCAAATACGATTATATAACCGACCTTGCGGTGAGGTGCTCCGCTAAGAGAATGTACCCCGACTACATCTCGGCGAAGAAGATGAGGGAAAATTACGAGGGCAACGTATTCTCGCCTATGGGCTGCCGCTCGTTCCTCGCACCGTGGAAGGACGAGAACGGAAAATACAAATTTGAGGGACGCTTCAATCAGGGCGTCGTATCCATAAACCTGCCGCAGATAGGCATAATCGCGAACGGCGATATGGACAGATTCTGGTCGCTGCTCGACGAAAGGCTTGAGCTGTGCTTTGAGGCGCTCATGTGCCGCCACAACGCCTTAAAGGGCGTGCGTTCGGACGTAAGTCCGGTTCATTGGCAGTACGGCGCGATAGCGAGGCTCAAGCACAACGAAACGATAGATAAGTTCCTTTACGGCGGTTATTCGAGCATATCCCTCGGCTATATAGGCATATACGAGGTTACAAAGCTGATGACCGGAAAGAGCCACACCACCGAGGAGGGCAAGGCGTTTGCCCTCAAGCTGATGAATTATCTGCGCAACACCTGCGAGAGGTGGAAGAAGGAGACGAACATAGGCTTTGCGCTTTACGGAACGCCCGCGGAATCCCTGTGCTACCGTTTTGCGCGCATTGACAAAAAGCGCTTCGGCTCTATACCCGATATTACCGACAAGGGCTATTACACAAATTCCTATCATGTAGACGTTAGGGAAAAGATAGACGCCTTTGAGAAGTTCACATTTGAAAGCCAGTTCCAGAAGATTTCAAGCGGCGGAGCTATAAGCTATGTCGAGATACCGAATATCACGAATAACCTTTCGGCTCTTTCCGAGGTCGTAAAATTCATCTACGACAACATTCAGTATGCCGAGTTTAACACCAAGAGCGACTACTGCTCCTGCTGCGGCTTTGACGGAGAGATACAGGTAAACGACGATTATGAGTGGGAGTGCCCGAACTGCGGCAACAAGGACCAGGCAATGATGAGCGTTACCCGCCGTACCTGCGGCTATCTCGGAGAGAATTACTGGAACGAGGGCAAGACGAAAGAGATCAAAGCGAGAGTTTTGCATCTGTAAGGGACGACATATATGAATTACGCGTCGATAAAGCCGGTCGATATAGCGAACGGGACCGGCATAAGAGTTTCGCTGTTTGTCAGCGGCTGTACTCACAGGTGCAAGGGCTGCTTTAACAGCGAGGCGTGGGATTTTGACTACGGTCAGCCGTATACGGAGCAGACCTTGGATTATATTCTTTCCTGCCTTGACAAGAGCTATATACGCGGCCTGAGCCTACTCGGCGGAGAGCCGTTCGACCCGCATAACCAGCAGACTCTCATAGAGCTTTTGAACCTTGTGAGGGAGCGCTTCCCCGAAAAGGACGTTTGGTGCTACACGGGATACGACTTTGAAAGGGATTTGACCGGAAAATTCGCCGAGGAAAACGAGCATACCTCCGAGCTGTTGGGCATGATAGATATTCTTGTGGACGGCAGATTTGTCGAGAAGCTTAAAAATCCCTCGCTTAAATTCAGAGGCTCGTCAAACCAAAGAATAATTGACGTTAAGGAATCGCTTAAAAGGGGAGAGGTTGTATTGTGCGACCTTGATAAGATATAAAGCATAAAACGAGGAAAGCCCCGACGCGCGTCGGGGCTTTTGTTTGCCGCCGTGGGCGGCGTTACGCCGCTCCGCCGTGCGGCTTTATTTTATTTGCGGGAGGAGCTTCGCTTCCTCTTGCGGTTCCCCAAAATCGCTTCGGCTTGGAGCGCCGACGATTTTTGACCGCTGCGCCATCCCCAATTCGCTTCATCCGCCACAGGCGGCGCTCATTGGCGATGCCCTCGCTCAAAGGATTTTGCTTTATAAAGCTCTTATACCTGTAAATTATCCCCGTAGCAGAAAGCGGAGCTAAAAAATAATTTTCGGAGCGAGTGAGCGGAGGTGCAGGAGGAGCGTCGGCTCCTCCTGCAAATAAATACAATATAAAGCAGCAGCCGCGCCGGCGCAAGTCGGCGCGGCTGCGGTCGGCGAGCGGCCCAAATAAAAAGCATCTTTTTTAATACTAAACGGCTAAGCGCAAAGCTCAGCCGTTTTCGTTTTTTTGATTGAATTTTATAAAAACCTTGCACTGCTCAATACATATCTCGCGCTGTTGGGCGGATAAAAGGCGAAAGATGCGCAAAAGCTCATCTTCCTGACGGGTAGTGCCGGAATCGTTAGGCTTATACCCAAGCAGATAGTCCGTTGTGACGTTAAAATAGTCGGCAATCATTTTCAGAGTTTCAAAGTCGGGTTCTCTTGTGTTTTGTGCATAGCTGCTTACTGTCGAGGGTGCAATATTTAATTTGTTAGCCAAATTTTTTTGAGTGATATTTCTTTCCTCAATCAATATGCGCAGTCTGTCGCCAAATTTCATAAAATCACCTCTTAACTATCATAAAGGCATAAGGTTAAAAATTTTAGCGAAATTCACATAATGTATTGACAAAACGCAAATTGAGTTGTATCATATAAATGAAACTGAATTATAAATAAAAGCTAAATAATTTTTTTGACAGATAAAAAATTCGTTTCGTTATCGGAGCTTCAATTTTGATTTTCAGCTTCACAGCTTGCCTTGATGGATAACATTTCAGATATACCTGATTATGTTATATATTAAAATTTTAAACATTACAGGAGGATGAATTTATGTATAGCAATGTCGGCAAAAAGATTATGATACTGGCGATGGTTTTCGGAGGGATATTTTTGGCTGCGGGGATTATTGGCTTTATTGCGCTGCTGGCTTTAAAAATCCCTGCATGGTTAGCCTTTGTTGCGCTTTTTAGCGGAATTATGACCTTCATGTCATCTTGGCTTTTATATGGCTTCGGTCAGTTGGTAGACGATGTACATTCTCTGCATATTGAGCCAAAGGCGGAGGAGAAAAAGGAAGAGGTCATCGACGAGCTTCCGGAGCTTTAAGGGGGGATTTTAAAATGAGCGAAAGATATAAAAGACTGTTTGCCTTGCCAAAACATCTTTACGCTGATGGCTCTCCGCTGCTGATTGAGGCGGGAGCTCTTTTGAAGGATAGTCAAACCGGCAGGATATTGGCGCAGATAAAATTTAAAAGCATATCGCCTAAAATAATAAAGGCTGTTAAAATATCCATAGGGGCGTTTGATATTTCCGGCGTAAAATTGCGGGGGATTGATGAATATCAGTATCTTGATTTATCTGCCTCTCGGGATTCTGAATTTGGGCAGAAAAACGCCGTTGAATTGCCCGAAAGTATAACCCGTTCATTTAGCTGTGAGTGTAAAAGCGTTGTATTTTACGACGGCACAACATGGGAATCAAAGGGCGCTGAGTGGAAGCCCCTTGCTCAGGCGCAAACCTTGAAAGAGAAGCTGGGCGCTCTTTGCGAACAGTATCGGCGCGATACCGTCGACTATGCGGATTTAGTCGTAACAGACGACCGCGATTTGTGGATATGCACCTGTGGGGCGATAAATAAAAAAGATGAAAAATGCTGTCATTCGTGCCATGTAAACAAGAAAATTCTCACCGACGCGCTTGATGTAAAAAAGCTCGAGGAGAATGAAGCTGCGTTAAAAAAAGCGGAAGCCGAAAGGAAAGCCGAAATAGAAAGGCAAGAGCTTGAAAAGAAAAAACGAGCGGAGGAGAAAAAAAGACAGTATATAAAAATTGCAAAAAAGATAACTATTATTTCCTTGCCCATCGTGTGCGTAGTAGTTGCCTTTGTTATCATTCTTAACACAATAATTATACCAAACATTAATTACAATAATGCAGTTGAATTAATGGAGGACGGAAAATATTCTGAAGCTGTCGTCGCCTTTGAAGCCGCAGACGGTTACGAGGACAGTGCGAATATGATAAATGAATGTAAAGATAAATTGATTAAATTGTTGAGAAAACACACATTGGCTTGTGGTTATAATAATTCCTTCGGCTTAATGGATAACGGCGAAGTGAAAGCTACTGGCAATAATAACAACGATCAGTGTAATGTTGATAGCTGGAAAAATATCATACAACTTGCGGCTGGTGGCTCCCATACAGTAGGACTGAAATCCGACGGCACTGTTGTGGCTGTGGGCAATAACAGCTTTGGACCGTGTGAGGTTGCGGATTGGAGCGATATTATACAAATCGCAGCAGGAGGCTCCCATACGGTAGGGCTGAAATCCGACAAAACAGTTATAGCCTTGGGTCGTGATGATTGCGGTCAGTGCAATGTTAAAGGCTGGAGCGATATTGTGTTTATTACGGCGCGCGATTCCCATACGGTAGGAGTAAAATCCGACGGCACGGTTGTGGCTACCGGCGATAACAGAAACGGTCAGTGTGATGTTGACAGCTGGACGGATATCGTGCAAATTTCGGCGGGTAACGATCACACGGTAGGACTGAAAACCGACGGTACTGTCGTGGCTGTTGGTGATAACTATTACGGACAGTGTGACGTTGATAGCTGGAGCAATATTATACAAATCGCAGCGGGCGGTTCCCATACGGTAGGCTTAAAAGATGACGGAACAGTTGTGGCTGTCGGCAATAACGAAAATGGTCAGTGCGATGTTGACAGCTGGACAGATATCGTTCAAATTGCGGCGGGATATGATCATACATTAGGGCTTAAATCCGACGGCACTGTTGTGGCTGTGGGCGGTAACGAGTACGGTCAGTGCAATGTTTCGGATTGGAAAAATATAAAGCTGGTATCGAAAGAGTAAGGTGTAATGTATGAATGACAAGAAAAATTTCATTAAACCTGTGGATAACAATCAAGAAAAAGGATTATCATACAAGGAAAATTTCTCAAGATATAAGAAAGCTAAAAACTCCGGATTTTACTTGGAGTGTCTTTGGATTTTATATGCGATGTTAGAGGACAGGACGTCAGCCTTTCTTTATTATTTGGGTTTTACAAAAAGTGGGAACAGAAATTCGGTTACTGGAAGAAAGAAAATCAAAGAACAAATTCGTTCCATATACGGAATGGACGACAAAAAGAGATATTATGGATTTAATAATTTTTCGGGTAAGATTGATAGGATTATTAGTGTTATTGAGTGGAGCGATAACGAAGATGTTTTGGTTGATGAATTTCAATGCTCAGTTAAAAAAGCCTTGAAACAGTTACGCAATATTGAGAATTTAAAATGTGAATTAAAATATCTGAAGGACGAATGGCGTAATAAACGGAATCAATTAGTACATAGTCTATTTACAAAGAATTTTGCAAGCGTCAGCGAAGAATTTTGTCCTCTTGTTGAAGGGGGATATAAGGCTGCACGAGTCCTTGACGCGGCAGTGACGCAGCTGAAAAAAGAAGGAATACGGTCATGTTATAAAATAGATTAAAATACAAATAATTTAAAAGAGATTAATTATTTTAGCTCCGCCCTCTGCGACGGAGCTAATTAATTTACGGGCATAAAAATTCCCGCGCTAAAGGCGGAACGCTGGAACGGCGCAGATAGTTAAATTTAAAATATAGCCTTGTGCGAAAGGCAGGGGTTTTAAAGGGGGAGCGGCGGCTCCCCCTTTAATGATAACTGATATTAAAGCAGCAGCCATGCCGACTTACGCCGGCATGGCTGCGGTCGGCGAGCGCCCAACTCGGGGCGGCAGCCCCGGAAACGCCGCCAAGGGCGGCAAGCCTCATAAGCGCCCGCTCTGGGCGCAAGCCCCATAAGCGCCGCCAAGGGCTACAAGCCCAAAAGTGGTCTTAGGCTGCAAGCCAATTAAAAATCACTTGTCGATTTTGAAGTTGTGCTTTGGCTTTCTTGCGTCGGACTCCATTATCTGATTGTGGCGGTCGGCGGTGATAACGAGCATAAGATAAATGGAGAGAATAAAAATAAGAAGATAGGTGATCATTGATAATATCGCGCCGAGGCTTATGTAGCCGCTGATGCCAAAGCATAAAAGCGATATTCCTATGATGGGGCAAATTATTCCCGTCGCACATTTGAAGAGCCTTGTCTTGTCGAAGGATTCAAATAAAAAGCCTATTATGGGTACAGCGAGCAGGACTATTCCGATAGCTACAACTCCGAAATTGCGATCAGCGCCCAAACGGAAGCCGTCAAATATCATGTTGAACAGGGTCAAAAGCTGAGCGTCGCCGCCCTTTGAAACGTCCTGAGCAAAGGGGAGGGCGCTGAACGAGATGGTGAGAACATAGAGCGCGCAAATCGTTATTCTCAGGCGTTTTGTTCTTTTTGTTTCAAGCGGCTTTTCGGGAACGCCGATTTTTTTCTGATAAATTTTAGCCATTGGAAAACCTCGCAAATTTTAGATTAGTTTAAGATTAGAATTAAAGGATTAAAGAATTAAAGGTTAAAATCCTTTAAGTGATTTTATAAATTATTTTACGTTGAATTTTTCGTTGTAGGACTCGATCGACTGAACGATTATTTCCCTCGCGGCCTCCGCGCCCTGAACCTCGTCGACCGCGGTGTCCTTGTTTTCGAGATTTTTATACACTGTGAAGAAGTGGCACATCTCGGTGAAAACGTGCTTCGGAATCTGCGATATGTCGGTGTATTCGTTGTAATTCGGGTCGTCAAACGGAATGGCGATTATTTTCTCGTCGTTCCTGCCGTTGTCAACCATTCTTATAACGCCGATAGGATAGCAGCGTATGAGAGTCATGGGGTAGACCACCTGACTGCAAAGCACAAGAACGTCGAGCGGGTCAAGGTCGTCGCCGTAGGTCCTCGGGATAAAGCCGTAATTCGCCGGATAGTGAGTGGAGGTGTAGAGTATTCTGTCGAGCTTTAAAAGTCCGGTCTGTTTGTCCATCTCGTATTTGCACTTGCTTCCCTTCGGGATTTCGATGACCGCGATAAAATCATTTTCGTTTATGCGCGACGAGTCGATGTCATGCCATATGTTCATAAGTAATGTCCCTTCCCTTCGTTTAAGTCGGTGTCGTTAAAAAATAAAATGTGTACTTCGGATATTTATTTTCTTCATTCTACCACAATTGTATTGATAATGCAAGAATGACAAAGAAGCAAATAAAAATATTGCAAAATATATGTATTTGTGCTATAATACCCTCATTCGCTGTCTTTTCGGACTTTTGGCGATCTAAAATTATGATTGCGGCTCAGCAATATGGCCGCTTATCATAATAAAAAACTCAGAGGTGATAATATATGAACAGTTGGATTAATGAGGCGGTGTTCTATCAGATATACCCGATAGGCTTTTGCGGCGCGCCGGAGTATAACGACTGCAAGCAGGAGTACCGTCTTGACAAAATAAAGGAGTGGATCCCGCATTTAAAAAAGCTGAATGTGAACGCAATCTATCTCGGACCTATATTCGACTCGACAAAGCACGGATATGACACAAAGGATTATTACAGGGTTGACACGAGGCTCGGCGACAACGCTTCGTTTAAATCAATATGCGACGAACTGCACGCAAACGGAATAAAAATCGTGCTCGACGGCGTGTTCAACCATGTAGGCAGGGAATTCTGGGCTTTCAAGGACGTTCAGCAAAACGGTCAGGCGAGCCGCTATTGCTCGTGGTTCCATAACCTGAACTTCGGCGGCGGAAGCCCCTGCGGCGACCCGTTCTGGTACGAGGGCTGGAACGGCCACTACGAGCTTGTAAAGCTCAATTTGAGAAATCCAGAGGTCGTAGACCACCTTATCGGCGCGGTCGAGATGTGGATGGACGAGTTCGGCATCGACGGACTCAGGCTTGACGCCGCCGACTGCATAGACTTCGACTTTTTCCGCCGCCTGCGCTCGTTCTGCAAGGGCAAAAGACACGACTTCTGGCTGATGGGCGAGATAATACACGGCGATTACAGCCGCTGGGCAAATCCCGAGATGCTCGACAGCGTGACGAACTATGAGTGCTACAAGGGCATATATTCCTCGCATAACGACCATAATTACTTTGAGATAGCTCACTCTCTGCAAAGGCAGTTTGCAAACGGCGGTATATACAAGGATATTTATACATACAACTTCCTCGACAACCATGACGTGAACAGGGTCGCGAGCAACCTCAAGGATAAGCGCCATCTCAAAAACTGCTATACTGTATTATATACGATGCCCGGTGCTCCGTCGGTTTACTACGGCAGCGAGTGGGCCCTCGAGGGTCAGCGCACCTGGGACAGCGACGCTGTGCTTCGCCCCTGCCTTGACATAAATAATATACCGAACAGGGACGACGAGCTGAGCGCGTTTATAGGCAAGCTCGGATTTTTGAGGAGCAGGCTGCCCGCTATAAAGAACGGCAGCTTTGAAAATACGGTGATAAAGAACGAGCAGCTCGTATTTTGCCGCCGCACTGAGGGGCAGACGCTCTATGTGGCTTTGAATCTCTGCGACACGCCGAAGAATATAGGCTTTAACGTGGATCAGGGTTGCAGCAAGCTTACAGACGTTTTGAATGATAACGAGATGTTTGACGCTTCGGGATATGTAGATATAACGGTTCCCGCGAATGGGGCGAGAATATTGGTGCTGAACAACGGCGATTACAGGCTCGATTTCAGCGAGAGCGAGGAGAGCTCGGACGGCGGCTCGCAGGCCGAGCGGGAGGAGCCGACTCCAGCGGCTCCGGTTGTGCAGACAGGCGGAGTTTATGTCGGCGCGGACGGCGTTCAGTGCAGGGTAGTCGCCTTGACGAGTGACTGCGACGGCGGCGAGATAGTCGTTTACCGCGAGAGCATAGGCGGCGCGCTGAGGGCTGAGATGAAGGACGATTTTTGCGCCATTATTGAGAAGGACGGCAGGCGGATTGCGAAATTTACGAGGCTGAGCTGAGCCGTATATATGCGATAAAAGAGAAATAAACGGGCGGCAGGGTAAGCGCGCGAGAGTGTGATTGCGCGAGCCTTGCCGCCTGAGTAAGGGGGGAGCTGTCCGCCGCGGGAATTTCACGGCAGGGTACGGCTCCCTTGTGTTTTCGCACTCTGCCGCGCCGTCTCGTTTCGGCTCGGTGTGGGAGGGAGGCGTTCGAGCGGCGACCCGCAAATTTCCGCCGGAGGCGGAAATTTGCCGAAAACGCGGTGGCGGGCGCATTTCGCTTTTCGAGGGAAGTTCCTTGACCCGCCGCGTTTTCCCGCGCGGCGCAGCCGCGCGGGTCGCCGCCCGAATCTACACCTTCGCGGAAAATCTGAGACGGGAGAGCGCGGCAGCCCGAGCAGGCAAAAACATATTTGTTTTTTCACTTGAAGAAATTCACAGTAAATGTTATAATACATAATGAATTAATTTATATAAAATTGGCAGACTACTCCTTGTAGGCTTAATACCGAATCCGACCGCTTCAATTTAAAATGCGTAAAACGCGCGGATAGGTATAAAACGGCTGAAAGGAGAGTTTAAATGAGCAAGGGAAACGTTTCCCAAAACTGCGAGGAGCAGGAAAAGGCGGAAAGCCCGAGGGAAAATATCAAAGACGGAGCGGCGCTCGACAACACAGGAGCCGTGCTCGTAAGAATCGGGGGTCACATCGTATATTGCCTGACCGTAATCGGCCAGATCGAGGGGCATCAGATATTGCCGAGCGACAGCAAAACCACAAAGTACGAGCACGTTATACCGCAGATAGTCGCGGCGCAGCAGAGCGAACGCGTAGAGGGCGTGCTGCTGCTGATAAACACGGCGGGAGGCGACGTAGAGGCGGGGCTTGCGATAGCGGAGCTCATATCCGGACTTGAAAAGCCGACGGTTTCGCTCGTGCTCGGAGGAGGACACTCGATAGGAATACCGCTTGCGGTGGCGGCGGACTACTCGTTTATAGCGAAAACCGCGTCGATGACGGTTCATCCCGTCAGGACGACCGGGGTCACGATAGGAGTGCCGCAGACGTTTGAATATTTCAGACGTATGCAGCAGAGGATAAACGGCTTTGTTGCGGACAATTCCGACATTTCCGCCGACAGATACAACGCCCTCGCGATGAACACCGGACAGCTTGTGCTCGACGTAGGCACGGTGCTCGACGGCGAGGAGGCGGTCGAGCAGGGACTTATCGACGCGGTCGGCACATACTGCGACGCCGCGCGTAAGCTTTGTGAGCTTATAGAAAAGAACAAAAAGGGAAGGCGGAAAAAACAGTAAAAGCGCCTTGCTTTATTGGGAATACAGACGCTTAAGCCTCGGCTTATGCGGCTTACATATTACGGAGGAAAAAATGATATTAATTGATGCGATAATCCAGGGCGTGGTTCAGGGACTCACTGAATTTCTCCCTGTTTCAAGCAGCGGACACCTCGCGATTTCACAGCATATACTCGGGGTTACGGACTCGAATCTGTTTTTTAACGTAATGCTCCATGTCGGCACGCTGATAGCCGTGCTGATAGTCTACCGCAGGACGGTCGTGGAGCTGATAAAGGGCTTCATAAGTATAATTTCCGACATTTCAAAGCGGAAATTCAGCTTCAAAAAAATGACCCACAGCCAAAATCTCGTTTGTATGCTCGCGCTCGGGCTTGTGCCGCTGTTTTTGCTTTTTATTCCGATACCGGGAAGCGGCGGGCTTAACGCAAAGGAGCTTGCCGAGATATGGTCGGGAGGCACGGGCTACTTCATAGTGGTGGGAATATCGCTCTTGTTTACGAGCCTTTTGCTCACGGTCGGAATAGCCGCAAACAGGATAACGGAAAGAAGGGCGCGCACAGCTCACATAAGGAGGGACGGCGCAGGAAGGCGCAGGCTGAACGTTCTCGATGCGCTGTGCATAGGCGCGGCACAGCTTTTTGCCGCGATTTTTCCGGGGCTTTCCCGCTCGGGCTCTACGCTTGCAGTCGGCGAGCTGAGAGGGCTTAATAAAAAGACGGCTCTCGATTACAGCTTTGTGCTCGGGATACCGTCGATACTTGCGGCGGCGCTGCTCGAGGGCAAGGACGCGATCTTCTCCGGCGAGATGCAGCAGATCGAAGCTCTGCCGCTTATAGTCGGAATAGTCGTTTCGGCCGTTGTGGGCGCGCTCGCGATATTTCTTTTTAAGTGGATGCTCGCCAAGGACAGAATGTATATCTTTGTGATCTACACGGCGGCAGCGGCGATAGCCGTTATCATAATCAGCGTCGTAGAGCTTAATTCCGGTGTGAATATTTTCACCGGCAAGGAGCTTGTGTTCGTCTGATAAGATTGAAAAGAACTGCTCCGGCGGGGCGGCGGCCCGCGCTGCCGCAGGCAGCGCTCAAAAACGCGGCGACAAGGCTTTGCAGTAAGTCGCCCGGGTGCTGCGCGCCGCGTTTTTGCTTCCCCGCTTCGCGGGGAGGCCGCCGCCCCGCCGGAGCGATACGCTTGAATTAAAACTAAATTAAAGTAAGATTGATTGTAAAATAAAAATATTCGGAGGTCGAAATTTTGGCTGAAAAGAAAAAAAGCGGAGCGTCAAGGGGAAAAGCCTCCGCCAAGGCAAAATCCTCCGCAGGAGGAGCAAGGAGCAAAAAACAGACTAAATCCGCCGATAAGGAGGCCGTGCAGAACGAGCGCAGGGGAATGTCATATCAGACAAAATCTCTGCTGCTGTTCGCTTTGGCGGCGCTTTTTCTCGGCGTAGTCATGGTGAGCGGCGAACGCGTCTGGCTCATGGTACATAACTTTTTCTCGGGGCTTTTCGGGTTCTGCGGCTTTCTGTTTCCCCTGCTCATATCATATGTAGCGGTCATAACCGCCCTTGAGAGAAGGGTCAAAGGTCAGGTCGCGAACAGACTCGGGCTCGTCGCGGGAACGATATTCTGCTTCTCGACCATGGTATACGTTTTTTCCGCTAATCCCGATTTAAGCAAAATAGACTACCTGTCGGAGCTCGGTATGCTCTACACAAATGGAGTGAGCGGAAACGGCGCGGGACTGTTCGGCGGCATAGTGGGCGTTCCGCTCGTGATGATGTGCGGCAAGCTCGGCGCACAGATAATAACCGTCATAGCCTTGACGGTGCTCGTGATGCTCCTGTTTGGGGTGTCGATAAAGAATATAGTGATGCAGATAAAGAGGCCGGCCGATATGGTCAAGGACGCGGCGAGAGCCGACCGTGAGCGCCGACGCAGCGAGCGGCGGGCTGAGCGTGAAAACGCGGGAGCGCTCGAGCGCGCTGATGAGGACAGCCATCAAGCGGTCAGACGCGAGAGCTTTGATGTTGACGTTCCGCTTGAGAATGTCGGCGGAAGCGGCAAAGGGACGAAAACGCGCTCAAAGTACGACGAGCTCAAAGCGGCGTGGGACAACGCAAACAGCAACGGCGCGGCAGTAAAGAGCGGGGACATTCCGGCGGCGAGCGCGGCGGCAAAGAGCGTGATGCAAAAGAAGAAAAAGCCCCGAAAGTCGACTCCCGACCAGCTCCAGCCGGATCCTCAGACTGTGCCCTTAGAGCTTGAGCGGGCAAACGATAAGCCTGAGTCGGACAACGGAGGCTACAAATATCCCCCGATAGACCTGCTCGCCCCGAACCCGAACGAATACAGGGACAGCGACGAAATAGCATACGGACTGCGCGAGCGCGGCGACAAGCTTTTGAGCACGCTCGAGAGCTTCGGCGTGCGCGCGAAGATAACCGACATTTCAAGAGGCCCGTCGGTCACGAGGTTTGAACTTCAGCCGGCGGCGGGAATAAAGATAAGCAAGATAACTAACCTCTCCGACGACATAGCGATGAATCTCGCCGCCGAGAGCGTAAGAATAGAAGCGCCAATCCCGGGCAAGGCGGCGGTCGGCATAGAGATACCTAACAAGAAGGTCAGCATGGTGACCATGAGGGAGCTTATCGGTTCTCAGCAGTTCAGAAAGGCGAAAAGCAAGCTGTCCGTAGTTCTGGGAAAGGATATTTCGGGCAACATAGTAATAACGGATCTCGCGAAGATGCCGCATCTGCTGATAGCCGGAACGACCGGCAGCGGCAAGTCGGTCTGCGTAAACTCGCTGCTGCTCAGCATATTGTTCAAGGCGACCCCGGACGAGGTAAAGATAGTTTTAATAGACCCGAAGATGGTCGAGTTTTCAAAGTACAAGGGCGTTCCGCACCTGCTGATACCGATAGTTTCCGACGTGAAAAAGGCGGCCGGCGCGCTCAACTGGGCGGTGAGCGAAATGCTCGACCGCTACAAGCTGTTCGCCTCATACGGTGTTAAAAACATAGAGGGCTACAACAAAATGGTGGGCGAGTACAGGGAGAAGTACAAGGACCTTCCGCCGGACACCCCCAAGGAGGACCTCCCCCTTACAGAGAGCGGACTGCCCATACCCGAGGAAAAAATGCCGAAGATAGTTATAGCGATCGACGAGCTTGCCGATTTGATGATGGCTGCTCCGAACGAGGTCGAGGAGTCGATCTGCCGCCTTGCTCAGATGGCTCGCGCGGCGGGTATGCACCTTGTAATTGCGACTCAGAGGCCGTCGGTAAACGTCATAACCGGCGTTATCAAGGCGAATATACCGAGCAGGATAGCACTAAAGACAGCCTCGAGCGTTGACTCGAGGACCATAATAGACACGAGCGGCGCGGACAAGCTGCTCGGAAAGGGCGATATGCTGTTTGTACCGATAGGCTGCACAAAGCCCGTGCGCGTACAGGGCGGCTACGCCTCGGACGACGAGATAGAAAACGTCACCGAGTTTACAAAGAAGTCCGCGCGCTCGGATTATGACGAGGATGTAGTCGAGCAGATAGAGAAGATAGCGAACAGCGAGATATCCGGCGACGGCAGGGCGGATGCGCGGCAGGGCGACGACGGCGACCGCGACCCCATGCTCGAGGACGCGATAAAGCTTGTAGTCGAGGCGGGGCAGGCGTCGACCTCGCTGCTGCAAAGGCGGCTCAGGCTCGGCTACGCGCGAGCCGGAAGGCTTATCGACGAGATGGAACAGATGGGCATAGTCGGGCCGCACGAGGGCTCGAAGTCGCGGCAGGTGCTGATGAGTCATCAGGAGTGGCTCGAGAGGAATAATATATTGAGCGAGTGACGGGGCGCTTTCGCGGCGGCGGCGCTTGCCCGCGTCCGCGGGCAAGCCAAGCGCGGGCACAGCCCGCGCTTGGGCGAGCTGCCTGCGGCAGCTCGTGCCGCCGCCGCGAAAGCGCAGCTTTGC
This sequence comes from uncultured Clostridia bacterium, assembly GCA_947632045.1. Classification (GTDB taxonomy): domain Bacteria; phylum Bacillota; class Clostridia; order Oscillospirales; family Acutalibacteraceae; genus UBA7067. The sequence continues at coordinate 115,921 of CANRNQ010000003.1, forward strand.
GTTTTAAGCTGAGGCGAAAATATAATTGTTGACAAATCACGAAAAACGTCTAAAATAGTAAAGGCTAAAAAAGAACGAAAAAACGCTTGCTCCACTTTATAAAAATTAAGGATGTGAATGCATTGTTCGAAATATTCAAGGAACATAAGGGCTTTGGACGACAGATATTCCTGCTCGCGAAAAACGACCTTATCAAAACCTATAAGGGCGCGGCGGTAGGCCCGCTGTGGGCAATAGTCAAGCCTCTGTTCACGCTGTTTGTCTACTGGTTTGCCTTCAGCATAGGAATAAGAAGCGGCCACACCATACACATAGCGAACGTCCATGGGCATACGGCAGGCTACCCTATCTTTGAGTTTATCATGGTCGGCTTCGTGCCGTGGTGGTTCATAAGCGACGCGATCCTCTCAGGAGCAAAGAGCATAAGGACAAACAGACAGTTTGTCACAAAGGTATCCTTCCCCGTTTCGACAATAATGTCATATACCCTGCTGTCAAAGCTCTTCGTGCATTTTATGCTCGTCATATGTATGTATGTGTATATGATTTTTTATAACGGAGGCCCCACGGTTTACAACCTCCAGTTTTTCTACTACTGCCCGCTTATGTTCCTGTTTTTCCTCGTGCTCGCGTGGTCGACAGCGCCCATGAGCGCCTTTAGCCTCGACTTTTACAACGTCGTAAACTCCATCATGTCAGGGCTTTTCTGGCTGTCGAGCGTCGTTTACTCAAGCTACGATATGGACAGCGATATAATAAGAAGAATAATGTATATAAATCCGATAAACTTTTTCACAAACGGCTACAGAAACGCATTCCTTTTCAACCGATGGTTCTGGGATTACCCGCAGTTCCAATGGGAAACGCTCTGCGTCGCGCTGGAGTTTGCATTCCTGTTTGTCATGGGCTTGTTTAATTATAAGCGCCTGCGCAAGAAGATCGCCGATGTGCTTTGATGATTGAGGGTGAAGGCTGTGGATAAACCGATTATTTCATTTAATAACGTATCAAAGGTGTATACCCTGTATAAAAACGACCGCGACAGACTAAAGGCGCTGTTTGTGCGCCCGAGGTCGGCAAAGGATCACAAGGCGCTGTCGAACGTGAGCTTTTCGATAAACAAGGGCGAGAGCGTCGGTATCATAGGCGACAACGGAGCCGGAAAATCGACCCTTTTGAAGATGATAACCGGGGTCAGCTTCCCGACCGAGGGCGAGGTCTGCGTCGAGGGCAAGGTTGCGGCTCTGCTGGAGCTTACGGCGGGCTTTTCTCAGGAGATGACGGGCCGAGAGAACATATACCTCAAGGGGTATATACTCGGGCTCAAGGACGAATTTATCAAGACGATAGAGGAAGAGGTCATAGAGTTTGCACAGATAGGCGATTATATAGACCAGCCGGTGCGGACGTATTCGAGCGGAATGAAGATGAGGCTGGGCTTTGCGATAAACGTGAACATAGAGCCCGATATTCTCGTCATAGACGAGGCGCTGAGCGTAGGCGACGCGAAGTTCAAGAAAAAGTGCAAGGAAAAGATAGCAAGCATAATCAAGCAGGGCAAGACGGTGCTGTTTGTAAGTCACTCGATGGACAGCGTAAGGGAGATGTGTCCGCGCTCGATATACCTCAAAAAGGGTGAAATAATGTTCGACGGAGATACCGAAGAGGCGCTGAGAATATATTCCGAGCAGAAAAAGTGAGGAAGAGATTAAAACGTAAAAATTCATTGGGAGGGCAAAGCCGTGATAAAGGTTGAGGAGGCGCTGAAAAGATTTCAGTATAACGATATTTTGGACGTCGCGACAGCCGCGCTCCCTTGGGGCAGACTTAACGGCAAGACGGTCGCCGTGTGCGACGCGTCGAGCCTTGTCGGCTTTTATATAGTCTGCGCCCTGCTTGTAAGAAACGATGTTTACGGGGATAATATAAAAATAGCGGCGGTCGTTCGCGACAATATGCGCTGCTCCGAAAGATTTAAGGATTTGCTGATACGCGACGATTTGAGCGTTACAGTAAACGCTGCGGGAAACGAGATCAAAACCGAAGCGAAGTCCGATTTCGCAATATTCATACAGGAAAACAACAAAAACTTAAGCGGTGTATCGGCGCTTAATATGTCGCTTGAGGCGACAGGCGCAATGCTCAGATACGCCGAAAAATGCAAGGCGCAGTCCGTGCTCGTCGCAACGGGAGCCGAGCTTTACGGCGAGCTGTTCAGCGGCGAGGACTATATATCCGAAAACGACGTAGGCTACCTTGACCGGCTTGATACAAGCTCGGCGTTTCCGTTCGGAGAGAGAGCCGGTGAAGCGCTCTGCGCACTTTACGCCCATACTAAAAAGCTACCGGTAAAAATTGCTAGACTGTGCAATATTTACGGCCCCTCGCTTGAGCGCGACAGCGTCTGGAACGAATTTCTCTCCTGCGCCGTGCGGGGCGAGAATATAAGGTTGAGCGACGGCGGCGCGGATTATTTTTCCTTTTGCTATGTCAGCGACGCGGCGGAAGCCCTGCTGACCATATTATTAAGCGGGGCGGACGCGTACCCGTATAATGTTTCAAGCGAATATTCAAATGTTACTATTCGCGAATTTGCAGCTACGGCTCAGCTTGCATCAGCCGACAGGGGAACAAGGCTTGAAGCCGCGGATTCGGTCGGTGAAAAGGAGCCCCAGCGCTCATACCTTGACAAAACGCCCGAGGTGCTTGAAAACAAAAGGCTTAAGGATCTGGGCTGGGTCGGAAAAACCACTTTAAAGGAAGGCATAAGAAAATCCGTGAGGATTCTTTCTGATTGACGTTCGAAGCAGGTGTATCGCTATGGATATGAGGAGCCTTTTAAGCGACTTTGAATATGATTGGGCGGCGTCGCCGGCAAGGCGCGCCGATTTTCCCACGGGAAAGCTAAAAGGGAAGAGCGTTCTCGTTGCGGGCGCTCACGGCAATATAGCCCGATTGATAGTCTTTTCTCTGCTCGCGGCTAACGATATAAGGGATTTGAATTTGTCCGTTTCTCTTCTTGCCGACGAGAAATGCATAGAGGGCGTTTGCAGAGATCTCGCGGGTCGCGACGAGCTGAGATGCTTTGTCTTCGGCAGAGCTCCCGAGGAGCTTCCACGCGCCGATATAGTTATCGACGCGGGCGTGTGCTGTGCGCGGATAGATGAAAGCCCTGAGTTTTTTATGCAGTGCGTGAGCAATATAAAATATACTCTTGAGTGCGCCGAAAAGGCCGGTGCTCAGCACTTTACGCTATTGTCGGATTACAGGGCTTACCGGCGCTCGACCGAGCTTGTCTTTTCAGAGGACGAGGGCGGCGCTATCCCCTTTTCAAGCCTTGACGGTGCGGGCTCTATGCTCGTGCAGACGCTTGAATGTTACACCTCGGCATACGCCGCCGAGGGCGGCTTCGGCTATACCGTGCTCAGGTGCGCTCCAACTCTCGGCGCAGACGCGGGATTTGACGAGGGCTTTGCCGCGGATATGCTCAGAGCCGTTGCCTTTGGCAGCAGATACTCAGTCAAAAACAGCCCCGGAAAAATCTCCTTCGTTTATATCAGCGACGTTTTAAACGCCGTCTTTCGCTCCTTTTCAGATTTGCCTTCGAACACCGCCTATAACGTGGTCGGGAAAAGCCCCGCGATATCAGTCGGAGCTCTGTCCGCTGTGCTTTACGATTTGTACCCCGACAAGGCGAAGATCAAGCTGCTCGGCGCAAAGTCAGAGCGCTTATATGGCGCTGCATTGAGCGGTGAAAAAATATCCCGCTGCGGCTGCAAACCCGAGGTATCGCTTGAGCAGGCGTTGCAGCTTGTGGTGAAAAGCCAGCTTCACGACGATAAGCCCTTTGCGCTTTCGGAGTGCATAGGGGAAAGACTGAGCACCGTAAGAAGGCTTATTTTGCTCTGCCTTTTGGAGATAGACCGTATCTGCCGCAAAAACAGGATAAGGTACTTTCTCACAGGCGACCTGCTTTTAGGCGCGGTCAGGTTCAAGGGCTTTATCCCCTGGGGCGGCGACAACTCGGTTATGCTGCTCAGGGACGACTACGACAGATTTATCACGGCGGCAAAGGAGCTTCGCTCTGGGCTTACGCTCATATCCTTTGAAGAAGCCCCGCACAGCGACAGCGCATACGCGCGCCTTGCCATAGATGGAACCTTTGACGGAGAAACGCCCCATGACGGCGATGGAGTTTATATAGACATAATCCCTCAGGACAGGACGACGAACAGGAAAACCCCGAGGTGGCTCCATGTAAATCTCATTCGCAGGTCTAAGCGCAGATACAAGCAGGCTGTTACAGCCGGAGCGGGGCGCAATCCGCTTAAGCGGATTCGGCTTAAAATCATGAGGAGAGGTCTGCGCCGTCTTTTGCACAGATACGAAAGGAAAAAGGACGCAAAATTTTTATACGAGGGGCTCGACAAAAATTACCGGATAGGCTACTTCCCGCGAAAATGGCTTAAAAACGCCGTTTACTGGGATTTTGAGGGCTACAGGTTCCCCATACCTAAGGATTACGACAAGTATTTAAAATATCTTTACGGCGATTATAAAAACGACATAGCTTCAAGCCGCAGGCTTCCCGAGAGAAGTTATGAGAATATAAATCTCGGAAAATACGAGGGCATAAGGCTTCCCTCTCGCCCCTATCACAACATCTCGATAATAAGACCCATCTCAGAGGCCGAAAGCCCTCTTGAGAGCTATCCTGGGCGGGGTGATACCGAGGGCTTTGTGCCACGCGGCAAAAGGCGCAGAGCTGGCGAGAGCACCGGCGAGTTTGCCCGCAGGGTAAATCCTGACGGAGGTCTTATCGGAGTAGAGGTGAAGGCTTATACTCCAAGCGAACCCCAATCTCCAGCCCCATCTAAAAACGAGCTTGAAGCCAAGGGCGACTCTACCATAGAGTTTTCTCTCGGCGAAACCACCGATATCTCGAAATTTTCCGACAGCCGCGAGCTTGAAAAGCTTGCAGACACTCGCGAGTTTGAGCTTCCGAAGAAATGAAGCGGCTTATCCGCTTTATTTTAATGGGCTTCATGCCCCTTAACGAATATATTGATTTTTACTTTTTAAATATAGTTTTTAGTTTATCTTCCTTTTGACCGCAGCTTTACCGACTTGCGCTGGTAAAGCTGCTACTTTATATTATATCTATTTGCAGGAGGAGCTGGCGCTCCTCCTGCACCTCCACCTTATCGCTCAAAGGATTTTGCTTGATTAAGTTCTAGTGCCCGTAAATCGGCATCGTAGCAGAAAGTGGAGCTAAAAATAATTCTTGGAGCGGGCAAGTGGGGTTTTGGGGGAGCGTTGCTCCCCCAAAATCACTTAACATTGAACCAGCAGCCGTGCCGGCGCAAGTCGGCGTGGCTGCGGTCGGCGAGAGCCAAGCTCAAGGCGCTCATGGCGCACAGGCGCACCTCAAAGCGGTCTTAGGCTGCAAGCCAAAATAAAAGACAACCTTTGTGTATAAAATGTAAAATATATATTTGTACATATCTTACAAATTATTTGCTGTTTTTTCTCTTAAAAGAATAGAAATAATTCTCTAAAAGAAAATAATATTGTAATAAAAATGTTAAAATTAAATAAATTATGAATAGCATAGCATGAAAATTTGTATCAACAGGTTCTTTAATTCCATAAAAATATTTTAATGAAGCCTGTTGTGGGTGATCATTATGTTGAAAAAAGCTTTAACGGTTGGGGGGATTGCGATGATTCTCGCCTTTTCACCGGCAGCGTCGGCGGTAAATTTGGACGCAAAGGTCAATTTTAATAAATCATATGAAGAGCTTGACGCAATGGCATACAACGGCGACGACCTCGGAGCGGTATATTCAAAGGAAAGCACAAGCTTCAAGCTGTGGGCTCCGACCGCCGAAAAGGTAACGCTTAAGCTCTTTTCAAAGGGGAGCGACGAGGAGGAAGACTCAAGGCTGATAGCCGAAACCGAAATGGACTACGACCAATCAAGCGGAGTCTGGAGCACGCTCGCAAAGGGCAACCTCGAGGGTGACTACTACACCTATGAGGTGACGGTCAACGGCAAAACGAACGAGACGGTGGACCCCTACGCGAGAGCGGCGGGGGTAAATGGTAAGCGCTCAATGGTTTGCGAGCTGTCAAAAACAGACCCCGAGGGCTGGAACGACGACAGCTTTGAGAGAGTTTCGGCTCAGACCGAGGCTATAATCTGGGAGGTTCATGTCAAGGACTTCTCATCGAGCGAAAGCTCGGGCGTGAGCGAGAAAAACAGGGGCAAGTACCTCGCCTTTACCGAGAGCGAAACGACGCTCAATAACGAGGGAAGCATAAAAACCTGCGTGGATTACTTAAAGGATATGGGCATAAATTACGTCCAGATAAACCCCTTTTACGATTACGGCTCGGTCGACGAATCGGGCGACAATAGCCAGTTTAACTGGGGCTACGACCCGGTGAATTATAACGTTCCCGAGGGCTCGTATTCCTCAGACCCATACGACGGCAGAGTGAGGATAAACGAAGCAAAGCAGATGGTCATGGCTCTGCATAAGGCGGGCATAGGCGTTATTATGGACGTGGTTTATAACCATGTTTACGACGCGGCCGAAAGCTGCTTTGACAAAACGGTTCCCGGATATTATTTCAGACACGATATCGACGGTAACCTCTCAAACGGCTCCGGCTGCGGCAACGACACAGCCTCTGAGCGAGCCATGTATAGAAAATATATGGTCGATTCGGTGAAATATTGGGCGGAGGAATATCACCTCGATGGCTTCCGCTTCGATTTGATGGGGCTGCACGACGTCGATACTATGAACGAGATAAGAAAAACCCTCGATACGCTCGAAAACGGCGAGAAAATAATAATGTACGGCGAAGCATGGAATATGCCGACAGCCTCCGATGCTGAGCTTGCAAACCAGAATAATATGTTCTCGCTCAGCACAAGGATAGGGGCCTTTAACGACGGAATAAGGGACGCTATAAAGGGCAACAACTTCAACGCGACCGAGGGTGGATTCGTTCAGGGAGCGTCGTCGTGGGTGAAGCTCGAGAGCGGCACCCTCGCCGCTACTAAGTATTGGTCTAAGCAGCCGAGCCAGACGGTAAGCTACACCTCCTGCCACGACAACCTCACGCTTTACGATAAGCTCGTGGCCTCGGTAAAGGGCACGGACGCGGATTACAGGGCGCGGTACGACGAGCTTGTCGATATGAACAAGATGGCGGCAACGGCGGTGTTTACGGCTCAGGGCGCAAGCTTTATGCTCGCGGGAGAGGAGATGGCGCGGTCTAAGGACGGCGACCATAACTCGTATAAATCGAGCGTCGAGGAAAATCAAATCGACTGGAACAACCTGACAAAATACAGCGACCTCGTAAAATATTACAAGGGCTTGATAGAGATAAGAAGGGCTTACCTGCCGTTTATGTGCGAGGACAACGCGGCAATCGACAACATCAAGGTGTTCGAGCAGACGAGCGGGGCGGTGTACGGCTTTATGTATGAAGACCCGAACGCCGAGAACAGCTGGGATAAGCTCGTGTGTATAATGAACAGCGACAAGGAAAGCGCAGAGGTCGAGTTAGAGGGCGAAAATCTGCCGAGCGACTGGGTGGTGATCCTAAACCGCGAAAGGGCGGGAGTCGAGAAGCTCTCGGAGCTCAGCGGCGATAGGGTGACAGTCGGCGCGGGCGAAGCGATTATTCTCGTCGATAAAGCGAGCTTTGAGCGGGCGGCGATAAAATCAGCCGATACAAGCATAGACGAACTGCCCGAGGCCGCGGCGGAGTCAAAGCCCGAGGAGCAGATAACCGAAGAGATAGAGTCCGATGATTTGGGCGCGCCTGAGAGCTCGGGAGCGCTGCCGTATATTCTCGGCGGCATAGGAGCCGCGATAGTTGCAGCGGGAATAGCCTATCTAATCGGAAGATGGCGCAAAAACAGAGATGAATAAATTTATTAACCAAGGTAATTGCTTCGCGTTTATAAAATGCGAAAAATTATAAATATTATATTTGTATAATATAAAAGGAGGATTTTTATGAAGTTTAAGAAAACGATCGCGGTTGTACTGTCAGCCATGATGATGACTACGGCTGCCGCGATCCCAACAAGTGTTTCGGCGGCGTCAAACAGATACTATGATCAGGCCGTGGAGCTTGATAAGCTCGCTTACAACGGCAACGATCTCGGAGCTAATTACACGCCGGAATCAACGACCTTCAAGGTTTGGTCGCCGACAGCGACGAGGGTCACTCTCGTAAGATACAGCTTTGGATCTGCGGAGGAGTCTGCGGCGGCAGAGGTTGAAGACGTTATCAGCGAAACGGCAATGACAAAGGACGCGGCAACGGGCGTATGGTCTGCAACCGTAGACGGCGACATAAAGAATACCTATTACACATACAAGGTATTTTGCCCCGGCTCGCGCGCTGAAACGGGCGATATCTATGCGAAGGCTGCCGGCGTAAACGGCGACAGAAGCATGGTAGTCGACCTCAGCGAAACAAACCCGGACGGCTGGAGCGAGGACGAGCACGTGCTCGTGCCGAACCAGACGGACGCAAATATATGGGAGGTTCACGTTAAGGACTTCTCATATGACGCAAGCTCTGGCGTTACACCGGAGCACAGAGGAAAGTATCTCGCATTTACCGAAACGGGCACAACGCTCAACGGCGAAGAGGGCAGCGTTTCAACGTGCGTAGATTACCTCAAGGAGATGGGAATAAAGTACGTTCACATCAACCCGTTCTATGATTACGCCTCGGTTGACGAGACCGGCGACGACACCCAGTTTAACTGGGGATATGACCCGAAGAACTACAACGTTCCCGAGGGCTCGTATTCAACCAACCCCTACGACGGCAACGTGAGAATTAACGAGGTTAAGCAGATGGTTATGGCTCTGCATAAGGCGGGCATAGGCATCATCATGGACGTTGTTTATAACCACACCTTTGATGCGGAAACGTCATTCTTTAACCGCACAGTGCCTAACTATTATTACAGAGTCCACGACGACGGAGCATGGGCGAGTCAGTCCGGCTGCGGCAACGACACCGCATCGGAGAGAGCCATGTATAGAAAGTACATGATAGACTCCGTTAAGTACTGGACGGAGGAATATCACATCGACGGATTCCGTTTTGACCTCATGGGACTCCACGACGTTGAAACAATGAATCAGATCCGCTCAACTCTCGACGAGATCAACCCCGACCTCATCATGTACGGCGAGGGCTGGGAGATGACAAGCGGCGACGCGGCGTTTTATCCGTATCCGGCGATGGCTAACCAAGGAAGCTCCAATATTCTCAGCTCGAGAATTTCATACTTCAACGACCAGGTTAGAGATTCTATAAAGGGCAGCGTTTTCGACGCGACAGGCAAGGGCTACTTGCAGGAGCCGTCGATAAACAACATGACGGGCGTGCTCACCGGCGCTCTGGCTAACGCGGCCACCGCGCTTGCCGGCAACTGGGCGGCTCAGACTCCTGAGCAGACCGTTACATATGACGCTTGCCACGACAACGCGACGCTTTACGACAGACTTGTCGCTTCGACCTACGGCGAGGACGAGAAGCTTTACGCTACAAGATACGAGGACCTCATAGCCGAAAACAAGATAGCGGCCGCTATCGTTTACACCTCGCAGGGCATTCCGTTTATACTCGCGGGCGAGGAGTTCGCAAGAACAAAGTACGGCGATCACAACTCATACAAATCAAGCCCCGAAATCAACAAGCTCGACTGGAACCGCATCCTTGACTACGCCGATCTCGTTTCCTACTACAAGGGAATGATTCAGCTCAGAGAGGCCTACGCTCCGTTTAGAGACGCTACCGGCGAAATCGCGAATAAGGCCTCGTATGCCGCTCCGAGAAAGCTCCCGACCGGCTGTGTAGCTTACACAATTACCGATGAGGACGCCGTATGGAAGAATGTTGCGGTTATCTTCAACACATCGACAACAGAGCAGACCCTCACGCTCACAGGCACAGACCTCCCGCAGGATTGGGTTATCCTTGTAAACGGCGAGCAGGCCGGCGTGAACAGCCTCGGCGAGATCAACACCGGCGCTGAGATAACAATTCCCGCGAGAACGGCCTATGTTCTTGCCGACAAGGCGAGCTATGAGGCTTCGGGAATAAAGAGAGATACAGGAAAGATAGTTGTAACTCACAAGAACGCCTACACAGGCGAGATAATCAAGAATATGGTAGTTACAGGCGACATAGGCGATAAATATGCCACAGCTCCGGATTCTACCCTCGCTATCGACTACGACCTCGCTCAGGAGCCCGATAATGCTATCGGCACATACAGCGCCGAAACTCAGTATATCGAATACGATTATATTCCCTATACTCTCAAGGCTTACAGCTTAAGCGGCGACGGCACTCCGGCAAACCTTGGCGACGCTATTCTTATTCAGAAGTATGCCGATAAATTGACTGAGCTCACCGACGAGCAGATTGCCATTGCAGACGTAGACTTTGACGGCGAAACCGGCTTTAAGGACGCTATTCTCGTTCAGAAGATAGCCCTTGGAGTTCCGTTCAACGCCATAGGAACATTGACGGTTAAATACATTGACGAGGCGACCGGCGAGGAAATAGCTTCTCCTGTAGTAACAAGAGGCCGCGCGGGCAGCGAGTACAGTGCAAGTGCCAACAGCGCTATCGGACTTTATGTTCTCGATAACGAGAAAGCGCCCGAGAACGCAACCGGCATATACACAACTGGCGATACTGTTGTAACCTATCAGTATTTCTTAAACGCCGTGCCGAGATATGTGCATGTTAAGCTCATGGACGGTCAGACCTGGACCCCGAACCTCTACACCTGGACTTCAGACTCCGGCGAATTTACAGGCGGATGGCCCGGCACAGCTATGACTGACGAGGACGGCGACGGCTGGTACGACATCACCGTCAACACCGCTAACGGAACATACAACTGGATAATCAACGACGGCAGCAACCAGACCGGCGATATGACCGATTACTCCACCGACATTTGGGTAGTAATGAAGACTCCTACCCCGACGAGAGATGCGGCTGACCTTGATATCTATCTCAACGACAAGCCCGAGCTTTAATATAGCTTATTGCTTGATATGATTTAATATAACTTAGCATAATTTAATTCCCGAGGGGCTCATTGCGAAAGCAGTGAGCCTCTTCTTTATTTTGGTCTTGCGACCTAATACCGCTCTTTGTTTGCCAAAGCTATAATTTTATTTTGGGGCTTGCGGCCCCTGTGTGCCATGCGCGCTATGAGCTTGACTCCCGCCGTCCGCAGCCGCGCCGACTTGCGCCGGCACGGCTGCTACTTAGAATTTAATCTATTTTCAAGAGAAGCTTCGCTCCTCCTGCACCTCCACCCTCTCGCTAAAAGTATTTTTATAACTTCAACTATCGAGCATGAAATTGTCAAATAAAGCTTTTGCGGGGGTACGGAAGCTTTGGAACGAAGCAGGCGGGGAAATTGCAAATAAAGCCTTGTGCGAGAGGCGGGGGTGCAGGGGGAACGCCAGTTCCCCCTGCAATAAAATAAAATATAAAGTAGCAGCTTTACCGGCGCAAGTCGGTAAAGCTGCGGTCAACGAGAATATAACTATAAAATATCTAAAGTAAAGAAATATCCACCCCTATGCGTATGTCTGAGAGGGCGATAGCTTTCTTAGGGTCGTCAAGTCCCCTATATTTTTCATATCTGTAAAGATAAAGACTGCGCTCAAGATTGAAAACATCGAGATGGTTCTCCCTTAAAAGCCTTTGTATCGTGCGCTCACAAATTTCCTTTACCCGCGAGGCTATCATGCTCTCGGTCTTGGAGGAGCCGGATACGGCAAAGGCTCCGGCGCGGGAGGAGAGATAAAAATGAAAGGATAAGCCGTTGTCAACGGTTATCTCGGTCTTGCTCGAACAGTCGGAGAGAAAATAATTTATGCCCTTGCCGTCGTCGCTCGGGAATATGTCCCAGACATTTTCTGCGTCGCCGCATAAAAGCTGAACGGCTATACATTCTTCACTGCTTAAAACAGCCTTTTGGCGGTCGCCGTCAAAGGCCGCGGCTCCCTTTAAAACAACCTTCTTCTCATCAATCCCCACAAGAGCGGTGACGGCGCTCGACCTTCCGCCGATTATGTCGGCGTATATTTCGCTCAGGGAGCTTACAATAGTCTTGCCGGTCGTGGTTTCAGCATCGGAAAAATCACCCATGAGGCGGTCGTTCATGTTCTCGGCCTTCATTATTTTTTCGGCCGAGCCGTCCGAGCAGAACACCTTTATATTCGGGTGGAACTCGTAGTAGTCGGTGAAAAATTCGAGAGCTTCTTTTATCCCGCCGCGGGCTATTTCGTCGCCGAGCACTATGAAGCCGCATTGACCGTAAAGCGGCTCTCTGCCGGTTTTGTTTACGGTGTCGGTCAGAGCGGCAAGCACGCTCTCGCCGCTGCCCTGAGCAAGCTTTGAGGTAACATCGCCCTCGCCGACGGGATTCGCGGTGTCCATATACATGGCAGTTATATTATAATCGCCGTCCTTTTTGTCTATGCCCACGCCCTGGATTATAAGCCGCTTGTCAAGGCGGTTCTCAATGGGCGAACAGCCCGTCAAGCAAAGCAGAGCGCAGATTAGAGCAAGCGATAAAATGCGCTTCATCCCTTGAGCCTCCTTTTAATTATCAGTATTATCGGGAAAATCACCGAGCAGACTAAGGTCGCGGCGAGCAGAAAGCCGCCGTTTAATATTAGCGAGCGCAGATTTTTGTCGAAGGAGGCGCTTATTGCGGTCGCGACGGCGGCGGCTCCGAGCAAAGCGGGGGCGATTTTAGCGGTTTTTTTGCCGATTGCATACCTTACGGTGACCATGAGCACCCAAAGGAGCATTGAGAGCCGGGCGAAAACTCCGGCGGTCCATATTGCGAGAAAGAGGGAGTCGAGCCTTTGAAGCACGCCGAAGGACGAGAGCCTCGCCCAAGAATATACGGGGAAGGGCTGGGAAATGGAGTAGTCGCCGAGCACCGATGCTATAAATACCGAAAGCGAGGCTATGCATGAAAAGAGCACGAGCAGCCAAAGCACGACCGAGGACTTTACGCGCCCCTTAACGTGTGGATATAGGAAGACGAGGGCGGGGATACAATTTTGCTCGCCGAGCATTATAATCGTTTCGTCGATTATCTCCGAGGTCTTTATCGAGCCGAGCGGAGAGAGGTTGAGCGCGTCGCTTTTTGGCATGAGGGAAAGGCAGAGCAGAATAAATGCGGCGACCACGGCAAAGAGAATCAGCGCGCCGGTTCTCGCTATGCCTTCGATGCCCTTGTAGCAGGCGTAAAGAGCCGTTATTAAAATGAATATCGGCAGGACGTAAATCGAGATGCGCAGCCCCGAGGTTTCCGCGCGCAGAACGGTGAACATTGTCAAAGTAACGCAGATCACATAAAAAAAGTAAAGCGCGTAGAAGCCGGATATCACCCTGCCCATACCGTCGCGCAGAGAGCCTTCGCCGTTTGCGCCGAGCCACAGCACGGGTATGGACATGAGCAGAGATATTATCGCCGCCGCGCCCGAGGCGAGGGCGACGCTCTGAATATTTGCCGAGGGAGAAAACACCCCGTAGGCGACGCTCAGAACGCCGCGGCTCAAAAGCAAAAGGCAGAAGAGCTGGGGAGCCGAAATTTTATTTGTCCTTGTCAAAATATCCCTCCGTATCGTCAAAATCCTCGCTGCCCCTTTGGTGCTGAACGAGGTTTTGCTTTTTTGCGAGAGTGCGCCAGCCGGCGCGTATCAGCGAGTCGCGCAGACCGAAGAACGAAAACGGCGACAGCGGCGACATATACGGTACGCCGAAGCTCTTTTTGGCGCACATATTGACGAGCACGGCGCAAAACAGCAGGGTGACGCCCCAAAGTCCGCCGAAGCCGCCCGCGACGATAAAGGCGAGTCTGAGCACCGCGACGGCGGGGTAGAGGTCGGGAATGACGTATGAGGATATAGCCGTCAGAGCCACAACCATAAGAGTGGGCGCGCCGATGAGCCCTGAGTTCACAGCCGTGTCGCCGAGGACGAGCGCGCCGACTATGCTCACCGCGTGACCGAGCGGCCTCGGCAGTCTTAAGCCCGCCTCGCGCATTATCTCGTAAATAAAATGTATGATGAGCACCTCGGTGAAAACCGAGAACGGGGTTTGAGCGACCGAGGCGGCGACCTTGTTGAGTATTCCCTGAGGGAAGAGCTCGGGGTTATATCCGGCGATAGCGACGTAGGCTCCCGGGGTGAATACCGCCACAAAGAAGGCTGCGTATTTTAAAAGCCGCGTAAGAGTCGCGAAGTAGGCTCTGTTAGAGTAGTCGTCGAGGGTCTGGAAGTTTTCGACGAAAAGATAGGGCACTATCAGCACGCTCGGCGTGCCGTCGATCAATATCGCTATCCTGCCCTCGCTTATTTTGCCGCAGACCGTGTCGGGTCGCTCGGTAACGCCCACGCCCGAAAAAAGCGAGAGATCGCCCTTGCGCTCGAGAAACGGCACTATATATCCCGCCGCGAGAATGTTTTTAAGCGGTATCGCCTCAAGCCGTTTTTTAAGCTCGCCGAGTATTCCCTTTGACACAGCCGACTCAAGGTAGCATATGGCGATATCGGTCTTTGTTTCAGTGCCTATCTGCATTGTTTCAAAGCGCAGATCGGGCGTTTTCAGCCTGCGCCTTACAAGCGTCATGTTTATCCTCAGCGGCTCAGAGAAACCCTCGCGCGAGCCGCGCTGCACAACGTCGGTTTCGCTCTCGCTTATGCTGCGGAAGCTGAAGCCCTGGACCCCGATGGCGAGCGCCGTGTCGCAGCCGTCCGTGAGGATCAGCGCAAAGCCCGACATGATAAACGAAAACGCCTGCGAAAAGTCCGTCACCCTGACTATCTCAGAGGCCGACAGCACCTTTTTTTCGATCAGATCTATCTTCGGCTCCTGCGCGCAGGAAAAGTCGAACTCCATCAGCGGGTTCGTTATCGAGAGGGCTATCGTTTCCTTGTTTGACATTCCCTCCATTGTTATTACGGCGGACTCCGTGTTGTCGCTCAGTATGATTTTTCTCACCGTGAAGTCGGCGCTGCCGCCGAAGCTCTGCCGCATATAGTCAATGTTTTTTTCGAGCCGGGCATACAGCGGCGGTTTGCTGCCGACCTTAAATTTTTCCGTGGGCTTTGTTTTGCCCTTGAAGTTAAATGATCCCATGTTGCACCTCTTTCCTGATTAACATTCTCAGAAAATCGGCGCTTATGTATAATGGGGGAGGAAAAGTGCAAAATATTTCCGAGGCAATAATTTTGGGGCGCCGCAGCCGCGCCCCGGTCGCCGCCCCGCCCGCCTGCGCCAAGCGGCGCTTTTACAGAGTAAAGGAGAGAGCATAGTGGCAATTTCTATAATCCGCACTATCATTCTGTATATATTCATAATCTTCGCCGTGCGCCTAATGGGCAAAAGGCAAATCGGCGAAATGCAAACCTCCGAGCTCGTCGTGACATTGCTCATCTCCGACATAGCCTCCCTGCCGATGCAAAACACCGAGCAATCCCTCCTGAGCGGCTTCGTGCCGATACTGATACTCATAATCTGCGAGATAGTCCTCTCGGTGCTGATGATGAAGCGGGCGAAGTTCAGGCGGCTCGTCTGCGGAATGCCGCAGATAATAATAAAGGACGGCAAAATCGACCAGGCGCAGATGAAGCGGCTGAGAATGAGCACGGAGGACCTCTGCGAACAGCTGAGGCAGGACGGCTGCTTCAAGCTGTCGGACGTGAGATACGCGATAATAGAAACGAACGGCAAGCTGAGTATACTGAAAAAGGCCGAAACGGAGCCGCCCGACTGCAAACAGCTCGGAATAAAGGCGGACAGCGGCGGCATAGAAACGGTGGTGATAAGCGACGGGGAGTATTCGCGTCATTCAATGGAGGTGTGCGGAGTTGACGAGGCGGAGATAAATAAAATACTGAAAAGGAAAAGCGTAAAGCTCGACGAAGTGTTCATAATGACGGCGAGCAGCGGGGGCGAGTTTAAAATAATAAAGAGGGAGTGTAAAAATTGAAGCGAATATGGTCGGCTCTTGTCTGTTTTTTGCTTGCGCTGTCGCTTTGCGTGTTCGAGATAATTTACACCACAAGGAGCGCCGACGAATTGGGCGCGGTGATAAATAGCGCGAGAGCGGCGTACGGCGACGACGGCGAGAGCGAAAGGGCGGTCGAGCTTTTAAACTCAGCCGCAAGGCTGTGGAGCGACAGGGAGGGCGTTATGAATATGTTTCTTTACCACGACAAGGTGGACGAGCTCGGCGCGCTGATAAAGCGTGCGGAGAGCCTTGCAAGGCAAAACAGCGACGGCGCGGACGCCGAGATGACGGAGGCGCTGGAAACGCTTGAAATGATAAAAAAGGCGGAGCTGCCGAGCCTTGAAAATATTTTATAACCGACGATTAAATCAATCAGTATATATAAATACTTATAGGTTTATTTTATTGAATTCAACGCGTTGTCTTAATGCACAAAAATGCAAAGAAAAGTTTGGCTGGCAGGGGCGGACTATAATTCCAAAAAAGAAAAATAATAAAATACTCATAATTTATAATATAAATTGAGTATAGATATGTAAAATTCGGATAAAAAGCCAATCCGAGCTTTGCCTGTCCCGACTCGAAAATAAAAAAACATAGGAGGAAACAAAATGGTAAATGCAAAAAAGCCCCTGTCATTGGTACTGGCTTTGCTGATGGCGCTTTCGGCGTTTTTCGTTCTCGGAACGACGACAATGCTCGGCGCGTCCGCGGCGACGGGGGACACAATCTACTTTGAAAAGCCCGACAGCTGGAACGAAGTATTTTGCCATGCTTGGGTCAAGTCCACAAACACGCCGGTCGGCAGCTGGCCGGGAACCCCGATGACTCTTGTAAGCGGCAATATTTACAGCTTTACACTGCCGGGAAATCAGGACGGAATTATCTTCAACAACGGGAACGACCAAACGGAAAATCTCGATTTTTCGGGAGCCAACAAAATATTCAAGCCCTCAAAGACCTCGGGCAAGGATATTACCGGAACATGGAGCGATTACGAGGGACCGACAAACCCCTCTACTCCCACAAGCCCCGACGACCCCACCGACCCGGTAAAGCCGACCGACCCGAACCCGGACGGCGCGGCATACGCTTACCTCAACAACGAGGCGGGCTGGGCAACCCCGCATGTTTATTATTGGAAGACAAAGGGCGTTGAAAATAAGGGCTGGCCGGGAGTTGCGCTGACGGACGCCAACAAAAACTCGGACGGATATTACGAGGTTATAATTCCGGCTAATTACATAGACAAGGTAAACGGCGGAGTTATCTTCCACAACAACACAAACGACTCCGAAAAGAGCGCGGACCTTAAAATCGGCGCGGGCGAGAGCATGGTTTACAACAACAAGACGAAATCATGGGAGACCTACGACGCGGGCGACCTCAAGATAAGGGACTTCGGCACGAGCGAGAAATCCCCGCAGTATAAGGATACGCAAATCACGATATACGCCGACGCTTACGAGGTAAACGGCGCGACCGTTGAATACGAATTCACGGTTTCGGGCGCGGAGAACAAAACTCTCCAGGAGTACTCCGAGAACTCGTCCGTTGTATGGATCCCCTCAAAGGCGGGAGAGTATAAGCTCACGGTCAACGTGAGAGCCGGAAAAGAGATAAACACCAGAACAATGGATTACACCATAAAGGACGACGCGACCGAGGCAAGACCCGTGTTAAAGGGCATAACCCCGACGGCAGGCTCTACCATAAAGACCGGCGAGCACGCCACGGTCAGCGTGAACGCCTCCGGCGGACAGGTCGGCACAAACCTTCTGTTCTACAAGGTTGCGATAACACAGCAGTCGACTCAGGAGGTAGTAAACGACGAGCCGGTTTACTACTCGCTTAAAAAGGATTACGCCTTTACGCCGACTCAGGACGGCACATACACGGTAACGGTGTCGGTACAGAACTCGTCTAACGCGACGGTTACAAAGTCGTTTGACGTATTCGCCTCGGGCAGCGGAGCAGACCTCGTTGTTTCAAGCCTCAGAGCTTCGCAGACGAGCAATGTAAACTGCGGCGAAAGCGTTGAGATAACGGCGGCGGCAAACGGCGGCTCTCAGCCGTATCAGTATCAGTTTACCGCGGACGGCAGCGTAGCCCAGAGCTATTCCTCGAGCGGCAAATACACCTACACCCCGCAGACCCCCGGCTCGCACAACATAACGGTAACGGTTAAGGACTCAAAGGGAGCGACAGCCTCGCGCTCGATAACGATAACCGCAGTCAAGCCTGACGACGACGTAATAATGGGCGACGTTACCGGCGACGGCGAGGTCACACTCGTTGATGCGGTCATGGTACAAAAGGCCTCCATTCAGATTGTTAAGTTCGACAGCAGAAAGACTAAGGCGGCGGATATGAATCAAAGCGGCGACGTAACGCTTGAGGACGCGCTCTTAGTTCAGAAAAAAGCGTTAAGCTATGTTTAACAGGCACGGAGGATAATTTATGAAGTTGACAAAAAAGCTTGTCTCCATACTTCTTGCCCTGACCCTTGTCGCGGGTATCGCGATTTTCAGCGCGTCGGCTGTAAACACAGGCGACAAGACAGGCGCGGAGGTATCGGCGGCGAACACGGGAATAACGGTTCATTATTATCAGCCTGACGGCGTTCCCACCATTTACTACTGGAACAGCCTGCCGGAGAATATCGAGGTCGATTATCCCGGAGCGGCAATGACCAACGAAGGCGGCGGCTGGTATTCAAAATCCTTCCCCGATGTAACAAAAATAAATATGATTTTTGTTACCGACGGAAAGCAGAGCGAGGAGCTCACAAGACAGCGCAGCGGCGAATATTGGTACAAAAACGGCAAGTGGACGTCATACGACCCCGAAAAGCCGATACCGCCGAGCGACGTTGATAT
>CANRNQ010000004.1 GCA_947632045.1 uncultured Clostridia bacterium
TCAAAAGACCTCTCGAAAGTCTGCAAACCCGCATAAATACTGGGTTTTTACGACTTCTCAACTTATTCCCACTCAATGGTTGCGGGGGGCTTGCTCGTTATGTCGTAGACTACGCGGTTTACGTTTTTAACCTCGTTTATTATCCTGCCGCTGACCTTTGCAAGCACATCGTACGGTATGCGCGCCCAATCGGCCGTCATAAAGTCGCTCGTCGTCACTCCTCTGAGAGCCACCGTGTAATCGTATGTGCGGCCGTCGCCCATTACGCCGACGCTCCGAACATTGGTCAAAACCGCAAAATACTGGTTTATACTGCGGTCAAGTCCGGCGTTTGCTATCTCCTCGCGGAAGATGGCGTCCGCATCCTTTAATATGTCGAGCTTGTCCTCGGTTATCTCTCCCATCACCCTTATAGCGAGTCCCGGTCCCGGGAACGGCTGTCGCCATACAAGGAAGTCAGGTATTCCAAGCTCTGTGCCGGCCCTTCTGACCTCGTCCTTAAACAGATCCCTCAGCGGCTCTACAAGCCCGACAAAGCCTATATCGTCCGGCAGTCCTCCGACATTGTGATGACTTTTTATCGTTTCCGCCTCGCCTACTCCGCTTTCAACCACATCGGGATATATCGTACCCTGACAAAGATAGCCTGTCGATCCGAGCTTTCTCGCTTCCTCCTCGAAAACCCTGATGAACTCCTCGCCTATTATCTTTCTCTTTCTCTCGGGGTCGCTCACTCCCTTGAGCTTCTCAAGGAAGCGCTCCTTAGCGTCGACTCTTATCAAATTCATATCGAATTGGCGGCGGAACACCTGCTCTACCTCGTCGCCCTCGTTTTTGCGCAGCAGTCCGTGGTCAACAAATATACAGGTGAGCCTTTTTCCGATAGCCTTATGCACCAAAACTGCCGCGACCGACGAATCAACTCCGCCCGACAGTCCGCATACAACCGTATCGTCCCCTACCTGCCGCTTTATCTTCTCTATCGTATCCTTTACAAACGACGACATTTCCCAGTCGCCGCTGCATCCGCAGACATTGTAAAGAAAGTTTCTGAGCATTGCGCTGCCGTTTTCCGTGTGCTGTACCTCGGGGTGGAACTGCATTGCGCAAAGCCCCTTCTCTTTGTTCTCCATCGCGACGACCGGACAATGCTCGCTTTTTGCAGTAACATCAAAGCCGACAGGCGGCTTTGCTATGTAATCCGTATGGCTCATCCAGCAGACTCCCCTTTCGGGCAGTCCGCAAAACAGCTTTGAAGCCGAATCAAAGCTCGCCTCGGTGTTGCCGTACTCCTTAACCTCGGAGCTTGCCACCTCGCCGCCGAGCGTATATGCCATAAGCTGCGCGCCGTAGCATATTCCCAATATAGGCACTCCGCAGCCGAAAAGCTCGGGGTCGCACTTAGGGGCGCTCTTATCATATACGCTGTTCGGGCCTCCTGTGAAGATAACTCCCTTATAGCCCGCCTCGAGTATCTCCTTCGCCGTCGTTTTGTAGGATTTTATCTCGCAGAAAACATTCTGCTCTCTGACTCGCCTTGCGATAAGCTGGCAATACTGACCTCCGAAGTCCATTACCAGTACCGCTTCATTCTTACGCTCCATATCAACACCCCGATTTTCAGATCATCTGTAAATTATATCGTCCCTTGACGCTCCGTTTGATACTATCCCTATCGGTATTCCTATCTGCTCCTCGGCGAACTCTATATATTTTTTGCAGTTGTCGGGAAGCTCGTCGTAATTCTTTATGCCCGAAATATCACATTTCCAGCCCGGCATATTTTTGAGTATCGGCTTGCATCTTTTGAGCTTTGTCGTAGAGGGGAAGTAATCTATCTCCTCGCCGTCGAGCTCATAGCCCACGCACACCGGTATCTCGTCGAGGTAGCCCAGCACGTCGAGAACCGTAAATGCTATCTTTGTCGTTCCCTGCACGCGGCAACCGTATCTCGTCGCGACAAGGTCGAGCCAGCCCATTCTTCTCGGTCTGCCCGTGGTCGCGCCGTATTCTCCGCCGTCTCCGCCTCTGCGGCGCAGCTCGTCTGCGGTTTCCTTGTCGTGTATCTCGCTTACAAATTCTCCGGCTCCCACTGCCGACGAATACGCCTTTACGACCGTCACTATCTCCTTTATCTCATACGGCGGTATTCCCGCTCCAACCGCGCCGTAGCCCGCTATCGTATTCGACGAGGTGACCATGGGATAAATGCCGAAGTCCGTATCCTTAAGCGCTCCGAGCTGACCCTCGAGCAGGATATTTTTGCCTTCGCGCACCGCTTTGTAGAGAAAATCGAAGGTATCCGCCACATAGGGTGCGAGCATTTCCCTGTACTCCATGAGCTTATTGAATATTTCCTCCTCGGTGATCGGCGGTTTATTATATAGGTTTTTAAGCGTCGCGTTTTTGATTTCAAGGACGTGCTTTATCTTTTGCTTGAGTGAATCCACGTCGTCGAAAAGCTCGTTGACCTGAAAGCCTATCTTTGAAAATTTGTCGGCGTAAAACGGGGCTATACCCGATTTTGTGGAGCCGAAGGAGTTTTTGCCGAGGCGCTCCTCCTCGTAGCAGTCGAACGCCACATGATAGGGCATTACTATCTGCGCTCTGTCTGACACGAGCACCTTTGGCGCGGGCACTCCTCTTGACTCCAGATCCGCGAGCTCCTTTATAAGATTTTCGACGCTCAGCGCGACTCCGTTGCCGATTATATTAATTATATTGCTGTGAAAAACGCCAGACGGGAGCTGGTGCAGGGCGAACTTGCCGTAATTGTTGACTATCGTATGTCCTGCGTTGCTTCCGCCCTGAAAGCGGATAACTATATCCGAATCCTCGGCAAGAACGTCCGTTATTTTGCCCTTGCCCTCGTCGCCCCAGTTGGCGCCCACTATTGCTTTTATCATTTTTATCTCCTCCGTTTGTTTATTTTGGCCGATATAACGACAGAGAGGTTAGCCCTGCCTCCGTATACGGGGACACGGCTAACGTTTCCGAACTGTGCTTTACCGCTGCGCGGCGGCTGCCCTGAGCTGCCTGCGGCAGCTCAGGCGATATCCGTGTAAAAAATTGCCCTGTGGCAATTTTACACGGATATCGGCTTCCTCGCTTCGCGAGGAAGCGGCAGCCGCCGCGCCCGCGCGCGAAGCGCGCGGGCTTGCCGGATTAAGCCGGCTACAATATTATACGTTTATCTCAGCCCTGTAATTCTCCATACCCTCGTATGGCTTCAGGGCGTTTTTTACGTCGTTGTTTATAAAGTCCTCAGTCTGCTGCGGGGCGCGCCCCACATACTTTTCAGGACTTATTATGCTGTTTAGCTGTTCAAGCGTCACCCCAAACGCCGGGTCTGCGGCTATTCTCTCGAGCAGGTCGTTCTCGCCGCCCTCCTCCTTGATGACTCTTGAAGCCGCCATCGAGTGGACGCGTATGCGCTCGTGCAGCTCCTGACGGTTTCCGCCGGCCTTTACCGCGTCCATCATAATATTTTCTGTCGCCATAAACGGCAGCTCCTTGCGCAGCCTCTGCTCTATTACCTTTTCATATACGACAAGGCCGTCTGCGACGTTCGCGTACAGATTTAAAATTCCATCGGTCGCCAAAAACGCCTCGGCTACGCTTATCCTCTTATTCGCAGAGTCGTCGAGCGTTCTCTCGAACCACTGGGTGGAGGCCGTCATTGCAGGATTCAGCTCCGCGGCTATAACGTACCTCGCAAGGCTCGCTATTCTTTCACTTCTCATAGGGTTGCGCTTGTACGCCATCGCGGAAGAGCCTATCTGATTTTTCTCAAACGGCTCCTCTATCTCCTTCAGGTGCTGAAGAAGTCTTATATCGTTGGAGAACTTGGCGGCGCTCTGCGCTATTCCGCTGAGCACGGCGAGCATCTGATGGTCGAGCTTTCTCGAATAGGTCTGACCCGAAACGGCAAAGCACGCCTTATATCCCATCTTTTCCGCTATCCTGCGGTCGAGCTCGCGACATTTCTCGTGGTCGCCGTCAAACAGCTCCAAAAAGCTCGCCTGAGTTCCCGTGGTGCCCTTTGAGCCCAAAAGCTTCGCCTTGCCGAGCTGAAACTCAACGTCCTCAAGGTCCATCAGCAGATCCTGTATCCAGAGCGTGGCTCTCTTGCCGACCGTTGTCGGCTGAGCGGGCTGGAAGTGCGTAAAGGCGAGGGTTGGCAGAGCCTTGTATTTCATGGCGAAGGCGCTCAGCTCCTTTATTACGGTAACGAGCTTGTCCCTGAGATATTCGAGAGCCTCCGTCATTATTATAATATCAGTATTGTCGCCGACATAGCAGCTCGTCGCACCGAGGTGGATTATTCCCTTGGCCTTGGGGCACTGTACGCCATAGGCGTAAACGTGCGACATCACGTCGTGGCGAACGAGCTTTTCCCTCTCGACAGCTACGTCGTAATTTATGTCGTCGGCGTGCTCCTTAAGCTCGTCTATCTGCTCCTGAGTTATCGGCAGTCCGAGCTCCATTTCAGCCTCGGCAAGCGCTATCCACAGTCTGCGCCAGGTTCTGAACTTCTTGTCGGGCGAAAATATGTATTTCATTTTCTTGTCGGCGTATCTTGATGAAAGCGGGGATTCGTAAACGTCCTTCATTTGATTATCCTTTCTTTCCTATACACTCGTTTTGTTTGCTGTAATTCATGCCGCCTCTCTCCTTACCGGCGAGCATTTTCTCCGTCGTTTCGGCGGGGTACCTGCCGGTAAAGCAAGCATCACAAAAGCCGCAGCCGCTGTTTAGGAGCATTTCCGGCAGCTTGTCCGCAGGCAAAAAGCCTATTGAGTCCGCGCCGCTTATTTTGCCTATCTCTTCGATGGTGTAGTTGCAGGCGATAAGCTCCTCCTTTGAGGGAATGTCCGTGCCGTAATAGCACGGCCACATAAACGGCGGCGAGCTTATTCGGAGATGTACCTCCTTTGCGCCGGCGTCCTTTAACATTCTCACTATCCTGTCGCAGGTGGTGCCGCGCACTATGCTGTCGTCAAGCATGACCACTCTCTTTCCTCTTACCGTGTTGCAAAGCGGATTGAGCTTTATCCTTACGCTCTTCATTCTCTCCTTTTGCGTCGGCTTGATAAAGGTCCTGCCTATATATCCGTTTTTGACTATGCCCTTTTCATAGGGTATGCCGCTTTCCTCGCTGTAGCCGATAGCGGCGTCGATGCCCGATTCCGGCACGCCTATGACTAAATCCGCCTCGACGGGAAACTCCCGCGCGAGTATCCTGCCCGCCTGCTTTCTCGCCTCGTAAACGCCTATTCCGTCTATAACGGAATCCGTGCGGGCAAAATATATGTACTCGAAAACGCACAGCGATTTCTTTCCGCCGCAGTGGTCTTTTATCGAGCGCACGCCGTCGTCGTCAACAACGACTATCTCGCCCGGCTCAACGTCGCGGACAAACTCCGCTCCGGCAGCGTCGAGCGCCGCCGTTTCACTGGCGAATACCACCGTGTCGTTTATTCTGCCCATGCAAAGCGGGCGGAAGCCGTGCGGATCGCGAGCCGCTATGAGCTTTCTCGGGCTCATAACAAGCAGGGAGTACGCGCCGTTTATCTGGTACATCGCGCGCCTTACCGCCTCCTCGACCGAGTGGCTCTTTATTCGCTCCCTCGCGATAACATAAGCTATGACCTCGGAGTCTATCGTTGTCTGGAAAATAGCGCCCCTGTGCTCAAGCTCTCGGCGCAGCTCAACTGCGTTTGTCAGGTTTCCGTTGTGCGCTATCGCGATAACGCCCTTTACATACCTCATAACGAGCGGCTGGGAATTTTCTCTCACGCTGCCGCCCGCAGTCGAGTAGCGCACATGGGACACGGCTATCTGACCGTCGAGGCTGTCGAGTATCTTGTTGTTAAACACCTCGCTGACAAGCCCCATATCCTTGTGGCTGCTTATAACTCCGCAGTCGTTCACCGCTATGCCGCAGCTCTCCTGACCTCTGTGCTGGAGCGCGAGCAGACCGTTGTAGCAGGCGTAGGCGGGGTTCAGGGCGCCGTCGCTGTATATTCCGAAAACGCCGCATTCCTCGTGCAGCCCCTCCGGCTTGAAGTTATCAAATGAAAAATCCAAAAAATTCACCCCAAAAGCTTTTTTAATTATTTCTTCTTCGGCTTTAATATTTATTCACTTGATTTATTTTGCTGCGGATCAAAGTCCTATTCTTTTCATAACCTCGGCGTATGCCTCCTCGACTCCGCCCATATCGCGGCGAAAGCGATCCTTGTCGAGCTTCTCCTGAGTGTTTACGTCCCAGAAGCGGCAGGTGTCCGGCGAGATCTCGTCGGCAAGCAGGATCTCTCCCTTGTATCTGCCGAACTCTAACTTGAAGTCGATAAGGTCTATGTTTACGCTCAAGAAAAACTCCTTCATTATTTCGTTTATCTTAAGAGCCATCTCGGCTATTGTGTCTATCTCTTCTTTTGTCGCGAGTCCGGCGGCAAGAATATGATACTCGTTTACTATCGGGTCGCCAAGGTCGTCGTTTTTATAGCAAAATTCGAGCACCGTCGTTTTCATAGGGGTGCCCTCCGGCAATCCAAGGCGCTTTGAAAGGCTGCCCGCCGCCTTATTCCTGACAATTACCTCAAGCGGCACTATCTCAACTCTCTTTAAAACGGTGTCGCGGTCGCTGAGCTCCTCAACATAATCTGTTTTTATGCCCTTTTCCTCAAGGAGCTTAAACATAAAGTTTGACATCTTGTTGTTTACAACGCCCTTGCCGACTATCGTACCCTTTTTCTCGCCGTTGAACGCGGTCGCGTCGTCCTTATATGAAACTATGCACAAATCGGGATCCAACGTTTCAAAAACCTTTTTTGCCTTGCCCTCATAAATTTGCTTGCCTTTTTCCATGAAAAAAACCCCTCTCGTTTAAATTAACAAATATTTTTCGTTTGCTTAAAAAATGAAACAGAAAATCATTTTAATTATACTCTAATAAGGCGATTTTAGCAACAGCAATTTAAACTTTGGCTAAGAAAAAGCGAAAAGTGATTTTTTTATTTTATTTTTTGTCATTTTTGCATTAAAATTACCGCTCGGTTTGGGAAAAGCAACCGAATTATGCAACTCAAACTAAAAAATATTGCAAAATTCTTGCAAAAAGTGAATTAACGTGTTATTATTAAAAAGTCGGCAATGGGGCTGGACGCACTATGGGTACATTAGCGCAGTTTGGCGTGCTGATGTGCTTTTTTATTTTTTATTTTTTATTTTTAGTATACTTAAAAAGGAGGAATTTCCAATGTCATATGTTAGCGAACAATTGGAAAAGCTGAAAGCAAAAAATTCAAACGAGCCTGAGTTCATTCAGGCGGCAACCGAGGTTCTGGAATCTCTCGCTCCCGTATTCGAGAAGAACCCTCAGTATGAGGCGGCGGGCATTCTCGAAAGGATCACAGAGCCGGAGCGCGTTGTTATGTTCCGTGTACCGTGGGTAGACGACAACGGCAAGGTTCAGGTAAACCGCGGCTTCCGCGTACAGTTCAACAGCGCTATCGGTCCCTATAAGGGCGGTTTAAGACTTCACCCGTCGGTAAACCTCGGCGTTATAAAGTTCCTCGGCTTCGAGCAGATATTCAAAAACTCACTCACAGGTCTTCCGATAGGCGGCGGCAAGGGCGGCTCCGACTTCGACCCCAAGGGCAAGAGCGACCGCGAGGTAATGGCGTTCTGCCAGAGCTTTATGACTGAGCTTCAGCGCCACATCGGCGCGGACACCGACGTTCCCGCAGGCGATATCGGAACGGGCGCTCGTGAGATCGGCTATATGTTTGGTCAATATAAAAGGCTCCGCAACTGCTACGAGGGCGTTCTCACAGGAAAGGGCCTCAACTTTGGCGGTTCTCTCGCAAGAACAGAGGCGACCGGATACGGACTTCTCTACCTCACAGAGGAGATGCTCAAGCACAACGGCAAGGACATCAAGGGCGCCGTCGTAAGCATTTCCGGCGCGGGCAACGTGGCGATATATGCCACCGAAAAGGCAACCCAGCTCGGCGCAAAGGTAGTTACTCTCTCGGATTCAACAGGCTGGATCTACGACAGCGAGGGCATTGACCTTGACGCTGTTAAGGAGATCAAGGAGGTCAAGAGAGAGCGCCTCAGCACATACAAGAATTATCGTCCGAACGCAGAGTACCACGAGGGCAAGTTCGACTGGTCAGTTAAGTGCGACGTTGCTCTTCCCTGCGCTACTCAGAACGAGCTTGACAAGGCCGCTGCCGAGACTCTCGTTAAGAACGGCGTATACGCGGTAGCCGAGGGCGCTAATATGCCTTCAACTCCGGACGCTGTTGAGGTGTTCCAGTCAAACGGCGTTCTCTTTGCCCCGGGCAAGGCTGCAAACGCCGGCGGCGTTGCCACATCTGCTCTTGAGATGAGCCAGAACTCAATGCGCCTTTCATGGAGCTTTGAGGAGGTTGACGCTAAGCTTCAGGGCATCATGGTAAACATCTTCAACAACATCGCCGACGCTGCAAAGCGCTATGGTCTTGAGGGCAACTATGTTGCCGGAGCAAACATCGCAGGCTTTGAAAAGGTTGCGGACGCTATGCTCGCTCAGGGAGTTGTCTGATTTATAAATTTGTTTTAATATAACAACTAATATAACAACGGGGCTGTTTGTCGCAGCCCCGTTTTGTTTGGATATCTCTATTTTTAAGCGAGCTCTTACCGCGCAATCGGATAAGGCTTTAAATCAAGGGATAAGGTATCCCCTTATTTGAGCAGGGTGTAAAACGTATCAGGCCCCGCTATGCCGTCGATCTCAATGCCGAAAAGATTTTGATGAGCCATAACGGCGTCGTGAGTTTTAGCTCCAAATTCTCCGTCGAAGCCGCCTGTGTTGTAGCCCTGACAAATTAATGCCGCCTGCAAAATATAGACATACCTGCCGCTGTCGCCAAGACGCAAAAGTCTGACGGCGGCTTTTGTGTTTGCTCCCATAATTCCGTCAACCTCTAAGCCCGCCTTGTAGGTTTTGTTCAAATAAACCTGAAGCGAGCCGACTATCGCGGATTTCGTTTCTTTGCCGTATTCGCCGTCGAGGGCGCAGCGTGTACCATAGGTGTTATTCAGCCACTGCTGCACCTTCCTTATACTCTCCTTGCCGCGGTCGTTTTGACTCTGAGTTGACGGGGCTTTATACGAGCTGTCGACAAGAGCCCAGTTTGGGCGGTAATAGCCGTTTATTCTTCCGCTGTATAAGGGATATGAGCGGCGGCACACGGTGGACGAGGTATTCGTGCCGTTTGCGTTGCCCTCGATTGTGTGAACGTATCCGTCCTTGACAAACTCGACGATGGAAACGTGGTCGCTGAAATATTTGTCGTGTCCCGGGTAATATCCAAGTCCGTTCCATGTAAAGGATATTATATCGCCGAGCACGGGCACGCTGTTGTTGCCCTCATACCACTTGCCCCAGCCTTTTTCTACGCTTTCACGCGCGATAGAGCCGGCTCCCGCTGTCTTTACGACGCATTTGCCTATCGCCCCAACGTCGGACGCGCATTTGGACACAAATTCCGCGCACCACGCGGTGCCCGAAGGATTTCCGAAATATTCGTTGAAAATTTTGCAGTCGCGGCCTATGTAGCCTGCGGCCGCCTTTACAAATTTCTCTGCTATTGTTGCCATTGAATTACCCCCAAGACGATCAATTTTTGTTTGGCTGCTTGTATGTCATCGCCCTGCCGCTGTCGGAAAATCCGCTTGTGGTCGGGTCTGTTATAACGCCGAGAAACGAAAAAACAGACATTACAGCCGTCGCGATGAGATACGGGTTAGAGATGAAGGACTTGAAAAAGTTTAAAACGCTTTCCCAGCTTGTAAAATCCGAGCCGCTCAGCCCGAGGTAGGACATAACGGGCGCGAGAAAAACGCCTATTGCGCCTATCCAAAACTGAGGACTTTTTGCTCTTACCTTCCAGTTGATTTTCATTTTATCTCTCCTTTTTCTGTAAATATATGTCATACTGCCTGTCTTAAATTCCTTTGCTTAAATAATTTATTTTTCTATCTGCCACTCTGTGCTCATTTTGCGGTATATTTCACGCACAAACGAGTTGCCGCCGAGGAGTATGTAGGTGTCGTAAATCGCCGTTATATTTTCAAGCTCATACGCGTGAAGCTTTTTTTCCGGCAGTCTTTTGTAATAAAGCCTGACGATGTCGTCGCGAAGCAGACACTTCAAGGCCTCGCGGTTCAGCCGTGCCTCGGTTTTGCGCGACTCCTCGTCCGCAAGCTGGCTGTCAAGCAGCGCCTTTAGCCTGAGCGCCCTTGCCACTCTTGTGCGCAGAGGCTTTATTATTATAGTTAAAAGCGTGACCGCCGATACAACAAAGGCCGTTACCGCACCGGCGTCCTTTATAAAATCAAGCATGGCTCATTTGATGACCTCCCTTCATAAATGCAAGCGATGGAGCATAGGGCGGCTTCGCGCTCGCCGCCCATATAAATTATTACACTTATATTTGCTTTTTTGACATTCGGCGAACAATTTTTTTATTAAATTCAGCCCGCCGTTTTAAAAACGGAACTCCGCGTTTCATTACTTGAGCTTAGCTTGATGTAAATATTGATTTAAGCTTTTATCCGTCCTATAATTTATTATGAGTAAAAAAATGAGGGGCGGCAAAGGCCGCCCCTCAAGCGCATCTCGGCTCAGGCTTATAAAGCCCAAGCCGGTTTAAATTATTAAAATTAAATAAGGGCTCACTCTATCGGCTCAAAGTCCGCCACGCCGTGCTTGCACAGCGGGCAAATGAAATCATCGGGAAGAACCTCGCCTTCATAGACATAGCCGCATATTCTGCAAACAAAGCCCTTTTTGCCCTCCGTTTTGGGCTTTGGCTTTACGTTTTCGTGATAATAAGCGTAGGTCATAGACTCCTTATCGCTCATAACCCTCGCCTCGGTCACGCTGCATATGAACATTCCGTGCGTGTCAAGGTCAACGTATTGCTCCACCTTGAGCGACATAAAGGCGTTTATATACCTCGGCAGGAAAATCAGTCCGTTGTCGGAGCGGTGCAGCTCCTCGCAGTTTGCGAATTTATCGGTATTTCTTCCGCTTTGGAAGCCGAAATTTTCAAACACGCTGAACGGTGCTTCGGTTGACAGGCAGTTTACATTCATAACGCCGGTCTGCTTTATCGTGTGATATGAGTAATTCTCCTTGTTGATATTTACGGCTATGCGGTTCGGCGAATCGGTCACCTGGGTCACCGTGTTTACAATAAGTCCGTTGTCCCTGCTGCCGTCGTTTGATGTGACTACATACAACCCGTAGCCTATCTTAAACAGAGCGGTCATATCGTGCTTATCGGCGCTCTCGTCGGAGCAGGCTATATATTCCTGACAAAGCTCGTCCGCAAGCTTTTCTATCTGCGCGGCGCTGTCCGGCTTAAGAGCCGATTTTATGGTTACTACCGTGTCGGCAAAGGTTATATTCTTGCTGTTTTCAAACATTTTACGCATGGTCTTTGCGGCAAGAGGCGCCCAAGAGCCGTTCTCGATAAGAGCTACCGTTCTGTTTTGATAGTTTCTCTCGGTGAGGTGATTTATAAACTCGCGCATAAACGGGAATATTTCGGCGTTGTAGGTCGTTGTGGCGAGCACAAGCTTGCCGTAGCGGAACGCGTCCTCAACGGCCTCGGCCATATCGTCGCGGGCGAGGTCATGTATGGATACCTTGGGAGCGCCCTTTTTTCTCAGCTCCTCCGCCAGCTTATCGACAGCCGCCTTGGTATGGCCGTAAACCGAGGTATAGGCGATAACTATTCCGTCGCTTTCAACTCTGTATGACGACCAAATGTCGTAGAGATTGAGATAATGCCCGAGGTTCTCGGTAAGGATCGGACCGTGGAGCGGGCAGATTATGCTAATATCAAGCTCCGCCGCCTTTTTTAGCACATTTTGAACCTGTGCGCCGTATTTGCCGACTATGCCTATATAATATCTGCGAGCTTCGCAAGCCCAACCCTCGTCAACGTCGAGCGCGCCGAATTTTCCAAAGCCGTCCGCCGAAAAGAGTATCTTATCGGTAGAGTCATAGGTCATCATGACCTCCGGCCAGTGTACCATCGGGGCGAAGACGAACGTGAGCTGATGCTTGCCAAGCGAGAAGGCGCCGCCGTTTTCAACGACTATCTTTCTGCTCTCTATATCAAAATCAAAGAACTGCGCCATCATTGCAAAGGTCTTTGCGTTCGCGATTATTTTAGCGTCGGGATAGACCTTTACAAAATTAAATATATTGGCCGAATGATCCGGCTCCATATGCTGGATTATGAGGTAATCGGGCGACTTGCCGTCGAGAGCCTCGGCAAGGTTGTCGAGCCATTCGTGAGTAAAGTTTATATCTACTGTATCCACGACCGCCGTCTTTTCGTCCTTGATGACATATGAATTGTACGCCATGCCGTTGGGTACATCGTACTGTCCCTCGAACAGGTCAATTTTATGGTCGTTTACTCCTACATACAGAACGTCGTTTGTAATCTGCATTTTCTTCTCCTCCGTTTTTCAGATTTTGGTATTATTATACCACGTTTGAGCTGTATGCACAACGCAAAACTGATAATTTCAATATTATTTTGCGCGCCGCAAACGAAGGGCAGGGGCTTTGAGAAAAGCCCACTAAAATCGAGGCAGGATCATAAGCCGCAGCATTGTTATATTATCGGCAAAATAACCTGAATCATATCGGCCCCCGCAATAGAGTATATGAAGCAGTGCATACACAGCACCCCGTCGTTTATATAAAGCGTTGCATTTTCAACATTTTCATCGCTGCCGGTATTATTCCTGTATTCATTATAAAGCGCGGCGTACTCGTCCTTCATCGCCGAATATTCCTTGTCGTAATAATCGAGCATTATCTGTCTTATTTTTGGTTTCAAGCCGGCGTAATCCATTGAAACGCTTTTGGCTATCTGCTCGTTATTCATGAGAGAGCCGCTGTTTAAGTCAAGGGAATAAACGAGATAGTCCGTGTAGCCGGTATCGAAGGTTGTGCTTATAAGCAGGGTGAGGATATCGCCGTAAAGGCAGGTGGAATAGCTTATTCCGGTGCAGGAAAGGCTGTATTTGCCGTCGCGCGCCTCTCTGCTTTCATTAAGCCTTGCAAGGCATTTGTTTTTTATTTCATTATTTACCTTGCTTGCATCTCCGCTGTTTATTTTGAGCATAGGAACGGTATATTCGGCGTTGTATATATTCCCGAGATTGTCTTCATACGCGAGCATATCGGAATCATATATGCCTATGTATTCGTCGATATTCCAATTTTTCACCGCCTCGGTCGCCTGCTCCTCAGGCTCCGGGCTTATATCCGGCTCCGCCAAGCTTTCCTGATTATCATAAGACTCTGTTTCCTTTTCGCTTTGCTCCTGCTTTGAGCTTTCGTTTTTATTCGTGCTTTTGTCGGTGTTCTTTTCGGAATTTTTCTCTGAGCTTGAATTAGACTGCGCCTTTGACGACGACTCGCTCGCTGTCGAGCTCTGCTCCGGCTTGCTCTGCTCTGCGCCGCCACCGCAGGCGCAGCCGCAGGCTATCATTGAAAGCAGGGCCGCAAGCAAAATCAAGGCTGTTTTCCTCATAATTTTCATATCCTCCTTAAAATCATTTTACGGCATAAATACTTATCTTAATTTTAACAAAACGAATAACAAAATTCAATATTTTTTATACGCAAGCACTAATATTTTTATCTTAGCTTTGCAGCTCAAATTTAACCGAAGATATTTTTGATATAGCTAATATTAAAGCGGCAGCTTTACCGTTGCAAGTCGGTAAAGCTGCCGAGAGAAGAAGGGCTTTTTTAGTCCGACAGAATGCCGGCCATTTCAAAAAGCTCGTTCAATCTTTTAATTTCGCCCTTTAAATATAAGTATCCCCACAGCGCCTCGAAGCCTGTCGCGCTGTGATACTGCGAATTGCTCGCGTTTTTCGGCGTGTGCGCCGTTTTCGCGTTTCGTCCGCGCTTAAATATTGCAAGCTCCTCATCGGTCAAAAGCGGCGCGAGTCTTTCCATTATCTCCGACTGACTTTTGCAGCACACAAATTCTACCTTTTTGCTGTTTAAAGAGCCGACGGGCGCGTTAGCGCTGCACACTATTCGCTCGCGCACCATTAAATCAAAGACTCCGTCGCCGACAAAGGCGAGGGTCAGCGGGCTGAGCTGAGATGGGTCGCAAGCGTCGTTTAATAATCTTCCCACAAAATCACCGCCGTTATTCAACAAAATCAAAATCAAGGTCGTAAATGGACACGGTATCGCCCTCCTGAACTCCGGCGTCGCGCAGAGCCTTGATAACTCCGCCGTCATTCAAAACTCGCTGGAAATACTGGAGGGATTCGTAGTCGTCAAAGTTTACCGAGCGCATAATATTCGCAAGCCATTTGCCCTCGACTATATAAACGCCGTCCACGACCTTTACGGTAAACCTCTTGTCCTTTATCTTATCGGCGGCAACGACGGGCGCAGGCTCGGCCTCGTAGCGAACGATGGGCGGCAGCTTGCTCAAAAGCTCGCGCGTCCTGTTCAAAAGCGGATCCACGTCATATCTTATCGCCGCCATTATCGGGAAAAACTCATATCCCTTTTCTTCAACATAGGATTTAAACTCCTCTATCTGCTCATCGCTCGCGAGGTCGCACTTATTTCCGGCGACAAGCATAGGCACCTTCACAAGCTCGGGGTTGAACCTTTCGAGCTCGCGGTTGATTATCTCAAAGTCCTCCTTTGGGTCGCGCCCCTCGCTGCCCGAAACGTCGACTATATGGATCAGCATACGGCAGCGCTCGACATGGCGCAGGAACTGATGACCGAGTCCCACTCCCTCGCCGGCGTTTTCGATGAGCCCCGGAATATCAGCCATTACAAACGAGCTTCCCTCGTCCATTCTTACGACTCCAAGCACCGGAGTTATGGTCGTGAAGTGATAATTAGCTATTATAGGCTTTGCCTCGCTCACAACCGAGATGAGCGTGCTCTTGCCAACATTGGGGAAGCCGACGAGTCCAACGTCGGCGAGCAGCTTCAGCTCGAGAGTAACGTCGTACTCCTCGCCCGGCATACCGGGCTTTGCAAAGCGCGGTATTTGTCTTGTCGGAGTTGAGAAGTGAGTGTTTCCCCAGCCGCCTTTGCCCCCTCGCGCCACTATGACCGGCTCGTCGCCGGAAACATCGGCGAGTATTCTGCCCGTTTCCGACTCCTTGACCACGGTACCTCTCGGCACCCTTATGATGAGCGGCTGGGCGCTTTTGCCGAAGCGTCTGCCGGATTTTCCGTTTTCTCCCCTTGGAGCCGCATATTTTCTTTTGTAGCGAAAATCGGCGAGGGTCGAAAGGTTGTCGTCCGCCTGAAAGCAAACGTCCCCGCCCGTTCCGCCGTCGCCGCCGTCGGGGCCGCCCGCCGCAACATATTTTTCTCTGTGAAACGACACGGCTCCGTCGCCGCCGTCGCCCGCCTTAATATTTATCTTAGCGTAATCAACAAACAATTTTAAACGCCTCCTAAATCACGGGGCTTCGATTCCGTAAAGCTTTTTTACGTTTTCGAGCCCCTCAAGTACCTCCGCCTTAGAAAAATCCGCATCGTCAAGCGCCTTGTTATCGAGCCTTGCGAGTCTGTCGTAGAAGTCTATCGCGATCTCTAAATATTCTGCCTTAGGCTCCCTTTCGATATTCTCAAATAGCAGATTTTCCGCCTCGTTTATCTCTCCGTCGGCTATCATTTTTACAAGCCGAAGATGCAAAAGCTCCTCGTCAGAGGCGTTGCCCGGTAAATCGTATTTCAGCTTGTACTCCGGCGACTCCTTGCCGAATATGAGCTTCGCCAAAAAATTTGTCATAAGCTCGATCTGCTTCATTATATAGTCGTTTTCAAACATTATTATTCCCCGCCCGATTTGTCGATAATAAAAATAACAAAAAAGAGGTGCGGTTTTCACAGCACCTCCAAAATATACCGTGTGACCGAGCCGACGCCCTAACAGCGCCGATCAATTACTGCTCGGCATAAACGCTCACGCGCTTGCGGTCACGGCCTACGCGCTCAAAGCGAACAACGCCGTCAACCGTTGCAAAAAGTGTGTCGTCGGAACCGCGGCCTACGTTTGTGCCGGGGTGGATATGTGTTCCGCGCTGCTTAACGAGAATATTGCCCGCCAGCACGAACTGTCCGTCAGCGCGCTTAACGCCAAGACGCTTTGACTCGGAGTCACGTCCGTTCTTTGTGGAACCCATTCCTTTTTTATGTGCGAATAACTGAATATCAACCTTGATCATTATCGTTACACCTCCGTATAATTTACGTTTATATAGTCTGAATACTGCTCCTCGAGCTGAGTCATGTGCAGCTTGAAGCCGGATAAAACATCGCGGCACGCCGCTGCGTCGCGCTGAAAAATTCTAAGCATCATATCGCCGTCGTCGGCATTGAGCTCACAGGCTATATGCTGTATATCGGTTATGGTATTTGCCGTCATATATGCGGCGGAGCTGACGGCGGCGCATACAATATCGCTGCCCTGCTCCGAATAGCCGGAATGTCCCGTTATTCTAAAGCCCACAAGCTCGCCGCTCGCGGTGACATAAAAGCTTATATTTATCATGATTAAGCGTTTACGCTCTGGATCTCAACCTTTGTGTAGGGCTGTCTGTGACCCATTTTTCTTTTCTCACCCTTTTTCGGCTTGTAGGTGAAAACGGTTATCTTCTTGCCCTTGCCGGTCTTGATGACCTTGCCGGTTACCTTTGCGCCCTCTACATAAGGCGCGCCTACCTTGATACCGTCGTCCGCTCCGAGAGCGATAACATTGAAGTCGACGGTTTCGTTGTCCTCGGCGTTCAGCTTTTCAACATAGATAACGTCGCCGTTTTCTACCTTGTACTGCTTTCCGCCTGTTTCGATGATTGCGTACATTTAATTCATTCCTTTATTTAAGACTCGCTACCCGTTGGGCGAAGCACAGCTTTCTTATCTGCCCACAGTAAGCGGCTATAACATTATAACACCGCAATCGGGGCATGTCAACAAAAAATTTTATCTCCCCTCTCGCCCGTTTTCGCTGCGAGAGTCTCGGAAACGGGCGGCGACCGGCGTTGAGCCGCCTGCGGCGGCACAACGCGAAAACGCGGCGGATATCTCGGGTGAGTTCGTGGAAGCTCTTTGCCCCACCGCGTTTTCCCGCGCGCTGCGCGCGCGGGGTCGCCGTCCGAGTCCCGCTTTGATAAAAGCCTTGCCGCATACAAAATCTCGGCGCCAAAATAGGCGCCGAGATACAAAAAGCCAATAAGGCCGACTCGCCGTACCGGTGAAGCGGTTATTTTTTTGATTTTATATATTCGTCTATCGCCTTTGCCGCCTGCTTTCCGGCTCCCATGGCGAGAATAACCGTAGCCGCGCCGGTCACAGCGTCGCCGCCGGCGTAAACGCCCTCTCTTGTTGTAAGACCGTCGTCGCCGTTTGTGATTATGCAGCCGTGCCTGTTCGTGTCAAGGCCCGGAGTGGTCTGGCGAATCAGCGGGTTCGGGCTTGTGCCTATGCTCATTATCATAGTGTCTATCTCTATTTCAAACTCGCTGCCCTCTTTTACAACGGGGCGGCGTCTGCCGCTTTCGTCGGGCTCTCCAAGCTCCATCTCAACGCATCTTATTCCGCGCACCATTCCGTCTTCGTCGCCGAGCACCTCAACGGGATTTGTCAGGGTCTTAAAGATTATGCCCTCCTCCTGCGCGTGCTCGACCTCCTCGGCTCTTGCGGGAAGCTCCTCCATTCCGCGGCGATATACTATATATACGTTCTCCGCTCCAAGGCGCATCGCGCTCCTTGCCGCATCCATCGCCACGTTGCCGCCGCCGACAACGGCGACGTTCTTCGACTTCTTTATCGGAGTTTTGCTGTTATCCTTATACGCCTTCATAAGATTTACTCTTGTGAGATATTCGTTTGCCGAATAAACTCCCTTTAAGCTCTCTCCGGGTATGCCCATAAAGCGCGGAAGTCCGGCTCCGCTCGCTATATAAACGGCGTCATAGCCCATTTCAAAGAGCTCGTCTATGGTGAGTATCTTGCCTATTACCATATTAGTTTCTATCTTAACGCCTATCGCCTTTAAGTTGTCTATTTCCTGCTGAACGATGGCCTTAGGCAGACGGAACTCGGGTATTCCGTAAACTAAAACTCCGCCGGCTAAGTGCAGCGCCTCGTAAACCGTGACCTCATATCCCGCCTTCGCAAGGTCGCCCGCGGCGGTAAGTCCGCTCGGACCGGCTCCGATTATTGCGACCTTGTGTCCGTTTTGCTCCGGCATATGCGGCTTTTCGTCGGAATGTTCCCTGTGCCAGTCGGCGACAAAGCGCTCAAGTCTGCCTATGCCTACGCTCTCGCCCTTTATTCCTCTTACGCACCTTCCCTCGCACTGAGTTTCCTGCGGACATACTCTGCCGCAAACCGCAGGCAGGGCGCTCGACGCGGAGAGTATTTCAAACGCGCCGTCCATATCCTCCTCGGCGACCTTTGCTATAAAAGCCGGAATATCTATTCCCACCGGGCAGCCGCTCTGGCACGGCTTTTTCGGGCAGTTAAGGCATCTTTTAGCCTCGTTTACCGCCATTTCATATGTATATCCGAGCGCGACCTCGTCGAAGTTTTTATTTCTCACGTTCGGCTCCTGAGATGGCATCGGACATTTTTTCGGATCCATATTTCTCTGTACCGCCATATCACCTAACCTCCTTTTTCAAAAGGTTGCATCCCTCTTCGCGGGCGTGCTGTTCAAATTCCTTATACATACTTCCTCTTTGCATAGCCTCGTCAAAGTCAACAAGGTGACCGTCAAAGTCGGGGCCGTCAACGCAGGCGAACTTTGTCTGACTGCCCACGGTTATGCGGCAGCCTCCGCACATTCCCGTTCCGTCTATCATTATAGGATTCATCGAAACTATCGTCTTTATATCATATTCCTTTGTGAGCTTACAAACGAATTTCATCATAACGAGCGGCCCTATTGCGATGACCTCGTCGTAGCTGTTGCCCTCCTTTATGAGCCTTTCAAGCGCGGTCGTGACCAGTCCCTTTTCGCCGTAGCTTCCGTCATCGGTCATCATGCACACCTTATCGCTCACGGCGTTAAATTCCTTTTCGAGTATCACAAGGTCCTTATTTCTAAAGCCCACAACGCTGTGTACCTCGCAGCCGTTTTCGTGGAGCTTTTTCGCAACCGGATAAGCTATGGCGCAGCCAACGCCTCCGCCTATCAC
Organism: uncultured Clostridia bacterium; assembly: GCA_947632045.1. GTDB lineage: Bacteria > Bacillota > Clostridia > Oscillospirales > Acutalibacteraceae > UBA7067. Next base: position 19,291 of record CANRNQ010000004.1, read on the forward strand.
GGCGACCTTTTTCAAGCCCTCCGTTTCACTCGGTCTGCCGAGGGGGCCCACCAAATCGTGGATACAGTCGCCCTCGCCGAGCGTGTTAAGCTCCATTGTGCCGTACCCCACTATCTGGAATATTATCGTTATGGTTCCGGCTTCTCTGTCATAATCCGCAACCGTGAGAGGGATCCTCTCGGAGTCCTCCTTCGCTCTGAAAATGATGAACTGCCCCGGTTCCGCTTTTTTTGCAATAAGCGGCGCGTCCACTACCATTTTTGTGACGGTCGGGTTAAGCTCCTCCTTTTTTATTATCTTAAACATGATTTGTGCCCCTTTCCTTTTTTATATCGCATTTTTATATCACGTTGTCTTTTTAATATCACATATATTTTTCAAGTCTGGCCGCAGCAGCACAGCGGCAGCCCGCTTTTATGCTCGCCCTCGTTAACATTCGCTCGTTTTGATAAGTGCAGAGCTCTTTCCCGACAATTATACCACCCGCACAACACCTATTGCAAGAGGAATATAAAGAGATTTGAGCTTTTTTGCAATTTTGCGTCGTAAAGCTTGCAGCCCCGCGCTATATATATAGCTGTGATTTAATGATAATATTCTTCGACGCATAACAATAGCGGCTATCGCTTCAAAGGGAATTTTCCTTGAGCAGACTTTTTATATCCTCAAATCAGCGCTTCGAAAATTTAAGCCTAAAACAATTGAGCAAGGGCGAGATATTAAGAACGTGCTCGGCGTATCAATCAAAAAACAGACTTATAAGCAAGGCGGCTGCCGTTTAACCCGGCAGCCGCTTTCACCGCATCGTTATTTATTCAGAAAGGATTTGACAAGGGTTTCAAGCAGATCGTCCCTGTCTATCTTGCTTATGATGTTTCTGGCGTTATTGTAGGTGGTGATATATGTCGGATCCTCGGAAAGGATATAGCCAACTATCTGATTTATCGGGCTGTAACCCTTTTCCTTCAGTGCGTCGTATACCGTTGTCAATGCTCTCTTTATTTCCTCGTCCTTTTCACCGCCCAGCGAAAATACCATAGTTTTACTGAACATTGAAATCCACCTCCCATTATTTTTTCCTGTTTTATTCGACAAGTTCATTATAATATCTTTTTGTGGAAATTACAAGCGGTTTCAAGCTTTATTCTCAAAGAATTTTACCGACAAATAATACCCTTTTTACCGATATTTTCCGCTCGTCCTCAGCCGACCTGTCTGAGCCTTACGCCTATGCCGTCAAGGCGGGCAACTATGCCGTCGATTATCTCCTGCACCTCTGCCGACGAGAGAGTCCTCTCGTTTGATGAAAATTCAAAGCGCACGGTTATGCTGTGAACCGAGCCGAGCTCGTAGGTATCTATTATTTTCGCGCCCTTGAGTATATCCGGCGAATCCTTCCAACAGCCGCTCAGCCTCTCATAGAGCATACCCTCGGGAAGCTCCAGACTGAGGTCGTAGTCCATCGGCGGGAATTTCGACGGCTCCTCATACTCTATACTGGCATTCTCAGCCTCGGCAAAGGCGTTTACGTCTATCTCGGTAAAGACAATGCTCGCCTTTTTGTCTATTTTCTTGCCGACAGTCGGGTGAACTATCGCGATAGTGCCGACGCTTTTGCCGTCCATTATTATCTCGTTGCAGTTTACCGGATGCTCATAGCTGTGATTCGGGGCGGCTTCGCGGAAGGAAAGCGGCAGGTGCTTTATGTCGTCCGCGACTATTGCAAGCATATCCCTAAGCTCGAAGTAGAGCGTCTTAATATCCTTGGTCTTGCTGAAAAGGGTTATTGCAAGCTTTTTCTCCTCGACGCAAAGATTGTTTTCGTCAACGCCGTTTACTACCCTGCCTATCTCAAATATGCCAAAGTCCGGCGCATACGATGAATTAAGGCTCAGCTGGCAAAGCTGGGTGGGAATTATGGATTTTCTTATAGTTTCAATATTCGGGTTCGTCGCGTTTGCAAGCCTGATGTTTTCCTCAACGGGTATTCCGAGCGATTTCATCTCATCGTTGTATGCCCACACATAGGAATGAAGCTCGTGCAGATTATACCTCTTGACAAGGATATCCTTTATCCTGTCCTCGCTGCTCTTTACCGCATCAACTCTCACGGGATACAGCGGCGAACGCGTTGTGTTTATCTCGAAGTTGTCATAGCCGTATATTCTCGTTATTTCCTCTATGATATCGGCCTTCATCGTAACGTCCTTTGTCGCCCTCCACGACGGAACGCCCACCTTAAAGCTGTCGCCGTCAAGCTCCGTTTCAAAGCCGAGGCTGTTTAATGTGTTTACTATCGTGTCGTTGTCTATCTCTATGCCCGTATAGCGGTCAACAAACGCCTTGTCAAATTCGAGCGTAACCTTGTCGTACTTAAAGGCGTATTCGTCCGTCAGGCTCGACACAACCGTTACCGCGCCGTCGTATGTCTTTAAGAGCTTTACAAAGCGCGCGACGGCCACCGTCGTCATTTCGGGGTCAAGGCATTTTTCGTATCTTATGGACGCATCAGTCCTGTGCGAAAGCCTGACCGTTGATTTGCGTATAGAAACGGCGTTGAAGGTTGCGGACTCGAGCGTGAGCGTGGTGGTGTCGTCCACTATTTCCGAGTCAAGACCTCCCATTATTCCTGCTATCGCGACCGGCGTATCCTCGTTGCATATCATCAGCGTGTTTTCGTCGATGTTCCTGTCAACTCCGTCGAGAGTGCGGAAAACGAAGGGGTGGTCGAACCTTTTTATTCTTATTTTTCCAACCTTTCTCGAATCGAAGGCGTGCATAGGTTGACCCATCTCGAGCATCAGATAGTTTGTCAAATCGGCGAGGAAGTTTATCTTTCTCATTCCGCAATAGAAGAGCCTTATTCTCATGTTTACGGGACTTACGTTTCTCGTTATATTCTCAAATTGCAGGCAGCTATACCTCTGGCAAAGCGGATCCTCTATCTTCATATCAACCTTTGGAAGCTCGTCGTAAGCCGTGAGGTCGTCAACCTCGAGCGGCTTTAGAGGTCTGCCAGCGAGAGCCGCCATCTCCCTTGCTATGCCGTAGTGTCCCCACAGGTCGGGACGATTTGTCAGCGACTTGTTATCGACCTCGAACACAATGTCGTCTATATCGTAAATTTCCTTTATATCCGTTCCTGTCGGCACTTCGTCGGTTATCTCCATAATGCCCGAGTGGTCGTCGCTTATGCCAATCTCCGCTTCGCTACAGCACATTCCGTATGACGTATATCCCGCGAGGGCGCGCGGCGCTATCTCTATCTCGCCGAGCTTCGCGCCTATTTTCGCAAAGGCGGTCTTCATTCCGACTCTTACATTAGGCGCTCCGCATACTACGTCGATAAGCTCCTCATCTCCCGCATCCACCTTTAAAAGATGCAGCTTCTTTGACTCCGGATGCTCCTCGACCGACTTTATCTCCGCGACCACAACTCCGCTTAAATCAGCGCCCTTGAAAAATATTTCATTTTCGACCTCGGCCGTAGAGAGCGAGAACCTGTGTATAAGCTCTAATTTATCAACGCCCTCCAAATCGACGAAATCCTGTATCCAGTTCATAGATAAAAACATAACTTTTCTCCTCCCTTATTCGTCGTCTGTAAACTGTGACAACGACTTCAGGCTGCCGCTGTTTAAGTCTCTTATATCTTTTATTCCGTATTTCATCATCGCAAGGCGCGTCAGTCCGAGCCCGAATGCAAAGCCCGTATATTTTTCGGGGTCTATTCCGCCCTCTTTCAGCACGTTAGGATGTATCATTCCGCAGGGGCAAAGCTCGAGCCAGCCGCTGTGCTTGCAGGACGGACAGCCGTCGCCGCCGCAGATAAGACAGCTTATGTCAAGCTCAAAGCCCGGTTCAACGAAGGGGAAAAAGCCCGGGCGCAGACGAACCTTTATATCCCTTCTGAAAACCTCTGACAGCATGGTCTTCATGAAGAATATGAGATTTGATATGGATATGTCCTTGTCCACCATAACCCCCTCCATCTGGAAGAAGGTGTTCTCGTGACAAGCGTCGGTCGCTTCGTTTCTAAAGCATCTGCCCGGGAATATCGCCTTTATGGGAACGTCGTTCTCTATCAGGTTCTTTCCGTATTTTCTGAGTATCGCGTTCTGCGCAGCAGAGGTCTGCGACTTCAAAAGCTGCCCGTTTTCAAGATAGTAGGTGTCCTGCATATCGCGCGCGGGGTGGTGCTTTGGTATATTAAGCGACTCAAAGCACTCATAGTCCGTTACTATCTCAGAGTAGTCCTCGACCGTAAAGCCCATTGATCTGAATATCGCCTCGCACTGGCGTTGAACGAGGGTTATCGGGTGATATGAGCCCCTGTCGGCGTTTACCGGAGTGGTTACGTCAAATTTTGGCATGGACGCTATCTCGCGCTCTATCTCCTTCTCCTTAAGCTCCGTAAGCCTTTCCTCGATTTTTTCCGCCGCGTAGGTCTTGAGCTTATTAACCTCCGCGCCGAGCGTTTTGCGCTCCTCGTGGCTTAAGTCCTTCATGCCCTTGAGCAGCTGGGTTATGCTGCCCTTTTTGCCGAGATAGGCGACCCTGAGCTTATCGAGATCGACAAGATCCGCCGCCTGCCCGAGCTTGCTTTCAAGCTCGCTTTTCAGATTGATTATTTGTTCCTTCATGAAATGCCTCCTAAAAAAATAAATCCCTGCGTAAATCCTACGCAGGGACGAATAAAATCCGCGGTACCACCCTGATTTTTGCAAAAGAGCAAACACTCCTGCGGCCTTTAACGGAGCCTCCGTCGCGGCCTACTTGCATCTGAGCTTTAAGCCGCGCCGCTCAAAAGTGAACTTCACCGCTGCCCTCCGGCAAGGACGATCTCAGCCCGCGTCGCCCTCTCTCTTGGTCGGAAATATTATAACGGCTACTCTCTTTGTCACAGCGTTTATTCGGTATTATCACTATGAGTTAATATATCATTATTCTGCGGAAAATGCAAGTGTTTTTGCTTAATATTTGTTGTGCAGCCCATCGCTTTATGTTATAATTAGATAGTCATCATAAAATTCAATTTAAGGACGGGGCAAAAATGGATCAGCTTATTGAACAAATAGTTAAAAGAGAAAAAAGAGCCAAGGACACTATGATAAGAATAATAGCCGTATTAGGTTTTTTCCTTTTGCCGCTTATATGCATAGGACTTGGATATGCAATCAACTTCTATTTTATCGTCATTGCGCTTTTTGTGTTTATCGCCGATATATATGTAGTGTGGTATGTTTTTTCAAGCTTAAGGGTCGAATATGAGTACAGCATCGTCAGTGGTACTGTGACGGTTTCAAAAATCATTGACAAGAGAAAGCGCAGAGGGATAATAAAATTTGAGGTTTCAAAAATTGAGGAGCTCATCGAGTATGACAACCGAGATTTCGACACCCGCCTTTTCCGCCACATATACTACGCGGCGGGCGACGACCCCAGCTTAAAGACCTATGCCGCGACTATATCTACCGAAAAGTACGGCAGATGCGTTTTGCTGTTCACTCCAAACGAAAAGTTTCTCGAGGCGATGCGCCCGCATCTTCAGCGCCAAATCGTCATCAATCTTTTTTACAAGAGAAAATAAAGCGCAGCTCGGTATTTTTTTATTTTAGTCATTAGCAAAAAGGGAGCAGGGACATGCTTCCTTTTTTTACCATACGGCGGTTTTCGGGGGACGGGGCGGCGGCCCTGCCTGCCGCTTGCGGCAGGCAGGCAAAACGCGGCGGGGACGGTTCTCTGCGAACGCCCTACGGGCTGCTGCGCCGCGTTTTTGCAAATTTCCGCCTCCGGCGGAAATTTGGTCTCCGCCCCGATTTTTATACGCCGCACAAAACAGAAAGGGAGCTTAAGCACAATGAAAATTCTTACCTGCGAACAAATGCAAAGGCTCGAACAGGCTGCCGTCAACAGCGGTATAGACTGCTTCGAGCTTATGGAAACGGCCGGCGTTTCGGCCGCAAAGATCTTTGTGGAAAAATTCGGAATAAAGCGCGGCGATCGAGTAGTATCGGTCTGCGGCAAGGGCAATAACGGCGGCGACGGTATAGTAGCCGCGACGTATCTTTGCACTCTCGGGATAAGAACCGATGTTATACTTGTGGACGGAGAGATAAAAACTCGCGAAGCGTTACTCGCTTTGCAAAAGTCGGGTAAAAGCAGCGTTCCTGTATGGCGCATATGGGAGGAAACCGATAAATCAATAGAAAAAATCAAAAAAGCCGACTACATTATAGACGCTATATACGGCATAGGCTTTAAGGGCGCGCTAAAAGAAAACATTCTGCCGGTCGTCGAGCTTATCAACACGAGCAAGGGCAAGGTTATGTCGGTAGATCTGCCGAGCGGAACGATATGCGACAGCGGTCAGTACGAAAACGGCTGTGTAAACGCTGATATAACCGTCACATTTACCACCTTGAAGCCTCTGCACGTTTTGTATCCATCAATCGACTACTGCGGAAAAATATATGTGTCGAGCGTGGGCATACCTCAACAGCTTACTGACAACTCCCCCTGCTATGTTGAAACCGTGACAAGCGACATTGCGAAACGGGCGCTCGCCAAAAGAAAGCCCTCCTCAAACAAGGGCAGCTTTGGCTCCATGCTCTCTATTTGCGGCAGCTATGGAATGGCGGGTGCGGCTCAGCTTGCCGTAAACGGCGCTTACGCCTGCGGAGCGGGGCTTGTCAGATCCGCCGTCACAAAAGCCGTATATGCCATAAATTCACCGTCATTTCCCGAGGCGGTGTATATTCCGCTTGAAGAAAACGAAGTCGGCAGAATATCCGCAAATAATATTAAAGCCCTGCTTGAGCTTACGCGCACGTCACGGGCTGTTCTTGCGGGCTGCGGCATAGGCGTAGACGACGACACAAGGCGGCTTATCGCCGAGCTTATAGTAAAATCCGAAGCGCCGCTAATTCTTGACGCGGACGCTCTTAATATAGTTGCGGAGCAGCCTTCACTTTTGAACCGTGCAAAATCGCGCATCATAATAACGCCTCACCCGGGCGAGATGGCGCGGCTGTGCGGAATATCGGTCGAGCAGGTGCAAAGGAACAGAAAGGGCTGCGCCGAATATTTTGCGGAAAAATATAATGTTATAACCGTACTGAAGGGAGCATATACTGTAATAGCGAACGAAAAGGGAAAATGCCTTGTCAACACAACCGGAAACCCGGGTATGGCAAGGGGCGGCAGCGGGGACGTTCTCGCGGGAATGATTGCGGGGCTCGTCACACAGGGCGCAGATCCGTTTGACGCCGCCTGTGCGGGAGTATACATACACGGCGGAGCGGGCGACATATGCCGCGACGAGATAGGGGAATACTCTATGCTCGCGAGGGACATTATCGGAGCGGTCCCTAAATTTTTAAAGGAGCTCGCGTAATAATACTTATTGTATATTATTCCGCTTATATTATACTATTTGTATCGCGCGGCTATTAATTATGCTCGTCTTTGCTTGCTGCAAGTAATTTTCGCGTTATATTACAATTTGTAATTACGGTGATGCTTATGAAAAAAACTTTTTCTCTCTACGCCGCCTTCTTGGCGGCGCTTTTGCTCTGCGGCTGCTCTGAGAATTCAAATCAGCCAAAATCGGCGGTTGCAGACTTTTCCGCCGACGCTGTCGTGACATATAGCGGCGGCGAACAGGAGCAGGCGTTTCTCACCTCGGATTTGAAGGGTATATCCCTTATACTCAACTCAGACAGTCTGGACGGTCTGAAATACAAATGCGACGGCAAAACGACGGAGATAAGCCTTGACGGGATATCGATTGAAAACAGTGCGAGCGATTTTTCCGCCTCAGTGCCCTACGCCCTTTACAATTCCATAAGCGATCTCAGAAACGGCAAGGGTTTAACGGTCAGCAATGACGACGGCAGGCGCACTGTTTACAGCGGCAAAAACAGCTCCGGCACATTTTTTGCGACGGTCGATAATGAAAGCGGATATATTGAAAAAATAGAATACAGAGATATCAGTCTTTCGGCCGTTTTCAGCGGTGTGAAGGAATATAATCAACACTCCTGACAACGGGATTTATCTTTGGGATTACCGGGGCGGGGGCGGCGACCGCTTCCCGCTGCCCCTGCGGGGCGCGGGAAGCAAAAACACGGCGCTGTCAAGACTGCATTTTTCGCGCAGGACTCCTGCGCCGCGCCGTGTTTTTCGCAAATTTTCGCCAAAGGCGAAAATTTGCCGGTCGCCGCCCCCGCCCCTACTTTATATCCGCTCCTGCCGGTCGCGCGAATTTTATAAAGTATCAAATTTTCACGCTCATTAATATTATGTTATTGACGGTTGAATAAAAAAAGAGAATAAGACAAAAATAAAACCGAAGGGTAATTACTCAATACAAAATCTCGGAGCGTGAAAAAATTGAATATTAAACGAGGAGATATTTTTTATGCCGACCTAAGCCCGGTTGTGGGCTCGGAGCAGGGCGGAATACGACCTGTGTTGATCGTTCAAAACGACGTTGGAAATAAATTCAGCCCGACGGTAATTGCCGCCGCGATAACAAGCAGACAGTCAAAGGCAAATCTTCCCACACACATTATGCTTGACGCCGACAGAAGCGGACTGCTCAAGGACAGCGTTGTTTTGCTTGAACAGATAAGAACCATAGACAAGCGCAGATTAAAGGAAAAAATGGGATCGCTGGAGGATTCCTCGATGAATGAGGTTGACCGCGCGATCTCAATAAGCTTCGGACTGGGAAATACATAACCCGTCCGGTCGTTATGTTCCTTTTTCTTTGCGGTCATTCGTCATTAAAGCCATAGAAGGAGCGCTGCACACGGCATTGTGTGCAGCGCTCCGACTGTATAAAAACGTTTTTTATTTTAATTTTATTTATAAAGACACATTAGGATATTTTCAGTCTTTTTCCCTTTCGTGCTTGATTATCGCGCCGGTGTATGCGTCGATTTTGTATTCGTACTCATATCCGTTTGCTTTAAAGCCAAGCTCATATACATACGCTCCGTCGTCGCGGTCAAGCTCGATCTCAAGCTCACGCACGCTTGCCGCTGAAACTCCGGCGTGGTTCAGAGCCGTCTCCTTTGCTCGCTGTTCCCCGATATATTCCGAGGCCTTTGAGCTATTTCCGGTCTGAGCTTGACTGCTCGCGGCCTGCGAGGAAGCGCCTCCCACGCTCACAGCGGCGCGGTAATCGTCGTCATACTCCTTATTATATTTCAGCACTGCGCCGCTCGTCGCGTTAATATCATAGTCGTACTCGTAGCTTCCGGATTTAAATTCGACCTCATAAACGACCGTACCATTCTCGCGATCGAGCTTAGCGGAGGAGGCTCTGACGCTCGATGCGGAAACGCCCGCATGGCCATAGGCTATTTCCTTCGCCCTCTGTTCGCCTATATAGTTTACAGCTGACGATGAGGCGGACTGAGCCGGGCTTTGAGGTTGTGACGACGCTCCTCCCGAGGCTGTATTTGCGCGGTAATCGTCGTCAAGCTCCTTGTCGGAGCGCACTATTGCTCCGCTCACGGCGTTTATTTCGTAATCGTATTCATATCCGCTAAAGTCAAAGCTCACGTCATATACAACTATTCCGTTTTCGCGGTCAAGCTCTATCTTGAGACCGGTTGCGCTGTTTGAGGAAACGCCGGCATTATTAAGGGCTATTTCCTTTGCCCGCTGCTCGCCTATATAATCTGACGACTGAGAACTGCCGGTCGAGGAATTGCCTTGAGTTTGCTGCTGAGAGCCGCCGTTTGAGGACGAATAATTATCGTCGTCCCTTTCCCGGTCATAGCTTACTACCTCGCCGGACGATGCGTCTATCTCGTATTCATACTCATAGCCGGAAACGGTAAATTCAACCTCGTAAACCATTCTGCCGTCCTCTACGTCCATGCCGATTTTGCTGTTTTGCGCAACGCTTGGCGATGTAAGCTTCGAAACGGCATTTTTAAGCTCGGCATTTTCAGCCCTATTCGCCGCGTCGCTTATCGCCGCGCTCCAGGCCTTTTGCTCGCCGATATAACCGTTGGTACTCGGGTCGCCGGTCACCTGTAAATTTTTGTTGCTGATTTGACCGCTCTCGCGCAGAATATTAAGCTCGTTTATCGAGAGCTTTGACAACTCCTCAAAGGTCATAAGCGGATTTTTCTCTATTATATCCGAAATGAGCTGCGCCTTTGAGAGCGATATGCCGTATTTGTCGGCAAGCTCTGATATTTTTTCGTCGTGCGAGAGCTTTTGGCTCAATATAGAGCCGTCAAAGGACGCTCCGCCGATTATAGAGTTTATACTTTCGACCAGCCTTTGCTGAAGCTCCGCCGCCTTTTGCGGGTCGTCGTTATCGACTGACACGAGTATTGAATTTGCTATATCGCTTAAATATCCGTTTTTCAGCATAGAGCCGACGAGCGCGTTTACGGCTACGTCGAGGTCGGTGTTTTTCATATCCATATCCCCGACGATTTTCTTGCCGTCCTCATTCAAGGCCTTTACCTCCAGCACCCTATCGTCACGGTTCAGTAGTATCTCAACGCTCGGGTTCACGTCGAAGAACACGGTGGTCGCCACGTTATTGCCCATAGTTACATTGAACGCGATGATAGAGCCGCCCAAGAGAATAACAAAGGCTGCGGCGGCTGCCGCGATCTTATAAATCAAGCTCTTTTTTCTTTTGTTTTCCGTCATTTTAATCACACTGCCTCCCTGCTCCGAACACCGCTGCAAAACAGAGTCCAGAACGTCGGGAACGGCTTTTGAAAACGCTCCTTGGAGCCTTTTCTCTATATCCCTGTTATCCATATTATCCTCCATTCTCAGTCGGCGCTTAACCTTTTTCTGAGCTTTTTTATCGCTCTGTTGTACTTTGAGAGAACCGTTGACAGCGGAATGTCAAGTATTCTCGCCGTTTCGCGGTGCTTTAGTCCGGCTACCGCGTGCAGGATAACTATCTCCCTCTCCTCGTCGCCGAGCGACTGCATACACTCGCGTATGACTATTCTGTCCTCGCTTGTGAGCTCGTCGCCCTTATCCGCGAAGTCGAAGTCTTCGGCGGGCTTGTCGGAAGCTTTGCTTTTACTTCTGAGGTCCATCAGGCACAGATTGCGCGCTATTGTTATTATCCATGCCATCGGCTTGCCCATGCTCTTATAGCTCGGCGCAGCGCGCCAGATCTCAAGCAGGGTATCCTGCAAAACGTCCTCCGCGTCCATTCGGTTCTTTAAAATCGAAAGCGCATATGAATAAACCGAGGCTTTCACGCAGTCATATATGGCGGCAAGAGCGCTCTTGTCGCCGTCTGCGATTTTAAGCAACTGCTGATCAAGCATTTCACCGCTTATATTTTCACGCTCCGGCATTTACTCATTGCTCCTTTCATAAGGTTAATGCAAAAAATGGCAGTTTTATTGCATCGAAAGTAAAATTTTTTGGTTTATTTTCTGACTGTATTTTAATTTTATCACAGCGATGCGTCATTGTCTATAATTTATATTTTTAGTATTGCGCTTGAGGCGCTTGTCGGGGCGGCGACCCGTGCGGCGCAGCCGCACAAGAAAACGCGGCGCACGCTTGATCTTGCCTCGGCCGGAAAAATTTTTCCGCCGCGTTTTTTGCAAATTTCCGCCGCGGCGGAAATTTGCGGTCGCCGCCCCGACAAGCAAAAAAGGCGCGGCAGTCAAAGACCGCCGCGCCCTGTGAAAGATAAAATATTATTTGTAGTTCTTTACCGTTCCTATCTGCGAGCTAACATTCATCTTTGAAGCATACTTTTGAATGAGCAGCGCGTCGGCAAGCTCTACCTTAGAATCTCCGTTTGCGTCAGCCGCCGCAAGAGCCATACCCGTAAGGCTATAACCTATCGAGTGTCTTGCCGTCAAAAGCGCGTCATAAAGGTTTATAATTCCGTCAAGGCTTGCGTCGCCGACAACGTACGAATCGCCGTCCGAGATTGGGCCCTGTGATACGGTTCTCGTCGTCTGAACAGACGCTACTCCCGCCTTTACGGCGTTTACCTTGATACTGTCTGTGGATTTAAGAGCCGGTACGGACACCGTATATACTCCGGTGAAATCGTCGGCAGTCGTCTTGTACTCTGTTGAGTTGACCGTTACCGTAACGCTTGAACCCGGAGCAGTCTTGCCCGTGATCGTCGTTCCGCCTGCCGCAAGGACAGTTATCGACGGGGCTTTTACCTTAAGCGCCGCCTTTGCGCTGTTGATTTTTGCAAGAGCCGAGGATATTTCGCTCTCGGAGGCGTTGCCGCCCTTTGCTATAACCGATTCAGCCGATGAGAGTGCGCTTGTTATGGCGCTGTAAGTTTCCGCTGTATATTCCGTAGCCGTAAGCACCTTGCAGGAGGTAGCCGCCTTTTTAAGAGTATCCATGCCGGATTCCGCCGTCTTTTCCAAGATCTTGCACTCTGTATCGCTGATAACGTCTACCCATATCTCGCCGGTGTTGCCTTCCATGTTGCCTGACTGACCGTTGCTGCCGTGAGTAATGAAATTATACGGCTCCGTCGTGTTGAGATCAAAGCTGTAATAGCCGTCGCCGTCGTTTGTGCCGCTCATTATGTATGTTCCGGGGGACCATGCGCCGAGAGGCTCCTTCTTGGTGTCGCCGTCGCCTATCCATACATAAAGCTGTGAGCTGCTGTCCTTCGGCTTAACGTGGATTATGGACTTCTCCTCCTTGATTGGAGGTCCGGACTCGCCCTGCGCACATTTGTAATACGTCGCACGCTTTGTCGATGTACCCTTTTCGTTTGTAGCCTCCGCCGTTACCTGAACGTATGAGCCTTCATAGGCCTTGTCGCCGATGGTGAAGGTGCCGCCGTTGCTTACCCTGATCTTGTTAGCGCCGTCAACCGAAACCTTAGCCTCGTTCGCGCCGTCAATAGTAAGAGTTATGGTCTGTGTGCCGGTGAAGTTCTCCTTGCCCGAAAGCGTGATGAGCGGTTTGCCGTCCGGCTCCTGAATAAGGATAGTGCCGTGTGCTCCGCTGTTGAATTTCACCTTGCCGTTTTCAACGGTAGCCGAGGAGTCGTCATAAGCGTTTACAAGCTCCTTACCGTCCTCCCAAATAGATGAAACGTCTATCGTTACGTCCGAATTTGCGCTTGCGCCTATTACGCCCGCCGCCTTATCTATTATTCCGTTTTTGCTGTATGTTCTTCCGAAGCCTATGCCGTTTGAGGCGTTCAGGCTCAAATTGGAGCCGGCGCCAATTGCGATGTGATTGCTGCGGAAGGTGCCGACCTTATCCCAGTGCGCGAGAAGCTCCGCGTCATAGTTGTCCCAGTTCATATCGCTTCTCAGCGCGTGACCGGAGCCGCCGTTTCCGTCAAACGGCACGCCCGAAACGAGGCTTCTGTTTGTTTCGTCGCCGTAATAAATCTGTACCGCTCCCGGCAGCATGAGGAACGCCGAGCCGAGATAATACATATCGCCTCTTGCGAGAGTGGAGTCGTGCGACGACATATAAGAAAGCACATTGAAGCTGTCGTCGCTGTTTATCGCCGCCGCATAATCCTTGTATTTACCTGCGACAGATCCCTTTTGGAGAACTCCGCCGCCCGTCGTGTCAAAGTTGATGAGCGAATCAAATTTGCCCTGCGTATAGTAATTGTCCTTGCCTACGCCGTGATCCCAAACCTCACCGGTCATCCAGAAGTCGAGGTCATCGAGCTTCTTGGTCGGGTTTTTGCTCTTCCAGGTTCTGAGCGCCTGTACGCAGGCGTCCTTGAGCTTTGCCCATGACGCAAGCTCAACGTGCTTTGCGGTATCGCAGCGGAAGCCGTCAACGCCGTAGGTCTCTACCCACTCGGAGAGCCATTTTGTGAGGTAATCGGTAACCGTGCCGCTTGAGCCGTATTTTGCTATCTTTTGCTCGTATGTTTTTTCCTCTTTCCACTTATTCTGGAGGAATGTCGGTATGCCGACACTTGCCGTGCTTTCGGTCTTGAAATCGGGCAGACCCTGAAGCGACATTGTATAGTCGCTGCCGCCGCCCTGAGTATATCCGGCGAGTCCGGCTCTGATCCAGCCTGGGCCCCACCACTTGCCCCAATCAGAGCTTGAGGTCTCGTAGTCTATAACGCTGTGGTATGTGGCGTTGCTGATGTTGCCGTAGTTGTAATATATGCTTCTCCAATCGCCTTTTATGGTTCCGTAACCGCCGTATTCATTCATATCATAAAGCGAGTTATAACCGGCGTGGTTCATAACTATATCCATTATTATTCTTATGCCGTGCTCGTGCGCTGTGTCAACGAGCTTTTGGAACTCTTCCTTTGTACCGAAATTCTTATCGCTTTCGGTGTAGTCGAGCACATAGTAGCCGTGATAAGAATAGTGCGGATAGCTCGGAGAGCTGTTGTCGCCGACAACGTATCCGTGGATTTGCTCATACGGAGCCGACAGCCAGATGGCGTTTACTCCGAGGTCGTCAAAATAGCCCTCTTCTATCTTATCCGTAATACCGGCAAAGTCTCCGCCGTGGAAGGTTCCCCTTGCGAGGCCCCCGGTGAAGTTATACGGCTGACCGTTTGCGTCAAGTCCTCTGCCGTATGAGTGGTCGTTCGTTTTGTCTCCGTTATAGAAGCGGTCTGTCAGCAGGAAATACACAGTGGCATTATCCCAAGAAAACGTGTCTCCGCCCGTGCTTGCCGCCGCTTTTATATCGACGTTATCCGTCTGTGCCGCGACTGCCGAGGGCGCAATGCAGAAACAAGACGCCGCGATAGCGAGCGTTAGGAACGCCGCGATGAGCTTGTTTCTTTTCCTAAGAATACTCATAAAAACACTCCTTTAAAAAAAATAAACAATTTTGCGCGTACCCTAGACATACACGCAATACCATATTAAATGTAACATATTTTCGTTAAAATGGCTATTGATAAATGCGACAAATTACATATTGATTTTTTGTCATTATCTTACATATTACGGGGCGGCATGGCTGTCATATTAATTTATTATCCCTAAGAAGCTTCGGCGCTGTTGCGGGCGGCTGTGCTCGTGCGGCGACCGCTTTCTTTCGCCGTTCGGCGAAAGAAAGACGCAGGCTCCGCGCGCCCGTAGGCGCGCGGAGCCTGCGTGTGAGCCGCCTTTGGCGGCTCACCGGTCGCCGCTCTCAAGGCAAGCTGTTAAATTTTAATTTCAGGCATCGTTTTCGGTCTTTTCGCCGTCCTCCTTGCCGCCCTTCCCGTCGTCGCTTTTAAACGCGAAAAAGCGCTGGCCGATATAGTTGCAGCCCGTGAAGAACACCATGCCGACAAACATCGTGAGATATTCGACTATCTTGTGGTCGACGCTCGGAAAAAACGTACCCATGAACCAGCTTGTGAACGGCCGTGCTATGCCGTATGAGATAAGATAGCATACGGCTATGTTTATAGCAAACCTCAAAATAGACTTGCCCGTATTGCCCTTGCTTTTAAAGGTAATATTCTTGTTGAGTATATAGCTCAGAACGCTCGCAAGGGAGTAATTCATAGCCGAGCTTACCCAGAAGTTTATATCCTCCGCTTTAATGCCGTACGCCGCGGCGATTCCGTCGTACCAGTGAAAATGATCGGCGAGAAAGTACATACCATACATTATGCTCATTCCGACAACCGTATTTATCGCGCCTATGATTATAAACGTCAGGAATTTAGCGTCAAAAAAGCTCTTTAAAAATTTTTTCAACTTACCGTTTTCTCTCCTTTCTCTCCCTTAAAGCGGGTCGGGTATCGCTCTGAGCCTCGTCGAAATCATCAGCGTCGTCCGGCTCAATGCCCGCGACCTCCGGCGTTATGCCGAGAGGGCCGAACGTTCTTCCCTTTTTCTTCAGGTACCACTGCGCAAAGCAGTAAAGCGCGAACATTGTAAGAGAAATTATTGTGATTATAAGACCTACCGTAAATCCGGCGGGCGTATAGCTGAACTCGAGCGTGTGCTTTCCCTTTGTAAGGCTGAGCGCGAGCATCGCGTTGTCGACCGATTCCGGCTCGACCTTTTCGCCGTCCACATATGCGCTCCAGCCCGGCTCAAACGGGATAGACGTGTAAAGAAGTCCGTCCTGCTTTACGTCTATTTCTCCCTTTATATTTGTTGAGTTTCGCGACGTGACCGTCATAAGCTCGTCCTTGAGGAGCTCGTAGCCCTTGTCAAAAAGCTCCTGATTAAACATACATACATATACGTTTGCGTTGCCGGAAAGTCCCATGTCTACCGATGCGTTAATCTTCAGCGTTTCACCCTTTTTATAAGGTCCCACCGAGGCTATGCACGGTCTTTTTATCTCGCAGCTTTGAGCTACCGGGTTCGCCTCGCCGCCGGAGATGGACATGGTCTGAACATTGTCGATAGACGCGTAAACAAATACAAGCGAGTCCTCGGGTATCTCGTAATTCCAGTTGAGCGTGCCGCCCATAGAGCTGTCCTTCGGGCTATATCTGTATTTTCCGTACACTCCGTTGTTATCCTTGTCCGTTTCACGGTAATACACGTTCAGGTTTCCGTGCCCCGCGCTCTTTACATTTACCGTTTTAAAGAGCTGCCCGCTAAGTCCTGTTGCCGCCTCAAACAATCTTTGCTGAGAGGCCAGCGGATCCAGCTTGTCGGCGTGGAAATCCTTAAGCGCGCTGTTCGTCATAAAGCCGAGGGAGAGGTATCTTTCGTTTTTATAATAATTCATTTCACCCTGTCTTCCGTCAAGGCTCCAGTTGTTTGTATCGGAAATATGGCCGTTTTCCGCTATAAGGTATTTTAAATCGAGAAAGGCGTTTGTAAGCGGGGTGGTTTCGGAATAGTAATATCTGTTTCCAGCGTCCCAGCCGTGGTTGCCTATGCCCTCAAGGAAATTGGTCACGCTTACGTTCGCCGTAGAGCTGAACTGGCTGACTCCGGGATACTGATAAAGCGGAGGGTCATTGAGCGTGTAAAATTTTGTAAACTCCATGCGGTAAAACGGCTCGCCGTCCTTAGCCTCAATGTCCTCGACGCAGGCGCGCACCTCCGCTCTTTTTGACGGGTATCCGGTTCTGACGGTCGTCCTTACCGTTTCGACGCTAAGAAGCACGCTGCTCACCATTTCACCGAGGAAGACTATACCCATAAGAATATAGAGCACATTTATTTTTATGAGCTTTAATTGATACATAAAGAATATTCCGACATACAAAACGGTAAGCGCCACACTGGTATACACCGCCGTTTCGGACTGTTGTCCAAGGCTTGCGCAGACAATGACTATCGCTGAAATGACAAGCATTCCCACTATTTCCGCGGGTGTTAGGTCATTTAGCAGAGTAAAGGCCTTATATGCCATAACGACCAGCACGAAGGAAACGATAAACGAGAATCTGTGCGGGATCATATTGGTCGAATGGAAGCCGTGCCACATAAAGTCGAGCAGCTTATTGTCTATGCTCAGCATAAGGAAAAACAGCACGGCGCAGGAGATTATTTTTGTGCGCAGCTTTATCTTTCTCGAAATCAAGAACACGCCGAAAAGCAGAACGCAGAGGTAGCCGCTGTAAATGTTAGGCAGCCCCTCCTTATCGTTGGGCTTCGACATTGCCGTAAAGTTGCCTATAAGATCCTGTATTTCATAGTTGAAGCGCGTTATAGACGGCCACACATTGTTTGCGCTGTAAGACAGCTTCAGGGCAAAAAGCTCCGGAATCGTTATTACCGCGGTTATTCCAATTGCCGCTATCGACGCGAGGGCTATCTTAAAAAAGCGCCTTACGACAAGTCTTATAGGCATTTTAAATTGTATGCACAGGCAGACGAAGAATATTGCGGTAAATATGCAGGTGAAAAATCCTATATAGTAATTGAAAAACAGCGACATAGCGAGAGCGACAACATAAAGCCGCACTCTTCCAAGCTTAACGAGGCAGTATGTTCCGTAGGCCGCAAGCGGGAAAAGCGCGAATGTATCGAACCACATGACGTTCCAATAATAGCCGAGCGTAAAGGCGCACAGGGCATACATAGTGCCGAAAAACACAAGCGAAAGATCGTTGCGCTTGAACACGCCCTTTAAGAACACGCCGCAGAACAGTCCCGCAAAGCCTATGCGGCAGAGAAGGAAGAGTGTGAGCGCCTCGCGCAGAAACGTATAAGGCACAAACGTCAGCAGGAGATTAAACGGGCTTGCATAATAATAAGCCGCTATTCCCCAGAAGTTAGCTCCCATGCCGGTATCCCACGAATAGAGCAGCGACTGCCCCGTATGGAGCTTGTCCTGCACCTCAGTATAAAATGGGAAATACTGCTGCCAGAAGTCGGTCACGAGGATCTGCTGGTCGCCGAAGGGAAAGACCTTATTAAACGCGAATGCAAAGGTCATAAGCAAAAACGGAACCGCAAAGCAAAGCGCAAGGTAGAGCTTTGTTTTTGAGGCTGTCAGGCCGGTATTTTTGTTGCCGGCGAGGCGTTCTCTCAGCTTTTGTCCCGTTCCTCCCTCCGATTTTTTGATTCTGCTGTTACTCATAAAAAATACCTCCGTTATTTCAAACGATGTATATTCAATTTTACCACCAAATCACCCTCAGGTAAATACAAAAATTCAAAAAATTAATATTTAGCGGCTGCCGCCCCGCAATTTTGTCAAATAATGTTTTGCATTTTGAACGATATTTTGTTATAATTTCAACAAGAACAATATCACGATTGGAGATGTGCCGAAAAATGAAAACAGTCGACATAGTAGTTCCCTGCTACAACGAAGAAGCGGTGCTGCAAATATTTGTGGAAACGACAGACAGCTATATAAACAAAATTTCCGGCTATAAATTCAGATATATACTCGTGGACGACGGCAGCCGCGACAGAACCTTCAGCGTTATGCGCTCGCTTTCCAAGGAGCACAGCAATGTTAAATACATATCCTTCGCGCGCAACTTCGGCAAGGAGGCGGCGATGTACGCCGGACTTAAAAACTCAAGCGGGGATTACGTCATAGTAATGGACGCGGATCTTCAGCACCCGCCGGCAATGATAGCCGACATGATAAAGGGAATTGAGGAGGGCTATGACTGCTGCGCCGCAAGGCGGACGAGCCGTAAGGGCGAATCGAAGATAAGGAGCTTTTTCAGCAGGAATTTCTATAAGTTCAGCAATAAGATAACCGACGTTAAAATGCCTTACGGCGCGGTCGATTTCAGAATAATGTCGCGGCAGATGGTGGACGCCGTGCTTTCTCTGAGCGAGGTACAGCGCTTTTCAAAGGGCATATTCAGCTGGGTAGGCTTTGAAACGAAATGGCTGCCCTATGAAAACGTCGAGAGGACTATCGGCACGACCAAATGGAGCTTCTGGGGGCTGTTTAAGTACGCAATAGACGGGATAACCGCCTTTTCGGTCGCTCCGCTCAGATTCATTTCTCTGCTCGGACTGATAATATCCGGCCTTGCGTTTATATATGCGCTCATCGTTCTGTTCCAAACGCTTATATTCGGCATCGACGTTCCGGGCTATGCTACGACGCTGATAATAACGCTGTTTCTCGGCGGCATCATTGAGTTTTCGGTGGGAATACTCGGCGAATACATCGGCAGGATATATATGGAAACGAAAAAGCGCCCGATCTACCTCACCAAAAGCACTAACATAAACGACGAAAGCGACTTCGGCGATATAGATTACAGCGACCTCGACGCGGATTTATAATGCGCATATACGCGCCGAGCGCCCTCGTCTTTAAATTTGGGAGTGAATCAGCATATGTCTTTTGATTACGACGAGATATACAATAATATAATCGAGCTTGCGGACGACGACTACCGCAGCTTTCATTCCTGCCTTGTGCCCGGCTGCAATAATATAGCGGGGGCAAGGATACCCGCTTTGCGCGCTCTTGCAAAGGAAATCGTAAAAAACGAAGGCTGGCGCGAGCTATTATCCTCCCCAAGCAGGGGGCTTTACGAGGAGGAGATGCTTAAGGGGCTTGTTATAGGAATGGCAAAATGCACGCCCTATGAGCGTCTTGAGCTTGTTAAAAAATTCGTTCCTCATATAGACAACTGGGCGGTGTGCGATACCTTTGCCGGAGGTCTTAAGGTCTTTGCCAAAGAGCAGGAGATCATCTCTCCGTATATAGAGGAATGTCTTAAGTCCGACGGGGAATTTACAGTGCGCTTTGCCGTTTGTATGCTTATGAACTGCTTTATTGACGACGGGCACATAGATTTTGTGCTCGAGCGCCTCTCCTCCGTCGAACACAGGGGATATTACGTTATTATGGGCGCGGCATGGGCGCTTTCGGAATGTTTTATCAAGCAGCGCGAAAAGACCCTTGAACTTTTTCAAGAGCGCGTTCTTGAGCGCGATATCCAAAACAAGGCGATACAAAAATGCCGGGAATCACGACGAGTATCTGATGTGGACAAGGAGCTTTTGCTGAAATATAAGCTATGAGCCATGCAAGCAGCAGGGAGAGTCGCGAGGCGACGGCCCCTGCTCATTTTTTATCGTCCAATTGGCAAATCAGGGCTCGGTTGGTTTTTATTTTTTCGCGCCTTACACACTGTCTTTCGCACGGTTTGATTGATTTTTATATAATTATATGTTAAACTGCCTCTTATCAAATTTGAAATCGGAGGTATATAATATGCGACAAGACGGCTTTAAATTATCGTCGAAAAAAACCGCGATATTATCATTTTCGCTTGCAATATTAATAACTCTCTCGGCTGTTTTCACCTTTAACGCCGCGGGGGCTTTATACGCAGATAACAGCTTCGCCGAGGGTGAGGGAACAGTAGACAATCCTTATATTATATCCAATCTTGCAGATCTTAAAAATTTTAGGGACTATGTAGAAGACTCCGATAACAAAGGAAAAGACGAATATTTCAAATTAAACAATGACATTGATATGTCTATCGAAGGTCAATCATGGAAGCCTATCGGCGCATCCAAAAGCGGATTTGCCGGAACACTTGACGGATGCGGTAACACAATAAAAAATTTATATATAAACCTGCAAACAGACAGTGGGACTAATAGCGGTCTCTTTTTCGAAATTGCCGAAAGCGGCACAGTCAAAAACCTAACTGTAACAGGCACTATCACAGGTAGCAACAGCTATGGCTCCGCGCAATTACGTATGAGAACAAAGGAACAATTGAAAACTGCCACAGCGATTGTGAAATTAAAAGCTACAATCAATCCGGAGGAATTGCCGGCATTAATGACGGAACCATAAAAAATTGTTGGAACAGCGGAAGCGTTACCGCCATCAGCTTTTCCGGCGGTATCGCCGGTCAAAACTCCAATAGTTCCACTAAAACTCCCACCATAGAAAACTGCTATAATATCGCAGATATTAATATTACCAGCACACAACAAAGTAGCGGAGCCGGCGGAATTGCGGGGAAAAACGAAAATTCTTCGTCCGGTTATGACATCCCCGGCACAATAAAAAACTGCTACAATATAGGAAATGTTAGCGGCAGTAACAGTAACGTACACAGCATAGTGGGTAACAATGGGGGTTCATCTTCGACATACGGTGCCGCCGGTATAGTAGAAAACTGCTACTATCTTGATTCCGGTAATGATCCAAACGCAGAATCCAAAACAGCAGACCAATTCAAGTCCGGCGAAGTGGCGCACCTCTTGCAAACCGGCACCGATCAAGTCTGGGGACAAAGCCTCGGCACGGACGATTATCCGATTTTATCGGCAGAAAACAGCAAAAAGGTTTTAAAGGTTTCGTTTATGTACAAAAAGTCATCGGGGGCAACGGACTACAAGGAGTACGACGCGCGTTACACCAACCCCAACGGCACCGTAACCTTGCCGGATAATATTATTAAGGATTCCGGCACCAGTTACATTATTAACGGGTGGTCGCAAACTGAAGGCGGAACAACCGCAGACTTTGACTCCACTAAGGAAATTACAGAGGATATAGAGGTATACGCCATAATAAAATCCATGCGTTTCATGAAAGAATATGAGAGTGATTCATCGCGACACTATGGCGACGTAAACGGCGACGGCGAATACAATGTTATTGACGCTTATATTATCCGCAAGATAATCGACGCAGGCGAGAATCTGACTTCTATTGGTATTAATACAGATTCAATTGAATATAAGCTCGCCGATATAGTTTACGATCCCTCCTCCGCTGACGAATTTTCCGTTGACCAAGACGATTTGGATTTTATCAACAACTACATCGTAGGAAATATAACGATCAATTAAGGTTGATTAATATAATTTTGATAGAGCAAACGGAGGGAGCGTTTGCACCCTAAAAATAACATAACATTAAAACATCAGCCGTGCCGCCGAAACGCGAGCACGGCTGATTTTCAATAATCGTTCAACACAAATTAAGGGCGGCGCAAGCGCCGCCCAAATGTTTAGCTCCAATGGTCCACTGTGTCCTGATATACGTTGAGATAATCTCCTGCCGAGCGCGCCCAGCTGTTGTCGCTCTGCATGGCGCGGCGCACAAGCTGGCTCCAGCCGTCTCTGTTCCAGTAGCCTCCGATAGCGCGCTTGACGGCTCCCATCATATCCGCCGCCTCGTACTTCGAGAACGTGAAGCCGTTGCCCCAGCCGTCAAGGCTGTCGTGTATGGAATCCTTTAGTCCGCCGGTCTCTCTTACTACCGGTATCGCGCCGTATCTGAGCGCTATCATCTGCGAAAGCCCGCATGGCTCGCTCTTGGACGGCATGAGATAAATGTCGGCGGCGGAGTATATCTTTCTTGCAAGCTCAGGAATGTAGCCGTGACAGCAGCATACGCGACCCGGGTACTTGCCCTGCATATAGCTGAAGAAGTCCTCATATTCGCGGTCGCCCGAGCCGAGGATAACAAACTGAACGTCGTGCCCCATCATCTCGTCAAGGCACATACGAACGAGGTCAAGACCCTTATGCGCGACCATTCTCGTAACCATGGCTATTATCGCCGGCTCGTCGCGCCGCTCAAGGTTGAGCCTCTCCTGTAGTCTTCTCTTACACTCGAGCTTTCCGCTCAAATCGTTTACCGAATAGTGGGCGTAAAGCTGAATATCGTTTTCGGGGTTATAGCTGTCGTTGTCAATGCCGTTGAGTATACCGCAGAGCTTATACTGGCGGTACCTCAATATGGTGTCGAGTCCGTGAGAGAACCACGGGTCGAGTATCTCGTTAGCATAGGTCGGGCTGACGGTCGTAACTCTTGTCGAGGTTTCTATCGCGCCCTTGACAAAGTTGAGCTTTCCGTCCTGCTCCAGCAGCTTCGTCCTGTCGGCGGGGATTCCTACACATTCGGTGTTTACCTCCCAGCCGTACATTCCCTGATACTGTATGTTGTGTATTGTGAACACGCTCTTGATGTTGTGGTACCACGGGTTATGGCTGTAAAACAGGTAATAATATGTCGGCACAAGCGCCGTCTGCCAGTCGTTGCACTGCAAAACATCGGGGTGGAAATCTACCCTCGGCAGCATCTCCATTATAGCCCTTGAGAAAAACGCGAAACGCTCCGCGTCATCATAAAAGCCGTAAAGGCCGCTGCGCTTAAAATAGTATTCGTTGTCTATGAAATAATACATAACTCCGTTGTAATGCGCCTCAAACACTCCGCAGTATTGGCTTCTCCAGCCCACAGGAACGGTGAAGTTCATCAAATAGTACATCTGATCCTTCAGGCTCTGCGCTATGTCGCCGTAAAGCGGCATTACAACTCTGCAATCCACGCCCTTATCCTTAAGCGCCTTCGGCAGCGAGCCAGCTCCGGCAACGTCGGCAAGACCGCCCGAGCCCGCGTATGGATTTGATTCGCTTGTGCAATACAAAACTCTCATATACATTCTCTCCTATCTATGAAATAATATTTTGATTAAACCGTATTTGCTTTGCCTATATAAATCGGATAGGTTTCATATCCCATGAGAGCCCTGTCATTTTTAATAACAACGTCCTTGTCGCAGATAACATAGTTTAATCTTGCGTTTGAGCCTATCTTTGTATCCTGCATTATAATGCAGTTTTCTATCTTTGCGTCCTTGCCTATATAAACGCCCTTGGAGATTATACTGTTTACAACCTCTCCCTCTATTACGCAGCCCTGCGCGATAAGGGAGTTTTTAACGGAGGAGCCCAAGCCGTATTTGCTCGGCATATCGTCGCGCACCTTTGTGAATATCGGTCTGTCCTCGTTGAAGAGGTCCGCCCTCACCTTTGGGTCCATCAGCGACATATTAGCCTTGAAATATGTGTCGAGCGAGGTCGCGGATGAGATGTATCCGGTAAACTCATAGCCGTAAACATTGCATTTACGATAGCTCTCCAATATCCAGTTCCTTCTGAAGTCAAGATTATTTCTGCTTATGCAGTCGTCAAGGGTGTCGAGCAGCAGGCTCTTTTTCATAAAGGCCGTTGAGCAGATATAATCGCAGGCTACCTCGCCGGAATTTTCGATTTTCGGACTCATAACTATATCGGTTATCTTATTGTCCGTATCTGTCTTTATAACGAGCGGGGAATAAAAGCCCTTTGGTATCTTGCCGTGAACATACATTACGGTGATGTCCGCGCCGGTTTCAAGGTGCTGTGATATCATTTGACCGTAATCGCAGTTGAAAACGGTGTTGCCCGTTGTGAGGAGGACATACTCCTCTCCTGCGTCCTCGATAAAGCCCTTTACGTTGTAAAGGCACTCCATTGTCGTGTTGAAGTTTTCCGCGCCGTGGCTGTAGGGCGAGAGTATTGTAAGTCCCCCTCTGCGCTTTGAAAGGTCCCACGCCTTGCCGGAGCCGAGGTGGTCCATAAGCGAGGCGAATTTTTTCTCCGCCACTATTCCCACATTTGCTATTCCGGCGTTTACCATATTCGATATGGTGAAGTCGATAAGCCTGTATTTTCCTCCGAACGGAACGGACGCGATCGCCCTTTCAGCCGTCAGCTCGGGAATGCAAATATCGTTTATATTGGGAAATATCAGTCCCAAGATGTTAGTTCCCTTCATTATTTGCTATCCCCCTCTACGCTTTCATATATCATTTCCTTTGCGGCGACAACGGCGTTCTCGCCCACGGTGAGGTTTCCGCCGACAACGGCAACTCCCCACTCGTCTTTATTTTCAACGTCCTCCGGACGCTTGCCGACTACCGCGCCGCTCTTTATGCAGGCGTTTTCGCCGACTATCGCATACTGAACTACCGCGTTGTCCTCTATTACCGCGCCGGGCATAATTATTGAATCCTCAACAACGGCTCCCACGCCAACGGTCACGCCCGCAAACAGAACCGAAAACTCAACCTCGCCGGAGATATCGCAGCCGTCCGCCACGAGCGAGTTTTGAATCTTGGCGGTGCTTGAAACATACTGCGGCGGCATAACCGGGTTGCGCGAATATATCTTATCGGTTTCGCCGCTCAAATCGAGCGGAACGTTCGGGTCGAGGAGGTCCATATTTGCCTCCCAGAGGCTGTCTATGGTTCCTACGTCCTTCCAGTAGCCCTCAAAGCGATACGAGAACATTCTCTCGCCCGCCTCGAGCATGGTCGGCAGAACGTCCTTTCCGAAATCGTGGCTTGAGTCCTCTCTCGCGTCGTCCTCTATGAGATATTTTCTCAGCTTGCTCCATGTGAACACATAAATGCCCATAGAGGCGTTGGTGCTTTTGGGAACCGCCGGCTTTTCGTCAAATTCATAGATAGAGCCGTCGGCGTTCGTGTTAAGTATGCCGAAGCGCGAAGCCTCGGAAAGAGGAACGTCTATCGAGGCTATGGTGCAGTCGGCCTTGTTTTTCTTGTGCTCGGCGATCATCTTTGAATAGTCCATCTTATAGATGTGGTCGCCCGAGAGAATAACGACATATTCGGGTCTGTATCTGTCGATATAGTTAATATTCTGGAATATAGCGTTTGCCGTGCCGGAATACCATGTGGCTCCCTTTATCTGCTGATACGGGCTGAGGCAGTTGACTCCCTCGAAGGTTCCGTCAAGATCCCACGGCTGGCCCGTGCCGATGTACTCGTTCAATACGAGCGGTTGGTACTGCGTAAGAACGCCGACCTGATTTATGCCGGAATTTACGCAGTTTGAAAGCGGGAAATCTATTATTCTGTATTTGCCGCCAAAGGGAACGGCCGGCTTTGCTATATTATTTGTCAGCACGCCGAGCCTGCTGCCCTGTCCGCCGGCAAGCAGCATCGCAACTACTTCCTGCTTTGGATAGTTTTGCATTACTCTGTTTACCTCCTTAAACGCGCTTTAATGGGCGTTTTTAAATATAATAAAATCCAAACTGAATTATTCCTCGGTTTTGGTTTCGTCGCCTGCTTCGGCTTCGGCTTTATCCTCGGTTTCCTCCTTGTCGGACTTTTTAGCTGTTTTCTTCGCCGCCGTCTTCTTTTTCTTCTTCGGTCTTGGCGGTCTTTTTTCGATGCACTTGAAGTACATTACCGACATAGGCGGCAGTGTGATGGTAATCGACTGGTCGAGATCGTGCAGCTCCTCGCCGTCAGATGGGATAGACTGGCCGTTTGTAAAGCCGCCTCCGCCAAAGCGCTCCGCATCGGTTGTGAATATCTCGGCGTATACTCCGTTTTCGGGAACGCCTATCGAATAATTCTCCCTAAGCATGGGCTGGAAGTTGCACACGCCGATTATCCTGTCGCCGTTTTTGGCTATTCTCTGGAAGGCTATAACGCTCTGGGTGTAGTCGTTGTGATGTATCCACGAAAAGCCCTCCCAAGAGTAATCGACCTCGTAAAGAGCCGGCGTGTTGAGATAGAAGTGGTTTATCTCTTTAAAGAACTGATGCAGCTGGGCGTGCTTTGGGAAATCGAGGAGGTTCCACTGGAGCTCCTTTGTCGAATCCCACTCGTCAAACTGGCCGATCTCGGCTCCCATAAAGGTGAGCTTTTTGCCCGGGTGTATCATCATATAGGCTATGAAGGTGCGCACTCCGGCGAACTTCATATCGTAATCGCCCGGCATTTTATTGATAAGCGAGCACTTGCCGTACACCACCTCGTCGTGAGAGATGGGCAGGAGGAAGTTCTCGGAAAAGGCGTAGAAGAAGCTGAAGGTCAGCGCGTCGTGATTGAAGGGGCGGTAGATGGGGTCGAGCGACATATAGTGCAGCATATCGTTCATCCAGCCCATGTTCCACTTGTAGTCAAAGCCGAGGCCGCCGTCTTCAGCCGGACGGGAAACAAGGGGCCAGGCCGTTGACTCCTCGGCAATCATATATCTTCCGGGGAAGTCCTTTTTTATATTCGTGTTGAGCGTGCGGAAAAACTCGACCGCCTCAAGATGCTCCTTGCCGCCGTATTTGTTAGCGACCCATTCGCCGTCGCGGCGGTTGTAGTCGAGGTAGAGCATGGACGCGACCGCGTCGACGCGTATTCCGTCGATATGATACTCGCGCAGCCAGAAGTTTGCGCTCGAGGTCAAGAAGCTTATTACCTCGTATCTGCTGTAATCGAAGACGAGGGTGCCCCACTCCTTATGCTCGCCCTTTCTTGTGTCGGCGTACTCATAGCAGCAGGTACCGTCAAATTTTGCGAGGCCGTGGGCGTCGCGTGGGAAATGCGCCGGAACCCAGTCGAGAATGACCTGTATTCCCGCCTTGTGGCACGAATTGACGAAATATTTGAAGTCGTCGGGCGTGCCGTAGCGCGACGTGGGCGCATAGTAGCCCGTAACCTGATAGCCCCAAGAGCCGTCGTAGGGGTATTCGGTTATAGGCATAAGCTCGACGTGGGTGTAGCCCATTTCGTTGAGATAGGGCACGAGTCTGTCCGCAAGCTCGCGGTAGCCTATTCTCTCGCCGTTTGCGCCCATATGCCAGGAGCCTGCGTGTATTTCATAAATATTCATCGGCTTATCAATGCCGTTATAATTTGAAATATACTCCTCGTGCTGTTGATCCTCCCAGTTGAAGTCGGAAAAATCATAGAATTTCGAGGCGTTGTCGGGGCGGGTCTGACAATGAAAAGAGTAGGGGTCGGTTTTATACTGCTTTTCAAACCATGGGGTTTCGACGACGTATTTATATGAGTCGAACTGCTTTACATTGCCGATAAAGCATTCCCAGATACCCCTTTCATCAGTTTTTGTCATTGGGTCCGCCATGATGTTCCATTCGTTAAAGTCGCCTGCAACGGAAACAGTGAGGGCGTGAGGCGCCCAAACTCTGAAAATAACTCCCTCGTAGCCGTCCTCGTTTACCGCCCTGTGCGCGCCCATATATTTATAGGCGGTAGTGCTTTTGCCAGCGAGAAAAAGCTCCTTTTCTTTTTCTGCTTCCTTACACATAGCTTCATATCTTTCGTTAGCCATGCCGGGGTTCTCCTTCCTGTGTACCAAACTTTTTTGTAAATATTGTGGGATTTGCCCAAAAAATTATAATTTGGACAAGCCTCAACTATCTTTCAATCTATATAATACCAAGATTTGACTTCAAATTCAATAGTTTTTTTATTTTTTTACTCTTATTTATTGTGAATTTTTCAAATTGAAGCTTATCGGCGCAAGCTGAGGGTATGTAAAGGGTATTTGAGAAAAGGAAATTGGCTTTTTGGCCTTTGCGGCGCTGTTTTATTATAGTATATAACGCCTGTCGAAAAATATAACATTGTAACGCGGGGGCGGGTTTTGGCGGGAGGGAGCGAGAGAGGGAAGGGATTTGCCGAGCTGTTATATTTTGTATCACGCTTTATTAATATAAGATAACCTATATATATATATATATATATATATGATGAATTAGCTAACTATTCAGTCTGCACAAAAATAATACAATAAAATCTGTAAAATAGAACATTGAAAAGGCTGTCGTAGAAATTGTATAATATTTATAGCTTAGGAGCGAATTTTTTGTTATTAGTTGTGGAATTTTAAATATTTTGCAACTCAAGGCATTAGGAGGAATTGGATATGACCGGATTTAAATCGACACGTCGACCACTCAGCATTCTGCTCTCGGTCTTGATTATTTTGTTGTCCCTCGCGGCGGCGACAATACCGCTTACGATAAATGCAAATGCGGCAGCCCCAGCAAGAGTTTATTTTCAACCACATGGAGAATGGGAAAAAGACGGGGCAACTTTTAAAGTTTTTTTTAGTTCTACTCGCAGCGGAACCGGCTACACCCTTCATGCAGCATATCTAACCGGAGATAACATTAGACTTTATTGGGCTGATGTTCCAAGCAATTTAAGCCCCTCTAAAATATCTTTCGCACGTTATGATTCAAACGGTACTACATATTGGAACGGTCAAGTAACAAATCAAACATACAATAAGAATTATTTATACACCCTAAGTGGAAACCATGATAGTCCATCATGCGCCTCAACTCCTTTTTCTACTTCTACCAAACCAACCTTTATAGTTGTAGGAGATAGTACACTTTTTGGCAGCACATGGTCCCCTAGTAGTTCATCCGGCAATACACTAACCTACGACTCAACTTTGGGATATTGGAAAAAAGTATACAATAATGTTTCAAGTACATTTAAATATAAAGTAACGCAATATAAATCTGATAATTCATGGACAAATACATTTCCCACTGCTGGCGGAGATAATGACCATAACTTAACTTGTGATATAACAAAAAAATCAAATGTAACCATATATTTCGATCCTTTTAAAGAAGATGCAGATGCAGCTCAAACTGTATGGGCGAAAGCCGACGCACTTCCAGACACATACACAGTTCGGTTGACAGATGATCAAGGTGTTGTCTACGGAAACGATAAAACGCCAATGACACAGGCAAGCTCAACATCAGACTACACTGCCACCTTTAAGAATATCAAGAAAGGAACTGCAAAATGCACTATTTATAAGAATGGAAGCACCTCAGGAACGACGCATGAAATAACAACAATCAACCAATGGGACGCAACCGTTACCATTAAATTAAATTCGAGTGGTACTTGGCAAACCCCAGATATAGTCTACCCAACTTATCGAATTTATGGAACAAGCGACATTTTCGGTAGTGAATCACCTAATAATGATCTTACAGCTAATAAACTTGAATATAATTTGTCAAATAACGAATATGCGCCTACCAATTCATTTTCTGTAAAAAACAATGGCGAATACTGGTACAATGTTTCAAAAAACGGTGCATCAAAATGGGATTACAACAAAGATATTCAAATTGCCCATGACAACAGCAAAATAAGCATTACATATAAAGTAGCAAACAACACCGATTTAGGTACAGGCGACGAAAAAATCACGAAACCGACCTACACCTATAACGGAAAAAATTTCACATTAGCCTCCGCAGAAACCGGAGCAAGCCCAATCGATCATCAACGCTATCAAAGCGAGCAGTTTACTTGGGACGGACATACAACAGCATATCAAATCACCGGCGCGATTGACCAACCGATTAATATAACAGATAGCCTCCAGTCAGGCTGCAAAATCACGCTTTATTATGATGAGGTCAATCACAAATTAGCTTATGAGATTGAGCAGCCGCCAGAAAACAAGAACCACTACGGCGACATAAACAACGACAAAAAATACAATGTTATCGACGCTTATATTATCCGTAAAATAGTTGACGCGGGAGATGATGCTGACGCTCTTAAGGCTATCGGTCTTGCAGACGGCGAGAATGCCTTGGAATATAAGCTCGCAGACGTCAACAATGACAACAAAGTAAACTCTGACGACTTAGAGCTTATGAACGACTATATTGTCGGAAACATTCAAGCCGGTACATTGGGTGGCAATCACATTGAAGAGGAATACGACGAGTCCGCACCATAATTTTTTAATTAGCTTTCATTCATATTTCTATATACCTCTTATGGATGTAAGAATTTGACCATTTTGTACGAAAGGGACGCTCGCGAGGGCGTCCCTTTCGTATGCGCGAATACGCAAGCTTATTTTCTCCCCGCCGCAGGCAAGGCCGATTTTGGGCGCGAGAGCTTGAGCGAAAAAAGAAGCCGGCGCTGTGCGCCGACTCTTGCTGTCTTTATCTTATCTGACCGTTTCCGTTGATTATAAATTTCATCGAGGTAAGCTCGTTCAGCCCCATAGGCCCTCTTGCGTGGAGCTTCTGAGTGGAAATGCCTATCTCCGCTCCGAGTCCGAACTCGCCGCCGTCGGTGAACCTTGTCGAGGCGTTCACATAAACTGCCGCGCTGTCTACTCCCGATGTGAATATGCGCGCGTTTTCGTAATTCTCGGTGACTATGCACTCGCTGTGGCCGCTCGAATATTTGGCTATGTGCTCCATGGCCTCTTCAAGGCTGTCAACCACCCTGATTGCAAGCTTTAAATCGAGATATTCGGTGTACCAGTCGTCCTCGGTCGCGGGGATAACACTTTCGCCGAGTATGGCTCTCGTTTTCTCGCAGCCGTGTATTTCAACGCCCTTTTCGTCAAGCCTTGCTTTTATAAGCGGCAGTGCCCTTTCAGCCGCGTTTTTGTGAACCAGCACGGTTTCTATCGCGTTGCACACCGACGGGCGGGAGGTTTTTGCGTTGAAGATTATATTCGCCGCCATATTGGGGTCGCCGCTCTCGTCTACATAAACATGGCAGTTTCCTACGCCGGTTTCAATGACAGGAACCTTGGAATTTTCAACCACCGCCCTGATAAGACCAGCTCCGCCCCTCGGAATGAGAACGTCAAGATATTCGCTCAGACCCATCATCTCAACCGACGATTGGCGCGAGGTATCCTCGACAAGCTGTATCGAGTCCTCCGGCAGTCCCGCCGAGGCGACCGCCCTTCTCATTACCTCGGCTATGCTCTTGTTTGAGTTTATTGCCTCCTTGCCGCCCCTGAGTATGACCGCGCTGCCCGCCTTAAGGCAGAGCGCGGCTGCGTCTGCCGTGACGTTTGGACGAGCCTCGAATATTATGCCTATGACTCCCATGGGAACGCGCACCTTGCGTATCTCAAGCCCGTTTTCAAGCACCTTTCCGCTCAGCGTTTCGCCTATCGGGTCGGGCAGTGCGGCAACCTGCTCGCAACCCTCGGCCATGCCGTCTATTCTCGCGTCCGTCAGCAGCAGCCTGTCTATCAGCGACTCGCGAAGCCCCGCCTTGCGGCCGTTTTCTATATCCTCGGCGTTCGCCGCCTTTATCTTTTCTCTCTCGTCCCTCAGCGCCTTCGCTATCGCCGTCAGCGCTTCGCTTTTTTTGCCTCCTGCCGTGGCGAGTACTCTGCTTGCCTTCTTGGCCCTTTCTCCCATTTGTTCAAGAACAGTCATATTTTCTCTCCCTTTCAAAATAATTGCTGCGGCGCAAACGTCGTGCCTATGCCCTTGTTGTCTATCAAATCATAGAGATTTTCCGGCCTCTTGCCGTTTATTATGCTGCACACTATGCCGGACTCTGTGACCCTCTGCGCGGCGCTCAGCTTTGTCTTCATACCTCCGGTGCCGCGGTTAGAGCCCGCTCCGTCCGCCGCCATTTCGAATATTTTTTCGTCTATCCTTGGAATAGAGGTTATCAGCTTTGCGTCCTCAAACTGCCTTGGATTTTTGTCGTACAGACCGTCTATGTCCGAGAGTATTATCAGCCTGTCGGCTCCTATCATTGTCGCGACCATCGCCGAGAGCATATCGTTATCGCCGAAGTTTTCGCCCGGCATCTCGTCTATCGCCACCGTGTCGTTTTCGTTTACAATTGGCAGGATATTCATATCAAACAGAGTTTCGACCGTGTTTATAACATTATTCTGCTTCGGCTCGGTTTCTACAACGTGCTTTGTCAAAAGTATCTGCGCGACCGTATGGTTATATTCGCCGAAAAACTTGTCGTACATAAACATCAGCTCGCACTGTCCCACTGCCGCGAGCGCCTGGAGCTGCTTTGTTTCCTTGGGTCTGCTCGGCAGGGCAAGCTTGCCCATTCCGACGGCTATCGCGCCCGAGCTTACAAGGAGGATTTTATTCCCTCTGTTTTGAAGGTCGCACAGCACCTTGCACAGCTGCTCCATTCTGCGGAAATTAAGCCTTCCGTTTTCATATGTCAGTGTGGAGGTTCCCACCTTTACTACTATTTTCTCTCCCATTTGATTTCCCCATTTCTCTTGTGATAAAAGCATTTTAACACATTAATACAATAGCTGCAACCGCCTTTGGGTCGTGCTATCGCACGCTTTCGGGGCGGCGACGGCGTACTGCCGCAGGCAGTACGGGAAAACGCGGCGCGCAGGACAGCTAAAACGCCACCGGCCGCCGCTAACGCCGCGTTTTCGGTAAATTTCCGCCGCAGGCGGAAATTTACCCGTCGCCGCCCCGAAAGCAGTCCTCTCGCTCAAAATTAACCGCGCTCCTCCGAATAGCGCTTTACTCCGTCCTCGTACACATTATTGCCCCGACAGTCTATCGCGACTATGCACGGAAAATCCTCGACCGTATATCTGCGCACCGCCTCGGTGCCGAGATCCTCATAGCAGAGCAGCTCCTCCCGCTTTATGCTCTTGGCTATCAGTGCCGCCGCTCCGCCTATGCAGGCAAAATATACGCCCTTGTTCCTAATTATCGAGTCTATTACCTCCTGCGACCGCGCCCCCTTGCCTATCATTCCGCGAAGCCCGAGGTCCATAAGCGCCTGAGCGTATTTGTCCATGCGGTAGCTCGACGTCGGGCCGGCGGGCCCGACCGCATATCCGGGCTTTGCCGGTGCGGGCCCAACATAATATATGAGCTCACCCTTAATATCAACAGGCAGCTCCTCTCCCCTTTCTATCAGCTCGTACAGCCTTTTATGCGCGGCGTCGCGGCCTGTGAGCATGGTGCCGCTGAGCAAAACGCTCTCGCCCGCCTTTAAATCCAAAACGTCCGCCTCTGTCAGCGGAAGATTAAGCCTTTTCATATATTTATCCCCCCTACTCAAATGACCGCGCTTTTATGACGCGCCGCGTGACAGCAGATATTTACGGCGACAGGCATTCCGGCAATGTGAGTCGGGTATGTTTCTATATTGACCCCGAGCGCCGTCACGCTGCCTCCAAGCCCTGCCGGCCCGAAGCCCATTCTGTTTATTGCACTCAGCAGCTCGTCCTCCAATTCGGCGTAGCGCTCGTCGCTGTTTTTCGTGTCTATATCCCTGAGCGTCGCCATTTTGGCAAGCTGAGCCGCCTTTTCAAACGTGCCGCCTATTCCAACTCCCACGACCATCGGCGGGCATGGGTTAGGGCCCGCTTTTCTCACCGTGTCGAGTATAAATTCCTTTACGCCCTCCACGCCCTTGGACGGCGTGAGCATTGCCGTTGCGGACATATTTTCGCTGCCGAAGCCCTTGCCTCCGGCAAGAATTTTGATTTTGTCGCCGCTGACTATCCTCGTATGTATCACTGCGGGAGTGTTGTCCCCTGTATTTACGCGGTCAAAAACCGGGTCGCTTACTACGCTCTTGCGCAAATAGCCGTCCTCGTACGCCCTGCGCACGCCCTCCAAAACCGCGTCCTCAAAGCTACCGTCCTCTATGACCACCTTGTCGCCGTATTCTACAAAGAGAACCGCCATACCCGTGTCCTGACATATAGGTATCTGCTCCTCCGCCGCGATTTTATTGTTTTCCAGAAGCTGTGACAGCACGCTCCTCCCTACCGGCGATTTTTCCCGTTTTAGTCCGTCCTTCAGAGCCGCTGTGATATCGTCGCCTATAAAATAATTGCAGTCCATAAAGAGCTTTTTCACTGTGTCGGTTATGATCTGCGCCTTGATTTTTCTTATATTCATACCAAATCCTCCGCTGTTCTCCATATTGTTTTATTATAGTCCAAGGCGACGATGTTTTCAACTGTTTTCGCAGATTAGATAAAGCGCCGCTTTTTTTCTTGATATATCATTTTGTATATAATATAATATTTATATAGCTTCAAGCAATTTCATTTTACATTCGGGAGTGATGATAATGACAAAGGCCGAAAGAGCCAAGCAGTACTTCACCGAGGGCTGCAACTGCGCCCAAGCCGTTTTTTTGGCTTATGCGCAGGACTGCGGCATTGAAAAAGAAACCGCGATGCTGATAGCGAGCGGATTTGGCGGCGGAGTCGGAAGAATGAGAGAAATATGCGGGGCCGTGAGCGGTATGGTTATGGCGGCTTCCATGCTTTACGGCAGCAGCGACCCTAACGACAGCGTTAAAAAGCGCGAGCTTTATAAAACCGTTCAGACCCTTGCCGGAAAATTCAGAGAAAAAAACGGCTCCATCATCTGCCGCGAGCTTTTGGGACTTGACGGCAACGCAGCCTCCTCGCCTACTCCCGAGAAGCGCAGCGAGCAATATTACAAAAAGCGCCCGTGCGCCTTGCTTGTATATGACGCGGCGGAAATACTCGACGAGTATATTAATCTTAAAAAATAAGGCGTCTTTAAAAACGCCCGCCTTTTGCAATGGGCGGACGAAGGTTTTTATCCTGTCAAAATAGGGCTTATCGACAAGCAGGGGCTGTCGCACTTTTGCGGCAGCCCCGTTATTTTTATATCAAAAATCAATCTCTAACAAACCGCACCTTCCCTCAGGCGCGCCGAAAATCAAAGCTTCATTATATTTCTCCAGTCGAGGTCGCCTCTCTCAAGGCCGTGGATAAGAACCTCCGCTGTCGCGATGTTGGTCGCAACAGGAATATTGTGCATATCGCAGAGCCTTAAAAGATTTATATCGTTCGGCTCGTGCGGCTTTGGATGAAGCGGGTCGCGGAAAAACAGCAGCATATCCACCTCGTCATAGGCGATCCTCGCGGAGATCTGCTGGTCGCCGCCCTGTGAGCCGCCCATATAGCGCGTTATGCTGAGCCCGGTCGCCTCGGCAACCATCTTGCCCGTGGTGCCGGTAGCGCAGAGATTATGTCTGCTCAATATGCCGCAGTATGCTATGCAAAACTGCACCATCAATTCTTTTTTCTCATCGTGTGCGATTAACGCTATATTCACTTTAAATCCCTCCATTATTTCCTGCCTGATGTCTGACTGCCTAAATTCTGTTTACTTTCCCGTGTTGTTTAACTGTTTCTTCTTTTCCGTTTCCCATATCCGATTTTACTGTCTAACAACATTTTTATCTATCAGCACACCGCAAGCGGAAGCTTTTCGCCCTCTAAGCGCCCCGCTATTCTGCGAAACGCGGTCAGCGCCTTGCACTCCTCCGTGCACGCTATGCCTCTTTGTATTGCCGCCACCACCTGTAAGCTTTCCGGAACGACGCCGATAAGACGTATTTGAGTTTCGTCGATTATTTCATCAAGATCCGCGTAAAAATTCATTTTAAAAAACTCGCGCTTTGATAGCCGGTTGATGACAAGGCAAATATCCTCCTTGCCAAGCTCCGTAAGCCTTCTGCGCACATTTACGCATCCTCTGACGCTTGTCGGCTCCGCATTAGCGACTACTATGCAGGTTTGCGCCGGATAAACCGCTGTTTCAAAGCCCTTTCCCACGCCCGCTGGCGAGTCGATTATTATTATATCGTATTGGTCTTCAACGCTTTCGATAAACTGCCCCAGAACCCCGGGGCTCAGCTCGTCTTCAGCCTTTTGCGGAGCGGGAATAAGGTAAAGTCCGTTCGTGTGCGAGCACGGATAAATAATGTGCTCCGTTTTGCAGTTGCCGCTCACAACGTCCGCAATGTCAAAGACAAGGCTTTTGCTCACGCCGAGCATTATATCAAGCCCGCGCATACCCGAATCACAATCAATCAGCAGCACGCGCCTATTTCTGCCGGCAAAGGCAACCCCAAGACTTGCGGCGACCGTTGATTTTCCCGTGCCGCCCTTTCCCGACGCAACAACTATAACCTTGCTCATAATCGCCCCTTCACAAATTCATAATAGTGGCAATAGTTACAACAAAAATATAAAATCAGTATGACAACATATTCCCTACTGTTCATTTTACCATAAATTGTCAAGCGAGTCAAAATTTTTTTATCAGTTTTTTTAACAAATTTTATATATAATACATAGTAATATTAACCTAAAGCTATTTAAAAAACTGCATTTTCGTATTAAAAAATCTTAATTTAACACTGTATATTTGCCCTCGGCACGCTTTGCCTTACTTTAACGGCTGCCGAGGCTGTCGCGTTACACGTTGCCGCTATGTGCCTGCGACGGAGTGTGTTCGGGCGGCGACCCGCAAATTTCCGCCTCCGGCGGAAATTTGCCGAAAACGCGGCGGCAGGCTCACTCTGTCAGGGGAAGGACCGGCGCCCGCCGCGTTTTCCCGCGCGGCTGCGCCGCGCAGGTCGCCGTCCGAACCCTGTCGCACTTCAAGACAACCAAAGAGCACAAGCGCGACAGCCCCCTTACTCGCCCGCAATCCTAAAGCCACGCGCAAAACCGCCTTGATTACCGTCCGGTCGAGCCAAAACCGCCTGAGCCTCTTTCGGTTTCGTCAAGGCTGTCAGCCTCGCAAAGCGGCAAAAGCGATACGGGCATTATTACCATCTGCGCTATCCTCTCGCCCGGCTCAATTGTATAGGGTTCGCTCCCCACATTGCAAAGTCCGACCGCGATCTCCCCTCTGTAATCGCTGTCAATAACGCCAACTCCGTTTGAAAGGCATATTCCGTGCTTTACGCCAAGCCCGCTGCGCGCGAAAAGAAAAGCCCCAAGCTCCGCAGACGGCAAAGCTATCGCTATTCCGGTGGGTATCTTTGCCAGCTCCCCCGGATTTATGGTCAGCGGCTGATCTATGCAGGCGCACAAATCGGCTCCGGCCGAACCGTCGGTCGCCCTCTTTGGGATAACGGCGTTTTCTCTCACCCTTTTTATTTTAACCATATTCATTTCAAATCACTCCTCTTTTGTAAAGACCATTTGTATAATTTCCGCTTAAATGCTTATTTTCTATTACGGCCTTATAAAGCTCCACAATTTTTTCTCTGTTCTCAGTTGAAAAGCGCAGAGTATAAAAATCAAGATAATTAGATTTTTCAAATATTTGATGGGCATAGGTCAAGACGGGATTTAATATCTCAGTCGCAAAGCCGTCGCATTTCAGCTCGAGAAGATTATTTTTCCTGTCCTTTATATAACCATGTCTGTCGCAGTCCGAGCACGACCGTCCGCCGCTTTTCATGGGACAAGCTCTCGTTATCATAAGCGGCGCTGCTCCTACCGTGACCGCTCCCCTTTTTATATTGCCGCCGAGCCTGCTCATCTGCTCCGCAGTAAGCTCCTGCGAAAGCTCCACATCGCATAGTCCGATCCCCTCGAGCACATTAAGCGAGCGTGTGTTAAACACGTTAAGCGCAAAGGAGCCGTGGGCTATAAACCCGCAGTCGAGCGCGAGATCTATCGCGCCGATATTCGACACGAGGGCGTGCCTCACTCCAAGGGAATAGAGCTTTTTCAGCTTATCGAGCACCCTGCGCTCGCCGCCGAAAATACACCGCGGTATTTCCACGCCTAAATTGAAGCCTGAATCGAGCAGTCCGCTTATTTTTTCGGCGGGCGAAAACAGAGGGACATACAAAAGCTCACAGTCCTTTATCTCCTCCGGTGCGTCGCAATTTGCAAGCCTCACCCTTATTTTCGGCTTATCGTCGCTTCTGTACGGCTTTACTATATAGTCTGAGCTCTTTGGCTCTATAAAATCCTTCTTCGAGCCGCGGCGGTACAGCTCCTTTATTTTTTCTATACATTCTCGGCGCATAGCGTTTACGGCGGATACGGGAAACGCAAGGCCGTCGTCAATATCACATTCTATATCCGGCGGCAAAAAGGGCGTCCCGCCGGTTTTTAAAAGCTGGGCTCTTATTCTGTCGCCGTCTGTCGGCGCTTTGAACGCCTGCTCCGGCACTGCTCCTAAGGCAAAAGCCGAAAAGCTCCCGCTTTCCGCGTCGAGTCTTGCACTCTCGCCGTCTTTCAGCATAAACTTAAATTTCAGCGGCAGCCGCTTTTTCTCATCCTTATAAAGGCCCTTTAAACGCGAAAGAAGCCCGCTGTCCGCCGCCGTCACGTCATCCTTTGTGCGCGCGCCGAACATATCCTTGCCTATATTTCCGATATAGTACCCGTCGGTAAAGCCGCTGCGCGAAAAAACCGACTCAAGAGATGCTCTCTTATTCTCGTCAAGCTTCCCTTCAAGCGCCGACACGCACGCGTCAACGGCAGCCGCGACATATTCCGGCCGCTTCATTCTGCCCTCGATTTTTGCCGAAGTGACTCCCATATTTTCAAGCTCGACAAGATAGTCGAGCAGGGAATTATCCTTTAGGCTCAACGCTCTGCCGTTGCCGCCCTCGACAAAAAACGGCAGTCTGCACGGCTGGGCGCAGCGCCCTCTGTTGCCGCTTCTGCCGCCGAGCATAGCGCTGAAAAGGCATTGACCCGACACGCACATACAAAGCGCCCCGTGCACAAACACCTCGGTTTCTATCGGGCAGGAGTTTACTATCTCATCTATTTCGCGCCGCGAAAGCTCGCGCGCGAGCACTACTCGCTTGAAGCCCATGGCATACAGCCGTCTTGCCCCCTGCGGGGTATGTACCGACGTCTGGGTGGAGGCGTGCAGCGGCATTTGCGGAGCCGCCCTTTTCACAAGCTCGGCGAAGCCCAGATCCTGAACGATAAGCGCGTCGACCCCGCACTCGCACGCCGTTTTGACCGTTTCTAGCGCAAGGCGCATTTCATCGTCGCGGATAAGCGTGTTCACGGCAAGATACAGCTTCATTCCTCTCTCGTGGCAGTAATCCGTCGCCTCGGCAAGCTCCTCGGCTCCGAAATTTTCGGCGGAGGCTCTCGCGCTAAAGCTCCTCGCCCCAACATAAACAGCGCTTGCTCCCGTACAGGCCGCTGCTTTTACGCTCTCAAACGCGCCCGCGGGAGCAAGTATTTCAATTATGCCGCTCATATTTATCTCCGATCAAAAAAGCTGAGCATATCGTCTTCTCCTGTCAAATCGGCAAATTCGCTCCTGCGAAAGCTGCCGCTGATCTTGTCGTTATCTCTGTAATTTATCTTTGGCTCGCCCCTTTTGTTGCCGGGAAATGCTCCCCCGCCCGATTTTGCACTGTTCACCGGGCGAAACGGCTTGGGTCTGTTTTGATTTGGTTCGCTTTGGCGGTTATTCTTTTTTTGCTCTAAAAGCGCTCTGCGCTTCTCCTCGAGCATTTGCCGCGCAGTGAGGGGTACTGACGGTCTGTCTTCGCCTGCGCCGAGGGCTCTATTTTCCGCTCCGGCATCCTGCTGCTTTTCGGTCTGCGCATTTTGCTCGGTTTCCGACCCCTTATCCTGCTCCTTTTCTTTTTCCTGCTTTTGTTCGGGCTCGGGGCTTTGCTGCGGCTCTTCGCTTTTAGCCTCCGACGGAGCTATTTCCTCAATCTGCGTCTCTGTGGCGCTTTGACTTTTATCGTTGGGCAGCGGTATTTTAAGCTGCTCCGGCGAATCCGGCTCCTCCGCCTTATCTTCCGCAGCCTCAGCTCCGCTTTGCAAGGAGTCTATCACCTTGTGCAGTCCGAGCTTTTCCTCTTTGAGCCGCTTGTTTTCCACTCTGAGCTGGTCAAGCTCGCCGCAGGCTCTGCTCGCGAGCGACTCGCTCGTTTCCGTCCTGCGCAGAAGCTCCTCGGTTATTATCTTTTCCTTTTCGAGCTCGTCGCAATAGTTAAGCGCGGCGAGTATAGCCGCCATGGCAACGCTCATCGAGTCGCTCTGCCGAAGCAGCGCCTTGATTTTTTCGTCGACCATATTGCTTATCTTTACAATATAGTCCTTGTCCTCGTCGGCCGAGACCACAAACTCGCTTCCTACTATTTTAAGTCTAACCCGTGTTTTCTCACTCACAAAAATCAGTCCTTTCACATACTGAACCCTATTATAGTATTATAATACAAAGTTTAAAAACTTGTAAAGTGCTTTTTAGCAATTTTTCTCTATTTTTGTCGAAATTGCTCCGCCTCAGTTTGAAAGCCGCAATTTTTATATTTGTATACATAATTATTTTAAATTTTAATTATATTTTGTTACA
Organism: uncultured Clostridia bacterium; assembly: GCA_947632045.1. GTDB lineage: Bacteria > Bacillota > Clostridia > Oscillospirales > Acutalibacteraceae > UBA7067. The sequence continues at coordinate 60,208 of CANRNQ010000004.1, forward strand.
TAACTGGTTAAAATCATTGCTCTAATTTTCCTACAGGAAAATAAAGACTTAATAATTCGCCGACGCGGGCGAAAAATATATTGTAAACACGCGTTTAGCGCCTTAATTATTGCTTTAATATATAGTTAATCGGTTGAAATAACTGTTGATATAGTGTATAATTATGGGTGATTTCAACTCGGCCCGATATCGGGCGGCAGTCAGAGGAGGAAAATAATGAATTATAACCTAACAGCTAAGCAGGCTGAGGAGCTTATACTCAAAAAGCTCAGCCACAATTTCGGCGTATCGCAAAAGGACGCTACGGACGAACACTTTTACAAGGCGGTAGTCCTTGTCATCAAAGATCTTCTTACGGCAGGATACTCCGAATTTTCCCATAAAGCGGTTCAGCAGGGCAAAAAAACCGTATATTACCTATGTATGGAATTTTTAATGGGTCGCTCTCTCAAAAATAACCTCTATAACCTAAAGCTTGAGGAAACCTTCAACACCGCGCTTAAAAATCTCGGTGTAAAGCTTGACAGCGTTTACGAGCAGGAGCCGGACGCCGGACTCGGCAACGGCGGTCTTGGCAGGCTCGCCGCCTGCTTCCTCGACGCGCTCGCCTCGCAGTCCTACCCCTCTATGGGATATTCTTTGCGCTATGAGTACGGCATATTCAGCCAGAAGCTCATCGACGGCTGGCAAACCGAAATGCCTGATTTTTGGCTCCCCGGCGGCGGCGTATGGCTCCAGGATCACCCGGAAAAGGCTATAACGATAAAATTTAACGGCAAGGTAATAGAGGAATGGAAGGACGGGCTGCACAATGTGGACATAGTCGACTCATATAATGTAGTCGCCGTGCCGTATGACCTCATGGTTGCCGGTCACGACGGCAAGGGCGTGAGCCGTTTAAGACTGTGGGCGGCGAAGTCGAACGACTTTGATATGCAGCTCTTTAATGACGGAGATTATCTGCGCGCCATTGAGCAAAACGCTATGGCGGAGTCCATCACAAAGGTGCTCTACCCCGGCGACAACCACCCCGAGGGCAAGAGCCTGAGATTGAACCAGCAGTATTTCCTCGTTTCGGCAACGATACAGGATATAATCAACAGGCACCTGAGAAACTACCAAACCCTCGACAATTTGCCGGATATGGTGACAATACACCTAAACGACACCCACCCCGTGCTCGCGGTGCCGGAGCTTATGAGGATACTCATGGACGAATGCGGCTACGAGTGGGACAAGGCTTGGGATCTGACAAGCCGCACCATAGCCTATACTAACCACACGGTTATGAAGGAGGCTCTCGAATGTTGGGAGGAGCAGACCTTCAAGGCAAAGCTTCCGAGAATATACGAGATACTCTTCGAGCTCAACAAGCGCTTTTGCGCCGCTATGCACGCGCGCGGCGTTGACGGCTATCAGGTGGGCAGAATGGCGATAATAAACGACGGCGTTGTAAAAATGGCTAACCTTGCCGTTATCGCCGGTTATAAAGTAAACGGCGTTTCCGCTTTACACAGCGAGATACTCAAGGACACTGTCTTCCACGATTTCTACACCGTGTTCCCCGAAAAGTTTACAAACGTCACAAACGGAGTGGCTCACCGCCGCTGGCTCAATCAATCTAATCCTCAGCTTGCAAATATGTTAAACGAGCTTATAGGCACGGACTATATAAACGACGCGTCACAGCTTCAAAAGCTGCTCGCATACAAGGACGACAAGGCCGTTTTGCAGCGGCTTGAAAACATCAAGCGCGCAAACAAGCTCAAGATGGTGGATTACATCAAAAAGCACAACGGCGTTACCGTTGACCCCGACTCAATCTTCGACGTTCAGGTAAAGCGTCTGCACGAGTACAAAAGACAGCTTATGAACGCCCTGCACATTCTCTCGACATACCGCTGGCTGCGCGAGAATCCAAACGCCAGCTTCACGCCGAAAACATATATATTCGGCGCAAAGGCGGCCCCGGGGTATTACTTTGCAAAGCAGATAATACAGTTTATCATCGCACTTGGCAACAAGATAGAAAAGGACGACAGGGTAAACAAAAAGCTGAAGGTAGTCTATCTTGAGGATTACCGCGTGACAATAGCAGAAAAGCTCATACCTGCGAGCGAAATAAGCGAGCAGATCTCTCTTGCCGGCACGGAGGCGTCCGGCACGAGCAATATGAAGTTTATGCTGAACGGCGCTATCACCATGGGCACGCTCGACGGAGCCAATGTAGAGATAAACGACGCGGTGGGCAACGAGAATATGTTCCTCTTCGGACTGACCACTCCTGAGGTCGAAAGCATAAAGAGAAACGGGTACAACCCGATGGTATATTATCAGAACAACCAGATCCTCAGGGGCGCTATCGACGAGATAAACAACACCCGCTTCGGCGCAATAGCCAACTCGCTGATGAATATTGACCCTTATATGGTTCTCGCTGATTTTGCGGACTACTCTGTGGCTCAGCAAAAGGCTTCGGCTCTCTACACCGAGAACAAGGAGCAGTGGAACAGAATGTCGCTTATCAATATCGCTAACGCAGGCATCTTCGCCGCCGACCGCTCGATAAGAGATTATGCAAACAACATTTGGGGCCTCAGACCGGTGGAGCTCGACTGATAAAACAAAACTAAAACGGTTAGTGGAATGGGCGCGGCTGCGGTGCTGCGCCCATTAATTATTTTTATCTTCGCCCCTTATCAAAGGCAGCGCGCTTTGCAAATTGTGAAGATACATAGTTTACAATACAAGGCGCCGCTTAATAACTTTAAATTTAAAGCAAGAGAGCTCTTTCTGTGGGCTGTCAAGGCGCGACCGAGCCATTGCGCAAATTTTCTTTGACATCGCACAGCTGCTCCTGTATAATTTATCTGTAACGCTAAAACTGAAAGGATGTTTTTAATATGAAAGCAAGATTACCGCAGGGCTACGGCGGAGGCGGAGCCGCAAATATTCAGCAGCTTGCGCGCCAGGCTCAAAAGATGCAGGCTCAGATGGACGAGGCTTCCGCCGAGCTCGAAGAGAGAGAATACACTGCGGCGGCGGGCGGCGGCGCGGTAAACGTTGTCGCCACCGGCAAAATGGAGATAAAGACGCTCGACATAAAGCCGGAGGTCGTTGACCCCGAGGACGTTGAGATGCTCTCCGACTTAGTGATTGCGGCTGTAAACGAGGCTTTAAGAGCCGCGGCGGCGGACAAGGAGCAGACCATGGAAAAGCTCTCGGGCGGAATAAACATTCCGGGACTGTTCTGATATGGCGGGATACAGCGCCGCGCCGTTCGCGCGGCTTGTCGAACAGTTTGAACGCCTGCCGGGCATAGGCTCAAAGACGGCTCAGCGGCTTGCATATCATGTTTTGAGAATGCCCGAGGCCGAAGCCAAGGCCTTTGCAAGCGCCATCACAGACGCTCACGAGAAAATACACTACTGCAAGCAGTGCTGCAACCTCGCCGACGGGGATTTATGCCCTATCTGCAAAAACGAAAGGCGCGACCGCTCGACCGTCTGCGTGGTGGAGGACCCTAAGGACGTTATCGCCCTTGAGCGCACGCAGGAATACAAGGGCGTATATCACGTTCTGCACGGTGCTATCTCCCCCCTGAACGGCATAACGCCGGAGCAGCTCAAAATAAAGGAGCTTGTCGAGAGAGCCGGCAAGGGAGATATAAAAGAAGTCATAATGGCGACAAACGCGACGGCGGAGGGAGAGGTCACTGCCGTTTACATTTCAAAGCTTTTAAAGCCGCTCGGCATCAAGGTGACGAGAATAGCCTCGGGACTGCCGGTAGGCGGCGACCTTGAATATGCCGACGAGATGACGCTTTTACGCGCGCTCGAGGGCAGGAATGAAATTTAATATTTCATCAATTGTTGGGAAATAAATAAGAAACAAAACAGCCGTCCGATTTATTGGACGGCTGTGCTTTTATATGTAAATCTATCGTTTAAAAAAGCTCTCTAAGCCCGCAGTTTCAGTGGATTTTTCTCATTTTAAGGTTATTGTCGCAATTTGTTGAGAGCGGAGCTTTCTTGTATTTTTTAAGTCCATTAAAAGGGGCTTTATGTTTTTATCGGGCGCATTGTTGTTTTAGCTCAATTCTGCTTTCTGACTATACCGTATTCATCGTCAAGGCGATAGTAGTGGCAGTCGTCAAAGGAGCTTTGCATAAACTTTAACATTTCGTCCTCGTCGAGATCGACCTCGCAAATATTATATCCCAGCTCGTCGTCATATACATAATGAACGCAGGAGTCGCAGTTTGACCTTCCAAGCATCACCTTTTGCCTCCCTTTATTCTGTCCCAATAGGCTTTAAACGCCTGCTCGTTCTTGTTGTCGCCGAACTCGTAATACAACCTGTCCTTTATATTGTCAGGGAGATACTGCTGCCGCACCCAATGGTTAGGGTAGTCGTGAGGATACTCGTAAAACTGCCCTTTATTCGGGTTATCCTCTCCGTCGAAGTGCTTGTTTTGGAGTTGGCGCGGTATCTGCCCGTAATTTCCCGCCTTTAAATCCTGCATTGCCGACTCGATCGCCATATACGCGCTCGTGCTTTTCGGCGCATTGCAAACGAGCACCACAGCATCCGCAAGAGGTATCCTCGCCTCGGGCAGTCCGACAGCCTGCGCTATATCTACGCAGGCCTTAACTATCGGGATTATCTGCGGATAGGCAAGTCCGACGTCCTCACAGGCGCACACCATGAGTCGGCGGCACGCCGAGGGCAGGTCTCCCGCCTCGAGCAAGCGAGCCAGATAATGTACGGCGGCGTTCGGGTCTGAGCCGCGCATTGACTTCTGGTACGCCGAAACAATGTCGTAGTGCTCGTCGCCGTCCTTGTCGTATCGCACGGCGCTCTTTTGAGTGAGCTGTCTTGCAAGCTCGTTCGTCACCACTTTACTGCCGCCCGCTTCGTCTGCCGATAGGACGCAGAGCTCGACTGCGTTCAGCGCCTTTCTCACGTCGCCTCCGCAGGCTGTCGCTATATAGGACACGGTGTCGTCCTCGACCTCTATCTCGTCGCCGCTCTCGTTTTCAAGATAATCAAAGGCCCTCCATATCGCCTTTTCGACGCTGTGCGAGTCGACGGTTTTAAATTCAAACACGGTGCATCGGCTGAGTATGGCGTTATACACATAAAAGTAGGGATTTTCCGTCGTCGACGCGATGAGCGTTATTCTGCCGTCCTCGAGATATTCGAGTAGCGTCTGCTGCTGCTTTTTGTTGAAGTACTGTATTTCGTCAAGATACAGCAGCACCCCGTTCATACCGCTGAATGTGCCAAGCTCAGACACTATTGCCTTTATGTCGGCGGTAGACGCGGTTGTACCGTTTAATTTTCTAAGGCTGCGGTTAGTCTGCCTTGCTATTATAGAGGCGACCGTGCTTTTGCCTACCCCCGACGGCCCATAAAATATCATATTCGGGATCTCTCCGCTGTCTATTATTCTTCTCAGCGCCTTATCACTTCCGAGAAGATGCTCCTGCCCCACGACCTGATCGAGCGTCATGGGTCTTATTCTGTCGGCAAGCGGTGATGTGCTCAAGTGGAATCCCTCCTGTCAGTATATAGATCTGTCATCATAAAAAATGCGCTGTCCCAATAAGCTCACACGAGGACAGCGCACTGCGTTTTTACAGCTTTATTATTCGTACAGCGGATATTTTGCGCAGAGCTCCGTAACGCCCGCTCTTACCGCGTCGGCGTTGCCCTCGAAGTCCTCTGTCACCATGGTTATGAACTCGGCTATCCTATCCATATCGTCTTCTTTGAATCCCCTTGTAGTAACCGCCGCCGTGCCCATTCTAACGCCGCTCGTCACAAACGGACTTCTCGGCTCGTTCGGCACCGTGTTCTTATTCGCCGTGATATAAACCTCGTCAAGACGGTGCTCGAGCTCCTTGCCGGTCAGCTCCGTTTCCTTTAAATCGAGCAGTAGAACGTGGTTGTCCGTTCCGCCGGACACAAGCTTATGACCTCTTGATATCAGTCCCTCGGCAAGCGCCTTGCAGTTTTTAACTATCTGCTCGCCGTAGGCTTTAAATTCAGGCTTTAACGCTTCTCCAAGGCAAACCGCCTTCGCCGCTATTGTGTGCATCAGCGGGCCGCCCTGAGTGCCCGGGAAAATCGCCTTATCTATCGCCTTTGCAAACTCCTCCTTACAAAGGATAAGTCCGCCCCTCGGCCCTCTGAGGGTCTTATGCGTGGTAGTTGTAACAAAATGCGCGTGCTCCACCGGATTAGGGTGAACTCCGGCGGCGACGAGTCCCGCGATGTGCGCCATATCCACCATAAGATAGGCTCCGCAGGCATCCGCTATCTCGCGGAATTTTTTAAAGTCTATTATTCTCGGGTATGCGCTCGCTCCGCATACTATGAGCTTTGGCTTGCATTCGAGCGCCTGCTGCATAACCTTGTCGTAATCTATAATATGCGTAACGGGGTCAACGCCGTATGATACGAAGTTGTAGTACTTGCCGCTAAGATTTACCGGCGAGCCGTGAGTGAGGTGGCCGCCCTCGCTCAAATTCATTCCCATTACCGTATCGCCTGGCTCGAGCATAGCGAAGTAAACCGCCATATTCGCCTGCGCTCCGGAATGAGGCTGCACGTTTGCGTGCTCGGCTCCGAAGAGTTCGCAGGCTCTTTTGCGCGCAATCTCCTCTACAACGTCAACGCACTGGCAACCGCCGTAATAGCGTTTTCCGGGGTAGCCCTCGGCGTATTTATTGGTGAGCACGCTGCCCATAGCCGCCATAACCGCCGGAGATACTATATTTTCCGAGGCGATAAGCTCAATATTCCTTCTCTGTCTTTTAAGCTCGTCATTCATTGCGTCGGCAACGTCCTTATCATACCTGCCGACGAAGCCTATCGTATCAACAATATCATTATACATTGTAGTCACACTTCCTTTTTCGTTTTTGAATACTCTTTTATTATAGGGCAAGGCTCTTGTTTTTGCAACAAAGTAAAAAAATAAATTTATTGGGGACCTCGGGAGGGCTGTCGCGTTGTCGCCCTGAGCATTTTATGTTCGGCAGGGGTTCGGGCGGCGACCTGCGCGGCTGCGCCGCGCGGAAAACGCGGCGGCGCAGGGGCTTTTGTCGGGGCAGTCCAGGTATGAGCCGCCGCATTTTCGGGCAAATTTCCGCCGCGAGGCGGAAATTTGCGGTCGCCGCCCGAACTCACCCCGGACCCGCACAGAGTAAAAACGAGTCGCACGACAGCCCCGCTATCCTTGAAAGCCTTTGCCTAAACCGCCGCCTTTCCCGCCGTCACTCCATAGTGCTGTATTCCTTCTGTAAAATAAAATCAACATTCGCGCGCTCGTAGGAATTTAGAACACTCTCGTCAAAATCCTCCGGCGAGATCGTGCCGTTGTACCAGGTACAGCGGTTAAAATAATCCTGAACCTCCTGCGAGTCAAAAAGTCTGCCGTGGCGTGCATATATCTCATTCCTCGCGAGCACAAGGTCAAAACCGTCAACGCCCTCGAGATCGGGATAATCGAGATACCTGTCGCTGCTTTCCGGTAGGATATATGTGCTTATATCTCCGCTGTTGGGCTTTTCCGTCTGAGCTTCTGTCTGCGCCTCCGTTTGCTCCTCTTCCGTTGCCTCTGTCGGCGCAGGCTCAGTCTCGGATTCGCTGTCACCGGAATGTGTGGATTCCGCAGAGCCGGAGGACGAGCCGCTTGACTCCGCCGCAACGGAAATCACGACCGTGCTGCCAAGCTCAACCATTTCACCGTCCTTAGGATTTTGATCTATAACACAGCCGCTCTCGACCGTATCACTCTCCTGTTTTATAACGCTCGCTTTAAGCCCTCTCTGCTCTATCGCCGACACAGCGACCTGCTCCGGCTCGCCTATGACGTCGGGAACCTTGATTTTTTTCTCGGTCGCGGTGGTCGGCGCTGTCGGCTCGCTTATCATCGACGAGCTCATTGCCGGCGTTGAAGTGCCTCCGCAATTTTTTCCAAGCAGTATTGCCGCAAGGACAATTATGGCGAGGATCAGCACCGACGCGCAAACTACTATAACGATGTAGGCCTTTCTGTGCTTATTCGCCCTCTCGTTTCCGTACTCATCAATATCTTCCGGCGCGTACGGAGCATATTCCGCGGCCGCCTTAAGCCCGCTGTTGTCAAAAATTTTCGTCGCGTCATCGTTTTTATCCGAGTCGAAGCCGTCCGAATAATATTCTGGCGAAAAAGAATTTCCACTCCGCTCAAACCCCGCATTTTCATTCTCGACTTGACGTATCTCGTCGTCAAGCCTCTTTTCCGTGCTGTTACTGAATATCTCGTGTTCGCTTTGCATTTCCTCAAGATTGCCTCCGCAATACGGGCAAAATCTCGCGCCGTCGCTAACTGCTTTTCCGCAATTTTGACACCTCATCATATCACTGCCTTCCGAAAATTGATCCGCGCAAAATGCGTATGACAGAATTATACAATATTTTCATAAAAAAAACAATATCGACAGGAGAAATCCAGCGACGTTCCACGCCGAATATTCGGCGTAGTCTGCGGCGCGCCTGATACAATTTGTAATTTGAAGCTCAGCTTCTTTTGTGTTATAATTTCTACGATGTTTCAAATATTGAAATAATACAATTTTTCAGAGGTCATTTTATGTTGGATCAGTTTTCAAGAACCGAGCTTTTATTCGGCAGAGAGGCAATAGAGAAGCTTTCGCGCTCGCGCGTCGCGGTATTCGGCATAGGCGGCGTCGGCGGATACGTTGTAGAGGCCTTAGTCCGCTCGGGCGTTGGCACTATTGACATTATCGACAACGACAAAATCTGCCTGAGCAACCTGAACCGTCAAATATACGCCACGCACAGCACTCTCGGCAAATACAAGACCGACGCGGCTATCGAGCGTATTCACGATATAAACCCCAAGGCGGCGGTCAACGCATACAAAATTTTTTACTCCCCCGAAACGGAGTCTATGTTTGACCTTGGCAAATATGATTATATCGTGGACGCTATCGACACGGTAACGGGAAAGATAGCCCTTGTTGTGAACGCCGCCGCTGCCGGCACGCCTATCATAAGCTCTATGGGCGCGGGGAATAAGGTTAATCCCGCCGCCCTTGAGGTTGCGGATATATACAAGACCTCCGTCTGTCCGCTCGCCCGAGTTATGCGGTACGAGTTAAAGCGCAGGGGCATAAAGAGTCTTAAAACGGTATACTCTAAGGAGCCGCCCATCAAGCCCTTGGAAACAGCGCGGGCAGACGCGCTTGAAACAGAGCCGGAGCCGGGCGGTCGCCGGGGCGTTCCCGGCAGCAACGCCTTTGTTCCTGCGGCGGCGGGTCTGATAATAGCCGGAGAGGTTATCAAGGATCTCATACAATACCATAGGTAAAATTTCAAATTGCAGACTAAAATAAAAAAATCCGATTATAAGCCAAGCAGGCTCAAATCGGATTTTTGCTTTGTCGTATCAATAATTTAACTACTTATCTGCTCCAACATACTTTGACTGACCGAAGGCAAGAATAAGCTGGAATATCACCGACAGGAAAATCAGGCCGACTGTATATCCCGCTCCGTGACCGAAGGCCTTGGAGAGCTTATGCATTGATATTATCGCTATAACCGCCGCAATTACGCCCAAGACGAGCATAACCGCCGCGAATATCACAAACAGCGCTATGTTGCTTTCCATCGTGGGATGAATAATTGTATACGCACTTACAGCGCCGCCCGTGAGGATAGAAATTATGAGCATCACAACGAACATACTCGGCTTCCATGTGATTTTGTAGAGTATGTAAAGGTTATAGATCGGTATAATGCACTTCCAGCCCTTTTCTCCCGCCTTGGTAAAGATTTTCCACATTGCGATTATCGAGAGTATACCAACGACTGCCGCAGGTATATAATAGGTCGGCGACATATAAAAATTGCCATAGTTACTCTCGTTAATCGAATGCCATAATTGATTGAAGTCCATTTCTGTGTTCCTCCTCTAAAAAATAAAAATAATAAATAATATGCCGCATTGCCGAATGAGCCTAAAAAATAACAACCGCGCCCATATCGGATTTTGAAACATATTATCACAAGGATATCACACGCTTTTTGAATATTCAAGCTTTTTTGAACGAAAGGTCAACATATCAGTACAAAAGCCACGGATTGCGGGTGGCTGTCGCTCGACCCGTTATCACCCTGTGCTTAAAGGGCGGAGTCGGGCGGCGACCCGCGCCCCCGCAGGGGGCGCTCGGAAAAGCGCGGCGGCAAAGCTTTTACCGCGAGGCTCAGTCCCTGCCCCGCCGCGCTTTTCTGCAAATTTCCGCCGGCGCGGCGGAAATTTGCGGTCGCCGCCCGAACCAAAGCCCCGTTTAAAACTATCCGCGGCACAAACGCGACAGCCGAAAATTTTTCGCGCCTTCTTCACATTGTGCCTCAAAGGTGATAAAATTTAATCAGCGGCGCTTATCGCGGCAGCCGCTCATCATAACAACGCGGCAAATAAAGCCGCCAAAGGAGCTTCAAAATGAAAAAAATAAGATTTGCCTCAATTATCCTAATTTTCGTATTTCTCATAAGCCTTACCTCCTGCGGGCAAAGCAACGGAGCGGACTATTCCGACTTGAACAATTGGGCGTATTACGAATCGGGAGCCTCTCAAAAAACAGCTGACGTGTTCTTCATATGCCCCACCGTTTACTCGGGCTCGGCCGACAGCAGGAATATGCCCCTGACGGACGAAAGCGCAAGGGCGAGCTTTCTCGGCGCGACTAATATGGAAAAGGGATTATATGACGGCGACGGCAGATTTTTCGCCCCGTACTACCGCCAGGCGGCTATGTATACATATACTCTCTCTAAAGAGGAAAGCGAAAAATATCTGTCGAGCGCCTTTGAGGACGTCAAGGCGGCCTTTAACTATTACTACGAGAACGAAAATAACGGCCGCCCCATAATCTTAGCCGGATTTTCACAGGGCGCGGATATGTGCATAAGGCTTATAAAGGAATGCTTCGAGGACAAAACAGATCAGCTTGTCGCCTGCTACGCCATCGGCTGGCGCGTCACCCAAGAGGAGATCGAGCAATACCCGTGGCTTAAATTCGCCCAAGGGGAGAAGGATACCGGAGTCGTAATAGCGTATAACAGCGAGGATAAGAGCATCGACGACTCTCTTATGATACCAAAGGGCACAAAGACGCTTGCAATAAACCCCCTAAACTGGAAAACCGACGGAACTCCCGCCGATAAATCCCTGAATCTCGGAGCGTGCTTTACGGATTACAACGGCAGCGTGACAAAGGAAATACCGCATTTGACCGGAGCGTATATTGACAGCGAGCGCGGCGCGCTGAAGGTGACTGACATAAATCCCGCAGATTACCCTGCCGAAATAGACATATTCAAAAATGGAATATATCATGTATACGATTACCAATTCTTTTACAGAAATATTCAAAAAAATGTTTCTGTAAGACTTGAATCATTTGAAAATCAAAACAATTAAATTAACACTTCCGTTCCGGAAATATTTACATCCGTCTTATTTCTCGCATATTTACTTGCTTTTTTTCTCACTTTTGCTATAATTTTAAATGGAACAAGGCTTGATAGCTTGCCTTATCAAAGCGGCTGCTGCCTCAGCCGTCAATTGGACTCGGCTTTTCACAGCCTCCGGCGGAGCACGGCTCCCGCTGAACGGCGCCGACTTATATAAAACAGCTTTAAAGGTTGGTTGGTCTATGTATAGATTTGCCCTTTGCGACGATGACCTCGATTTCTGCGCGCGATTTAAAAAGATTTAAAAAATGCAGCGGCGAACAAAAACGCCCCGTATACATTGGACTGCTATAACGACCGCAGCTCTCTTTTTAACGCCCTCGATTCCGAGGGAGATTTTGATTTGATTTTTCTCGACGTTGATCTGGGGAACGAAAACGGCATTGATATTGCGAGAGAGTTGCGCCGCGAACAAAGAAAATCCGATATTGTATTCATCACGAGCTTCAGCGACTACGCCGTCGACAGCTATGACGTAGAGCCTCTGCACTATTTACTTAAATCGGGCAACTCGAGTCGTCTTGAGGATGCGCTCAACAGGTTCCTCGCGAAAAACAGGCCGACAAAGGTTCGCGTCAAAACGACAAAGGGTATGATTTTTATTGACCTTTCAAATATTATGTATTTTGAAATATTCAGTCACGATATAGTAATGCATATGAAGGACGGCCGCGAGGAAGCCTTTCGCGGCACTCTGAAAAACATTGAAGAGGCTTTGCCGCCCATGAGCTTTGTCAAGCCTTATCGCAGCTATCTTGTAAACTTAGAGTGCATATCGGGCATATCTCCGCATGATATAATATTGAACAACGACGTAAGGCTCCCCTTGAGTAAATCTATGTATAATAAAATACAAATAATATTTATGGACTATCTTGGAAAAAAGAAGATGTTCTTATGAACCAATGCGCCGCCCCAAATTGAGGCGGCGCATTTCTATTATTTCTATTGCCTTTAAAGCTTTGTTTTTTTCTCTTTATAAAACTTAAAGCGCAAGCTGCCGTCAAGGGACGGTGCAGCTTGCGTTTATTTATCATTCGTTTGCCGCTTCGGACGAGGTCGGTGTGAAATAATTTTCCTCTATCTCGACATCGCTGTAACGGTGCATACCGGTTCCTGCCGGAACAAGCTTGCCTATCAAGACGTTTTCCTTTAATCCGAGAAGCGGGTCGACCTTGCCCTTTATGGCAGCGTCGGTCAACACCTTTGTCGTTTCCTGGAAGGAGGCCGCCGAAAGGAAGCTGTCGGTCGCGAGCGAGGCCTTTGTAATACCGAGAAGAGTCTGGGTGAAGGTCGCTTCTCTTAGCCCCTCCTCGCCGTTTTCTATTCTCTTCCTTATCTCTTCGTTCGCGGCGTAAACCTCGCTCTTGTCTACAAGAGCGCTCGGAAGCAGATTGGTATCTCCGCCGTCCTCTATTCTCACCTTTTTCATCATCTGGCGAACTATTACCTCTATATGCTTGTCGTTGATGTCAACACCCTGCATACGATAGGTTCTCTGAACCTCTTGAATGAGGTAATCCTGAACCGCTGCGGCTCCCTGTATGGCGAGAATGTCATGCGGGTTTTTAGAGCCCTCGGTTATCATATCTCCGGCCTGTACCTGCTGGCCGTCCTCCATCTTGGTTCTCGAGCCAAACGGTATAAGATAAGAGCGCTCCTCGCCGGTTTCCTTGTTATAAACTACGGCGTGGCGGTTGTTCTTTATCTCTTCAAACCTGACCTCTCCACTTATTTCGCTGAGTATCGCGAGATGCTTCGGCTTTCTGCTTTCAAACAGCTCCTCAACACGCGGCAGACCCTGTGTAATATCCTCCGCTGAAGCGATGCCGCCCGTATGGAAGGTACGCATTGTAAGCTGTGTACCCGGCTCTCCTATCGACTGAGCCGCGATAATTCCGACAGCCTCGCCGACTGTGACAGGCTGGCCGTTGGCAAGGTTGGAGCCGTAGCACTTCTTGCATACGCCGTGCTTTGCGCGGCAGCCGAGTATTGAGCGTATCTTTATTCTATCAACGCCTGAGTTCACGATTATATCCGCCTCTGCGTCGCCCATCATCTTTTCCTTTGAAACGAGCACGTTACCGTTCTCGTCGCAGAAATCATCGAGCAGATAGCGGCCGAGCAGTCTTTCGTGCAGGCTCTCTATCGATTCCTTGCCGTCGCGTATATCAAATATTTCGAGTCCCTCGTCGGTGTGGCAGTCGTCCTCGCGGATTATGACCTCCTGAGAAACATCGACAAGTCGCCTTGTGAGGTATCCCGAGTCCGCGGTACGCAGCGCCGTATCGGCAAGTCCCTTTCTGGCTCCGCGCGAGGAGATGAAGTATTCCATAATATTGAGTCCCTCACGGTAATTAGCCCTGATGGGAATTTCAATGGTTTTACCCGAGGTGTTGGCGATAAGTCCGCGCATACCCGCGAGCTGACGAATCTGGCTCATGCTTCCGCGGGCTCCAGAGTCCGCCATCATAAATATCGGGTTGTATTTTCCAAGGTTGCCCTCGAGCGCCTTTGTTACTCTGTTTGTCGCGTCGCCCCAAATATCGAGCACCCTTGCGTATCTCTCGTCGTTTGAGAGAAGACCCATTTTATAGAGGTTTCTTACGCTGTCTACGTCTGCCTCCGCCTGCGCTATTATCTCCTTCTTGGCCGGCGGTATCTCCGCATCGATAACGGCTACCGTGATAGCGCCCTTGGTCGAATATTTATAGCCCTGAGATTTGATATCGTCAAGAACCCTTGAGGTGATCTCGGTACCGTGTACCTTGATGCACTTGTCTATTATCTTTCCAAGCATCTTCTTTCCGACAAGGAAATCTATCTCGTATTTAAACTCGTTTTCGGGGTCTGACCTGTCGACAAAGCCGAGATCCTGCGGTATCGGTCTGTTGAATATTATCTTGCCGACCGTCGTGTCGACTATCGCGCTCTTTTCAACGCCGTTCTTTATTATGGTGCGCCTTACCTTTATCTTTGCGTGCAGGCTTACTACTCCCGTTTCATAAGCCATATAAGCCTCTTCTACATCTCTGAATATTTTGCCCTCGCCCATTTCTCCGTCCTTGTCAAGGGTGAGATAATATGAGCCGAGGATCATATCCTGAGTAGGAACAGCCACAGGACGGCCGTCAGAGGGCTTTAAGAGGTTGCCTGCGGCGAGCATTAAGAATCTCGCCTCTGCCTGAGCCTCTGCGGAAAGAGGAACGTGAACTGCCATCTGGTCGCCGTCGAAGTCGGCGTTGTACGCGGTACAAACGAGCGGGTGGAGCTTGAGCGCTCTGCCCTCGACCAAAACAGGCTCGAACGCCTGGATTCCGAGGCGGTGAAGCGTCGGCGCACGGTTAAGCAGAACCGGGTGACCCTTGATAACGACCTCCAAAGCGTCCCAAACCTCGGGCTTCGCCCTTTCAACGGCCTTTCTCGCCGCCTTTATATTCTGCACTATTTTCTTTTCGACAAGCCTTTTCATAACAAAGGGCTTGAACAGCTCCAGCGCCATCTCCTTAGGGAGTCCGCACTGGTACATCTTAAGCTCCGGCCCTACGACGATAACCGAACGTCCCGAATAGTCAACGCGCTTTCCGAGCAGGTTTTGACGGAAGCGTCCCTGCTTGCCCTTGAGCATATCGGATAGCGATTTAAGCGCCCTGTTGTTCGGGCCGGTGACGGGTCTGCCGCGTCTGCCGTTGTCTATCAGCGCGTCGACCGCCTCCTGGAGCATTCTCTTTTCGTTTCTTATGATAATATCGGGAGCTTCAAGCTCCAAAAGTCTTTTAAGACGGTTGTTTCTGTTGATGACTCTGCGGTAAAGGTCATTAAGGTCGCTCGTTGCAAAGCGTCCGCCGTCAAGCTGTACCATCGGTCTTATATCCGGCGGAATGACGGGTATAACGTCGAGTATCATCCACTCGGGGCGGTTGCCCGAAATTCTGAACGCCTCTACGACCTCAAGCCTTTTGAGTATTCGCGCTCTTTTTTGTCCCGACGCTCCCTCGAGCTCCTCCTTAAGCTCGGACGAGAGCTCTTCAAGGTCTATCTCTGCAAGCAGCTTTTTTATGGCCTCGGCTCCCATTTCCGCTTCGAAGTCGTCTTCATATTTTTCGCGCATCTCGCGGTAATCCTTTTCGGCCAGCACCTGCATCTTTGTAAGTCCGCGCACGTCGCCGGGGTCGGTGACGATGTAGTTTGCAAAGTAGAGCACCTTTTCAAGCAGCCTCGGAGAGATATCGAGCATAAGCCCTATTCTTGACGGTATGCCCTTGAAGTACCATATATGAGAAACCGGAGCGGCAAGCTCGATGTGACCCATTCTTTCGCGTCTTACCTTGGCTCTTGTAACCTCAACGCCGCACTTGTCGCAAACCTTGCCCTTGTAGCGTATTCTCTTATATTTTCCGCAGTGGCACTCCCAGTCCTTGGTGGGGCCGAAAATGCGCTCGCAGTACAGTCCGTCACGCTCGGGCTTTAATGTTCTGTAATTTATGGTTTCCGGCTTTTTTACCTCGCCGTATGACCACTCTCTTATCTTATCGGGAGATGCAAGACCTATTTTTATTGACTCAAAAACATTAAATTCCATTTATTAAAGACCTCCCTTTATTATTCGTCAATGCCCGCGCCGTCGCCGTAATCGTCAAATTCGTCGTTATCCTCGGTGTAGAACGAGGAGTCGTCGAGCATATTTTCGTCATCGTCGTCCTCGTCGACGATAAAGCTGTCAAGAGTCGCGTCGGTTGCAACGGCGTCCCCTATTTCAAGGTCGTCGTCGGCAACGACAACCGGAATATCATCGTCGTCAAAGTTCTGGCGAAGATCGATCTCTTCATTATTTTTATCGAGCACCTTTACGTCGAGTCCGAGCGATTGCAGCTCCTTGACAAGAACCTTAAACGACTCCGGAACGCCCGACTGAGGAATGTTTTGTCCCTTGACTATGGCCTCATAAGCCTTAACTCTTCCTACAACGTCGTCGGACTTGATGGTCAGTATCTCTTGGAGAGTGTAGGCCGCGCCGTACGCCTCTAAGGCCCATACCTCCATTTCGCCGAAGCGCTGTCCGCCGAACTGAGCCTTACCGCCGAGCGGCTGCTGAGTTACGAGCGAATACGGTCCGGTAGAGCGGGCGTGGATCTTATCGTCAACAAGGTGGTGCAGCTTGAGGTAATACATATATCCCACCGTAACGGGGTTGTCAAAGTATTCGCCGGTTCTGCCGTCCTTAAGCCAGGTTTTGCCGTCCTCGCTGAGTCCCGCCTGCTTGAAGGCCTCGAATATATCGGATTCGTGAGCGCCGTCGAAAACAGGGGTCATAATGTGCCAGCCGAGCGCCTTTGCGGCGTAGCCGAGGTGGACCTCAAGCACCTGACCTATATTCATACGCGACGGAACGCCGAGCGGGTTCAAAACGATATCGAGCGGGGTGCCGTCCGGCAGGAAGGGCATATCCTCGACGGGGAGTATTCTTGACACAACGCCCTTGTTTCCGTGGCGACCTGCCATTTTGTCACCGACCGAGATCTTTCTCTTCTGCGCGAGATAGCATCTTACAACCTTGTTTACTCCCGGCTGGAGCTCGTCGTGGCTGTTTTCTCTTGTAAAGACCTTTACGTCAACGACTATTCCGCTTTCACCGTGGGGCACGCGCAGCGAGGTATCTCTTACCTCTCTTGCTTTTTCGCCGAATATCGCACGGAGAAGTCTTTCCTCGGCGGTCAGCTCGGTTTCTCCCTTCGGGGTTACCTTTCCGACGAGAATATCGCCGGCGTGCACCTCCGCGCCGATATGGATTATGCCCTCCTCATCAAGATCCTTGAGCATATCCTCGCCGACCTGCGGAATGTCCCTTGTTATCTCCTCCGCGCCGAGCTTTGTATCTCTCGCCTCGATTTCGTATTCCTCTATATGAATTGAGGTGTAAACGTCGTCTCTCACTATTTTTTCGCTTATCAAAACAGCGTCCTCGTAGTTATAGCCCTCCCATGTCATAAAGCCGATGAGGGCGTTCTTGCCGAGGCTTATCTCGCCGTGATCCGTCGCCGGGCCGTCGGCCAAAACGTCGTTTGCGTGAACGCGCTGTCCCTTTTCAACGACTGGTATCTGGTTGAAGCAGGTGCCCTGGTTGGAGCGCATAAACTTCGTTATCGCAAAGTTCTGTATTCTGCCGCTGTCATACTGCACGACTACCTTGTCCGCGCAAACGTCAAGGACAACTCCGTCCTCCTCCGAGAGCACGCAAACTCCCGAGTCAACGCCCGCCTTATACTCCATGCCTGTGCCGACTATCGGCGCTTGAGTCTTTAAAAGCGGAACCGCCTGGCGCTGCATATTCGCTCCCATGAGGGCGCGGTTGGCGTCGTCGTTTTCAAGGAAGGGTATCATCGCGGTAGCGACCGACACAACCATCTTAGGCGAAACGTCCATATAATCGAAGCGCTCCGCTTCGAGCTCGACAAACTCGTCCCTGTATCTGCCGTTTACCTTAGCGTTTTTAAAGCGGTTGTTCTCGTCGAGCGGCTCGTTAGCCTGAGCCACTATAAATTCGTCCTCGACGTCCGCCGTCATATATACGGTTTCCTTTGTTACTATTCCGGTTTCCTTGTCTACCTTTCGGAAGGGCGCTTCTATAAAGCCGTACTCGTTGATTCTCGCGAATGACGCAAGATATGAGATAAGTCCGATGTTAGGCCCTTCAGGCGTTTCGATAGGGCACATTCTGCCGTAGTGGCTATAATGAACGTCGCGCACCTCAAATCCGGCGCGATCCCTTGAAAGTCCGCCCGGTCCGAGCGCCGAAAGACGTCTTTTGTGCGTAAGCTCCGCGAGCGGGTTTGTCTGATCCATAAACTGCGACAGCGGCGACGAGCCGAAAAATTCCTTTATAGCCGCTGTTACGGGTCTGATATTTATGAGAGAATTGGGCGAGAGCCCCTCTGCATCCTGCGCCTGGAGCGACATTCTCTCTCTTATCACTCTTTCAAGCCTTGAAAAGCCTATTCTAAACTGATTTTGCAAAAGCTCGCCTACGCTGCGTATGCGGCGGTTGCCAAGATGGTCTATATCGTCCGTATTTCCCACCCCGCAGGCGAGGCAGTTCATATAGTTTATGCTTGCGAATATATCGTCTATCGTTATGTGGTTTGGAATGAGCTCCGCCTTTCTCGCTCTGAGCGCCTCCTTGAGCGCCTCCTCGTCGTCGCCGCACTCGTCGAGTATCTCGCAAAGCACGGAGTAGCTGACCTTTTCGTTCAGCTCGCACTCCTCGTCCGCGTCAAAGCTGACATATTTCGATATATCGACCATTCCGTTTGAAATGACCTTGACCTCGCGACCCTCTACGTCGAGATAAGCGATGTTCACTCCGGCATCCTCTATCTCGAGGGCGAGCTCCTTGTTTATTACCGAGCCGGGCATCGCAATAACCTCGCCCGTGCGCGGGTTTACTACCGGCTGAGAGAGGATATTCCCCTTGAGCCTGTCGGCTATGCCGAGCTTTTTATTGTATTTATATCTGCCCACGCGGGACATATCGTATCTTCTTGAATCAAAGAAGAGGTTGTTTATGTGCGTGCGCGCGCTGTCAAGGGTAGGCGGCTCGCTCGGGCGGAGCTTGCGGTAAACCTCGAGCATACCCTCCTCGACGCTGTTGCAGTTATCCTTCTCTATGGTTGCGAGCATTCTCTCGTCCTCGCCGAAGAAGTCGAGTATCTCCTGATTTGTTCCGAGTCCGAGCGCTCTGATGAGTACCGTGATGGGAATTTTTCTGTTTTTATCTATTCTTACATAGAAAACATCGTTTACGTCGTTTTCATATTCAAGCCACGCGCCTCTGTTTGGGATAACAGTGTTCGAGAACAGCTTTTTGCCGGTCTTGTCGTACTCCATTTTGTAGTAAACGCCCGGTGAACGAACGAGCTGTGATACTATTACGCGCTCAGCGCCGTTTATGACGAAGGTGCCGCTCGGGGTCATAAGCGGAAAATCGCCCATAAACACGTTTGACTCCTTGATCTCTCCCGTTTCTTTATTAAGTAGACGGGCGGTAACGCGCAGCGGCGCAGCGTAGGTCGCGTCCCTTTCCTTGCACTCTATAACGCTGTAGTTCGGGTGATCAACATCCAGTGTGTAGTCCACAAAGTCAAGGACGAGATTTCCGTTGTGGTCGGTTATACCCGACACGTCCCGAAAAGCCTCTTTCAGTCCCTTCTCTAAAAACCACTTGTAGGATTCCTTCTGCACCTCAATGAGGTTAGGCATTTCGATGACCTCATCAATTTTAGCAAAGCTCATCCTCTCTCTGCTGCCAAGTTTAACAGGCTTGACATTTACCATTGGGCGTTCACTCCAATCCAAAATTTCTAAGATTCCAACCGACCGGCACTATCCGTAAAAATCACGTTTTTCGACCTTGTGCTTTCCCCTTTTATCGACGAGAGCGCGAAAAATTTTTTTGAAAAAACACTTGATTTTTTGTTCACTTTGTGATAATATTTCCGCAAGGAAATATAAAAGCGGATACTATATACCATTATGTTGCATTTTACAAGTATACAACATTTTCCGTAGCTTGTCAATGAAGCTTCGGAAAAAATTCACCATTTGTTAATATTTGTGATGGAATAAACGACCGCAGGCTCGTTGCGACGCCTGCGGTTTCTTTTTTGGAATTAAATTGTACTCCCGGTTGGGTTGATTGATTTACTTGCCTTAAAGCTGCGTAAACAGAAAATATATCAGTCCGTATATCACCGACGCGAGCGTACCGTACACTATTACCGGGCCGGCTATAATAAACATTTTGGCTCCCAGCCCCAGCACATAGCCCTCGGATTTGAACTCTATCGCTGGAGCCACCACCGAGTTTGCAAAGCCTGTTATGGGCACAAGGCTGCCCGCACCCGCGTGCTTTGCTATCTTATCGTACCAGCCCGCCGCCGTCAGCGCCGCTCCGAGGAATACAAGACTAACGGACACCACCGCAGAGGCTGTTTCCTTGTCGAGTCCCAGTCCAATATAGTTGTTCATCAGTATCTGCCCTATCAGGCAAAAGCCGCCTCCGAACAGAAACGCCTTCAGGCAATCGAGCAGCAGCGGGCTGTTCGGGGAGGCTTTTTCCGCCATTTTTGAATATTCCTGTTTTGATACCTTCATCCGTTTCACCTCATGTGTATTATTGCCTGAAACGGAAATTATATACATTGGCCGTTTTGCTCAGTTTAGGCTAAGGAGCAAGGGCGAGGCTCGTTCTTATTTGCACCTGCGGTTCGGGGCGGCGCGGTGGGGTTCGGGCGGCGGCCGGCGCGGCGCAGCCGCGCGGAAAAACGCGGCGGGGCAGGGTATTTCCCCGTTGCAGGCAGGTTTGAGCCGCGTTTTTTGCGAATTTCCGCCGTGGGCGGAAATTCGCGGCCGCCGCCCGAAGCCCATCGCGCCTAAGCCTCAACGCCCGAAGCTTCTGCGGAGCGAGCCCTGAGAGCTCTACACTACCCTCCTTGCAGCAAGTCTGCCGAGCACAGCGCCGGATATACACAAAACAAGGCTCAGCACAATATATAACGCAGCCATAAACCCCCTGCCGCCTTGCAGCATATCCCCGCTTTCAAGAGCGAAGGTGGAAAAGGTTGTAAAGCCGCCGCATACGCCCGTCTTTAAAAACAGCGTCAACGGAGAGTCAGCCGAGCCGCTGTCTGTGGAAAATTGAGATATAACGCCTATCGCAAACGAGCCGATAAAATTTATAAGCAGGGTGACGATTGGAAACGACGTTATATTTTGAAAAGGGATAAGGCCGAGTAAATATCTAGCGGCAGCTCCTAAAAAGCCGCCCAAGCCCACCATAAGACAATTATACATATTCTACTCCTCCAAAAAAGCCATGACTATGAAAAGGAGCCGCTGCAACTCCAGCGGCCCCAAAAAACATCGTAATAATTATACTATTACCTCGCCGTCAACCGTTCCCGCAAGTCCGGCCGCGTTCGATTCGTCGGTGTCTATGTGCATAGCGGGAGCGAACTTCTCGCTGACCCTTACGACAACATCATCAAATATGAGGCTCCTGCCTCCCGGCTCCCCGACCTTTACGCTTACTATCTGCTTATCCTCAACGCCAAATTCCTTCGCGTTTTCGGGGGTAAAGTGAATGTGTCTTTTAGCCGCGATAACTCCGCAGTCGATCTCCTTTTCACCCTTTGGTCCCACCAGTTTACAGCCGGGTGTGCCGGCAATATCGCCCGACTCTCTGACCGGCGCGGCTATTCCAAGCTTGCGCGCGTCGGTAAGAGCTACCTCTACCTGATCGGCGGGTCTTACCGGGCCGAGGATAGACATGGTAAGCTCTCCCTTGGGGCCCACTACCGTTACCTTTTCAACGCAGGCAAACTGACCCGGCTGAGAAAGATCCTTCTTGTTTGTGAGCTCCGCACCCTTGCCGAAAAGGGTTTCGAGCGTATCCTGAGTGACGTGAAGATGTCTTGCGGACGTTTCAACCATTACTTTCATTTTAAACTCTCCGTTCCTTTTTATATTTTATTTTCTTATATATTACTACTGTCCGGACTTATTTTCAAGGGAATTTTTCACCGTGCAAGGTATTTTTGCCGTGAGATTTATATTTTTTACAGCTCTATCTCAGGAAAGCCCACGCCAAACGCTGTGCCCGCCGTTATGCAGACAGCGTCCTTATAATCCTTAAAATACAGCGCCGCCGCAGTCGAATCGTGCAGCAGGCGGATTTTTATTTTTCTGCGCAGCATACCCGAAAGCTCGTTTTCAAGGTACTCCGCATAATTGCCGCATATGGCGCACAGCTTGGCGTAGCCCGCCCTGTCGCTGTGCAATTTTCCGTCGCAGACGTAGTTAGCTATACTTATTACCACCTCGTCGCCAACATCTTCTAAAGTCTCAACATTTTTTATGGTTTTGAATATACAACTCCTTAAATATAAATTGAGGTGCTCCGCCTCTTCCCTCGCCGAGCCGTCGCCCGCCATAGTCGCCTGCATATATTTTGAAGGCAGGCTGTCGAGCATCTTTATCTCCACGATTTCCCCGCCGCGCTTTGTAATTATACTTCGCTTTAAATTTGTTTGCCCGAAATCGAAAACGACAAACACTCCGTCGTCTGGCTTTATCTGCGAGGCTCCGCCCATTATTCCTATATATGTCGCATTGTCGAAAAGTATAAAATCATACGGCTCCACTCCCGCGGCTTCAAAAACCGAAGTCGCCTCCGCCTTCAGCACCGCTCCGAGCGCTCCGCTCATAAGCCCGCCCACGAGAATAACGCGCTTCACGTTTTTCCAATACTCCCAGCAGTCGACGTTCCAATCTTTTCTCGCCTCGCGGTTTTCGCTCTCGCCGAGCTTTAGTGTGAGAAAAATTATTCCGAGCCGCCTGCCGAATTTCCTCGCTATTTCCATTGCGTAGGAGTCGCCGTCGGCAAGCCTTTTTACAAAACCGGCGACCGCTTTTCTGTCGCTTACGTCCTCCGCGCTTATGCCCTTGCTCCTTGCGGCGCTTCTTATCTCCTCTGCTATCACGCGGGTACTGAATATCTCCATCGCCGTCTTTCCCTCAAGCTCATCTTCAATGCCGTAAATCGGCAGCTTTGCTATCGGCACCCTGTTTATTGAGCAGGAGCTGTCTGTATATTCGCTCCCTCTCGGGGATATTTTTATAAAAGGATTTTTCATATGATCACCGAATTATCTTTCATTATATAAGGATTATACAATAATTCGAGCTTTTTTTCAATATTGAGCCTTGCAAACCGAGGGGTGATATATTATAACTATACTATAATTATTTGTCGCCGCTTTCCGACTGCCGCAGTAACAGTCTCGGTTACGTTGAATGGGCGATATGGATTCGGGCGGCGACCGGCGCGGCGGGGCAGGGTCGCTGCTCTGCCCGAAAAAGCCTGCCGCCGCGTTTTTGCAAATTTCAGCCGCAGGCGGAAATTTGCGGGTCGCCGCCCGATCCGCTCTGTCGCCGACACAGAGAAAAAACGGGTCTATGCGGCAGTCCACCTCAAAAGCAAAGCGCAACAAAAACATAATGATCCTCGGAGTGTTCAAATTGATAATTGAAAGCTGTAAGCTCTGTCCGCGCGAATGCGGCGGTTACAGAGATGATGAAATCGGTAAAGGCATATGCGGAGCAAGGGCTGTCGCGGAGGTCGCGCGAATAGCGCCGCACTTTGGCGAAGAACCGTGCATAAGCGGCATACGCGGCAGCGGAGCGGTATTTTTCAGCCGCTGCGTTATGAAATGCCTGTTCTGCCAAAATTACGATATTTCGCACGGCGGCTTCGGCAAAGCCGTAACGGCGGGCGCTCTCGCCGAAAAATACAAGATGCTGGAGGATATGGGCGTGCACAACATAAACCTCGTAAACGGCACGCATTACATTCCGCAGATATGCGAGAGCCTTAAAATTTATAAGCCGTCAATTCCAATCGTGTTCAACTGCGGCGGCTATGAAAAGCCGGAAAGCCTGAAGCTGCTGCAAGGTCTTGTGGACGTATATCTGCCGGACTTTAAATATGCCGACGACGAGCTCGCGTATGAATATTCGGGAGTAAGAAATTACAAGGAAACCGCCGAACGAGCAATAGCGGAAATGATACGTCAGACGGGAAAACCGCGATTTGACGGCGACGGAATGATAACTGGCGGCACGGTCATACGCCACCTTGTGCTGCCTTCGGCGACAAGAAATTCAATCGAGGTGCTCAAAACCATAAAGTCGCGCTTTGGCGACTCTGCGCTCGTCAGTCTTATGGCGCAATATACGCCGTGCGGCGAGGCGCTCGCGCACAAGAAGCTGAGCCGCAAAATTACTGCGCGAGAATATCAGCGGGTGCTCGATACGCTGTTTGAGCTCGAGCTTGACGGCTATGTGCAGGAGCTTGAATCGTCCGGCGAAGAATTTATACCCGATTTTGACCTTACCGGCGTTTAATTTGCCGTATCGCTTTCGCTCTGCGCGCCGGAGCCCTGCTCGTTTGCGGCTTCGTCCTCCGATCCCTCGTCAACCCCTATATAGCTTATCTCACCTATGTCCTCAACGCAGGTATATTTTGCGGTCAGGACGTAGGTATTATTTTTTATTTCGCCTTTAAGCTCGCGCTTTTTTATCTCGCAATTTTGCATATGAAACGCCTCGTAAAGCGCAAGCGCGGCAAGGCAGCTTTTGTGAGCCTCCTCCTTTGTCAGGCTTATATCATTCTCCTTGTATTCCGTGCAGTATTCGTTATATATATCGACCGGCATAACGCTGCCGCACGATATAAAATTAAGCCGCTCCCTTTGGCTTGTATAGCTTTCATACGGCACATAGCTCAAGCCGAGCGGAAGTCTGATACCTAAAAATTCAAGCATACTGCGTTGTGTGAAATTTCCGCTCGGCAAGCTCTGCTTGTAGCTCATGGGCTGCTCCACGGTTTTCTCGACGGTGGTTTCTGCGTAAACGCTGCCGATAGACGGGCTTAGAAAATCGCCGCCGCTTTCGGTGCTGACTACGCCGCTCACGAGCAGATCTCCCTTTGTCACCGCGTCTCCGAGCTTTGCGATGCTCTCCCCGCTCTTTACGTCCATCTTTACTATCTGACCGTCCTTCTTCGCCTTGATGTTGCACGGTCGCACCTCCTCGCCCTTTGTGTCCTCGGGGGAGTATTTTTCGCTGACCGTGACCTTTGCCACGGTTCCCGTTATATTGACAGACATCCAGCCGAACAAGCCGAGCTGCATCATTGTTTCGCGCTCTATCGTATCCGGCACGAGCGAATCCCGCCATGCTCCGCTGTGCAGTCCGTGATCCTTAAGCGCCTGCCTTATCTCATATTCGCTGACACGCGAGGTCGGCTCCACGTCGATCACCCAGACGAAGGACGTTAAAAAATAGCACAGCACGGCAAAGCATAACGCTCCGGCGACAAGCCCGCTGCGCCGCCTGTTGTGCATATATATAAACGGAACGCCCCTTGTTTTTATCACCCTTATGTCAACGCCGCAGCGCGAGCCGAGCCGTTTCAGGGCTTCAAACTGCGACTTAGGCACTCTGCCTTTCACCGTGCCTCCACTGCCGCGCGTATCGTAGACATTGAGCCCCTTGCGCAGCGAAAGATTTATAAGGCGTTCGGGAAAGCTGCCGCTCGCCTCAAACTCAACGTAGCCCCGAATAAATCGCGTAATATCAAGAATGCTCATTTTAAGCCCTACCCTTCGTATTCTATCGAGGTTATGACCCCGCAGATGACGACCGAGCTGAGCGACAGGCATTTTATGCAAAGCCCTCTGCCGTTTACCGTTATCGCCGCTCCGCCGACGCTCACCCTGATAAGCAGACTGTCGTATTCGAGTATTCCCTTGCAGCCCTCTATCGTGACCTCAGTGTTGCCCTTCATTTCAAGAAATACCGACGACGGCTTCAGCTCCTCTATCCTTGAAAAAAGGCCGTTTCGTAAAAAGCCGCCCTCCTGTTTTTCAGCCATAAATTCACACCCTGCATAAAAACTGCGGCAAAGCTCATATAATCAACTGCCGTGTTAAAAAAATATGCCGTGGAGGCGGTCGTTATGACTGAGGAAGCTCTGAACGGACTTTTGTACTGCGGGCAGGTTCTTATACCGTCGCTGTTTCCGTTTATGGTTCTTGCTGAATTTTTAAGTGAATACGGAGTTCTCGACAGGCTCTCGTTTATATTTTCCCCTTTTTGCAGATACATATTGAGGCTCCCTCCCGTCACGGGCGGAGCCGTTATTTTAAGCCTTACCGGCGGCTTTCCCGTCGGCGCGGCCTGCACCGCGTCGCTTTATCGGCGCGGTAAAATAAGCGGCGAGCAGGCTCGCCGTATGCTCCGCTTCGCCGTCGGCGCGGGGCCCGCCTTTGTCATATTCGCCGTCGGGCAGAATATGCTCGGCAGCGCTCAGAGCGGAGTTGTGCTTTACTCGGCGCAGATACTTTCACAGCTCACCGTCGCTGTCGCCGGCGGCGCTCTTTCGGGAGGCGGAATACCCTCAAGGGGCAACTCGTCCGCTTTGAGGCGCGGCTTTGCCGACAGCATAATAGGTTCGTGCTTTAAGTCCTGCGACAGTATGATAAAGCTATGCGCCATGGTCGTTATGTTCTCGGCGTTCATGGGGGTGCTCGGCTCGCTTGGCATTATGAGCTTTTTTAGCCGCATTTTTTCCCTTTTGCCTCTGCCCTCCTCAGTGGCTCAGAGTCTTTTGTACGCCCTTACAGAGGTGACAGCCGGCTGCCGCGAGGCTATAAACGCCGGCGCTCCGCTCGAATTTATCGCCTTTGTGATAGGCTTCGGCGGGCTTTCCGTTCACTTCCAGATTTTCGCTCTCCTGCAAAATCTTGATTTTTCAAAAATTGATTTTTTCCTGCACAGGTTCATTTGCGGCTCTCTCTGCTCGATTTACACCTATATCATAACCCTGTTTATGCCCGATACCGTAGAAACAATATCGGTAGTCACGCCGAGCGGCAGTGAATTTTCCTCCACAACGCTTATCGGCAGTATGGCTTTGATGCTTTGCTGCGTTATATTTTTGCTTTCGATGAGGGGCGAACGCGCAATTCGGCGCTGAGCTGCCGCGGCGACCCGTTTTCGCTTTGTAAGTGAGGGCAGGGGCGGGTTCGGGCGGCGACCGCTGCGCTGCGCCCTGCGGGGCGCAGCGCAGGAAAAACGCGGCAGCGCAGAGGCTCTGCTACATAGGCAAAATAATTTTCCCGCCGCGTTTTTGTGCGACTCCGTCGCACCGGTCGCCGCCCGAACACCCATCTCTCGCTCAAACCTGCCGAGTCGCCACGGCGCGGCAGCCCCGTAAAATTTCATTTCACTATAACATCAAGGCTAAATCGGCATATAATAACAGAAGAAAAAAAGAAATTTTATATCGGGGTGACAATATATGTGCGGAATAGCCGGCTGGATAGATAAGTATAAGGATCTCAGCGAATGTCAGCTCACAATAGACGCGATGACAGACGCGCTCGCCTCAAGGGGGCCCGACGATCGGGGGATATTTCTCTCCTCGGGCAAAGACGTGTGCCTGATGCACCGCAGGCTTGCGGTCATAGACCCTGAAAACGGTAAGCAGCCGATGACGCGGGGGCTTGGCGGCTACAAATACACGATAGTATATAACGGTGAGCTTTATAACGCGGCGGAGCTAAGGGAGCAGCTTGAAGCCCTCGGCTGCCATTTTGAAACGAGCTGCGACACCGAGGTTTTGCTTTATTCATACATCTACTACGGCGAGTCCTGCGTTGAAAAACTGAACGGTATCTTCGCCTTTGCGGTCTGGGACAGCAAAAACAGACGTTTGTTTGCGGCGCGCGACAGAGTGGGAGTTAAGCCGTTTTTCTATTATGAATACAACGGCGGACTGCTGTTTTCGTCAGAAATAAAATCCCTGCTCAAAAATCCCGAGGTGAAGCCGGAGGTTGACGAGGAGGGGCTTTACGACATTCTCTTTCTCGGCCCAGCAAGAACCCCGGGCTTTGGGATATTTAAAAATGTGCGCGAGCTTTTACCCGGAGAGTGCATGACATACAAGCCGAATATTCTGAAAAAGCGAACGTACTTTAAAATCACAGCGAAGCCTCACACCGACAGCCGTGAGGAAACGATAACAAGGGTAAGGGAGCTTTTGAGCGACTCGATAAGTCGCCAGCTCGTATCCGACGTTCCGCTGTGCTGCTTTTTGTCGGGCGGTCTTGATTCGAGCATAATCTGCTCCACCGCGGCAAAATGCTTTGAAAAAAGCGGCAGAGGCAGGCTCGACACCTACTCGGTGGACTACGAGGACAACGGAAAATATTTTCAAAAAAGCCTGTTTCAGCCGAACTCCGACTCCGACTATATAGGGATAATGAGCGAGGCTATAAACAGCCGCCACCGCAATATAGTCCTCACAAACAAGGAGCTTTACTATGCGCTTTTCGATTCAGTCAAATCGCGCGACCTGATGCCGATGGCGGACGTAGACTCATCGCTTTTGTTGTTTTGCCGCGAGGTGAAAAAGGATTTCACCGTCGCGCTTTCCGGCGAATGTGCCGACGAGCTGTTCGGAGGCTATCCCTGGTACCACAACAGGGACATATTATTTGAGGAATGCTTCCCGTGGAGCAGAAGCACGGACATAAGGCGCAGCATATTAAAAAAGGGAATACTGCCGAGAGCGGAGGAATATGTAAATCAACGTTACAAGGACACCCTGAAGCTCGCCGACAAGCTGCCGGAGGACACGGCGCTCGACAGCCGTATGCGCGAGATGTTTATACTGAATTACTACTGGTTCATGCAGTGCCTTCTTGAGAGGAAGGACCGCGCCTCGATGTTCAGCGGACTTGAGGTCAGGGTGCCGTTTTGCGACTGGCGCATAGTTGAGTACGCCTACAATATGCCGTGGAAGCTAAAGGCATTGGACGGGCGCGAAAAGGGCATACTCCGCACCGCCTTTGACGGGCTGATGCCCGATGAAATAGTGTGGCGAAAAAAGAGCCCGTACCCAAAGACGTTCAATCCTATATATATGGAATGCGTCAGTCGGGGCGCGCTTGACGTTATATCAAAAAACGACGGCCCTCTTTCGGAGCTTATCGACCGCGCCGGAGTTATGGAGATAATAGAGCACCCGAACGGCATAAGCTCGCCCTGGTACGGTCAGCTTATGAAGGCTCCGCAGATACTCGCATATATAGTTCAGCTTGACTTCTGGGCGAGGGAGTACGGCGTAGAGTTTAAAATTTAAGACCCATATAAAACGATCCGCCGCGATATTATTCTGCGGCGGATCGAATGCTTTTTGTTTTCTGCTGTACTTGCGGCTTTGAACTTATTTTAGAATGAGCTTTGGTATTTTCCGGAAATTTCCGTCGCCGACAAAATATTTGCTCTCCGGCGCAATTTTTCCGAGCTTTGGCGATATCGCCGTATGTATATAAAGCGAGTCTATTCCGTAATCGTTCGCTCCCTTTATGTCCGAGCTTTCGTCGTTGCCTATCATTATACTTTCGCTTTTTTTCAAGTTGTAGCGCTTAAAAAGTATATCGAAAAACGCAGTATCCGGCTTGCAGCACTGCTCGGCGCTGCTGATAAGTATGCCGTCAAATTTGTCGTAGAGTCCCGTCAGCTTCAGCTCGGGAACCGTAAAGCTGCTCTGCGCGTTTGACAGAAGGTATATCCTTTTTCCCTTTTTGTGCAGCTCGTCAAAAAATTCCGTCACTCCCTTATAGGCTCTTGCCTTCTTTGTAGTTGAAAGGCAGCGGAAAAGCCGTGCCGTTACCTCGACAAGCTCCGCCGACGCCTTTACCCCTTTATCGGTGTAAAGCTTTTTGAAGACCTTATCTATCACTATATCCACCTTGGTATATTCAGGGTGGCTTTTCTGCACTCTTTTCTTTTCCGCTTCTACATATTCAAAGTATTTTTTGCAAAGCTTTTTCCATTTGTATTCGGCCCCGTTGAAGGAATAGAACATAGCAAGCTGTTTCCACAGTGACTTTCTCCCTTCGTCCGTCCTCACGTCTAAAAGCGTGCCGTAAAGATCAAAAATATAATTTTTATACATATACTCTGCTCCTTATCTCTTTTGGTAAAGGCAATATTTTACTTATACTCGGCTCAGGCTGCGCGCCCGCTCCAATGCGGGCGGCGACCCGAAGCTGCCTGCGGCAGCTTCGCAAAGCGCCGCGGCTTGAAAAGCCTGCCGTGGTCCGAAGGACCCGGCCGCCGCGCTTTGGCTTGCCCGCCGCGCGGGCAAGCGGTCGCCGCCCGAAAATGCGTCGCTGTTCTCCCGCGACGCTTCGTTACAAGGAGAGTATAACACATTAATTTTAAAAAATAAACAGAAGCCGTGACAAAATGCAATACATATGATAAAATTAATTTTATACAAATCCTGCGGCAATATATGATTGCCGCCCACACTAAGCCGTAGGGAGGCGTTAAAACATGACAGACAAGGAGATAGCGCTATCTGCGGTAGACGCGCTGAAAAGGGAGTATCCCGACGCCATATGCTCGCTGACATACACTGACCCGCTCCAGCTTCTTATAGCGACAAGGCTCGCCGCCCAATGCACTGACGCAAGGGTAAACATGGTAACTCCGGCTTTATTCCGGCGTTTCAAAAGCGTTGACGACTTTGCCGCTGCGGAGCCTTCCGAGGTTGAGGAATACATAAAGAGCTGCGGGCTTTACAAGACAAAAGCAAGGGACATAGTGAATATGGCTAAAGCTCTTAAGGAGAACTTCGGCGGCACAGTGCCTGATTCAATAGGGGAGCTTGTCACTCTGCCGGGTATCGGCAGAAAGACAGCAAACCTTATAGTCGGAGATATCTTCGGAAAAAGCGCCGTAGTCGTTGATACGCACTGCATAAGAATAACCTCGCGGCTCGGGCTTCACAATATAAAGGACGCCGCCAAGATAGAAAAAATACTGCGCAATCTTCTCCCGCCGGAGGAATCAAACGACTTCTGCCACAGGCTCGTGCTGCACGGCAGAGCGGTTTGCACGGCGAGAAAGCCTATGTGCGGCAAATGCTGTATGAGCGGCTTTTGCCCAACGGCGCTAAGCGCAGAATAATATAAAAGGTGATTTCATGTCATTTTCAAGAGATAAAATAAGAAATTTCAGCATAATAGCTCACATCGACCACGGCAAGAGCACCCTTGCCGACAGGATACTCGAGCAAACAAGCTCGGTTGCCCAGCGCGATATGGAGGATCAGCTTCTCGACAACATGGAGCTTGAGCGCGAGCGCGGAATTACGATAAAGGCGCACGCCGTCACGCTGAACTACAAGGCGGACGACGGCGAGGAATATATTTTCAACCTTATCGACACGCCGGGTCACGTCGATTTCAATTACGAGGTTTCAAGAAGCCTTGCCGCCTGCGAGGGCGCGGTTCTCGTTGTGGACGCGTCGCAGGGCATAGAGGCGCAGACCCTTGCGAACACCTATCTTGCCGTTGACGGCGGTCTTGAGATAGTGCCGGTCATAAACAAGATAGATCTGCCCTCGGCGGATCCGCAAAGGGTGATAAACGAGATCGAGGACGTGATAGGAATACCGGCTCAGGACGCGCCTCAGGTATCGGCAAAGGCGGGAATAAATATACGCGCCGTGCTCGAAAAGATAGTGTCGGATATTCCCGCGCCGTCGGGCGACGACGAAAAGCCGCTCCGAGCGCTCATATTCGATTCATACTATGACTCCTACAAGGGCGTTATAATATATGTTCGTCTTATGGACGGCGTGCTGCGTCAGGGCGACGAGATAGAGCTTATGGCGACAAAATCAAAATTCACCGTGGTCGAATGCGGTTATCTGCGCGCGACCTCGCTTGAGCCGGCAAAGGAGCTACATGCGGGCGAGGTATGCTATATAGCCGCTGCCATAAAATCCGTAAAGGACGCTAAAGTGGGCGACACTGTAACACTCGCGGCGAACCCCGCGAATGAGCCTCTTCCCGGCTACCGCGAGGCTCAGCCGATGGTGTACTGCGGCATTTATCCGGCGGACGGGGCGAGATACGCCGACCTGCGCGACGCCCTTGACAAGCTCAATTTAAACGACGCTTCCCTTTCATTTGAGCCGGAAACCTCAGTTGCGCTCGGCTTTGGCTTTCGCTGCGGCTTTCTCGGGCTGCTCCATATGGAGATAATTCAGGAAAGGTTAGAGCGCGAGTACAACCTCGACCTTATAACCACCGCACCGAGTGTAATATACCGCCTGACAATGACGGACGGCGAAGTCAAAATGATAGACAATCCCACCAACTACCCCTCACCGGCGCTGATAGCAAGCGCCGAAGAGCCTATGACTGACGCGCATATTTACTCTCCGTCGGAATACGTCGGCAACATAATGGAGCTTTGTCAGGACAGGCGCGGAATATTTAAGGATATGACATATATCGACTCCGACCGCGTGGATATTCACTACTCTCTCCCGCTTGCCGAGATAATATACGACTTCTTCGACACACTAAAATCGCGCACAAGGGGCTACGCCTCCTTCGATTACGAGCTGAGCGGCTATGCTGAGAGCAGCCTTGTCAAGCTGGACATCATGCTTAACGGCGAGGTTGTGGACGCGCTCTCGTTTATAATACACTCGGATAAGGCATACGGCAGGGCGAGAAAAATGGCCGAAAAGCTCAAGGAGAAGATTCCAAGACAGCTCTTTGAGGTGCCGATACAGGCCTGCATTGGCGGCAAGATAATCGCCCGCGAAACGGTCAAGGCTATGCGCAAGGACGTGCTTGCCAAGTGCTACGGCGGCGACATCACGCGAAAGAAAAAGCTCCTTGAAAAGCAAAAGGAGGGCAAAAAGCGTATGCGCCAGCTCGGCAGCGTAGAGGTCCCTCAGGATGCGTTTATGGCCGTGCTGAAGCTTGACACTGACTGACAATTTTGGGCGGTGATAATATGAACGAAACTGTATTGCTTTATAACTTTAAGGGCGAGCGGCTCAAAAGTGTTAAGGCGGCGGCGCTGCCGCTTAAAATTCGGACAAGGGTAGTTGACAAGTCGGAGCTTAATCAACCCATCGGCTGTCTTGCCGGTATAAAGGGCTTTGAGCCGTGCGCCGAGGATTTTACCGAAAACGGATTTGACGACGAGATGCTCGTTATGAGCGGCTTCACCGGCGAAAGAATGAACGCTCTTATTCAGTCGCTTTATAGACACGGGCTCGGCAGGATAGATTTAAAGGCGGTCGTGACTACGGTCAACGTAAGCTGGAACAGTGTTGAACTGTATGAGGCCGTTAAAGCCGACCACGAGGAAATGGCGAAAAGAAACGGCTCTAAGGTCTGAACATAATTTATTTTAAATTAAATTTATGCCTCGGTCAAAACAAGACCGAGGCAATTTTGTCGATAATATATTTTTTAAAGAGGCTTTTGCCGCCCGCTCAGCGAGGCTGCTGTTCGGGAACAGGCGTTGTATCGTATTCGTCAAGATTTTTAAGGTAATGCTTAGTATCCTTTCTTGTAACGCCCGAAAGCATCAACACCGCGAAGATATTCGGAACGGACATCAGGGCGTTTAATATATCCGCCATATCCCACACCACTCCGACAGACAGCATTGGCGCGGCAAAAAGCACCACGAGCCACACTATTCTGAACGGCAGGAGAGATTTTGTACCGAAAAGATAGACAAGGCATCTCTCGGCGTAATAAGACCAGCCGAGTATGGTCGAATACGCAAAGGCGATTATTCCGACCACTATTATTATATTTCCGACGTACGGTATCTGGCTGAACGCGGCGTGTGTGAGTGCATCGCCGTCCCTGCTGCTAATAGCAGGATTGGCTATGCTGCTGCTCACAATAACAAGGCCGGTCATGAGGCACACCACGACCGTATCCCAAAACGTGCCGGTCGAGGACACGAGAGCCTGCCGCACGGGGTTTCTTGTTTGGGCTGCTGCCGCCACTATCGGCGCAGAGCCCATTCCGGATTCATTTGAAAAAAGTCCTCGCGCTATTCCGTATCTACACCCCATCATAAGCGCGGAGCCCATAAAGCCTCCCGCGACTGATTGCAGTGAAAACGCGCTTCCCAATATGGTTTGAACCGTCTGTCCGAGATACTGCCAATTATACGCGAGTATGTATATGCAGCCTCCTACATAGAGCGCCGCCATTATCGGCACGAGCTTCTCGCAGACCTTTGAAATTGATTTGACCCCGCCGAATATTACGAGCCCGGTTATAACGGTCACGACAGCTCCGCATATCAGCGGCACCGTCGGCAGCGACATTCCAAAAATATTTATACTCAGTGATTTTGACGCGTCAAACGTATTTGTAAGTATGGAGGATATTGCATTGACCTGTACGCCGTTTCCTATTCCGAACGAGGCGAGAACCGTCAGCACCGCGAATATGATTCCGACCCATTTCATCTTCAGTCCGCGTTCAAGCGCATACATGGCTCCGCCGACCATTGAGCCGTCCTTTGTTTTTACTCTGTATTTTACGGCTATGAACGACTCGCTGTATTTTGTGGCTATGCCGAGCACTCCCGTTATCCAGCACCAGAACACCGCTCCGGGGCCTCCGAGGGCGATAGCCGTTCCGACTCCTATTATGTTGCCCGTACCTATGGTTGAGGCGAGCGCGGTTGTCAGCGCCTGAAACTGACTTACATCTCCCGTTGCCTCGGGGTCCTTGGTTACAGACAGCTTTATGGCTGTCGGCAGTCTTCTCTGTATCATTCCTGTTCTGAGCGTTGTGAATATATGCGTTCCCAGCAGCAGGATTATCATGGGCCAGCCCCATATTATTGAGTCAAGAGAGCCTATCATCTCCTCTAAAAATCCCAATTCAAATTCCCCCCTTAATAGAAATTTCCTTGAATATTTATATTCTATATTCGATTATTTAAGTATTTAAGCGAAGGGATAGCGGCTATATCCGAGGTTTTGCTGAGCGTGACGCTGTCGCATTGCCCGTTTTTAGCTTATGACTGTGTGCCGCAGAGGTTCGGGCGGCGACCGCTCCCGCGCGCCCGCGGCGCGCGGGAGCGAAAAACGCGGCGGCGGTTTAGGTGCGCTTTTAACCTCCGGCCAACCCTGCCGCGCCGCGTTTTTGAGCAAATTCCCGCCGCGGCGGGAATTTGCGGGTCGCCGCCCGAACCAGTCTTCTCCCGCACAAGCCTATCGGCGCATATAAATGCGACAGCTAAGACCTACGCGCCTTTACCAAGGCTTTATCGTCGCCGTAAGCTCGGCTACGCTTTTAAGCCCCTTCCTGTCGAGAAAATCGCTTAAGCCCCTGCATATTTTTATCGGAGCGTACGGGTCGTTGAACAGCACCGTCCCGATTTGCAGAGCGTCCGCTCCGGCAATGAGCATTTCGGCGGCGTCCTGCCAGGTTGAAATACCGCCCACTCCTATAACGGGTATCTTAACGGCGTTTTTTACCTGCCACACCATTCTTACCGCTACCGGAAAGACCGCCGGCCCGCTCATTCCTCCGGTGTTGTTTTTAAGTATCGGCCTGCCGGTTTCGATATCTATCCTCATTCCGGTCAGGGTGTTTATTAGCGAAACCGCGTCTGCACCCTCCGCTTCGGCGGAGCGGGCTATGTCCGCAATGTCGGCAACGTTCGGCGAAAGCTTGACTATCAGCGGCTTTTTGCAGTGCTCTCTAACCGTCCGCGTTATATTGCCGACCGATTTGCAGGAGGTTCCGAACGCAACTCCCCCGTGCTTTACATTTGGACAGGATATGTTCATCTCTATCATATCCACCGCGCTGTCGGAGAGCTTTTCGGCCATTTGGCAGTAATCCTCAACCGTGTTGCCCGCGATATTCGCTATCACGGCGGTGTTCTGCTCTGACAGCCACGGCAGATCCTCGCTGATAAAGTGGTCTACGCCGGGGTTTTGCAGCCCGACCGAGTTGAGTATTCCGTTTTTTCCCTCCGCTATCCTCGGGGGCGGATTGCCGAGTCTCGGCTGAAGCGTGATACCCTTGCAGGATATTCCTCCGAGCGCTTCAAGCGGATAAAATTCACTGTATTCGCGCCCAAAGCCAAAGGTTCCGGACGCCGCTATGAGCGGATTATTAAGCTTTACTCCGCATATGCTAACACCGAGATTAGCCATTCCAAACTACCTCCTCCGCATTGAAAACAGGGCCGTTTTTGCAGACGTGCTTATACTCCTCAGCGCCGTCCCCGCTTTTTGTCTTACAGGCGCACACAAGGCAAGCTCCTATGCCGCAGCCCATTCTCTCCTCGAGCGATACCTGGCACGGCTTGCCGTTTTCTCTGCACAGCTCGGCTACCGCTTTGAGCATTGGTATGGGTCCGCAGGCGCACACGCCGTCTATTTTGTCTATTATATCTCTTAACGCGTCGGTAACGAAGCCATGTATGCCAAAGCTGCCGTCGTCCGTCGTCACTATCGTTTCGCAGCCGGCGGACTTAAAATCGTCGCACAAAATCACCGCGTCCTTATTCGCAAAACCAAGCACGGCATACGCTCTGTCGGCCTGTCTTGCGCTGTACAGCATTGGAGGCACGCCAATGCCGCCGCCAACGAAGGCGTAGGTTTTCCCTTTTTCTACATTGAAGCCGTTACCGAGCGGCGCAAGCAGGTCGAGCTTATCGCCGATTTCAGCCTGAGAAAGCACCCTCGTGCCTTCTCCCTTTATTCTGAATACTATCCTTATGCAGTCCTCTTCAACGTCGCACACCGAGATCGGGCGGCGAAGCACCATGCCCGGTATTGCAATATGAACGAACTGCCCGGGCTTTGTTATTTTTGCTATCTCCTCGTTTTTAAGCGTAAAATCAAATATATCGGGCGCAATCTCATGCTTTTTGACCAGTGTGAAAAGCTGTGAATCATATTTTTTCATTCTCCTCATCCTCTCGTTTTGTTTTGCGGCTCATTCCGTTTTATACTGCAAATGAACCTCTATTATCGATTGTCTTTCCCTCTTCAATACGGAGGCGTGTTCATTATCTAATATTTCTCCGCATCTGACATTCGTATCCTCTATATAAGTAAAAAATAAAAACGGCTCATTGTAAAACAGCTCATTCAGCGCCTGTTCATAGTCATAGGCGCTGTCCACCATAATATAAATCACGTCGCTGCCATATGCGATGCAGTCCGCAAGCTTATCCTCTATCTTCAGCTTGCTCTCCTCATTTTCGCCGCTATATGTCACGGCTTTCATTGTGTAAAAGTTCTCTGCGTCCGAGCTGCACTGAGGTACCGCAATATTAAAAAGCTTTGCCTCTAAATTTTCTCCACCGCATATTTCATCGGCCGTCATATCAGAAAAAAGCGGGGCGGTTTCGTGGTCGTGAGCTATCGCGCTGTCGCTGACATTGAAGTAATCGTAATATATGTTATTGTCCGTCGTATCGTCCCATGTCGCGTCAAGGTGATACCACTCTCCGTCTATCTTAACGCAGTTCCACTGGTGAGGATTACCCTTGCCCATACCATTTATTGTGTTGCACTCTATTCCGAATACGCTCAAAAGATACTGCATGGCGCGGCTGTATCCCTCGCAAACGGCGTTGCCGTCTACAAGCGAGCCGTATATTGAAAACGGCCGCCAGTCGTCGCTGGTCGATTCGACCTCTTCGTTATAAACGCAGGTTCCCAAGAGCAGGTCGTGTATTTTAAGCTCGCGCTCGAACTCGCTGAGTCCCTCGGGAATCTTGTTGATAAAAAATTCTATCGCCGTTATAAGCTCGTCGCTTTTCTTTTCTATTTCCTCCGGAGTAATAACGGAATAAAGCTGTATCTCCGTCGCCGTCGACGGTATGTATGAAAACTGGTTTGAAAGCCAGAAAACCTCGGGGTGGTCGTTTTTAAAGGCGGAAAGTGTGACGCGTATTTCTTTTTCGCTTATCGCGTCGTTGAGGAATATTTTATCTATAAGATACAATCCCCTGTCGTTTTCCTTGCTGCCCACTATGTAAACGTCGCTTTCAAGGCGGTTATAAAAATATCTTTCCACGTCGGTTCCGAGCGCGTTGAAGCCCGCTTTCAGCTCGATTTTATTGTAGCTTTTGCTCTGTGCGTTTATTTCGGAAATAGAGGAAAACCTGCCGCCCGCTTCAGAATTGTCAGGCACAACGAGCGAGGGCGCTTCGATTTTGGGCATTGACATTCCCTCGACCGCGCTCTGCGCCGAATCGGCTACCTCGCTTATAGTTTTTTCCGCTTTGCACGAGCAAAGCGCGGCTGTGATCATAAGGCAAAGACAAAGAGATATGCACCTTGTTATCCGCTTCATCAGGACACCTCCCGTATACTCTAACAATACCGATGATAATATTTCTGCTTATATGTGAAAATTATATCATACTGCACGATAAATAACAACAAAAACAGCTGCGCATTTAAGAATATTTTTTTGCGCCGTTTGAGTATATTTTCGGCTTCTCCGCTCACACATACGCTGCCGCCTTTATATATCCCGACCGGTTTGTGCGAAAGGAAGGGGTGGGCGGCGACCGCAAATTTCCGCCTCGCGGCGGAAATTTGCCGAAAACCGCAGCGGGAAAGTCAAGCCTGCCTGTCATAACAAAGCCCGCCGCCGCGGTTTTCCCGCGCGGCCTGCGGCCGCGCCGGTCGCCGCCCGTCGCTCTGCATTTCGCTGTGGGTATAAACGGGCGCGGCGGCAGCCCCGACTATACCCCCTGCCCCGTTTTGACTTTTAACACAGCATTTGCCAATAGTCCCGCAACAGAGTTATATAAAAAACATTATAAACAAATAATTCTTTTATGCCATTTGTTCTTTTAACTCGCTATTGCTTGACTAAAGGACTTTAAAAATGTAAAATAGCCATAAATAGAAGATTTTTGATTTCAAGTCTGCTTTCAAGTCTATTTTTTAATATATCTAATCATAATAAAAGGAGCGGATTGTCTTGAATACAGAAGCTTTTGAAAAATATGAATCCGAGGTGCGTTCTTATTGCAGACACTTCCCGACAGTTTTCGTAAAGGCGAAGGGAGCGGAATTTATCGACGAAAATAACGAGAGATACGTCGACTTCTTCTGCGGAGCAGGCGCTGTAAACTACGGGCACAACAACGACTACATCAAGGCGAAGCTTGCGGCTTATCTTGAATCGGACGGTATTCTGCACGCTCTTGATATGTACACAGTACCGAAGCGCGAATTTATAGAAACATTTGAAAATAAGGTCCTCAAGCCAAGGGGCTACGACTACAAAATACAGTTCTGCGGCCCCACCGGCACCAACGCCAACGAAGCGGCGCTGAAGCTCGTAAGAAAGGTTACGGGCAGAACGAACGTGTTCGCGATGATGGGAGCCTTCCACGGTATGACGATAGGCGCGCTTGCGCTGACGACGGACGACGCCGACAGAAAGGGCGCGGGCGTTCCTCTGCACGACGTAACGCACATACCGGCGCCGTATATGTTCCCCGAGCTTGATACCATCGAGTACATGGAGAGGCTGATAACGGACGACCACTCGGGAGTGGATATGCCGGCCGCAATATTTATCGAAACTATACAGGCCGAGGGCGGAGTCATGGTATTCGACGATGAATGGCTCAGACGCTGCCGCGAGCTTTGCGACAAATACGGCATTCTCCTCGTATGCGACGAGGTTCAGGTCGGCTGCTGCCGCAGCGGAAGCTTCTTCTCCTTTGAGCGCGCCGGAATAAAGCCCGACATAGTTACAATGTCAAAGTCTATCGGCGGCTACGGTATGCCGATGGCTATCGCTCTGCTCAGACCCGACATTGACGTCTGGAAGCCCGGCGAGCACAACGGCACCTTCAGAGGAAATCAGCTTTCCTTTGTCGCAGCCAAGGCGGGGCTTGAATATATGCTTGAAAACAACGTCGAGGCTGAAACAAAGCGCAAGGGCGAAATCGTAAGGAGCTATATTGAAGAGGAGATTCTCCCGCTTGACGGCCGTCTTGAGCTGCGCGGAATGGGGCTTATCTGGGGCATTGATTTTGCAGCTCTCGGTGATAAGGGCCTGAGCGAAAGGGTAATAGATACCTGCTTTAAAAACAAGCTCGTAATAGAGGGCGCCGGCAGGAACAACTCGGTAGTTAAGCTCATGCCTCCGCTTGTGATTGAGGATGAGGTTTTGATGAAGGGTCTTGAAATACTCAAAAAATCAATTTCCGAGTGCTTAGGCTAAGCGCATTAAACGACCGTATTAAAACAAATATGATTCGGGGCGAAACAAGTTGCTTTCGCCCCTGTTTTTTCGCAAAGGAGAAAAAGCTATGGGATTTAAGGAAATAACGAAAATACTCGGCGGCGCAACCTTCGGCAAGATGAAGCAGTGCATAGACAGGGTTTATGAAAAGAGCGGCAAGAACAAGATCGCGACCTTTTTCGATATACTCGGCTGCTCCGTGCGCTACGGCGCGGGATACTACGATTATCTCATCTTTGAGTTCTACAATATGAACGCAAAGGAAAGAAAGACTTATATGACGAGGGTCAAGAACAAGAAGCTTATCTCTCTTATGAACAAGGAGGAGTACTCATATATATTCGACGAGAAGAACGTATTTGACAAGCGCTTCAAGGAATTTCTCGGCAGAGAGGTCATAGACCTTGCGGATATAGGCTTTGAGGAATTTGAAAAATTCGTGAGCGGAAAGGAATACTTTTTCGCAAAGCCCTACATCGGCGAAAGCGGAAAGGGCATTGAAAAGATAAAGGTCGCCGATTTTCAGGACTTAAAGGCTTTGTACGAATATGTAAAGCGCGAGGACAAGAACTTCGGCATTATTGAAGAGGTAATAGTCCAGCACCCGCAGGCGGCCAAGATATACCCCTGCTCGTTAAACTGTCTTAGGATAGTTACCATGGTACACAACGGCGAGCCCCACATTCTTTACGCAGTATTCAAGATGGGTAACAACGGCAAATTTGTCGATAACCTCGAAAACGGCGGTCTTGCCTGTAGCTTTGACCTCGACCGAGGTATAGTGACCGGTCAGGGGCACACCTCGGCCTTAATAAATTACGACTCTCACCCCTACACCGGAATTAAATTTATAGGATACGAGCTTCCGTTCTGCGATGAGATCAAGGCTCTTGTAAAAAAAGCCGCTCTCGTAGTGCCAGAGATAAAATATGTCGGCTGGGACGTATGCTTCACCGAAAACGGTCCCGCGATAGTCGAGGGCAACGATTTTCCCGCCTACGACTTTCCTCAGCTTCCCGACCCCGACAAGCCGAGGATCGGACTTCTTGCAAAGGTGCAGAAGGTCATGCCCGAATTTAAGTGATTTTATTTTTCTTTTTTGATTTTGTGCTTTGATGACAGCAGCCTTACCGACTTGCGCCGGTAAGGCTGCTGCTTTTTTATGTTAAGTTATTTTGCTCGCTCAAACGTTCATTTTTAGCTTCGCTCTCTGCGACTAAAATAATTTACAGGCATATTAAGAAAAGTATTTGAGTAAACGGCAGGACATTGGAACAGCTCGGAAAGATAAATTAAAAATATAAAGCGGCAGAGCAACCGGCGCAAGTCGGTTGCTCTGCGGTCAACGAGAAAAGTCGAAAGGTTTTGGGGAACGTTAACGCTCCCTGTCCATGCCATTGGCGAGCTTTGCCGCCATAAGAGTATTTTTCATGAGCATTGCAATAGTCATAGGCCCTACGCCTCCCGGAACGGGAGTTATATACGACGCTTTCTTCTCTACCTCGCCAAAATCAACGTCGCCGCAGAGCTTGCCGTTTTCGTCCCTGTTCATGCCAACGTCTATAACAACCGCGCCGTCCTTGACCATATCCGCCTTCAAAAATTTTGCTTTGCCAACGGCGGCGACTATAATATCCGCGCCGAGGCAGACCTCTTTAAGATTTTTAGTGCGGCTGTGGGTCATGGTTACAGTGCCGTTTTTGTGGAGCAAAAGCATTGCCATGGGTTTGCCGACAATATTGCTCCTGCCGATAACGACGCAGCTTTTTCCCTCTATCTCTATGCCCTCGCTCGCAAGGAGCTCCATAACTCCGGCGGGAGTGCAGGGCAGGAACTTGTAGTCGCCTATCATTATCTTGCCGACATTCTCGGCGTGAAAAGCATCAACGTCCTTTTTGGGGTCTATCGCGGCTATAACAGCCTTGTCGTCAAGGTGCTTTGGCAGAGGGAGCTGGACGAGTATGCCGTTTATGCTGTCGTCGTGATTTAATTTTTCAACGAGAGCCAAAAGCTCCTCCTGAGTGGTATCGCCGCCGAGAGCGTATTCCTCTGAATGAAAGCCGACAAGCTCGCAAGCCTTCTTTTTGTTGTTTACATAAACTCTTGAAGCCGGATCGTCGCCAACTATCACAACGGCGAGTCCCGGCACTATGCCCTGAGCTCTAAGCCCCTCGGTTTCCTCCTTTACCCTCTGTTTTACTGCCGCGGAAACGGCCTTGCCGTCTATTATCTTTGCCATTATGTATCCTCCCTCTCTATCCTTTTTATCGGCACCGCTATGGCGTCCTTTTTTCTTATAAAATTGATTATCAAAAATACAAGCCCGACAACGACAAGCGCCGCCGACAATATCTGCGAAACGCGCAGGTTGAATATGGGAGTCATGAGGCTGTCTGTTCTGAGCCCCTCGACTATCATTCTCTCAAAGCCGTACCACACGAGATACAAGAGAAAAACCTGTCCGTCGTATTTTCTCAGATGCTTGCTGAAAAGGTGAAGCAGCAAAAAACCGAGCAGGCACCAGAGACTCTCGTACAAAAAGCAGGGGTGAACGGTAACGCCGCCGGTGTTCTCGCTTATCATGCCCCACGGCAGCGAGGTGGGCGTGCCGAAGGCCTCTTGATTTGTAAAATTGCCCCAGCGTCCGAAGCCCTGGCCTATCAAAAAGCCGAGCACGGCAACGTCGAGCAGGGCGGGGATATTGACCTTGCATATTTTTGCGACGATAAGCCCGCCTATCAAAGCGCCTATGAGCCCGCCGTAAATCGCAAGTCCGCCCTCGTTAATGCTGAATATTTTAAGCAAATCGCCCTTATAGCTGTCCCACTGAAAGGCGACATAGTAGAGTCTTGCGCCTATTATAGCCGTAACAAGTCCGACGAGGACGCAGTTTAAAAGCTTGTCCGGATCAACTCCAAAGCGCTTTTTGCAGACCGACATTGCATATACCACGGCGAGCACAAGTCCCGTCGCGATAAGAAGCCCGTACCAGCGGACGGTAAAGCCGCCGAAAGAAAACACGACGGGGTTTATTTGCAGATCGTTAATTCCAAGTCCGGGGAAGGAAACGTGATATATCGCGTCGCCCATTATTGCTCTCCCCCTTTTATCACCGAGAGGGTGCAATTTTCGGGGTCGAGCAGAAAGCGGAGCATTTCGTTTGCGTCCTCTATTTTAAGGCTTGCGATCTCGTCTATCGTCTTAAACAGCTCTCTGCCGGTAAAGGCGCAGCTTATCAGCGCGTTGCCTATCGCCGCTACGCTGTTCAATGCCGCGGCGTATTCGGCGTAGGTGGCCCTTTTTGCAATTTCAAATTCATCGGCGTCGAGTCCGTTTTCTCTCATATCTGAAATATATCTCTTTATTATCTCGGCGACCGCCTTTGGATCCTTGGACTCTCCGCAGAACGAAACCCCGTTATATGCAGGCCCCTCTAAATGCTCATAGGCGAAGCTTTCATTGATAAGCCCCTTATTCATAAGCTCCTCATAAAGAGCGGAGGAATTTGACGCGAGGGCAAAGAGCATTACCTCACAGGCGGCAGCCTTTCTTTCGTCAAGCCTTACGCTGCCGTCAGACTTGAAGCCGAGGTAGAACATCGGCGCGGAAACCGGAAAGATCTGCTCCACATATTTTTTTGCGACCGTCTTTGGCTCATCGGGGAAAATTTTTCTCACGCTCTTAGCGCCGCCCTTT
Organism: uncultured Clostridia bacterium; assembly: GCA_947632045.1. Taxonomy (GTDB): domain Bacteria; phylum Bacillota; class Clostridia; order Oscillospirales; family Acutalibacteraceae; genus UBA7067. The sequence goes on from CANRNQ010000004.1 coordinate 104,175, forward strand.
TTAACAAGCTCGTCGGCAAGCCTTACGAGCATATCGACGTCGACGTTTCCGGCGACGCAAAGCGCCATATTCTCCGGAGTGTAAAAGCTGTTGTAGCACTCGTAAAGCTTTTCGGGCGTTATCTCGGCTATTGATTCAACCGTTCCCGCTATGTCTACTCTGACGGGGTGATTATGGTACATACCGCCAAGCATATTGAACATAACGCGCCAGTCGGGCGAATCGTCGTACATTCTTATCTCTTGACCGATAATGCCCTGTTCCTTTGCGACGGTCTCCTCTGTGAAATACGGCTGATTTACAAAGCCGAGCAGTATCCTCAGGTTCTCCTCAAGATTGGTGGAGCAGGAGAAAAGATAACAGGTCTTTTCAAACGACGTGTAGGCGTTTGCGTTTGCGCCTGTGGCTGCGTATTTTACAAAGGCGTCGCCGTCCTCGCTTTCAAACAGCTTGTGTTCAAGGTAATGCGCTATGCCGTCCGGCGAAATTATCTCCTGTCCGTCCGAAATAAAATGGGTGTTGATCGAGCCGAAGTCGGCGCCGTAAACCGCAAAGGAGGATTTATAGCCCTCCTTTGGAAAGGCGTATATCGACAGCCCGCTTTCGTGGTCTATTTTGTAATATTTCTCGTTTAGTCTTTCGTTTTTTATCTCCAGTATTTTTGCGCTCATTTTTCCGCCTCCCCGTTTGTCAAAACATATACCGCGGCGAGCTCTACGCAGCTTGCCGCTTCGATTATCTGCTCCTTTGTAACGGCAGATATTCTCTTTGCCGCCTCCTGCGGGGATAATATCTCATTTTCAAATATCTGAGATATATAAAAGCTCTCTATCGCGCTTATGCTGTCAGTCACCATGCCCGAGCTGTCCTCGACCGCAAGCTTGGCGGCGCTTATTTCAAAATCCGTTATATTTCCGAGCTTCATCTGCTCTATTTGATTTAATATCTCGTTTTTCGCCTTTTCTATATTTTGATTTTCGACTCCGCTGTCCACCAATATTATGCCCTTTTGACGGTTATAGCTTGAGGCGCAGTAATAGCAGAGGCTCTGCTTTTCGCGCACGTTTACAAACAGCTTTGAGCTTGGCGTTCCGCCGAGGATAATGGCCATAAGCTTTGCTGCGTCAACGCGGTCGTCGTTTACGTTTATTCCGCAGGAAAAGCCCATAACAAGCTTTGACTGAGCCACATTCTGTCGCTCTGTTTCCTCTTTTACTTTATCGTCGCGCTTAAACATTTTTGTTTCGATATTTTCGGGCGCGCGCTCTATTTTATTAAACTCGCTTTTAAAAAGCTCGCCCACCGCGTCCGCGTCGAGCTCGCCCGCCACCATTATATTCACCACCGAAGTGCTCAAAAGTCTTTGCCACGCGCTATAAAGCTGCTTTGGCGTGACAGACTTAAGCTGCTCGGGCGAGCCGTATTTTCTTATTCCGAAGCTGTCGTTTTCGCACATTATCCCGACGCAGCGCGTTATGGCGTAGCTCCTTTTTTCGTTTATTTCGGCCTGCATTGTTTCAAGCAGCTTTCTTCTCTCCTGCTCGGTATCGTAGCTTGAAAAGGCCTCTCCCTCGCGCTTCGGCTCGAACAGCATTTTGCAGAGCAGTCCTGCAAGCTCCTTTGAAAGCTTCTCTCCGTTTAGGGTATATCTGTCGTCAAGTCCTGTCATCGACAGGCTCAATTGCTGAAGGTCGCCCAGCTTTGCACATTGGGTGCTCAGCGACGCGCCGTAGAGTCTGTTCATTTCGCGGTTGAGGCTGATGTAATCGGGGTACGCCTTGCAGGAGCGCCCCAAAAGCTGGATAAGCAGTGCGTTTTCGGCGGCTGTGTTCTCTCTCAGTGGGGTGGAGATATTGGCCGAGATTCTGCCGGTTTTAAAGCGCTCGTCTTTGACGCTGTTTAGAAATATTCCGGAGTCGAGCTCGCGGCGGCTAAAATTTTCCATTTTGATTTTCCTTTCAGAAAAGAGTAAACGATTCTTTGCCATCGCTTTGGCGCGGAAGGTCGTTATTATTAATATAACACAAAGCTTGGAAATATAAAAGAATTGATTGTAAATTTTTGCCTGCCATTCAAACCGAAGGCATATCTATGCTTACTTTTCTTTACAAAAGCTCTACCGCGCCGTCCTCAAGGTGATATATTGCCCCGACAACCTCAAACCCGTCGTTTTCAAGGCTCTTGAAGTCGGGATTTTCTCTTATTAGCCTTACGCTGCGCTCGACGTTGAGGCGGCAGGCCGTGAGCTCGTCCCTTTCGCTGCCGATAGCTAAGGAAATTTCGTCGGTTATAAACTTTATATGGCCGTCGGGCTCGTGATTTATCGCCGCGTCTACCGCTCCGCAGTGGTCGTGGCCGAGGACTAATATAAGCCTGCACCCGAGGTGCTCCGCCGCGTATTCGATACTTCCGAGCTGATGGTCGTCGACTACGTTTCCGGCAACGCGTATGACAAACAGCTCGCCTATGCCGGCGCAGAAAATCGCCTCGGGTATCTCGCGCGAGTCGGAGCAGGCGAGAACGATAGCGTATGGCCTTTGGCCGTTTGCGCAGGTTTCGCGCCTTATTTTAGGGGAAATATCCCCGGGGTTTGTCGCCGAGCTTATGTATTTTTTGTTTCCGTCAATGAGCCTTTGCATAGCCTCATGTGCGCTCAGATTTTTTATCATTTTATTTTCCTCCTAACACCAGATGTGTTTTTTTGGCTTGCAGCCTAAGACCGCCTCTTGCCGATTGCAGAATAACCGACTTGCGCCGGTCATTCTGCTGATTAACATTATTTCTATTTGCAGGAGGAGCCGACGCTCCTCCTGCACCTCCACCCTCTCGTTCAAGGGTTTTTGCTTAAATTAAGCTTTTTGCATACGAAAAGCCGCTTTTTTAATAAGCTAATATTCCTTGAAAAATTAAAGGTTTTGCAGTCCAAGACTGCCTCTCGCCGAGTGCAGAATAACCGACTTGCGCCGGTCATTCTGCTGATTAACATTATTTCTATTTGCAGGAGGAGCCGGCGCTCCTCCTGCACCTCCACCCTCTCGCTCAATGGCTTTTGCTTAAATTAAGCTTTTGCGCCCGTAAAGCGGCGGTCGGTGGGAGCATAAATAAAAATCATTTTGGGGCGGGAGCATCATTTTAGAGCCTTTGCCCTTTTATTAGATTGTATACTGCAATGGAATTTTTTTCAATAAAAATATACGGGCCGAGCCGAGCTTAAAAAAATGTTGAAAAAAGAGCCGCCTTTAGGTATAATTAAAATGTTTTAATCGCAGAGGATCTGCGATGTGCAGGTCGCGAAAGCGGAGAGCGACGTCTGCTGTCGGGTCATATCTTTGAGCGCGGCTTTTTGCCGAAGGCGCTTTTCCCGAAGCCGACCGCTTAGTTTTATGTAGTAGGAGTGTTAAAAATGGCAAAGAACAACGACAAGAAGCTCGTCAAGGAGATAACCTCAATGGACGAGGACTTTGCAAAATGGTACACGGATATTGTAAAAAAGGCGGAGCTGATAGAATACACAAGCGTAAAGGGTTGTATGGTAATAAGACCCTACGGCTACGCCATTTGGGAGAATATTCAGAGAATACTCGACGGAATGTTCAAGGAAACCGGTCACGAGAACGTGTGTATGCCTATGTTCATACCGGAGAGCCTTTTGCAAAAGGAGAAGGATCACGTTGAGGGCTTTGCGCCTGAGGTAGCATGGGTGACTCACGGGGGCAACGAAAAGCTTGAGGACAGGCTGTGCGTCCGTCCGACCTCGGAAACGCTCTTCTGCGAGCATTACGCAAACATCATACACAGCTGGAGAGATCTGCCCAAGCTGTATAATCAGTGGGTGAGCGTTGTGCGCTGGGAAAAGACCACTCGCCCCTTCCTGCGCAGCCGTGAGTTTTTATGGCAGGAGGGTCACACCATACACGCTACCGCCGAGGAGGCGATAGAGGAAACCGAGAGAATGCTCAACGTATATGCCCGCTTTTGCGAGGAAAGCCTCGCCATGCCCGTTGTGAAGGGCAGAAAAACCGAGAGCGACAAGTTTGCCGGAGCAGAGGCCACCTATGCGATAGAGGCGCTTATGCACGACGGCAAGGCGCTTCAGGCCGGAACCTCCCACTATTTCGGAGACGGCTTTGCAAAGGCCTTTGACATCACATATACAAACAAGGACAACAAGCTCGTAAATCCGTTCCAGACCTCTTGGGGCATGACGACAAGGCTAATCGGAGCCATTATAATGACTCACGGCGACGACAACGGCCTTGTGCTGCCTCCGGCGGTTGCGCCTATACAGGCGGTGATAGTTCCCATAGCCCAGCACAAGCCGGGCGTGCTTGAAAAGGCCGAGGAGCTCAGAGCTCGCCTTTCAAAGACGATAAGGGTAAAGACAGACGACAGCGACAACAGCCCGGGCTGGAAATTCGCCGAATATGAGATGAAGGGCGTTCCAATCAGGATAGAGTTGGGGCCGAGGGATATTGAAAATAATCAGTGTGTTCTTGTGACGAGGCACAACGGAGAAAAGAGCGTAGCGAGTCTTGACGGAATAGAGGAAGAAATCGCAAAAAAGCTCGGCGAGGTTCGCGACGGTCTTTACAGCAAGGCTCTCGAAAACCGCGAGAAAAGAACCTACGCCTGCACAAGCCTGGACGAGATAACGAAAACACTTGAACAGCGCGGCGACGGCTTTGTCAAGGCTATGTGGTGCGGCGACGAGGCTTGCGAGGACAAGGTAAAGGAGATAACGGGAGTGGGCTCGCGCTGTATACCCTTTGAGCAGGAGCATTTGAGCGACTGCTGCGTGTGCTGCGGCAAGCCCGCGAAGCATATGGTTTACTGGGGCAAGGCTTATTGATTGCGCCCTATTGAACTTTTGGGGGAGAATGATGTGAAATGCCAATAAAAATACCGAGCGATTTGCCGGCATTTGCCCTTTTGGAGTCGGAGAACGTCTTTGTAATGCCGGAGGAGCGCGCGATAAAGCAGGACATAAGGCCGCTTAAAATTATTCTTTTAAACCTTATGCCCACAAAGATAGACACCGAAAATCAGCTTTTGCGCCTTTTGGGAAACAGCCCGCTTCAGGTGGACGTAGAGCTTTTGCAGACTGCGACTCATAAATCTAAGAACACCTTGCAGAGCCACCTTGAGAATTTTTACAAGACCTTTGACCAAATCAAGGGGAACAGCTATGACGGAATGATAATAACCGGAGCGCCCGTCGAGATGATGAAATTTGAAGAGGTGGACTACTGGGACGAGCTTTGCGAGATAATGAGCTGGAGCAAGAAAAACGTCTATTCCACAATACATATCTGCTGGGGCGCTCAGGCCGGACTTTACTATCATTTTGGCGTTGACAAGCACGAGCTTGGCGGCAAGATAAGCGGAATTTACACTCACACCGTGCACAATCACAACCACCCCTTGATGAGGGGCTTCGACGACTGCTTTTCCATGCCGCACTCGAGATACACCGGCGTTTATGAGCAGGACATTGAGCGCCACCGCGAGCTTGAAATACTCGCGACCTCGCGCTGCGCCGGAGTTTCTATAATATGCAACAAAAACGGAAGGCAGTTTTTTGTTATGGGGCACGCCGAGTACGACCGCAACACCCTTGCAAATGAATATTTCCGCGACGTAAGCCGGGGGATAAACCCTTCGATACCCTTTAATTATTTTCCGGATAACGACCCGTCGAAGCGGCCTGCTATGACCTGGCGCAGCAACGCGAATTTGCTTTTTACAAACTGGCTCAATTACTATGTATATCAGCAGACTCCGTATCATCTTGAGGATCTAAAGGCGATGCTCTTTGAATAGTTTAAGGAAAGAGGGAAGCGCGGCTTCCCTCTTTTAATATTCCATTTTTCTCTCGCCTACCGCAGCCTTACCGACTTGCGCCGGTAAGGCTGCTACTTTAATATTAGATTATTTTTTGGGGGAGCCGGCGCTCCCCCAAAGGCCCCCGCTTCCTCGCGCAAGCTTTCATTTTTTATTTGACTCTCTGCGCCGCTCAAAGATTCAGATAGTTTAAGTTTAAGTAATTAACAAGCCTTGGTAAGGGGCAACGTCGCAAAGCAGCAAGCTTTCCACCTTTAATATTATATTATTTTTTGTAGGAGCTGCGCTCCCCCAAAGCCGCCGCTTCCTCGCACAAGCGTTTATTTTTAGCTCCGCTCTCCGAGCAAAGCTAATTTATATAAATAAAGGATTAATTCAAGCAAAGCCTTTTAGCAAGCGGCAGGACTTGGAAACGGCTCGGAAAGATAAATTAAAAATAAAACATTGTGCGAGAAAGTGGAGGGCAGGAGGAGCCTTAGCTCCTCCTGCAAATAAATTAAATATCAAGCAGCAGAGCAAGCGGCGCAAGTCGGTTGCCCTGCGGTCGGCGAGTATGAAAGCCATAAAAACATAAGCTCCATAAAATGGATATAAGGGAATACAAAGGGGGCGCGCAGCCACCTTTTGCGTTATAGTTTTGGAAAAGGGAAAAAGCCCTTTCTTTTTTTTCGCGGCGGGCAGGCATAATCGACAATTATTGCGTCCTCGCCGATAAGCTTGATATTGTCCCAGCCTATAGTTATATCGTTGCGCTTACCGAAAATGCCGAGGAAGCGAAACCTTCCGTATATAACGATGGATACGAGCTTGGCGCAGCAGGTGTCTATCTCAACGTCGTCTACAAATCCGAGCCGAGTTCCGTCGCCGGCGCTTATCACCTCCTTATGTCTAAGGTCAACAATTCTGCATCTCATCAAATCACCTCGCAAATATTTATGATACAAGGCAAAATATGATGATTTATTTTTTAAGCGGAGCCTTGGGGCGCGGCAATATTTTTGAGTGTAAAAACAATGCTTTTGGTTGCCATAAAAGGGTTATTGACGACTTACACTTGCGCGCAGCGAAGCTATGGTGTAAAATAGTACGTAAAAGGAGGTTTTGTATGGATATACAATATTTATTATCGCTGCAATGGCTTAGAGAAAGCATGGGCGGCGTGTTCAACGACTTTTTCGTTCAGATGAGCGACCTATCCTACGGCATTTTCATTTGGATGCTCGCGTGCGTTATGTTCTGGGCGGTCGACAAGAAAAGCGGCGGTTTTCTGTTTTTGAATATCGGCTTTTCAAGATTTTTTATGCAGGTGCTAAAGCTTACATTCTGCGTGTACCGGCCTTGGATTAGATCGGACAAAATAGTTCCGATAGAAAAGGCGTCGGGATATTCCTTTCCGAGCGGGCACAGTGTGACGGCGGCGGCAAATTATACGACGGTGATCGAACGATACAGAAGCTACAAGCCGCTTTGCGTTCTTATGGCTGTTATGCTGCTGTTGACCATGTTCTCAAGAAATTACATAGGCGTGCATACTCCTCAGGACGTTCTTGTGGGCGCTCTGCTCGGTATACTTGTCGTTATAATCGGCTCTAAGGTTTGGGAGTGGATAGACAAGGATCCAAAGCGGGATTATATAATCCCCTGCGTAGGCATAATGCTTACCGCGGCCTTCCTGATTTATATTTCGGTAAAATCATATCCCATGGATTATGTAAACGGCGAGCTTTTGGTTGACCCGAATAAAATGATGAAGGACGGCTTTAAGGATGCGGGAAGGTTACTTGGCGTAACGCTCGGGTGGTTTATCGAGAGGCGCTTTGTAAAATTCACCTTAGACGTTCCGGTTATACAGAGGATTTCAAGGTGCTGCTTTGGCGTGCTTTTGATAATACTTTACGAAAACGCCTTTATACCGGCAATTTCCGGCTTGGTGAGCTCGTCGTGGATAAGCTTTGCCCTGACCTTTGCAGAGCTTATAGTGTTTATGGTGATTTATCCGCTCTGCTTTAAAAAGCTTGAAGCAACAAGACTTTTCAGGGTTAAGCAGGCGGGCTGAGCGAAGCCATAGAAAAAAACATAAATAACATAAATAATTTTAATTAAAGCTATTTAAACCGCGGCGGACATTATATAACGCAAATGTCCGCCGCGGTTCTTGTTTTAGAGGTTAAAATTTTAAATTCGCAGATTTATCGTGCTTTCATATTTCGGAATTTTACATGATTTTACATTTACTCTCTTTATATTATCCAATCCCAAAATTCGCCGTTTTTATTCTCGCTTTGACGGTTCAGGCTAAATTCAAGCTCGGGGCTTTTCATGCTGACTCTCATACCCTCGGACACGGAGCTGACTATAAACGAGTTGCCTCCTATTGTAGCGTCCTTGCCTATGACCGTTTCGCCGCCGAGTATTGAGGTTCCGGAATAAATCGTCACGTTGTCGCCTATGGTCGGGTGGCGCTTTACTCCCTTGAGCTGCTGGCCCTTCCTTGTTGAGAGCGCGCCGAGCGTTACGCCCTGATATATCTTTACATTATCGCCTATTTCGGTGGTTTCGCCTATTACTATGCCCGTGCCGTGGTCAATGAAAAAATATCTGCCTATCGTCGCGCCGGGGTGAATGTCTATTCCTGTTATGCTGTGGGCGTATTCGGTCATTATCCTCGGTATCATAGGTACGCCGAGCGTGAACAGCTCGTGGGCTATGCGGTAAACCGTTATTGCGAGCAGCCCGGGGTAAGAAAATATTATTTCGTCGGTGCTGTATGCCGCAGGATCCCCGTTATACGCCGCCTGTACGTCGGTGTTGAGATATTCGCGCAGCTTCGGCAGCTTGCCCAAAAACTCCTGCACTATGATATCAGCCTCTTTTTCAACCGCAGTTTTACCCTTGTCGGCGCACTGCTCTCTGTTGCACAGGGCTTTTATCACCTGTTTTTTCAAGTTATACTGCACAAACTCTATTCTCTCGCCGACGATGAACTTTATATACTCGCTTCTGACCTTGTTTGTATCAAAAAAGCCCGGGAACAGCAGCTTTCTTATCTCCTGCACAAGCTCTATGACCATGTCCTTGTTTATGATATTTGCGGCGTCAAGGTGACTTGTCAGCTTGGACTCCTTGTAGCTTTCAAGAATAATGTCCACTAATTTTTCTGTACTGTTTTCCATATGCTCACTCTCCGGAAGGTGTAGTATTTCATTATACAAATACTCTAACACAGGAAGCTCTCCGTGTCAATTTAAGGGCGCTTTTATTCGCTCGATTTTTGGCAAATTCAGCGCGGGGCGCTTTGGGGGCGGCGACCCGAGTTGCCGCAGGCAACTCGAAAAAACGCGGCGCGCATTGAAGGTGCAGCCTTATAGAACGAAGATTTGCCGCGTTTTGGCTTCCCCGCGCAGCGGGGAAGCGGTCGCCGCCCCCAAAGCCGTCGCGCGCGAAACGCGCGTATATCATATCCCCGCGGATTTTGCGCAAACTAACCACGGTGATATATGTGAAGCTTTTACCATCGGACAATTACTTCCTCCTAATGCAGATACGAGCGGCTCTCGCCGCTGCTGCCGCGTCGTTTTTATCCGGCGCGGGCGCGGTCTTTAACCTTTGGCTCTTCGCCTTCGCCGAGATAGCTCTTCTGCTTGTATATTTTACTGCGGCGGTGTTTTACATTCGCCCGCTTGCGCGCTCTGTGCGCGTAAATATAGACAGTGACAGACTGCTGATTTTTAAGGGGGTCATATTTATAAAAAATATAGTCGTGCCGCTTAAGACCGTGAGATACTTTGAGCTCAGGTGCTCTCTGTTGTCGCGCGCACTGGGGGTTTACTCGGTTATAGCCCACACCTCGTCGGGAAGAGTCAGAATAAGCGGGCTGGGAGCGAAATCGGCAAGGATAATAGTAGGAGCGGGGTGTAATAAAAATGAAAACGGCTGAGGGCGCTGAGGTCTCGCGGCGAATACATTCGTTTACCGTGGCGGTATTTCTTTACAGGAATGCTTTTCTTCTTTTGATACCGCTTTTACAATATATGATATTTATGCCGGAAACGCTGTGGGATATGGTAAGAAGCGGCAGTTCGAGCATAATATCGGCCGCGCTGATAATCACTTATATAATACTCAAATACAAAAGCACGTATTTATACGCGGACGGCTCAAAAATAAGATATATTCGCGGAATATACTTTAAGCGTTCAAGCGTAATACCTAAGCGCTCTCTAAACGGCGCGGCGATTAGGCGCGGCATAGCGAGGATATTCGGCGCCGAACTGCTGACCCTTGACGCTGCCGTAGTCGATCAGACCGCAAGCGAATACGTCGGATTTGACTGCAGCATTGCGGATATTTTTAACAAGGAGGGCGAAATTGTAAAAAAATGCGGTTTGCCGCACTCTTTAATAGCCGCCGCAGACACGACGAGTGCGCTGTCGGGGCTTTTGCTTTCGATACCGTTTATAAATCGCAGCGCGGCCGTTGCGGGCGACGCAATAAGCGACGGCTTTTATGGAGGAATAGATTTTTGGACGGGCGTTGCTTCTCGGCTTCTGCCTCCGGCTGTCGCCTATATAAGCGCGTTTTTTGCTGCCGGATATCTTATCGCCTTTATTTACGAGCTGTTAAAGCATATAAACGGCGAGATACGCCTCGGCGACGGCTTTATACGGATAAGGCGCGGCTTTATATGGTCGCTTGAGCTTTTACTGCGCGAAGACGAGATCTCGGCCTGCACGTCGGAACAGGGACTTTTATGTATGATACTCGGGATAAAAAAGCTATTTCTTTTGTCCGGCACCGGCAAAAAAACAAAATCGGGGCGAGAGCTTTTGTCGGTGTGCAAAGGCGCTGTAAGCCCCCCGGCAGGCGAGGGCTGCGCAAGGCCCTCGCGGTCAAGCGTTTTTTCGTTTATGCTGCTGCCGCTGGCCCTGCTTTTCGCGGTCGTTTGCTCAGCCTTCTATTTTTGGCTTAATAAGATGTATATTCCGCTTGCGATAATTCAATGCATAGCCATACCCTATCTTCTAATATGGACGCTGTTTCGCATTGCGGCTCGCGAACGCACATATTTTGCTTTAACGAGTAGCGGCGTTTCTCTCGGCACTTACCGTGGTCTGAGAATAATAAGCGCCGAGCTTTGCCTTGACGCCATAACCCGCACAGAGCTCAGACAAAATCCGCTGCAAAGGCTAAACGGAGGCTGCAATCTTAGAGTTTATGTTCGCAATACATCCCGGCCGTTCAAGGTAAAGAGGCTGAAAATTGACGATGAGCTTTTAAATTTTACGCGCCGCGATTTTTCATAAAAAAATCGCGGCAAGCCATTGTGGCCTACCGCGACTTGGTCGAGGTGACCAGATATATAACCGCAAAAAGCCGCATATTTACTGCGTTTCTTTAATCTTAGTAATGCAACAGTAATGCAACTATGTTAAGTGCGCCGCCGATAATCTCTTATTTATAAGGCGTATATTGGACGAAGCTTTGAGTTTCGTCCTTTTTTATCTCCCGCTTTTTTCTGTCGGATAACAAAAGCGGAACCGGTTCCAATTTTGCGTTGCAATTTATAAATAACTAATATATAATGGGGAGGAAATAAAATTGTCGTGGAGTGATATTTTGGATTGGGTAGTATTAGCAAGCGTAATAGTTATGCTCGGAACGTTCATATTTGATTTATTTAGAAGCTATAAAGACAACAGAGGACTCAAAAAGGATCACGAGATTTTATCAAAAGAGCATGATAATCTCAAAGAAAGAATGGTAAATGATACAAATAGAATAATAACTCAAAATGATTCTCAATCTAATATTCTTAATGAAATTTACAGCGAAACGAAAAAGCGAGATATTCAATATGAGCATTTAACATTAAGTCAGAAGGATGCATATGAGCAAATGCAAAAGTTTACTTTCTTGCTTAGTGAGGTTTCTCGCTTGCAATCAGAAAATACGGCTTTACGCCGTGAAAACAGCAGATTAGAAGCTGATAACAGAAAGCTGAAAAGCAAAAATGATATTTTAGAAAATCAACGTAAAAGAAAGACTAAACGTTTATAAAGGCAGAGTTTAATCGCTCTGCCTTTTTCTATATTCTCTGTCGGATAACAAAAGCGGAACCGGTTCCGGTTCGTTACACATTATTTAAAACAAATATATAATGGAGATGAGTTATTATGGATGACAAGCATTTAAAGAAAATATTCTTTACCAGATCTGAGATAGTAAATGCTGAAAAAAATATATGTGATAACTGTTTTGAGCATATAGTCTTTTTGTTACACGACAATAAAGGCAGAGAATTTTCTCTTGGATTAACAACTGTTTTAGAGTGTTTAGCGTTTGCTATTGATAGCGGGAATCTGCCAAAACTGCCTGTTAGCTGGTTGAGTGATGTTGACCACGTCTACTATACCGGATTTTCTGAAAGAGAGGGTATTTTCTATAATGACTAAAAAGAGAGGGTAGTCATAAATGAAATACTTTAAAAAGGAAGCGACTCGTTCCGCAGAAAGATATATAATTACTGCGGAGAATTTTGAAAAAGTCACAGATCACAAATCACCATATGAAATACGGAATACGGACGGCTCAATTTCTCAATATGGGGTTTGTCCTTCGTGTCTTAATCCTATCCAAATTATTGGACTGGTTAAGAAATCTAAAAATTCACCATATGGCAGACACGCCGGAAAAACAATAAGAGGAATTGCAAGTTGGAATCAACTAAAGTACGAGTATTGTCCTTATGCTGATAAGGGGTATCGCAGAAGAATCAATGAAGATGAATTACTGCCGGAAATAACCGAAGATGTAATAGAATTATATGATTTGCTTAAAAATAATTTTGATAGAGTTGTATATGTAATTGAAAAAGCGCTTAATATTTGTTGTTCATCAAACTTTTGGACAAAGGTATTAGAGCAGTATTTAATCAATGAAGCGTACTGTTATCCGTGGCTTACCGAAGCAAATTTACCTTATATTTTTGCATATCGCGGAATGACCCATAATAATTTGTACGGGCAGCAAGTAAAGGTGAACTCGCCAATTTACAACAAATTGCAAAAGCACAATAATGTAAGATTTGAAAAAAGTCAGAACGGCAAAGAAGATTACCTGATTATTTTCAATAAAGATAGATACTTAAATCTTGAATTTAGATTTACCGAACATAGACAAAACGCACTCGACGGAAAAACATTAATTGAAACTATGCGATTTTGCATTGATGATCTTACAAGCGGAGAAACCATTGTTAATGAGCTGATAGAATTTGATGAAACGTATTTTATGAATATCGTTAATAACTCAAATAATGAAAGATATAGAAATCAAAAATTACTTAACATTGCGCAAAAAATAATGGTACCACTATGTTGAGTATCTCGGAATAAAACTCAATCAAACATATTGAGGCAGGGTTTTGGCCCTGTCTTTTTCATAGCCTTTTTCTTCTGTTTGGACAAAACACAAAAAGCGGAACCGGTTCCGTTTTTGAAAAAAATAAATCAATTAAGAAAGGATGACAATCATGAAAAAAATCATATTGGCTGTTATTATCATAATTATGGCAATAACAGCCGTTGGCTGCGGCTCTACCGGAGGTGAAACCGAAAACATAAATACAGCGGCAATTGAAGAAGCCGTGAAAAACGCCCTTAATGAGCAGAAAAACGCTTCGACTGAGAGCGAAACTGAAAACGTCAATGCGGCGGCAATTAAAGAGGCCGTAAAAGATGCCCTTGATGAACAAGAACGAGAAAAAAAGGAAAAGGATTCAGGTTTTTCAGTTGCAGTAGCAATTGCTTGGTTGGTTTGTATCATCGTAGTGTGCATTGCGCTTGTGATTGTAGCTATATTTGGATAACACAACCGGAACCGGTTCCGCTTTTGATATAAATTAGTGAATGGAGGTGAACTTAATGAAAGTACAGGATATTATTTCATGCCCCGAAAATAATCCCGAAACAATAGTATCGGTCAGGGGACAAAATCCGTTAGACAGTTGCGATCCAATGCATCCGGAATACTATCACGGCAAACTCGGCGAAATACCCAACGATCTAAAAAACTGTGATGTATTAAGTACGGGGTGGCTAATGATTGAACAATGCCACAGTATAAACGTACCAAGTGATTTGAATTTGGAACTTTCGTTGAAACGTAATAACAGCAATCAATCTCAACGTAAAAAACCACATATGTTATAATGGTGACCGAAGCGGAACCGGTTCCGGCGCGTTTGCAATTTATCAATAACAAATATATAATGGAGATGATGAAGTGAGTCAATGAGCAACCTTAGATTATTTCAGATTGAAAATAACGTAAATAAATTCACTTTTGACCTTTCAGAATTGATCAATATTGAGTTCATAGATCTGCCGGATAACCATCGGTGCGGAATTCAAATTAAACAAATAATGAACGAGGGACCGGCAATGTCATCGTCAAGAAACCTGCCGTGTTTTAATTGTCAATATTTTGTATGCAAAAAGGGTTGCAGTGATTGTTGTACAAGTAAGCCGGTTGGTACTAAAATAAAGGTGTTGACATATACTAAAAAATAGGCTATGATATAGATAGCCACGAGGTTAATGATGTCCACGGTGACACCAAAACGAACCCCCGAGAGTGACCGCTCTCGGGGGTTCTTCTTTGGGCTTGTCGGGACTATTGATTTCTATCAAACCACTTGCTGATGAGATTGCCAATCACACCGCCAACGATAGAAATCACGAGGTTAATAATGTATTCCAACGGTTCCACCTCCTCTCTGTGGGAGGAGCCCGACACACGAATTATATCATATTTTGTAAAACTGAACAATATTATTTTAAGGACGAAGCTTTGAGTTTCGTCCTTTTTTATGTCCTGATTTCTTTTTCTGTCGGATAACAAAAGCGGAACCGGTTCCGGTGCGTTGCAAATTATCCGAATTGCATAAATTTTAAGGTCATGATTTTTGTGAAAAATCGTTCTTAAATTCGGCAAAACAGTTGATATTTTCCACAAAAAATGGTATAATTAAATTGTAAAAGAAGATGCTCTCCACCTGATTTTTCAGGTCTTACAAGATATGGGCAGACGAGAGCCAAAGCTGCGACGAGAATATATTGTAAAAGAAATACATTTAAGAAAGGTGATTCAGATGTTGAAGCAGACAGTTAAGAAAGTTATGTTGACCGCCATTATCGCAGCTATGACTATAACCGCCGCAAGCTGCTGCTCCGCACCGTCGGCAGGCATTGAGAACACATCGAGCGTCTCGGAGCCCTCCGCAGCCATTGAGCCGGAAGTGGTAAAAACAGCCGTTGGCGAAAGCACCACAGAGAAGGCAACAGAGAAGGCAACAGAGAAGGTCACGGAAAAAGCGACTGAGAAAGCCACCGAAAAGCCGACAGAGAAAGTAAAAACCGAGGAAGAAAAAGCCATCGAGGAAAAGGGCTTAAAGGTTGACTCAAAAGGCAACGTCGTTGATAAAAACGGCAACAAGGTCAAGGTGGACGCGAACGGCAACGTGGAGGTTAAGACCTCAGACGGACAGACCATAAAAATTACCACGCAGGAGATAAAAAATACAACAAGCAGTAATTCTAACAGCAACACGAGTAATAAGAATACGAGTTCTAACAACAATAACAACAGCTCCTCAAAGCCGAGCACGAATAACAACAATAACAATAGCTCGTCTAAGCCGAGCACGAACAACAATAATAACAATAGTTCCTCCTCTACACCGAACACAAACAATAACAATAATAACAGCAGCTCCTCCACGCCGAGTACGCCGGTTGAAAAGCCTACAACGCCAAAAGCCACCGAACCGCAGAAAACATGGCACGACGCGGTTTATGAATATGTTGAGCATCCGGCAGAAACAAAAAAGGTCTGGGTGGTTGACAAGGCGGCTTATACCTATGAGGAACCGGTTTATGAGCGACATGGCAGAACTATTTGTAATTGGTGTGGTGAAGACATAACTGATAATTTAATTGGTCATTTAAAAGCTAACCCTGAGCACGGAAACTATCACGACGAATGGCGTGAAGTTCAAGTAGGCGTAAAAACTGTAACTGTTCCCGAGGAAGGCCACTATGAGACTAAGATAGTCAAAGAAGCGTGGACAGAAAAGGTTCTTGTTAAAGAGGCAGGCTATTATTAATTCAATAATTTTCAAATTTTTGTAATTTAAGAAAAGGCAGGGCTTTACCGCTCTGCCTTTACCTTTATAAATTTCAAAATATAAGAATGAGTACAATTCTCTCTTTAATCATTGATATTTCTACAAGGTGTGATATAATATTCGTAAACGGCGGCGATTATCTTGCCGCCTACGCGGATTGGATATAGACAAACAAACAATTGAGTAAAAGAAAGAAGGTATTCACATGTTAAGAAAAGTCATTTTAGTCACAATGTTGGCGTCAATCGCAGTTACTGCTGCAAGCTGCTGCTCTACCCCTCCGGCAGATGTTGAAAACACTTCAACCGCTGTAGAAACAACCGCAGCTACTGAGCCGGAAGCAGTAAAAACAGCCGTAGATGAAAACGCCACGGAACAAGCAACGCAAAAAGCAACTGAAAAGCCTACCGAGAAAGCCAAAACCAAGGAGGAAAAGGCAATTGAGGAACAAGGTTTAAAGGTTGACTCAAAAGGCAACGTCGTTGATAAGAACGGAAATAAGGTCAAGGTGGACGAGAACGGCAACGTGGAGGTTAAAACCTCAGACGGACAGACCGTCAAGGTTTCCACGCAGGAGATAAAAAGCACAACAAGCGGCAATTCTAACAGCAGCACAACCACGAATAAAAATACGACCTCAAGCAAAAACGACACGAGCTCAAAGTCGAGCACGAACAACAACAACAACAATAACAATAGCTCGTCTAAGCCGAGCACGAATAACAATAATAACAATAGTTCTTCCTCTACACCGAACACAAACAATAACAATAATAACAGTAGCTCGTCCACGCCGAGCACGCCGGTTGAAAAGCCTACAACGCCAAAAGCCACAGAGCCTCAGAAAACATGGCACGAGGCGGTTACAAAAACCGAAAAGGTTTGGGTCGAGGATCAGGCAGCTTACACTTATGAGGAGCCGGTTTATGAAGAGCATGACAGAACTATTTGTAATTGGTGTGGTGAAGACATAACTGATAATTTAATTGGTCATTTAAAAGCTAACCCTGAGCACGGAAACTATCACAACGAATGGCGTGAAGTTCAAGTAGGTGTAAAAACCGTAACCGTTCCCGCACAAGGACACTATGAGGAAAGAGAAGTTGTAGTCAGAGAAGCAGGTTATTATTAATTCAAGTACGACTTATATATTTGCATATATTGTAATTTGGGAAGGGCAGAGTTTCAAGGCTCTGTCTTTTCCTTACAAATTATGTTGACATTATAAAACTTGGGGTATATAATAAAGGTGCGAAAACGCAAAGCGATAGTATGGACGCTGGTTCATACAAGCGAAGCCCCCGGAGGTGTCGTCTCCGGGGGCTTCAGTTTAAAATTTGTCGGGCTACTTCCTATCAATCCATTTGCAGATAAGATGAATTATAATTCCTGCAATGATAGTACTAATAAGCGATAGTATGTATGACACTCTGGTTCACCTCCTCTCTGTGGGAGGAACCCGACACACGAATTATATCATATTTTGTAAAACTGAACAACATTATTTTAAGGACGAAGCTTTGAGTTTCGCCCTTTTTTTATGTCCTGATTTCTTTTTCTGGCGGGTGACAAAAGCGGAACCGGTTCCGCTTTTTAACAATACAATAGAATAGATTTTATAAAAGGCAGGGTTCAAATCCCTGCCTTTTTTTGTCGCCCGATTTTTACGGGCTATTTTTTTGAAAGGAGAAAAACAATGAATCAAAAACGTATACGCTCGCCGCCTGTTTATTCACAGCAAATGCTTCACCTTAAAATTAAGAAAGGAGAATTTAAGTGAAAGTAAAAACAAAACAGCTTAATCGAGCTGCGGCCGTTATACTTACGCTGCTGACCCTAATATCAACCTTTGCTGGAGTCGGCGGTATATCGGCAAGCGCGGCAACAGCGGCAAAAAACGAGTTATCCTCCGACGTTACCGTATCGGGCGGAACGGACGACCATACTGCAATAGGAACATTTAATGCAGCCAGAACTTATAC